>CAZLCS010000010.1:0-132498 GCA_964557955.1 uncultured Syntrophobacteraceae bacterium
CGCGCGGCGCTCATCACCGGCCGCAATCATCATTCGGCCGGCTTTGGCGTGATCTCCGAGCAGTCCACGGGCTTTCCGGGCTACAACAGCATCATCCCCAAGGACAAGGCCACCATCGGCCGCATCCTCAAGGAGCACGGCTACGCCACCTCGTGGTTCGGCAAGGACCACAACACGCCCGCATTTGCCGCCAGTCAGTCGGGTCCATTCGACCTGTGGCCGACCGGCCTGGGCTTCGAGTATTTCTATGGTTTCGTGGGCGGGGATGCGAACCAGTGGCAGCCGAACCTCTTCCGGAACACCACGCAGATCTATCCGTTCGAGGGCAAGCCGGGCTGGAACCTCGTCACCGGCATGGCGGACGACGCCATCGATTACCTGAATCGGCTCAACCAGACGGACCCGAGCAAGCCATTTTTTGTCTACTATGTCCCGGGAGCCACCCATGCGCCGCATCACCCGACCAAGGAATGGGTGGACAAGATCCAGAAGATGCACCTCTTCGACGAAGGCTGGAACAAGGTGCGCGAGCGGATCTTCGAGAACCAGAAGCGCCTCGGCGTGATCCCCAAGGATACCCAGCTGGAGCCCTGGCCCACGAAGGTGCTCAAGAACTGGGACGATTTGACACCCGAGGAGAAGAAGCTTTTCATCAAACAGGCTGAGATCTTCGCCGCGTACGAAGCCTACACCGACCACGAAATCGGTCGGGTCATCCAGGCAGTCGCGGACATGGGAAAGCTCGACGACACCCTCATTATCTACATCAACGGCGACAACGGCACCAGTGCCGAGGGAGGGCCTCTCGGCACGCCCAACGAAGTGGCCTTCTTCAACGGCATCAACCAGATGCCGGTTGACGTTCAAATGAAGTGGTATGACGTGTGGGGCACCGAGCAGACCTACAACCACATGTCGGCGGGGTGGTCCTGGGCCTTCGACACGCCTTTCACCTGGTTCAAGCAGAATGCCTCCAAGCTGGGCGGCGTCCGGCAGTGCATGGCGGTCTCCTGGCCCGGCCACATCAAGGATCAGGGCGGCCTCCGCGAGCAGTTCATGCACGTCATCGACGTGGTGCCGACCCTCCTCGAGGTAACCGGCATCCCCGCGCCCGAATTTGTGGACGGCATCAAGCAGGCGCCCATCGAAGGCACGAGCTTCGCCTACACCTTCGACGCCAAGAACGCCAGGGAGCCATCCCGGCACAAGACCCAGTACTTCGAGATGATGGGGCAGTGGGCCCTCTATCACGAAGGCTGGCTGTTGAGCACCCAGGTGAACCGCGCGCCGTGGGAGGCCTTCGGCGCGGCGAACCCCGACCCGCTCAACAACCAGGTGCTCGAGCTCTACAACCTCGACAAGGACTTCAGCCAGTCCCAGAACCTCGCGGACAAACACCCGGACAAAGTGAAGGAGTTGAAGGCGATGTTCATCGAGGAAGCCAAGAAGTACGAGGTCTTCCCCATGGACGCCTCGGTGGCGGCCCGCATCGTCGCGCCGCGTCCGAACATCACCGCCGGCCGCACCGAGTTCGTGTACACCAGGCCGATGGTCGGCCTGCCGCAGGGGGATTCGCCGATGCTGCTCAACGCATCGTACACCATCACGGCGGACATCGACGTGCCGCAGGGCGGGGCCGAGGGCATGATCCTGACCTCGGGCGGCCGGTTTGCCGGTTACGGCTTCTACCTCTTGAAAGGTAAGCCCGTCTTCCTCTGGAACCTCGTGGACCTGAAGCGCGTCAAGTGGGAAGGCCCGGAAGCCCTTGCGCCCGGGAAGCATACGCTGGAATTCGACTTCAAATATGAGGGGCTGGGCGTGGGGACGCTCGCGTTCAACAACCTGAGCGGTCTTGGCCGCCCCGGCACCGGCACGCTCAAGGTGGACGGCAAGGAAGTCCAAACCATCAAAATGCCTCACACCCTGCCGATGATCCTGCAGTGGGACGAGAGCTTCGACATCGGATCCGACACCCTGACCGGCGTCAACGACGCCGACTACAAGCCCCCGTTCCCGCTGACCGCCAAGCTCAACAAGCTCACCATCAAGGTGGACCGTCCCAAGCTCACGGAGGAAGACATCAAGAAGCTCGAGAATGTGCAGGCGACCGCGGTCGACGGCAAGCCGATTCACCATTTGCAGCACGGACCCCAGTAGTCGGCGTCCAAAGAGCCCAACTGAAGGAGCATCGGATGAGAGTGAACGAGTCAACCTTGCGTGGCCGGCCTCTGGCCGCGGCCGTCATCCTCCTCACCTTCGTGGCAGGTTGCGCGACGGATAGCATCTCCAAAGCGGAAAAGGGCGAAAAAGACCGGCCCGGATTCGCCGAGACCCGGGCCATCGCCGAGGAAGGCTTCATTTACGGCCTGCCCATCGTCATGAACTACGCCGTCATGGATGAGTACGTGCTGGACCGCTGCTCCGGCCAGTGGAAGGCGCCCTTCAACCAGATCTCCAACGAGGCGCGCGTGTTCACCTACAAGGACACGAGTGTCATCACCCCCAACAGCGACACGCCGTACTCCATGGTCTGGATGGACCTGCGGGCGGAGCCCATCGTGCTTTCGGTCCCCGCGGTTCCCAAGAGCCGCTACTATTCCGTGATGCTCGTCGACGGCAACTGCTTCAACTACGGCTACATCGGCAGCCGTGCCACCGGCCCCGCCCCCGGCAATTACATGGTCGTGGGCCCGGGCTGGAAAGGCCAGGCGCCCGCCGGCATCAAGAAGGTCTTTCAATCGTCGACTCAATTCTCGCTGGCAGTCTACCGCACCCAGCTCTTCAACCCGAAGGACATGCCCAACGTCGTGAAAATCCAGTCCGGCTACACGGTGCAGCCGCTGTCGTCCTACCTGAAGCAGCCCGCGCCGCCACCGGCCCCGGCCGTCGAGTTCCCGAAGATCGACAAGGAGCTGGTCAAGAAGAACTTCTTTGAGTACCTGGACTTCGCCCTGCAGTTCGCTCCCGCCGGGCCCGAGGAGCAGGACATCCGGGCCAGGCTCGCCCGGATCGGCATCGGTCCCGGCAAGACCTTCCATTTCAAGGATCTCTCCCTGGAGCACAAAGCGGAGATCGGGCTGGGCATGAAGGAGGGCGAGAAGAAGGTGGAGGCGAAAGTCGCCGCCATCGGCAAGGAAATCAATGGCTGGGCGATCGGGTCGGCATTCGGCGATCGAGCGTTCTACAACGGCGACTGGCTGCTCCGCGCCGCCGCCGCGAAGGCGGGCATCTACGGCAACGACGCCGTGGAGGCCATGTACCCCATGCTGCTGAAAGACGACAGAGGGGAAAAACCCGACTGCGGCAAGCACAGCTACACGCTCACCTTCCAGGCGGGCCGGTACCCGCCGGTCAATGCCTTCTGGTCGGTGACCCTGTACGACGGCAAAACGCAGCTGCTGATCCAGAACCCGATCAACCGGTACCTCATCAATTCCCCGATGCTGCCGGGCATGAGGAAGAACAAGGACGGCTCCCTCACCATCTGCATCCAGAAGGATTCCCCGGGAAAAGCGAAGGAATCCAACTGGCTTCCGGCGCCTGATGGCCCCATTTACCTGGTGATGCGCCTCTACTGGCCGAAGACCGAGCCGCCGTCCATTCTGCCGCCCGGCGCGGGCACGTGGCACCCGCCGGCTCTTGTCACGACAAAGTGATCCTGGAATGAGGAGAATGTCATGAAGAAACGTTCCTGCATCATTGCCCTGGCACTCGTCCTGGGGTGCGCCGGCATCGGTCGGGCCCAGGATTACCCGATCATGAACATGATCGCGGACAAGGTCATCCAGAAGTATCAGGCGTCGAGCTGTGAGGATTTGTGGAAGAAGAAGGGCAAGGCGAAATCCACACAAGAGCAGAAAGTCATCCAGCTTCTACGCGCCGATCCCCAGATGCGCCAGGCATTCATCGACAAGGTGGCGCCCCCCATCGCCAACAAGATGTTTGAATGCGGCATGATTCCATGATGGTCGCCGCACTGTGCCCTCTGTCCGGTGATCAATCTGAGGAGGCTGAGACCTAATGAATGGGAGGAGAACCCATGAGCAAGAATAAGCCTTTCGGGCGCGTTTTATTGCTCGTGCTCGCTTTGGGCGCATTTTGCGTAGCGGGTGTGAGCACTGCGGAATCCAAGGAGGGGTCGAAAGGCCCCAAGGCAGCCAAGGCCGTGGCCAAGGAGGCGCCGCCCGCGGTGCGTATGGAGCTGGAGCCGAAGGCCGTGGAAATTCTGAAGGCTGCCGGCAGCAAACTGGCTGCGGCGCGCACCATGAGCTTCACGGCGGTAGCAACTTACGAAAGTCCGAGCCGGTTGGGCCCTCCACTCGCCTACACGACGAAATCCGAGGTGATGCTTCAGCGGCCTGACAAGCTCCTTGTCATCACACCGGGCGACGGAGCAGCTACAGAATTCTATTACGACGGCAAGACGATGACGGCCTTTTCCCCCGTCGAGAACCTGGCGGCCGTGGCGCCGGCCCCTGCAACCGTCGACGCCATGCTGAAAGCCGCCTATGACCAGGCCGCCATCTACTTCCCGTTCACGGATGTGATCGTGACCGATCCTTACAAAGCTATCTCCGAGGGACTGGTTCTGGCCTTCTACATCGGGCAGTCCGATGTCGTCGGGGGAACGAAAACGGACATGGTGGCGTATGCCGACAAGGACATGTTCGCCCAGATCTGGATCGGAGCCGAGGACAAGCTGCCCCGGATGATCCGGGCGGTCTATCGCACGGACCCGGCCCGGCTGCGCCACCAGCTGGAGCTCTCCAACTGGCAGCTGGACCCGGCTGTGCCGGCGGAGGCCTTCGGTTCTGCGAAGGCGGCCAAAGCCAATCCCATGCCCTTCGCCCATCCCAATCCGAAAAAGGCTCAGGGAGATAAACCCCCAGCAAAGGGCAAAACCTCGAAGAGTAAATGATGAGGAGTACACCATGAAAAAGATCTTCATCGGTTCTTTGGGTCTGGCTGTTGTGGCAGTCTTCTCCGTGCTGGCCTGGGGCTGGGGTCACGCAAACCGCTTCGGCGGCGGCTCAGCGCATACTTTCGGAGCTTCGGGCCATGAGAACGCCTGGGGCGGCAGCACGGCTCACGTTGCCGGAGAGGGTACCGAGCACACCAGCGCCTTTGGCAGCAGTACGACGCACGCCTACGGCGAGGGCACGGAGCACACCAATGTGTACGGCGGAAGCGCCACCCACTACGAAGGAGGAGGCTGGTCCAAGACGGGCGCCTATGGCGGGACGGCCTACGGTGACGCCCACTACGGCGGGGCCTACTACCATCCGCCTGGCGCCTACTACGCGGGTTATCACCCCCCTGCCACCGTGAACTACTACGGGGCCGGATGCTACAACTGCGGGGGCTGGTCCACCGCGGGAGCCGCCGCAGCGGGCGCTGCGGTAGGGATGGTTGCCGGGGCGGCCGTGGCCTCCAGCAGTACGGCGGCGGCGACATCCAGCGCCTACAGCGCGGGGGTCGCAGCGGGCGCTGCAGCTGCCACGACCTATGTGATGGGTGCGCGTTATGCTGTGCTGCCTTCCGGGTGCGTCACGCCCACTGTCAGCGGAGTGACCTACTACCTGTGCGGCAACACGTGGTTCCAGCCGAACTATGGCGCCAACGGCGTCTACTACATCGTGGTGCCTGCTCCATGAGAACCGGCCGGGAACAGGGCCATACCGAGGCTTTTCGTGCAGACTCATCTCCGCGCGATTCTGTCATTGGTGGTCGTGGACGTCTCTTCAACTCGTGAAGCACAATGGAGCTGTGGCCAGATGAAGCCGCGTGACATCACCGAAGCACCACGGTCACCTCTCCCGAACCACGGGTGGGTACGTATCACGATCACCTTTTCAATCCTTTTCCACTGTGCCCTGGCTGGTGCAGTTGGCGGCAGCTGCAATGCCTTGGCTGCATCGGAGGAAGTCGCTCACGAAGCGTCGTTGACCGAGATCAACAAGAAGCTCACCAACCCCGTGAGCAGCCTCTGGTCCTTGTCATTTCAGCAGAACAACTATTATCTGGACGTCCCGGGGCGTTGGCAGTCGAATCTTCAATTCCAGCCCGTCCTGCCGATCGCCCTGACCAAAGAGTGGAACCTCATCACGAGACCGGTCTTGCAGCTGTTCAACTCCACGCCGTACCCGACGTTCGAGCTCAATCGCAATACCGGTCAGCCTGCAGTGGGAATCGGTCGGACAACGGGATTCGGAGACACCATCCTGATGGAAATGCTCTCGCCGAGCCCTGAATTTGCAGGCAATTGGCTCCTCGGCTTGGGACCGACCTTCATTTTCCCCACGGGCTCCACGGATTGGACCGGTCAAGGCAAGTGGCAGGTTGGACCGGCCGCCATCGTCGGCTATCTCTCGAAGCACTGGATCCTCGGAGCTTTCGTCCAGAACTGGACCTCCTTCGCGGGTGATCGGGATAGGGCGGACACGAACCAAATGAACCTCCAGCCCATCGCGGCGGTCTTCTTCGGCGAGGGCTGGAGCATCGGCTACTCCGGAAATATCCTGGCCGACTGGGAAGCCGCTTCGCGCCAGACCTGGACCGTTCCCATCGGCCTCGGCATCAACAAGGTCGTTAAGCTCGGCAAGCTCCCCGTGAAAATCGGCATCGCCGGCCAGTACATGCCCATTCACCCGGATGCATTCGGGCAGGAGTGGAACATCCAGCTGTCGCTCACACCGGTCATCCCTAAGCTCATCAGAGGGACGGTCTTCTGCGAGTGATCCGATCCCGGGCAGTTCTCGGCAGCCCCAAAATGGCACGGGTGACCAGGCAGGAAACGTCCGGGGGCAACGCTTGGGGCCAGCTCACTCCCGGCTCCGCATGCAGGTTCGTCCCGATGCTCTTGCCTCCGCTGGCCGTGTAAAATACCGGCGCGGACACGAATACGGTCGCGCATTCAGTTGATTCGCTGGAATATGAGGGGGAATGTACCCAATGACTGGTGGCTTGATTCATCGTGCACGGAGGCCCGTTTCAACAGCCATCCTCCTGGTGCTAGCGGGTGCGATCGTGGCGTGCCTTGCGCTGCCGGCGGCCGGCGCCGCCGATACACCGCAATCCGCAGAGGGGATGGATGCGCAACGTCTGCTCGGCCGCTGGGTGCGGCCCGATGGAGGGTATGTCCTCGAACTGAAGGAGGTCCAGCCGGACGGGACCGTGAAGGCTGCCTACTTCAATCCCCGGTCGATCAATGTCGAACAGGCGCAGATCCGACGCAGCGAGGGCGAGATCAGCCTGTTCGTCAAGCTGCGAGACGCCAATTACCCCGGCTCGACTTACAGCCTGCGATACGACCCGAAGGCTGATCGGCTGGTTGGGACCTATTACCAGGCGGTGTATGGTCAGACCTACGCGGTCGAATTCCTGAGGGCCAGGTGACGGGTCGAGGACCGGGGCTGCTAACCTGGGGCAGCATCGCAGGGGGAGGCTCTCGCATCTGAGAGGCACGCCCTGGATGCCACTTCATCCTGAGCGGAAAGATGGGGGGCATCAACGAGGTGGTGAAGCTGGGCAGGCTCCCGGTCATCATCGGTGGCGCAGGGCAGTGCATGCCCATTCACCATGACGCCTTCGGCTGGGAGTGGAACGTTCAACTGTCGCTCACCCCGGCCATTCCGGAGCTTATCGGGGGACAGTCTTCCGTGAGCGATCCCGCGCGTCGCGGGGTCCCGTGCGCCGAAGTCGGCATGCATTGTATTCTTGCCATCTGAAAGGGAGAGACCATGAAAGGACGTGGACAACGAGTCGTGAGGGGAAGTTTCTTGCTAATCGCTTTGGCTCTGGCCGGCTGCCAGACGATGAAGGCGGAACCGTCCAAGGGGGCCGGCTTCGTTCCCATGCAGGAGATGGAAAAGCGGGCCGACCTGCCTTTCCAGAAGGTCTGGGTCAAGGCGGGAACGGACTGGAGCGTCTACAAGACCATCTACATCAAGGAAGTGAACACCCATTACCTCATGCAGGCAAACTGGTGGCAGAAGAACTTCCGCAAGGAGGACTACGAGAAGGACCTCCAGACCGTGGCCCAGTACATGCGGGACAAGTTCATCCAGGCATTCCGGGAAGACCCCAACCAGCGCTACCAGGTCCTGCCGTCTCCGGCGCCCGGCTCCATCACCCTTGAGCTGGCCCTGACGGAACTGGTCCCCAGCGATCCCCTCCTGGAAGCCATCGCCCTGGCGGCGCCCTATGGCAGCGGCGTGGCTGTGGAGGCCGGTGCGCGCAAATCCGGGGCTGTGGGGACGGCGGCCTTCGAGGCCCGTGTCGTGGACACGAGCAGTTCCAATGTCATTGCCATGGCCGCGGACCGCGAGGAGGAGCAGGTGGCTCCCCTCAACCTGAGGTCGTTCACCTGGTACGGGGTGGCCCACAAGATCATCGATGACTGGGCCAGGCAGTTCGTCGAGGTCGCCAACAAGCGACCCGGAGAGGTCATCAAGGATGTGAGCCCGTTCACGTTGATGCCCTGGTAGGACTCGAAAAAGCAGCGACTGGAGGCGCTCATCATTCCCAGCCTCGTGCGGCGTGGGTCGGTTCTCCTTGCGGCCGCTCTGACCGGGGCGTGGCTCATTCTCCTCGGCAGACGGCGGAGGGTACAGTCGCCCGGGACCTTAATCGCTCACTGACGCACGATTCATGAGGGAGACTGCAAAATGGTTCGACGCAAATCTGTCAAGGCGATGGCTGTGGCGGCGGTGGCCCTCGCGGCGCTGCTCGCCCAGGGCTGTGTCATGGCGCGGCACGAGGCTGTGCCGAGGGAGCTCGAGGACGTGGCGCAAGTGGCCGGGTTCACGGGCTCCATCCGCTACTTTCCACGGGATGCCCGGGATCTCGAACGGTTCGAGCAGGATTTCCTGGAATGCCTGGAGCGCGAGGCGGCCTGTCTTGGCAAGGGGAATGATCTCAGCCATTTGCCCCCGTCAGCCCTGTTGGCCATCTCGGGGGGCGGCGACAACGGCGCCTTCGGGGCAGGTTTTCTGAACGGTTGGACGAAGGCCGGCACGCGGCCGGAATTCAAGCTGGTAACGGGAGTCAGCACCGGGGCGCTCATCGCTCCGTTTGCCTTTCTGGGTCCAGCCTACGACGATGAGCTCAAGGCGCTTTACACCACCATCTCGGCGCGCGACATCCTGAAAAAACGGACCTTTCTCTCGGCGCTCTTCAAAGATGCCATGGCGGACAACCGACCCCTGTGGGATTTGGTCAACCAGCACATCGATCAGAAAATGCTCGCCGCCATTGCCGCGGAGCATGCCAGGGGGCGCGTGCTGCTCATCGGCACGACCAACCTGGACGCTCGCCGTCCCGTCGTTTGGAACCTTACCAAGATCGCCGCCAGCGGCAATCCCGGTGCCCTGGATCTCATCCACAGGCTCATGGTCGCTTCTGCCGCCATTCCGGCAGCGTTTCCGCCGGAGATGATCGACGTGGCGGTGGACGGGAAGCCCTACCAGGAGATGCACGTGGACGGGGGGGCCGTGGCGCAGGTTTTCATCTACCCGCCCGGCCTGAAGCTGGCCGAGTTTTCGCGCGAGCATCACGCCGAGCGCCAGCGGAAGCTCTACATCATCCGCAACGCGCGCCTCGATCCGGATTGGGCACAGACTGAGCGATGGACGCTGTCCATCGCCAATCGAGCCATCGCCAGCTTGATCGAGTATCAGGGCATCGGCGATCTGTACCGGATTTACACCACGGCGCGGCGGGACGGCCTGGACTACAACCTGGCGTATATACCCGAGACGTTCAACGAGCCGCACAAGACAGATTTCGACACGGCCTACATGCGAGCGCTCTACGAGGTGGGCTACCAACTGGCCGAGGCGGGCTATTCGTGGCACAAGGAACCGCCCGCCCTTTTCGGGGGACACTGAGCCCCGCACGCCGCAGGGTGCACCCATAGCTGGAGACAGTCGACCTCTCCGAGTGCGCCCCAGGATGATGCGGGCCAGACGGCGTCTGCCGCCCAGACAAGGCTCATTCCCCTGGTTTCGGGAGGGCCACTGCAGGGGACGTTTCAGTCCCAGTATTTCATCCCAGTATTTGATCATTGACTATCAGGATACGTTGAAGCAAAACCAGTTGACTGTCCCTTCCGGCACGGCATCCATGACCTGGTATCACAACGGTGGGATGCAAGAGAGTCTCGGAGGGGGAAGTGGGGCTTCGTTATGGTACAATCCTGTCTCCGGCGCGAGGTGGCCCCCACCTTATTTCCTGAAATATCAAACTGTTGACCACTTCGTTGGCGGGAGCGTTCGAATGTTGCGTGGCATTTTGGATATGGTCGTCGGAGAGAGGTTGCAGGATGCGCCGAGTTTCTTCAGGATCTGTGCATACGCGGCAGTGATCGCTCTGATGTCGACAGGTTGTGCCCACTACCCGGTCAACCAGCCCATGAAGCACTGGGACCCGCAGGCCGGGTATCGAGGCAGGAATCTCATCAGCCCGACCAACGACGACCAGCTGCTGCTCATGCTGAGCTTCTCCGGAGGAGGAACGCGGGCGGCCGCCTTCTCATACGGGGTGCTCGAAGCCTTTCGGGATACGACGGTCAACCTCCGTGGACACGAGAAGCGATTGCTGGACGAGGTGGACTGGATCTCCGGGGTCTCCGGCGGGAGCTTCACGGCAGCATACTATGGCCTTTTCAGGGATCGCATCTTTGAAGACTTCGAACCTCGGTTTCTGAAGAAGAACATCCAGGGAGACCTGACCCGATCGATCCTCTTCAATCCCGTCAGTTGGGTGAAGCTCTCCTCCGCTTACTACGACCGCAGCGACCTTGCCGCGGACTATTACAACGAGCATGTTTTCGACGGCAAGACGTTTGGCGACCTCCTCGCCCAGAAGGAGCCCATGGTCGTCATCAACGCCACGGACATGGTTCACGGAACCCGTGTTTCGTTCATCCAGGATGCTTTCGATCTGATCTGTTCGGACCTGTCGACCTATCCCGTTGCCCGTGCCTGCGCGGCCTCATCGGCCGTTCCCGTGGTGCTGAGCCCCATTACCCTGCGGAATTACGCCGGCGGCTGTGGCTTCCACCTGCCCGAGGCATTGGTGGAGGCCATGACTCCCCCCAGGGACGTCACCTCCCGCCGGTTAGATCTCGCCAACAACATGCTTCCCTTTATGGACTCCAAAACAAAGCCCTACATTCACCTGGTGGACGGGGGGGTTGCCGACAACCTGGGGCTTCGAGCCGCCCTGGAGCGTGTCACGCTCATGGGAGATCCCTGGACCACTCTGAAAATGGCCAACATGGAAAATGTCCACAAGATCGTGTTCGTGGTGGTGAACGCCGTGACGGCCATCGACGACAAATGGGACCGATGGGAGAAGATCCCGCCCTTCGGGGCCGTGCTCTCGTCGTACTCGTCCATCGCTATTGAGCGCTACAACATGGAGACGGTGGCCCTCCTGCAGGAAAGCTTCCCGCGGTGGGCTGACGAGATCCGCAAGGGAAGGTGCGGTTCAAACCCCATCTCCACGGAGCCCGGCGCCTGCGGCGACATCGAGTTCTACCTGGTCCAGGTGAGATTTGACGCCTTGAATGACGAAACGGAGCGCGAGGCCTTGAAGCGGTTTCCCACTTCGTTCGTTCTGAAGCCCGAACAGGTGGATCAGCTGAAGGACGCCGCACACCGGATCCTCAACGAGTCCAGTGAGTTTCAGCGGCTGCTCCGAGATCTGCGTTAGCTTGCCGGATTGCACTGCGGCCTGCTAAGTACAGCTCATCACAACAGAGTGTCCACCTCTCGAGTCGTCATTCCGGCAGTGTTTTGGCCGGAATCCACAAAAAAGCTGGATGCCGGCTTAAAGATTGCCGGCATGACGAGCGGCGAAATGGACATCTTTTTCTGTAGAGGTGTACTGAGTGCACAGCAACCCAATAAGGTCCTCAAACCCCAGACGTCATCCCGGCAGTCTTCCAGCCGGGATCCAGGGCACTTTGAGAATACTGTTGGATCCCGGCCAGGAACATGCCGGGATGACGTTCGCTCTGATTTCGGACACCATCTTGCGGGGCTAAGCCGCGACCCCGGGCCCAAACAAGTTTGAACTTGGGGTCAGGGGGACGGTGAGCAAGCTTGCGAAAGATGAGCTGACCAAAGCCGGCGTCAAAGTTGTGGAACGTTCCGACAAGCAGATCGACTTAGTCTACTGAATCTTCCGGGAGCGTTGACTGGAGGCGTCCATGAAATCACGCATCACGCTCTGCGGCACCGCCCTGCTCATGGTCATTGCCGTGTGTTGTTTGGAGCCGGTTCTCCCCGGTGTTGCCGGGGAAAAGGACCCAACGGCACCCCAGCCCGCTCCCGCTGCTCCCCCCCCCGCTGCGATTAGCCTGTCCGAAATCGCGGCGCGAGCTGCCGAGGTCACGAGCTTCCTTCACGACATCAACGCGCATTTGGCTCCCACCAAGGCCGTTCAAGACATTCTGACGCAGCTTCCTGCCGCCCGCCTGGAGATCGATCAGGAATTCCAGGAGACCACCGAAATGCTTCAGACTGAAGCGATCCTCGATCAGCTCCAGGCGAAGCAGAGGATTTGGCAGGAGAGACGCCTGCTGGTGGCCGGATGGCTGAAGACTCTCACGGAGCGAGCCGGCCGGGTCAAGACATCCCTCGACCAGCTGGTTGAGAAGCAGAGGGTGTGGACGGCGACCCATGAATCGGTTCGGGCGTCCAACGCACCGCTGCAGATTATCGAGCAGGTCGAGGCTGTGACGAGCTCCCTCGGGGCCGTCCGGATTCCCCTGGAGGTGCAGCTCAAGGATGCCCTGGATCTTCAGGCTGCAGTGGCTCGGCAGGTGTCCCGGTGTGAATCCATGTTCGCCCAGATTGTCCAGGCCCAGCAGAAAGCGGTGGGTGGGTTCTTCACGCGGGATGCACCGCCGTTCTGGAGCCCTGGATTGTGGAAGCAGGCCGGCAGATCCCTGTCGGATGACATACGCCGGGTGATGGCTGCGGGCCGGCGCGGGATCCTGGAGTATGTCCGGAGCACATCCCGGGGCATTCTGGTGCATGTGGGGTTCTTTGTCGCAGCGGCTGTGCTCTTCGGTGCTGCCGGACGAAGGCTGCGTCGCCTGGAAGCTTCCGAGGGAAGGACATTTTCCGGCTCCGAGGTCTTGGATTACCCCTGGTCTGCCGCCTATCTCGTCTCGACCGTTTTCGTAACGGGTCCCCTTTCATCGGCGCCCGATATGGTCAAGAGCCTGCTCGGGGTGATCGGTTTCGTACCAATCATCCGGCTGGTTGCGCCATTGGGACCGAGGGCGGTTCTCGGAGCCTGCATCGCAGGGGTGCTGTTTGCCCTGGAGAGCCTCCGGTACACGTTTGCCGGTACGCCCTGGATCGAACAGTCACTCGTCATCCTGGAGTCGCTTGCAGGCATCTCCGTCCTGGGCTGGCTGAAGGTTCAGGGGTACCTCAAACCCTACGCGGCCCCATTGGAGCGTACGGCATTCCATCGCATATTCCGGCTTGGGGGGGGGCTGATGGTCGCCGGGCTTTCCCTGGGTCTTCTTGCCGGAATCCTGGGCTACATGCGGCTGGCCAGGCTGTTCGCTTCCACTTCCGTGGACCTCGGGTTTCTGGTGCTGCTGCTTTACTGCAGCATGCGCATCGCCATGGGCCTGCTGGCGTTCAGTCTCAGCACCCGGCCCCTGGGAGGGCTGCGGATGGTGCAGCACCACCGCGAGCTCCTGCTGCGGCGGGCTCAACGGCTGATAGTCTGGCTCGCCATCTTCATGGGGGTGATGCGCTCGCTGGATCACCTCGGGCTTTTCCAGCCGACCCTGGCCATCGCCGAAACCATTCTGACCACGAAGCTTGAGCGCGGGGCCTTGAGCCTGTCCCTGGGGGACGTCCTGGCGTTCGGCCTGACCGTGTGGGCTGCCTACCTGCTGTCCGGAAGCATCCGGTTCGTCCTGCAGGAGGATGTCTACCCGCGCCTCGGGGTCCCGGTGGGCCTTTCCTATGCCGCATCGAGCCTCCTGAACTACGTGATCCTGTCCCTGGGAGTGATTGTAGGACTGGCGGTGCTGGGCGTCAATCTTACGAGGGTGACCGTGCTCGCGGGCGCGCTGGGAGTCGGCATCGGCTTCGGCCTCCAGAGCGTGGTCAACAACTTCGTATCCGGGCTGATTCTCCTCTTCGAGCGCCCCATTCACGTGGGCGACAGTATCGAGGTGGGGGAGCACCTGGGTGAAGTGCGTCGAATCGGCATACGGGCCAGCACCATAAGAACCCGGCAGGGCGCCGAAATTATCATCCCCAATGCCCAGCTCGTGACGGACCAGGTCACCAACTGGACCCTGAGCGACCAGCTGCGGCGTCTCGACGTGCCGGTGGGCGTGAATTACGGCGCCCCGCCGAGGGAAGTGATCCAGATGCTGGAGCGGGTCGCCCGCGATCACCCGCGGGTCATGAGGGTTCCGCCACCCCACGGCCTCTTTGTGGGCTTCGGCGACAGCTCCCTCAATTTCGAGCTGCGGGCGTGGACGGACGAATTCGCCGACTGGGCGCGCATCCGGAGCGATCTGGCGGTGGCCATCCACGACGGGGTGGCGGAAGCGGGATGGACCATCCCCTTTCCGCAGCGCGAGGTGCGGTTGCTCAACAACCCGAATGATTGATTCCCTTCTGGGCATTCAGACCGAAGCCGGCCTTCTGTACTTGCGCAGCGACATAGAGCGCGGGAGAGGGGGCCTCGCAACACCCCCGGGCATTGTGGGTCGGCTGCCCGGCTGATAGGGAGGATCAGGCATGCAAAAGCTCATTGAACGGTCCAGGAATGCCTGGTTGGCTTTCTTGATGGTGGCCGCCTGCCTTGTCGGAGGCCTTTGTCCCGCTCCGGTGCTTGGGGCAGGGGACCCGGCTGCGGTGAAAGCCAATGGTTACGCCGGCTCCGTGAGCTGTCGGGAGTGCCACGAGCGGTTCTACCAGCTGTGGTCCAGCTCCAGGCACGGGCTGGCCATGCAGCCTTACACGGCGGAGTTCGCCCGGAAAGAGCTCACCCCCCAGAAAGGCGAGATCAAGATCGGCAAGTCTTCGTACCGTGCCGACATTTCCGGCTCAAGCGGTTACGTGCATGAGCGGGGAGCCGGGAAGGAAAAGAGATACCGGATCGAGCACGTCCTGGGAGGAAAGAACGTCTACTATTTCCTGACGCCGCTCGACAAGGGACGCCTCCAGACGCTCCCGGTCGCCTACGATGTCCACAAGAAGGAGTGGTTCGACACGGCGGCCAGCGGCATTCGCCATTTGCCCGGGGGGCAGACGGGGCAGTCGGTCGACTGGAAAGACCCGGCATACACCTTCAACACCTCCTGCCACGGCTGCCACGTGAGCCAGCTCACCACTAGCTACGATCTCAAAACCGACACGTACTCGACCACCTGGGCCGAGCCGGGCATCAACTGTGAGGCCTGCCACGGACCGTCGGAGGAGCACAACCGGGTCCTGCGGGAGGCGCCCAAAGGGGAGAAGCCCGAGGACATGAAGATCCTCAGCTGGAAGGGCTTCACGTCTGAGCAAAAGAACGACGCCTGCTCCGTCTGCCACGCCAAGGTGTCCCCGGTCACCGCCACCTTTGCGCCGGGGGATCGGTTCTTCGACCACTTCGATCTCGCGACTTTGGAGGATCCGGATTTCTACCCCGACGGCCGTGACCTGGGGGAGAACTACACGTACACCACCTGGAGGATGAGCCCGTGCGCCAAGGCCGGGGAGCTCCACTGCGTCACCTGCCACACATCGAGCGGCCGCTACCGGTTCAAGGCCGAGGAAAAGGCCAATGACGCCTGCATGCCGTGCCACGAAAAGCATGTGAAGGATGCATCGGCCCACACGCATCACCCGGAGGGGAGCGCGGGGAACCAGTGCATTGCGTGCCACATGCCCATGACCAGCTTCGCCCGGATGAACCGCTCGGATCACTCGATGCTTCCGCCGGCGCCCGCCGCGACCCTCGCTTACCAGTCGCCCAATGCGTGCAATCTCTGCCATGCGGATCAAGACGCCGCCTGGGCGGACCGGTACGTGCGCGAGTGGCGCACCCGGGACTACCAGGCGCCGGTGCTGAAGCGTGCAGCCCTGGTGGACGCCGCGCGCAAGCGGGACTGGTCCAGGCTCCCGGATATGCTGAGCTATGTGGCGGAGAAAGGTCGCGACGAAGTCGTTGCGACATCGCTCATCCGCATGGTCCCGGCTTCCGGGGACCCGCGAATCGTCCCGGTGCTGATCGAGGCCACCAGGGATCCGTCCCCCCTGGTGCGCTCGGCGGCGGCCGCAGCCCTGCAGGACGTCCGTACGAAAGAAGCTTTCCACGCACTGGTGCAGGCAGCCGGGGATGACTATCGCCTGGTTCGCGTCCGGGCTGCGGCGTCGCTTGCGGCCTACCCGAATCCCCCCATGGATGAAGCCCTAAAGAAAGCCGTCGCGGCGGCCGGCGAGGAAATGCTGGCTTCGATGCTCTCCCGCCCGGACCAGTGGTCCTCCCACTACAACCTGGGCAACTATTACCTGGATCGCGGGGAGCCCAGGGAGGCCCTTGCCTCGTATGACACGGCGCTGAGGCTGGAGCCTCGGGCCGTTCCGGTCATGGTCAACGAGGCCATGGCGTATGCCCGCCTTGGGGAGAGTGTGAAAGCCGAGGAGTCTCTCCAAAAGGCTCTGAAGGAAGCTCCGGAGAGTGCCGCAGCCCACTTCAACATGGGACTGCTCAAGGCCGAGCTGAATGACCCGAAAGGGGCGGAAGCCCATCTCAGGAAGGCCCTGGAGGCAGACCCCCAGATGGCCCAGGCCGCCTACAACCTTTGCATCATCACCTCAAAAGACCGCCTCGACGAGGCGGTCTCCTGGTGCCGCAAGGCAGCCGACCTCAGGCCCCAGGAGCCCAGGTACGCCTTTACTCTCGCCTTCTACCTGAACCAGAGGGGCGACCGGGGCGAGTCGATTGAAACCCTCAAGGCCATTCTGGAAAAGTATCCGGGGTACAGGGATGCGGATATCCTTCTGCAGGAGATAACAAAAGCCGGCAAGAGCCAGTAAGTGCCGCTCAACACAATTGAGTCTCTAACCAGGAAACTCGGGCCAGGAATCGACGAGTCCTTCGCCTTGGGCGGCCAGCAGGAGCCTGTCGTCGAACGTTAGAAGGGTCAGTTCAGGCATGTGAGCCTGAAGGCTCTTTGTGAGGGTCAGGTGCCACAGGTCTGCGCCCCGAAGAGGCCACTTTTGCGAAAGCTCCTGCATGAGATTCCATGCTGGTTGGGCATTCACCCGCCGCCACGGACCCTCCAGGAAAGCCTCTGCAGCGGCATCTCCAAGAATCCTCGCCACCTTACGCTCCCTTGTCATTCTGGCGATTACGGCGAATGTCTCCGCGCAGGCCAGAGTGGACAGGAGATGGAAGCCATGTCGCTTTGCCCATTGCTGGGCAAGGTGGCTATGCCTGTCAGTGAAAAGCGCCGAAAGGACGGCTGACGTGTCCCAATAGACAACTATCGCTTCAGCCTCCATGGCTGCCCTCCCTGTCTTCCCTGAGGAGTCTTTGTGCCATACCCTCCTCGACGGGAATGGGGGAAGGCAGACCCCTGGGGCCTCTGCCTCTGCCCAATACCGGCTCCAAGATTCCTGCTTCTTCCATCGCCTTGATTCGCGAGGCAAGCCCCATGGCCTCCCTTCCTACGGGGACGATCCTTCCCACGGGCCGCCCGCGATCCGTCAAGACGATCTCATTTCCCTTCTCAACCATTTTCAAAAGTCTGCTCAAGTTCGCCTTCGCCTCCCTGATTCCGACATTCAGAGTTGCCATACGATGTCCCTTATTGTGGATACGGTGGTCTCTTCAGGCTGGGGCTATTGTAACCATGTCATGCGCTTCGGTCAATCTCTGTGCCGCTTCAGGGAGTGGAGTATCCGTTCCAGCCCCTCGCCATTGCGGAGCAAAAACTGACGGAATGGCGATGCACATCGATTCATGGTCACCCGTGCCCTCATCTGGAGGCACACCTATAGCACCTTGAGCAGGCTGAGCCACCCCGGTTTGTCGGCCACGGAGGCTTCGATGGCCCGGTCGGAGCCCAGCACCTTGACGATGCCGTGCTCCTTGAGCTCGTCCAGAACGTCCGCGAAGGCCCTGAAATCAGCGGAAGTCGTGGCGAGCACCTCGTCGCGGAGCTTCTGGCGGTCGGCTTCCGTTTCCCCCTTGAGAAAGCGGAGCATGGATTTGTAGCCCTTGGCATCGGGAAGCAGGTGGGCGTCGAGCTGCCCGATGGTCCCGACGATGGCCTTGGAGATCTCGTCGTCGCTGAGGGAGTCGCCGCGAAGGAATTCCCCCGAGCGATCGAAGACATCCAGTGTGTTTTTCAGGTTGGGGTCACGATACGATACGAAGACGAGAGTGCCCGAGTGCCGGTCGAGCAGCGAGAAGGCGCCGTAGGCCCCCCCCTGCACCCTCACCCGCTCCCAGAGCCAGGTGGTGCGCAGATAGCCCGTGGCCACCAGGGTCGATCCGTGACAGCCGTGGCCCAGATCGAAAATGTTCATGCCTTTGCCCACGTAATTCACCTGGCTGGGGATGGACAGTCCCTCGAAGAGCGGCGGCTCCTGCTTCCGCCAGGTGACCGGCCGCGGAGCACCCTGGGGGCTTTGCGGCAGCTCCCGGACGAAACCTCTCAGCTCGTCTTCGATCTTCCCCCAATCGCCGGAATCACAGGTCACATTGGCAATCACGTTTCCGCCGTCGATCAGGAGGCTGCGAACCGACTCCAGGTCTTTCAGCACGCCCGGCCAGTCTTCGTCCACCCTTCGCACCAGGTCCCTCAGGAAAAAGAGGTAGCTGATGCCGCTCACCTGTTCACCGAACCAGTCCGATTCGCTGAAGTGCGACTTGATGCGGAGATTCACGAACTGGTGCCCGTTGGGGACCAGCCGCTGCTCGACTCGCGCCTTCTCCTCCAGGAGCATTTGTCGAAACCGGTCGGGATTGTCCAGGCGGACGGAAAGCAGCAGATCATGCAGGATGTCCAGGAGCTCGGAGGTCTGGTGGGTCATGGCCTTTCCCCTCAGAAAGAGCCAGGTTACGGCGTCCCTTGCCACGGCCTTCGTCGATGCGAAGAGCTCGGGGAAGATGCCCCCCGTTTTGCGGCCGATACGCTGGCTGAGGAGAACGTAGTCCTCTTTGTCGGTTCCCATTTCAGTGAATGTGCGTCCGAAGAGGGAGGTATAAGGCAGCAGCTCCCGGGGCAGAACGTGGAGGTCGAACCCGAGATCCAGGTAGAGAATGCCGTTGGTGAAGATGTCGTGCGTGAGCAGCGTCGTTCGATTCTCCTTGTCGACTGCGATGGGAAGGATCTTGTTGCTGCGCTCGAGATCCTCGATCTTCAGCATGGGGATCGTGGCCAGTGCTTCAGGGGGATCGGGCCTCACCTGGAGCTCGCGCAGCTCCAGCGTATCCTGAACGAGCTTCTGAACTTCCGAATCGTGCAGCGTCCGCTTGAACTCATCGAGCTTTTCTTTGACCAGTGTGTCCTGCCGTTCTCCGAGCCGGGGGTCGGGTTTGAGCAGGACGGTGGTGCGGTGGGGATTCTGAAGCATCATGGAGTCGATCAGCTTCGGCAGGAACATGCGATCGGAGGCGATGCGGGTCTTGACGTCGGCAAGGGGCCTTTCGAAGGCCAGGAGGGCCAGGGGATCTCCGTCGTAAAGCCAGGTGGTGAGGGCCCGAAGCATGAGCACGAGCCCGCGTGGGTACATGCCCGTGTTGTTCTCGCGGAGCCGGAACTCGAGTGTGTTCAAGGACGCCTCGACGGTGCCGGCGTCGATGCCGTCACGGGCCAGTTGAGCCAGGGTGTCCAATATCAGCTTTTCCACCCTGCCGCCATCTTCGGGCTGGATGCCTTTGAGCCCGACCGAAAAGAACATCTGGCGCAGCTCATCCTCGAGGCCGTGACCCGCCAGGTCGTCGCCCAGTCCCGATTCGATGAGAGCCTTCCTCAGAGGGGCGCCGGGCATGCCCAGAAGCGAGTGATTGAGGATGCTGAGGGCAAGGTTCATTACCGGATCCAGGGTCTCACTGAGAAGCCAGTTGACCGTGACCATGGCTTTGGAAGCACCGGAGGCTCCCTCTTCACCCTCTCCGGTGGCGGCGTAGAATCGGGTCAGCTCACGGGGCGATTCGAAAGGGGGTTGGATGGGAATGGACGAGTCAGCCTCCCGTCGCCTGAAGTCTTTCAGTGCCTCGTTCAAGAGTCGAAGGCGCTGCTCCGGGTCGTCGTTGCCGTAGAAAAAGATCCGCGAGTTGGAGGGATGATAGAACTGCTCGTGAAAGGATTTGAACTGCTCGTAGCTCAGGGAGGGAATGACCTGAGGGTCCCCGCCCGAATCCAGACCATATGTGATGTCAGGGAAAAGCGACTGCTGCGAGTATTCGGCAAGAAGCGTGTCCGGGGAGGAGTAGGCTCCTTTCATCTCGTTGTAGACAACCCCTTTGTAGGTCACAGGAGACTGGGGATCTTCGATGTCGTAATGCCAGCCTTCCTGTTCGAAAATCCGCGGCGTGATACGGGGCTGGAAGACAGCGTCCAGGTAGACATCGATCAGGTTGTAGAAATCCTGCAGATTCTGACTGGCCACCGGGTAGCAGGTCTTGTCCGGGTACGTGAATGCATTGAGGAACGTCTTGAGGGAGCCCTTGAGGAGCTCCACGAAAGGTTCCTTGACGGGGTATTTGCGCGACCCGCAGAGCACCGAGTGCTCCAAAATGTGGGCCACGCCCGTGGAATCCCTGGGGGGTGTGCGAAAGACGATGCCGAAGACCTTGTTTTCGTCGTCGTTGATCAACGAAAGCAGTTCGGCCCCCGTGGCCGCATGCCGGTAAATCCTCGCCAGGGTTTTCAGTTCAGGGATCTCCTGCTCCCGCAGCAGCTCGAATCCGTGTTCCAGTGCCATGTATGGCCTCCTGATTGGGGAATCATTCGAATCAAATGCTGAAAAGGACTGCCCCGCGTGCAGTGAATCAAAAGGAACGGGGTATGACCCTTGGTTGATGCAGTGCCCGACGCGATCCAGATTTCAACTGGAGTAGAATCTAAGGGCTTTTCCCCGGGATGTGAAGGGGAATTCCGCCGGAAGAGGGCGGATTGATGCCCGAATAACGGTTTCGGTGCTGTTGTGAAGAGCGGGATAAACAAACCGGGAGCGAAAGATCGTCTGGAGAACATGACCTTATTCCTTGTCCTCCGGAGAAGTGGGGCATATTCTGTGTCGCCACGCAGGGGAGGAAACGGCTGCGGGTGTGTCGAAGACTGTCTCCGTCGGCACGACGGTGGCGGGAAGCCCTTCAGCGAACATGCCTTGAGGGCGCCCACAAGCAGCCTCTGGTCCACCCTGCGTGATGGAGTCGCACCGTTCGTCGTCTTGTTCCCCGTTCACAGTGAGAGGAGGTAATGCATGGATCAGGAAGAATCTTACCACGGCTTCATGAAGCAGCTGTTCGACCCGGAAGCGCTGCTGGACAAGCCGCAGCCGCTGAAAGGCGTCCGAATCCTGGAAGTCTGCTATGTCGTGCTCGGCCCCGCAGCCTGCGACTACCTGGCGGAATTCGGCGCCGAGGTGATCAAGTTCGAGGGGCAGAGGGGCGAGCAGATGCGCTTCGTGACCCCCTTCGCCTATTTCTGGAAAAACCTCTCCCCCGGCCTCCAGGAGCAAAACCACAACAAATACTGGGTCGGGATGCACCTTGGCCATCCGAAAGCCAAGGAGCTTTTCCTGGACCTCGTGAAACGCTCGGATGTGGTGGTGGACAACCTGACTCCCGGTCGAATGAAGGAGTGGGGCATCAGCTATCCCGAGCTCAAGGAAATCAACCCCCGCATCATCCAGCTCCACGTTTCGGGCTACGGCTCCTGGGGCCCCTGGACGGGAAGGGCCTCCTATGATGCGGTGGCCCAGAGCATGGGGGCGCTTTCCCCCATCACGGGATTCGAGGGGCGGGGTCCCATCAAGTCCGGGGTCTGGATCGCCGACTGGATCACGGCCGTCATGTGCGCCAACGCCATCCTTGCCGCCTTGAACTATCGCGAGCGCACCGGCGAAGGCCAATTCATCGACTATTCCCAGGTCGAAAACGTCATCCGCTTCCTGGACTGGACCTGGCTCTACGCCTCGAAAACGGGCGAGGACAGGCCCAGAAGCGGCAACCGCGACCTCGCCGTGTGCCCCTCCGACCTCTTCGACTGCGCGGACGGCTGGGTGGCGCTGGCTGCCTTCAGCCGCCAGGAGTTCGATGGCCTTTGCACCGCCATGGGTGATCCAGCTCTTTTTGCCAAATACCCGAACCCCGAGGACCGCCTCCCCGACGGTCCCGCCCGCGAAGTGCTTGCAGCCGTGGGGACGTGGGCCGCGACGAAAAAGGTTTCGGAAATCGAGGACCTTGCCTCGCGCCACGGCTTTGCCGCCTCGCGCGTGCTCCAGGTGAAGGACGTTTACCACGGCGAGCACTTCCGGGCACGTGGAAGCGTCCAGACTTACGATGATGCGCTATACGGGGAAATGACCGAGCCCTGCTACCCGCCCAGGCTCAGCGAAACCCCGGGAAAGCTCAAGTGGGCCGCGCGCCCCATCGGCATGGACAACGAGTATGTCCTCACGAAGATCCTGGGGCTTTCGTCCGAGAAAGTCAGCGAGCTGGCCGAGAAGGGAGTCATCTTCAAGTGGAACCCGAAGATCCCTTCCCATTGTCCTCCCCCGGACTGGGACGGCAAGCGTGGCGTGAAGTATCCGTAGATCGAACCGCGAGATAAGGAGGCAGGACCATGGCGGACGACAAGCATGCAGGAGTCGCGGGCTACGAATTCGAGGGCCCGGACCTTGAACAGGATATTCTGACCGATGAGCACATCGTCGGCATGGCCATCAACCGGGAATACGCCCGGTGGGCCCACCGGGACACGAACCCGGATGAAATCACCAAAAAGCCCGAAGCCCTCGATGACATGCTCGTGATCGATGCGAGCAGCGGCAGCTTCGCGGGCATTTTCGCCTCGTCGATTCTGTCCGAGATGGGCGCCGAGGTCATCCGCATCGAACCGCCGGGGGGGGATATCGCCCGCAAGATGAGCCCCTACGGCATGATGATCCAGGATACGGGCCTGGCCTACCTGGTGGAAGGGCGCAATAAGAGCCACATCACCCTGGACGTCGGAAGCGAGGAAGGCGCCAGGCTGTTCAAGCGCCTGGTCAAGCATGCGGATGTCCTCATCGAGACCACCAAGCCTGGCTTCCTCGACGGCCTCGGCGTGGGCTACAGGGACCTTCGCGAGGTTAACCCCGGCCTCATCCACTGTGCCGTGCACACCTACGGACAGTTCGGGGAAGACTCGGAAAAGCACTCCGGTCAGCCGGACTACGACATCGTGAACCAGGCCCGGGGGATCATCATGTCCATCACGGGCGAGCCGGAGCTGGATCCGGAAGTTCCCAGCGAGCTCAAAAGGCCGCTGCGGCAGGGCAACTGGATGGGCTGGTACGTGGGCGGCTCCTGGGCGGCCTTCGGGATCATGAGCGCCATGTTCCATAAGCGACGGACGGGCAAGGGCCAGTTCATCGACTGCTCCCCGCCCGAGGGTCTGCTAGCCATCTCGAACTACGCCATGCAGTACTTTCACATGTCCGGAAACCAGATGCCCCGGGCCGGCAACTACGATTACGCCGTGTTCCCGTACACGTATGTCAAGTGCAAGGACGGGTACACGTTCATATCCGGCTTCACGGACCCCAACTGGTCGGCCCTTTGCGAGCTGTTGAACCGGCCGGACCTCAAGGGCATGTTCCCCACCATCAAGGAGCGGCTCACCCCCGAGAACCAGCCCAAGATCCAGCATGAGATCGAAAAGGTCACGACTCAGTACACATCCGAGGAAATCCTCCAGATGATCACGGACTACAGCAAGCGGCCGGACAAGAAGGGAACGGTCGCGACGGGAAGGCTCGAGACCCCCCTCGAGGTGCTCCAGCGCGAGCACTGGAAGGAGCGGCGAACCTTCGTGACCATGAACGACCCCCACTATGGCGACGTGATGGTCCAGAACTCGACGTTCAAGGCCATGACAGCGACCCCGGGCCGCATCAAGTGGGTCTGCCGCCCCGTCGGGGCCGACAACGAATACATTTACCAGAAATATCTCGGTCTCGGAGGCGACAGGCTCGCCGAGCTCAAGGGCCGGGGAGTGGTGTGAATTGGTGATGCTGGATGCCGGATGCTGGATTCCGGTACCCCAATGAGACGTGGAGCTCGGTGGAGCCCACCGCTCGCCGGGCTCGTTCACGTGCCAGTTCGGTAGGCCGATAATCCCTGATTAGGCCGATAATGCCTGATTTTGTTTTGAGGTCCTCCCTTCAGGGGGGCCAATATTGCTGAATTGCCATGGAAATAGATTTCCATGCATGGGGGTGAGCGCCGCGGATGCTCATGGCCGTTAAGCCGGGAGATCGGGCGGGCATAAAGCCCACCCTACGGAAGATCGTTGGCGGATGGCGTAAGGGCGGGCTTTATGCCCGCCCAGAAACCTTTCTGAAACCGCTGATACAACAGCATTCTCAGGGGGGGCAAGGGGGATGTGCCTCAATCCGCGTCAAAAACATACCCTCCGGCCCTCCCCTCCAATACTTTGGAATTCTCACGCAGTCACGGGCAAGCTCCGCTCGGCCCATCTCATCACATTAGAGTGTCCACCTCTCGAGTCGTCATTCCGGCATGACGAACGGCGAAATGGAATCTCTTTCTGTGGAGGTGTACTTAGCCAGCGCCACACCTTGCGTGCTCAAAAGCATTGAACCAATAACTCTCTCTCTCGTTACCTGTAGCCTGTTGAATGAACTTCGTTTCCCCCAATAGAGGAAAACCCATGCACAAGCTCTTTTCCCCCCAGTCGGTCGCCGTGATCGGAGTCTCGGAATCCGAGGACAATCTCGGGAAAAACATCGTGAGCAACCTGGTGCGCTTCGGCTTCCAGGGGAAGATTCATCCGGTGGGACCCCGGGGAGGCGAGGTGCTGGGGCGGCCCATCCACCACTCGGTTGCCGGGGTGCCGAAACCGGTGGATCTGGCCATCATCCTCACCCCGGCCCGTGTCGTCCCGGACGTCCTGACCCAGTGCGGGGAGAAAGGCATTCGCCGGGCCATCGTGCAATCCGGCGGTTTCCGGGAGCTCGGGGCCGAGGGAAAAGAGCTGGAGGATGAGCTGCTCGACGTCTCCAGCCGCTTCGGCATCCGCTTCGTCGGCCCCAACTGCATCGGCGTGATTCATACCCAAACGGGTCTCTATGCGCCGTTTGTGGCCCTGCCCACCCCGTACCGGCAGGGCAGGGTGAGCGTCTTTGCCCAGAGCGGCGGCGTGGGGCTCACCCTGGGCGAGCGGCTCAGCTCCTCGGGCATCGGCGTGAGCAAGCTCGTTAGCATGGGCAACAAGCTCAACCTCGACGAAGTCGATTTCTTGAAATTCCTCCTGGACGACCCTGAAACGGAGATCATCTTTTTCTACCTCGAGGACTTCAAGCGCGGCCGGGAGTTCGCCGAGGCGGCACGCGGAAGCTCCAAGCCCATCGTGCTGCTCAAGTCCTTCACGAGCCCCCTCAGCCAGACCATCGCCCAGTCCCACACCGCCGCTCTTGCCGGGGACGACGCCGTGGTGGATGCGGTGTGCCGCGAGGTCGGCATCGTGCGGGCTCAATCCGTCGCCGAGGCCGTCAACGCCATTCGCGCCTTTTCCATGCCGCGCCTCCAGGGGAAGAACCTCGCCGTGGTTTCCCGCTCGGGTGGCCATGCCGTGCTGGCGGCAGACGCCTGCGACCGCCACGGCTTTCAGCTTCCTCCGTTTGACGGAGGACTTCTCGAAACCATCCGCGAGCGGCTTCGGGCCGGCGTCATCCGCCTGGGGAACCCCATGGACCTTGGCGACCTCTACGACATGCCCTTCAACTTCGAGGTGGTGGAGAGCGTCCTGCGCCAGGACGACGTCCACGGGGCTGTCTTTATCCATGTCTCTCACATGGTGGTCGAGCGGGAGGCATCCAGGAAGCTGCTGCAGGATTTGTGGGATCTGTCGTGGCGGGTTCGAAAGCCCGTCGCCATGGTTGTGGAAATCCCCTTCGAGGAGCTGGTCTTCCTGAGACAGGAGGCCGACTTTCCGTTCTTTTCGGAGCCCGTTCAGGCCGTGGAAGCCCTGGCTCTCCAGTGTGATCATGCGAAGGCCGTCGAGGCGAGGCTCGGTGAGCCGCTTTCCGTTTCCGCATCCCCCTGGAGCGAGGAAGCCGCCGCCTGGCTGAGCACCATCGAGGGCGAGAACCGCCAGCCACTGCTGCACGAGGCCTTCGAGCTCATGGACCGGCTCTCCATCCCGACGGTCCCCTGGAGAATGGCGGCAAACCTTCCGGATGCGCTCGTGGCTGCCGGGGGGATCGGCTACCCGGTGGTCCTCAAGGCCGTCGGACAGTCCATGCTCCACAAGTCCGAAAAAGGCGCCGTCGTTTTGAATGTGGCCGGACCGGAGGAGCTTGAACCGCACTGGCACAGGCTGAGCCGGCTGGCCCCCGATGTGGGGGGCGTTCTGGTCCAGAAAATGGTGTTTTCGTCGCGCGAGCTGATCATCGGAGGGAAAAGGGATTCCTCCTTTGGTCCGGTGGTCCTGGCCGGCCTCGGAGGCATCATGGTCGAAGTCCTGAAAGACGTGAGCATGCGGCTCGCTCCCATTGGATTGGGGGCCGCTCGAAGCATGCTCCGGGAGCTTTCGGGGGCGCGCATCCTCGGAGCTTTTCGCGGCATGCCCGAGGCGGACATCGAGGCAGCGGGCCGCATCCTGGTGCAGGTCTCACAACTCCTGCACCGCTTTCCCGAGATCGCCGAGCTGGACCTCAACCCTGTAGCTCTGAGCGACGACGGCCACGGCGCCCTGGCTCTCGATGCCCGCCTGCTCCTGAGGCTCGGTGCCTGAACCGCGAGTCCTGACCACGCTATCTGGTCGGGTGTGAAAGGATTTCAGTTTCATGCAGGCTTGGCTTCGGAAAGGTGAAGCCGCTCTGCCCGTACCGATTCCGGGACTGCATCCCGCACACAAGTGTTGCTAGATGTCCCTCAGAAGCCGGTGAACAGAAAATCAAGTGCAGCAATGATCTCGTGACGCTGATCTTTTAGTGAGCCGACCTTCTTGCCCATGGACCGTACTGGAATTCCGGCCAACTCTGCTGTGGACATGAATACCGCAGTATCTCTGATCACGAACGCCGGATTAAGATGCTTGATGGTTTTACCCACAGTTGAAGCGGCTACAAGTGGGACGATTACACGCGATGAAAGGCCGTCGAGCAAGTCAGCCTGGACGTCGAGCAGATAGGGAACAGCTTGATTCGTTTCTTCATTGGGGTTTTCAAAGACATCAAACTGTGCCATCAAAACCTCCTCAAGCCGTCACTGAACACGCCGCCTGCTTCGATGCGACGATTATAGGCTTCAATGGCATCGCGATTCGCTTCCTTCCATTCTCGGCGCTTTTCCTCGAGAAGCATCTCGACCAGGCGCTGTTCCAGAGCCTTGGAGAGGTTGATGTGATAGTCTTTCGCCTGGCGAAGAAGATCGCTGTTGATGCTCAGATTCGTCGATTTCTTCGGTGCATTGGTATCGTACAAGGCCTCTTGCATGACGGTCTCCTTATGCGCATTTAGAATGCGCATATATTATCCATTTCTGTGAGCACTGGCAATGGCAAGAGATTTCAATGAGCAGCCAACTCGCCTTGCACATCTGACGACCAGG
Source organism: uncultured Syntrophobacteraceae bacterium (assembly GCA_964557955.1). Classification (GTDB taxonomy): domain Bacteria; phylum Desulfobacterota; class Syntrophobacteria; order Syntrophobacterales; family Syntrophobacteraceae; genus JALOOX01. Next base: position 27,832 of record CAZLCS010000010.1, read on the forward strand.
CTCAGCGACGCGGGCGCAAGCCCGTATTCGCTGAAGCGCATGGTTCAGCTCTGTGGTCGGAGCGGGAACGAGGCGAAGCTCACAACCGAGATGGGGAACATCCTTTGCGACTGCGAGCAGTTTGTCGAGAACGTTTGGAGAGCCATCCTGGCACTGTGCGCATTGGCAAGGGGGATACTGCCCGGTTCCTTCACTATCTCGAATCCCGCGTCATAGCAATGGCCAAGGAGATCCAGCGACCGGTGCTTCACGAATTCGTCTTCTCGTGTTCTCGCGTACTCATTCGATAACGATGCATCATGGGGAGGGCCTTCCATGGAGACGACAAACTGGATCCAGGAATGGGAAGCCGCGCAGTCCCAATCACTCGGCAGGCTGTGTGGCACGAGCGAGGAGCTCTGGGCGGGATATTGGGACGTCGTGGCCCGGAATTATCTTCAGGAGTCCATCCGGGACGAGCCGATCTACAGGAGCATCATCTCCTGTCTGGCCATGGAAGGATGGTTCGCGAAGGGCGACACGGTCCTCGATATCGGCAGCGGCCCCGGCACCTACACGCTCCTCTTCGCCGAGAAAGCGCGACGGGTGGACGCTCTCGACACGTCGGAGCGCATGCTTTCGGTCCTGATGGAGGAGTCCTCGCGAAGAGGTCTCGGCAACATTCGCCCCGTGCGGTCCGGCTGGGAAGAATTCGAGCCGGAAGAGCGCTACGGGCTGGTCTTTTCCGGCATGTCCCCCGCCGTGCACGATGCCGAGACGCTGCTCAAGATGGAGCGGTGGGCTTCGAGGGGCTGCTGCGTCGTCACTTTTGGCGAGCCCCACGAGTACCCCGTCATCAGGGACCTGTGGGGCTTGCTGGTGGGCGAATACCGTCCCTCCAGGGCCTACCTGTACGTCTATCCGTACGGAGTCCTCCAGCAGGAAGGGCGAAAACCGTCCGTGGAGATGTTCCACCTGAGCCACTCCAGGACGGTGTCCCTGCCCGAGGTGGTGAGCCACTACACCTGCTACTTCAACATATTCACCTCAATGGATGAAGCAAAGGCCGGCATCATCCGCCGGTATTTCGAAGAGCATTCCCGGGACGGCTTCTTCGAAAATGTGACCCGTTTGAAGCTTGCAGCGGTGTGCTGGAAGGTGCCGACGGTCCTCGATGGCCCCTGAGAATCGCTTTGACGGCATATGCCGTGTGCCCTGAGAAGAATGATGCTTCACCTTCCCGCACAAAGGACAGGAGGGTGTCGAGCTGTGCTCGCCGAAGCCTTTTCCTTTCCGGATCATGGGTGCTTTCAGCCGGTCGTCAGGACGACGCCGAGCATGATGAGCCTGGCCACGAGAGTGAAACCCACGGAAAGGGCCACGATGAGGGTGCCCAGCCTGGCGCCGAAAATCACGACGTACTTGGGAAGCATGGAGCGGGCATAGATCATGGGAAGCATGAGGAACCCGCCGATGAGCAGGGCCAGTATGGCCTGGTATTCGGTGATCTCGCGGCTGTGGAGCAGGGTGGATATGGAAGCGAGACCGACGGTGGGGTTGACGACATAGGCGCCGAGCGGGGCAATGACGGCCGAGGGCAGGCCAAAACACCGGACCATGGGGCCTATGAGGGAGTCCATCCAACCGAAGAGCCCAAGCTCCATGCACAGGAGAACGACCAGGGTGACGACCACGTAATAGGTGGCGATGCGTGTGAACAGCCGGATCTGGCTTCGGAAGGTGTCCCGGATGAGGATCGCGAACGATCGTGAGCTCCGGCATCTTTCGGGCGCGGGCTCGGGACATCCTGACGCCTCCGCCGTGGCCGGCCTGTTGTCCTTCCCGAGCATGAGCCTTCCCCCCAGGATGATGAAAAGCAGCTTGATGACCCCCGCCAGCCAGAAGGTCATGAAGTAAATGGTTCCGACCCAGGGTCCCAGGAGGGGGAAGATCACCGGGAAGTGATAGGTCAGGAGCTCCTTGAGATAGACGGGGATGCTGTTCAAAAGGGAGGACAGGACCAGCTCCCGGTCGTCGATCCTGCCGTCACTGCGGTACGCCGCGAGCATGCTGTTGGCCGCGACGATCGATCCGATCCCTGCGATGAAGGTCAGGGTGGTCACCGGTGGAAGACGGGAGACCCGGGTCAGTGGCCTTCCCAGCCATTCGAGCCTCCTCATGAGACCGAGCTGCACCAGCAGTTCGGTGCCGAAAAGCGCCACGAACGTCACGGGAAGCACCCGAAGGAGCAGCTCGGCCATCGTGCTCCAGACATTCGAGACGAGGGTCCCCACTACGATTTCACTTCCTTGAGGGCGTTCCTCACGTCCTGGAGGTGCCGGTTCCAGTCCCCCACGTCCTCCGCCGTGAGCACGTCGACGGCCCCCCCCTGGAATTCCCCCGTAACCCCGTCCATCTTCTCTTCGATCCAGCCCTCCGTCTCGAGATATCGGTCCTTGAACTCCTCCAGGACGGCGTCGTCGGCCTGCCACAATCCCCGCTCGTGAGCCTCGAGCAGTCGTCGCCCGATCTCCTCCAGGGCCCAGGGGTTGTTCTCCTGGAAGAACCTCCGGTTCTCGTCATCGAGGAGGAAGGTCCTCGCAATGTCATCGAAAACCCAGTCGTCCACCTCGCCGGTCGTGGCTTCCCATCCGTAGACGCGTCCGACCCGCTTGGAGATGTCCCCGGCTCCCTTGTACCCGTGCCGCTTCATGCCCTCGATCCACCTGGGATTGAGCAGCCGCGTGCGGACGACCCGCTTGATCTCGTGGGCCAGGTCGCGAACCGCCACATGCTCCGGGTCCCTCGTGTCTCCGTAATAATTCCTGACCTCCTTGCCCGAGACGTGCCGGGCGGCCGCTGACATGCCGCCCTGGGTGGCGTAGTAGCAGCAGCAGCCCAACAGGTCGTATTCGTCCGAGACCAGCTTGTTGAAGGTGAGGTCCACGGACTTGAGCTGCTTGACGAGCTGCCTGTGGGACGGCTTCCCGTAGACTCCCTTCCCGTACCCGTAACCGTTCCACTGGATGTAAATCTCGGAAAGATCCGATTCCTCCTTCCAGGCCGAGGCGTAAATGGCCAGGTTCACCCCGTTGCCGTAAGTCCCGGGGCGGCTCGTGAAGAGCCTGAGCGTGGCATCCCGCATGGCCGCCTCCGCATCGGCTCCGGAGGCGTCGTCCCTGGCCTCGAGCTGCTCGAGGGTGTGCTTCCTCACGCGATTCATGTCGAGGGGCTCATCAAGGGCCGCCACGGCCTGGATGGCTTCGTCCAGGAGGTCGACGGCGCCGGGAAAGCAGTCGCGCGTGATGCCCGAAACGCGGACGGTGACGTCCACGCGGGGACGCTTCAGCTCTTCGAGCGGAATGATCTCGAACCCCTTGACGCGCCCGTTGTCGGCCCAAACGGGCTTCGTGCCGATGAGGTACATGAGCTGGCACATCTCCTCGCCGTCGGCCCACATGATGTCCGAGGCCATCCACATCATGGCGAGGTTCTCCGGAAAAGCCCCGGTCTCCTTCGCGTGCCTGTCGAGCAGCGCATCGGCAAGCTTTATGCCCACCTTCCAGGCCGGCCTGGTGGGGATGGTCCCGGGGTCGATGGAGTAGAAATTGCGTCCCGTGGGCAGCACGTCCGGGCGCCCCCTCGTGATGAGCCCCGAAGGACCCGGCCGAATGAACCGTCCCGAAAACCCCGCGAGCAGGCTCTCGATTTCCGTCGAATCGTCGATGCTGCGGGAGATTTGAAGGACCCTCGTCTCCAGGGCGGGAAGCCTGGAGATGGCTTCCGGATTCACCAGGGTCTCTCCGAGGACCTCCTTGGCGATGTCCATGATGGACCCGCCGTCGCCGTCCACGTCCAGCACCCCGGCCACCAGGCGGACGGAGTGGTCGTCGGCCTCGCTCAGGATTTCACCATAGGCCTTCTGGAGCACCGGATGGACGGCGGCCGGGTTTTCATGGGCGTGGTCGATGTCGATCCCCATCAGGTCGAGGATGATCCTTCGGGACGAGATGCCGTCTCCGAAATTGAACCGCACGATGGAGCTGATGAAATCGGCCCGCCTGGCCCCCTGGGGGTATTGTCCCAGGATGTGCATGCCATCGGCAATGCGTGTGCCGCGGATGAGGGTCAAGGTTTCGTGCGCCTTTTCCACGATACGGTCGAACGCCATTCCCTCCTCGATGCCGAGCTCTTTTTCCAGGTTCCCTTCCTTGATCGCATCGAGAATGAAGTGCTCCAGGGCGTGGGCCTTGCCGGGCTCGGTCTCCTTGAGCCTGCCGTAGTCGGTCAGGTGTCTCTCGAGGTCCTCCAGCGCATCGTAGAGCCCGCTCCCGGTGAGCACGGTCTGCATGTGGTCCACCAGGCAGGCGTAGCTTCTCCGCTTGGCAATGGTCCCCTCGGGGGGATTGTCCGCGTTGTAGATATAGAGGTGAGGGAGGTTCCCGATGGCGAGGTCCGGCAGGCAGCTCTCCGAGAGGCCCACGGGCTTGCCCGGCAGGAATTCGAGGTTTCCGTGAGTGCCCACGTGAACGATGACGTCGGCCCCGAAAACGTCCTCCAGGTAGCGGTAGGTGGCCAGGTACTGGTGGGGAGGAGGAATCTCGGGGTCGTGGAGGATCTTGCACACCCTTCCATCGCACCGAGGTCCCGCGCAACCCCGCTTGGGCTGTACACACACGACACTATTCCCGTACCGGACCCCGGTCACCAGGATCTTTCCGTCATGGACCATGGCGGCGGGGACCCCGTTCAACTCCTCTCCGGGCGGATTGCCCCAGGTTTCGACCATCCGCTGCCTGATCCGCTCGGGAAAGGTGTCGAACCAGCGGCGGTACTCGTCCACGGAGAGCTGGGCCAGGGCGCCGCCCTTGCTCACGATCTCGTCCACCGTGGTCCAACGGAATTCCGAAATGGCCTTACGGTCCATGATGGTCGTGATGAGCTCCTTCCCGTCTTTCGGGATATCCGTGACCATGTAGCCTTCCTCACGCATCTTCTCGAGAATGATTGCGACGCTCTCCAGGGTATCCAGGTGCGCGCCGCCCCCCACGGACGCCTCGACCGACGTGCACGGGTTGTTGTGGAGGATGAAGGCGGCCCGCCTCTTCTCGACGGGTTTCTTCCGCAGGTTGATCCATCCGCCGATCCTGGCCGCGATCTTCTGCATGCGCTCGTCGATGGGGGTGTACCGGTCCATGACCGCCCCCGACCCCGGATCCTGCTCCCGCTTCAAGGCCCCGCCGACCAGCGGCTCGATCATCCCCTCGAATTCCGGCATGGCCACCGCCCAGCCGATGGATCGCCCGTTGACGGAGTCGAGCTCGCTCCGCCACTCCTCCTCGGTCCGGGAATAGAGCACGATGGGGTGGAAGACGGGGACATCGAGCTTCTCGAGCAGCTTGACGCCTTCCTCGACGCTCAGTTTGTCGACACCGTCCCCACCGCTCGAAAGCAGGGCGAATTGAAGATTCACGAGGGCATCCACCACTGGCCTGCCGTCCGCCTTCACGAGGAATTTCGAGAGGGCCTCGGACGTCGGGAGCGAGCCGCTGTCCGACCGCCCCACGCTTTCGGTGAATACCGCCACCACGCCGACCCCCTGGCTTTCCAGGGCCCGGATCAGGGCCTTTTCCACCTCGCAGTTGCCGTTCACCCAGTAGGATCGATAGAAGATGAGACCCGCCATCCCGTCCCCCGGCGGTTGGTACCACCGGAGGTAGTCGTCGAGACTGGCGAAGCCGTCTGCGGCGTCGGGGTGGTAAATCCCTTCCCTGGGCAGCTCACGGGGCGGCTGAATCTCGACGGCGACACCCGCGATCTCGGCGGCCAGGAAAGCGACCATGTTCCGAAAATTCTCCATGCCGCCGTTGGTGAAATAACGGAGACAGGTTTCCGCCACCTTCCGGTCGACGGTGTTCAGCGAGACGAGGGTGAGGCCCGTGGGAATGAACAGGGTGGGAATGGTGCGGCTCATCTCGAGGAGATCGGGCTCGACCTTCTTCCAGGTGTCGCTGTCGGTGCCGATATAGAAGAGGAGGACATCGGCATCGGAGAGCCCTCGTAGACACTCCTCGGGACGCTCCTCCAGGTCCTTCATGGACCAGACCTTGAGATCCACGAAATCGAGCTCCCGCACGGCTTTCACGAGTGCACCCAGCACGCTCGGCCAGGCAATGATCGCCCTCAGCTTCATCGTATGTCTCCTTTAGGCAAGGCGGTGGGCATCAACTGAACACCCGGCGCCGTGAAACTCCGAACGTCATCTCCGGATGCTTCTTATGAAAGCCAACCCTCCGTCACCCCCGCATGTTTCTGGCGGGGGTCCAGAGGCGTTTGAAAAACACTGGATTCCGGCCAGAAGACTGCCGGAATGACGTTTCTCGGTTAGTACCGCCGGATGATTATCTGTTGCCCATCGCCTAAGTACACCTCCACAGAAGAAGATGTCCATTTCGCCGCTCGTCATGCCGGCAATCTTTAAGCCGGCATCCAGCTTTTTTGTGGATTCCGGCCAGAAGACTGCCGGAATGACGACTCGAGAGGTGGACACTCTATTGTGTTGGCCCGGGCTAAGCGAAGCTTGCCCGTGCGAGCCGCGAAGGCAATGATCCGCCCGCTGCTCAGCGCACGCACCTCAGGGGCTGGATCCAGGGATGGCCGTTTTCCAATCGCACGTCGGCGTCCACGCGGTAGACTTCCCGGATGTTCTCGGGGCCGATCAAGGCCGAGGGCGCCCCGCGGGCAAAGACCGTCCCGTCCTTCAGCAGCATCATCTCGTCAGAGAACCGGGCGGCCAGGTTGAGGTCGTGCATGGCCATTACCGCCCCCATCCGACCCGACCCCACGACGCCTCGGACCATTTCCATGACTTCCAGCTGGTGGCACAGATCCAGGCTGCTGGTGGGCTCATCCAGGACCAGAAACGAGGGCTCCTGGGCCAGGGCTCTCGCCAGCATCACTTTCTGGGCCTGCCCTCCGCTCAGCCGGTCCATGTCCCGCATGGCGAGCTCCTCGAGGTTCAGCTCCCGGAGGACGTCGGCCGTGAGCTTCAGGTCCCGGGACGAGGGGCGCCACGCGATGTGCGGCCTTCTGCCCATCAGGACCGTTTCGAATACCGTCATGGGAAACCCACCGGGCCTGTGCTGCGGCACGTAGCCCACGCGGGACGCCAGCTCCCGGCGGCTCATGCGGTCCACTTCCCGACCGTCGATGAGGATTCGTCCTCCCGAGGGCCTGGCAATGCCGGTAAGGCAGCGGATGAGCGTCGTCTTCCCCGCCCCGTTGGGCCCGGCGACGCACAGGATACGGCCCTTCTGCACGCCCGCGTCGATGGCCCGCAGGATGGGCGTTTTCCCGTAATGGAAGCTCAGATCGACGATTTCAAGCATCACCAGTACTCCCGGGTCCTCTTCATCAACAGGTAAAAGAAGAAGGGGACCCCGATGAAAGATGTCATGATGCCGATGGGTATGACCTGCGGAGCCCAGACGGTGTTGGCGAGAATGTCGGCCGTGAGGACGAGCAGCCCGCCCACCAGGCCGGAAGCCGGGATGATGTAGCGGTGGTCGCTCCCGATGCTCATCCGGACGATGTGGGGGGCGACCAGTCCGACGAACCCGATGACTCCCGTGAAACAGATGCAGCCCGCCGTGATGAGGGAGGCGGCCGTTACCCCCCACATGCGGAGCTTCTCCACGTTCACCCCCAGGGCGAGCGCCGACTCGTCTCCCGTCGCCAGCAGGTTGAAATCCCACGCGTGTCGAACCAGCAGGGGAAAGGGCGGCAGGACCATGAGGGCGGCGAAGCCGATTTCACGCCAGCCGGCCTTGGACAGGCTGCCGAAGTGCCAGAAGGTGATCTCGTAGACCTGCTGCATGGTGCCCATGTACTGAAAAAAGGCGCTCAGGGCTGAGAAGAGAAACATCTGGGCGATCCCCGTCAGGATCATGGTCTCGGAGGACGCCCGCTTCATCCTGGCCACACCCAGGATGAGAAAGGCGGAGAGCAGGGAAAAGGCGAAGGAGCCGGCTGCGGTCAGGTACGTGTGGAGCCCACCCTCCAGGAAGATGATGACGATGACGGCTCCGAAGCCCGCTCCCGAGCCGATGCCGAGCGTAAAAGGGGAAGCCAGGGGGTTTTTGAGGATCGCCTGGAAGACCGTGCCGGCGACTCCCAGGCCGAATCCCACCAGGATCGCCATGACGACCCGGGGCATCCGCAGCAGCCACACGATGGTGTGGGCACGCCCCGTGTCCGCGAAGAGGGCTCGCAGGGCATCCAGGGGGCCCACTCCCGACGCCCCCACGGAAAGCCCGGTGGCGGCCATCGTCGCGAGGAGGAGGAACGCCAGGGCGATGAGAAGGCTCTTGGCTCTGCTTCGGGTGACATAGCCCCGGCAAAGGGTCTCCGAGCTCATCTTCATTTCCCGGCCGGCCCTCCGACCGGGTCCGATACGTAGACCCCCTTGTAAGGAAGCCTCTGAAAAGTCTCGAGATACTCCCTGTGCACGGATTCGGCCCGCAGGTCTCCTGGCAGGCCGGGGTGCAGCCACTGCACCAGGTACGCGATGCCGACAACGGATCGGGGACCCACCCAGATGGAGCTGTCCATGACGTGAACTCTCCCCGAGGCGACGGCCCGAATGAGGCTCCAGGCCGGGCGCTGCATGATGGCGTCCCGGCGCCTGTTGAGAGCCGCGCCCGCGTCAGGGGAACCGTAACCGGTGCTGAAGCTGCCGGCCTTGACGATCACTTCCGGGTCCCGCGTCACGACCCATTCGGGAGTGACGCGCGGAAAGGGAATGACCATGTCTTCGGAGATGTTCCGCCCGCCCGCCGTCACGCACATCTCGTGGCCTCCTGACGTCGGGCCGGCCGCCTGGTAGTCGCTGTAGCTCTCTACGTAGACGGAAGGCCGATGACCGATGTTTCCAACCTTATCCTGGATGGCCTTCATCCAGCGGGCATGCCAGGTACAGAACCGCTCCGCCTCCCCCGTCCGGTCGAGGGCCCGGCCCAGCTCCCGCATTTCCTGCTCCAAGGACTCGATCCTGTACAGCTCGAGGCGCAGCACCCGGATCCCCTGCGAGGCCATCCGCTCCTCCCATTCGGGCGAAGGGGTCCTGGCGTAGGCCAGCACGATGTCGGGCTCAAGCTCCGAGATGACTTCTGTATTGGGCTCCCGCCAGCTGCCCACCTTGCGGCGGTTCACCAGGTCCCCCCAGAATTCCGGGTCCGTGTCGATCTGCGAGTAGACGCCCACGATAAGGTCCTGCGCGTTCAGGATGCGCACCGCCTCCACCGCGTCGGAATTCAGCGCCACGATCTTCCTTACCGGCGAAGGAATCCCGATCTTCCTCCCCAGGGCGTCGGTCAATTCGATCTGCGAGGCATGGGCGGAGACCCCTGTGAGGCAAAGAACCAGCCGAATCAGGACAAGCCCAACCGCGCGGCAATGTCTGGTTTTGAACATGGGTGCCTCCCTCCCCGGACGCGCCGCTGACATGGGGTCCGCAATCACATGAGTCGTCATCCCGGCGGAGAACCATCGGTGTCAGCTTAGCGACAGATCATCAAGATCTAATTGGTCAGATCAGTGGCACATGAGACCCGGAAGACCTTGTTTCGTCATTCCGGTATGCCCTCAGCCGGAGGAAGGCAGGGCTTTTTTGAGAATACTGCTGGATTCCGGCCAGAAACATGCCGGAATGACGATGGAGTCCCTGCCCGCTTCCGAGTACGGCGCTGTGCTCAGTACTTGAAGGTGACCCCTCCGAATACCGAGCAGCCGTCCGATTTGTAATATTCGTAGTATTCTCGATCGAGTATGTTCTCCACCGACAGAAAGACTTCCATCCACTGGATGGGACTCACCGTGAGCTTGGCATCCAGGAAAAAGGCCGGCTCGTACGAAGCATAGACACCCCGGGCGATGTCACTGTTGTCCGAGGTGCCGTAGATCTTGCTGTAGTAGCGGCCGATCACGTTCAGCCTGGCCCATTTGTAGGTTGCATCCAGTCCGAGATTGAACATGTGCGCCGGGATGCCGGTAAGCCTCTTGCCCTCGCTTTTGGGGTCCGTCGGGTTTTCCATCACCCGCGCGTGGGTATAGGTGTAATTGCCCCAGAGAGCGAGCCAGTCGGTAATGCGCTGCTCCGCGTCCAACTCCACGCCGTAGGTCCTGACTTCGCCGGCATTGATCTTCAGCCGCTGATTTCCCTCGGTTTTGTTGTAGATCATATCTTCAATGTCGTTCCAGAAACCGGCGACACCTAATCGCGTGTTTCGGTTGAACAGAAACTGCTCGACGCCCAGCTCATAACCCCAGACCGTTTCAGGCTTGAGATTCGGATTGCTCACATAGATCGTGGAACCGCTCTGCCAGGTTCGATAGAGATCGAACAGAGTCGGCGGGCGAAACGCGTGGCCCACGGAGCCCCGCACCGTCGTGTCCGGCAGCGCCTTCCAGACCGCCGCGAACTTGGGACTGAGCTCCGACTCCGTGTTGCTCTCATGGTCCGTCAGATTCCCCGGCACTCCGGAGGCGCCATCGCTCACGCTCCAGAAGTCATACCGGAGCCCGAGGTACAGGGTGAGGGGGTCCAGCACCCGCCACTCGTCTTGAAGGAAGAAACCCCAGTTGGACGACTTGCCGCCCGAGTAGAAGATGCTGTCCCCCCTGTCCGAATAGCTTCGGTAAAAGGGCACTTTGAAGTCGTCGGTATCCGAAGAATCCCAGCGATAGGAGACGCCCATCGTGAGAAGATGCGACCTGGTGATGCGCACTTCTCCGCTGATCTCGCCGAACCAGGTGTCGTTTTCCGTGATCTTGAGCGAGCCGGGGGAGCTCTGATAGTCGGCGAGACCGGAGCCGGTCTCCAGGGTGTACCGGTCGTCGCTTGTGACGTAACCACCGAGGGCTCGGAGCGTCACGGGTCCGAAGCGCTCCTTGAACGTAAGGCCGTAAATGTCGGTATCGTTCCTCCCGATGCCCGTGGAGTCGATGAAGTCATTGGGCTGAAAACGGGCCCGCCGGTTCTGTCCAGCCTCGGCGTAAGTCGTCGTGGATCCGAAGGTCCCCATGTAGGTGTGGGGCTCGCCATAGTCGTATTCGTGGCGGCCGGAGATCATGGAGAATGACACACCACCCGTCTCCGAGAGCCTGTAGCTGCCCTTGAAGTTGTAGGCCCGATGGAACGCTCCGTTGTCCCCCTTGTCGCCGACGACCCATTTGGTGGGATTCCCGTACTGGTCGTCCATGGAGTAGCCGCCGGAGACATTCCCGGCCCCCGTGGTGATGGTCCGAAGCGCAGGCGTGGTGACCCAGCCGTCCGTGCTCTCTTCCTCGTAGCCGGCCTGAAGACTGAACCGGTCCCAGAGCAGGTGGCCGCCGCTCAGCCGATAGCGATAGGTGTTGTTGGAGCCGTAACCCCCGCTCGCCTCCATTTCCAGCTTTTCCGGGGTCCTGGTGATGATGTTGATCACGCCGCCCATGGCGTTCCCGCCATAGAGGGCCGAGGCGGGTCCCCGGACCACCTCGATGTGGTCGATGTTGGTGATGGGAATCGACCCCCACTCGATCCCCCCCGTGTAAGCATCGTTGATGGGTACGCCGTCGACGAGCACCAGCGTGTATTGATCTCCACGAAATCCTCTCATGTTGACGGATGGTGTCGAATCCATCATCCCCTTGGTTCGCTTGGCATAGACGCCGGGTGTGATGCGAAGAGCCTCGTCCACGGTCCTGACGTTCTGCTTCTCGAGATCTGGCTGCGTGATGACCGTCACGCTGGCCGGAACGTCGGCCAGGGTCTTCTCCGTTCTCGTGGCGGTCACCACCATTTCTTCCAGTTCAGTCGACTTCAGCGTTTCGCCCTGCTTCTCCCCGGCGCGCACCGTCCCCAAGCCCAGGAGGCCCATCAATAAAGTCACCCCCAAACCCCAGCACAACCCTCGCATCCATCGCTTCACAGCCCCACTCCTCCACAAAGACGCTTGCAGTCATGGCCCAATCCCAGACAGAGAACGTGCGGCAGCAGTGCGCCAACGCTTGAGAAGAACAGCCATCCATCTCCCCCCAAGATGGATTCTGCTTTGCCCGTCAGAAGCTGAAGTTACAATGGAGTGCCGTCGCTGCAGGCGGAGGACACCCGGGAGCGCACCAGGCCGCAAAGGCTAATCTGCCACAATTTGTCACAGCCTTCGTGGCCATGAGTGGTGAAACGAATCAACGAAAGGGGATCTGTGCTTTGGTAGGAGCCGCTTCAAACGGCTGTTGAAGAACAATAGCGCTTCTACCCCGGATGTCGCTCTGAGTCAAGGCAAAGCTTCATCCTTATCGCTTCTGGAACCAGTACCATGCCGAAGGGTGGCCTTTCTCCTCCCCGATCACCTGGCGCACTTTAATGAACTTCGCCCCCATGAGGGATTCCAGGTCATCGGGGGATATGCCCCAGGTTCCCCCCTGCCAGGGCCGCGGCAGCCATGCATAGAGCATGTACCAGCTTTGATGTTGAGTCAGTCTCGCGAGCTCCTCGGCATAACCGAGTCGCTCGCGATCCTTCAGGACGAACAGGCAGCCGATATCCAGGACATAGTCGTAGGGCCCCGTCAGCATCTCGAGATGGGTCACATCCGCCGTGTGAAAATCGATCTTGAGCCCTGCTGCAGCCGCTTTCCGGCGTGCCATGCGGATGGCCTCCGGGGCGAAATCCACCCCGGTGACCTGCCAGCCGTGGCGCGCCAGGGTGACGGCGTTGGTGCCCGTACCGCAACCCAGGTCCAAAGCCTTGCCGGGAGGAGTGTTGGCGATGAACTCCATGACCTCGGGCGGGGTGATCTGGGTGTCCCACGGCGTCTTTCCCCGCCAGTAGCGCCACTCGAATCCCCAGCGGCTCCGTCTCAGACGATCCTGCCATTCACGCCACATGCTCCGCCTCCGTTGGTGGGGGTTGCAGACAATTGACACGGGTAAAACGCGACCGGGCCTGCTGTAACGATTTCAATGCCTCAGTCGCGTTTCCCGGTTTAGCCCGACGACGAGGCGCCAAGAGGATTCAGGTATGTCAGGGAAGCCCATGATCAGAAGACTGGAAAGGGAAGGGGACCTCGGCCGAGAAGCTCCCGAACCGGGCCCCGTTCAGACTATGTTACCACCACCAGCCGTGACGCCACCCCCAGCGGGAATAGAAGTAGGGATACCCGTAGTAGGGGTAGGCATAATAGACATCCGGGATCCTTTCGCGCCACAGGTGGAGGTCTTTCACCTCCAGAAGCGGGTACGTATACTCGATATCGCCCTGAGGCAGGGTCCGCTTGCCGACAATCGTTCCCGCCACCGTGACCTCACGCCCCTTGGCATAGATGGCGGGATCCAGGTAGCGACGCTCCAGGGCGAGGAAACGCCCCTCGGAAACGTCCGTGACCTTGGGCCTGTCCTGGAAATCCGCAGGTTTCTGCAGAACTTTCAGAAGGGTGCCCTCGGGAGTGTTCTTCGCCTCCAGGACGGTGCCGCTCCAGATCACCACTTTCCCCTCATAGCGCTCCGGGCTCACCAGGACCTCCCGAAGCGAGAGATCCCCAGTGGCCTCGCTCCGCACCTGTTTGGAAATGACGGACGCGCACCCGACCAGCGAAAGCAGCAGGACCATCACCCCGGCGCTCGCAAAGAGTCCCGGTCTGCGCTGCCGGCCGGCAGGCACCGAACCAGGGCCCCTGCGCGGCCATCCCTTTCCATTGCCGTTCTCTGCCAACCATTTGCCTTTTTCCCGGCTCATCACTGATCACCTCCCTGACGTATCAGACTTATTATATAAAATAACCCGGCACTTGGAGCACTTCAACGGCCATCGTAAGCCGCCGTGGTCCTCGTTGCACTTCTTGATGCCATCCCGACTCCGCATCCACGTGAACACTCCGTCGACGAGGCTGCTTGCGGCGACACCGGTCTTTCTCAGCGGCCCTCTTTTATGGAAGGCTCGGAGCGGTCCATGCCCCATCGGCCGCGTACCCCCGCTCTGTGTGAGAAAACCCGGAAGGGTCCGGTTGCGCTCGAACCCGGAACGCCGCCGGAAGACTTCGGCCGTGGAGGGGGCCTTCCCTTCTCCCGTCACCCGACCTTCGCTTCGATTCGTAAGCCGTCCGGTGGAAATGAGCAATCCGAAGAATTTCAGCAAAGGCAAGTTCTGCGGCGAGGGCAGGGCGGTCGCGGTCAGAAGGCCCCGATGTCCTGCCGGAAAAACTTCAGTGAGGATGGTCGTGGGAGTGTTTCTCGTGGCCGGGATGGTCGTGATCGTGAGCTCCATGCTCGCCAATGTGATCATAGTCGTGCACGTGAGGGGCAGTTCCATGTGTGTGCTCATGAAGATGTTCATGGACATGTTCGTCGGCGTGGGCGTGTGAATGCTCGTGGCTGTGCTCCTCACCCCCGTGAGAGTGCCCATGCGTGTGAACATGCCCATGTTCGTGAGAGTGAATGTGCCTGTGCTCATGATTCCCTTCCACGGCCGTCCTCCTGTTCATCAGGTTACCGGATCCTCCAGGACCCGATAGTGAAGCGTGCGACCAGACCTTATACCGTGATGGCCAACGACCCGTACCCGTCGAGGTCCACCTTCAGGCTTCATCGGGGAGCACAGGGACATCACCCGCCCTGAAGCGACAAACGGTGGAACCATCCAACGGCTTGACCACCTTTTTTTTCTGATAAGGTGCCCCTCAGCGACTGTCAACAACATCCCGAGATCCCGGCACCATTACGTTCCTGAGTGCGACAGTCATTGAATTCCTGCGCCTGTCACAATATATTCAGGCGTGTGTTGGGATACCTGTCTGGCATCATGTCTTTCTACCTTTTGAGGAGGGAATATGCGCTGCCTGTCTATCTCCACCGCTGCCATATCCGCAGTTTTCGTTTTCATGAGTCTTGCCGCAAGCCCGGTTTTGGCCGACGATGTAAAAGATTCCATTGATGAAGGTTTGAAACACTATGACAAGGGGGAATTTGCCGAGGCCGTCCAGAGTCTCGATTATGCGGCTCAGCTCATTCGTCAGAAGAAGGGCGGACAGCTTGAGGTGTTTCTGCCGAACCCCATTTCCGAATGGAAAGCCGAAGACGCCAAATCGCAGGTTGTGGGGGCTGCGATGTTTGGTGGGGGGGTAACGGCAGAGCGTTCTTATGTCAAAGGAGACAGTCGCATCAATGTCCAGATCCTCACGGATTCCCCCATGATGCAGGCCATGATGATGATGTTTGCCAATCCCATGATGGCCACATCGGAAGGAGGGAAGTTGGAGAAGATCAACGGAGAAAAGGCAATCGTCAAATACAGCAACGACACCAGGCATGGAGACATCCATGTGGTGGTGGCCAACCGTTATCTCATTACCATCCAGGGAAACAATGTGGCTCGTCAGGATTTGATCTCCTTTGCCCGGGGGATTGATTTCAAGAAGCTGGCCGAGATGCCGTGACCCACGGATGATCGTTGAGGAAGGTGAACGTTGTGCGGTCGGACTTGCCGCCCCACCGACGTTCTCCTGCTGCATCCTGTTCAATTGAGAGGCCGATCGTCGCAGTGAATTTGCATCGCCTGGGCCATCGGTCCGAAGTACAGCTCATCACCATGGAGTGTCCACCTCTCGAGTCGTCATTCCGGCAGTCTTTTGGCCGGAATCCACAAAAAAGCTGGATGCCGGCTTAAAGATTGACGGCATGAAGAAAGGCGAAATGGACATCTTCTTCTGTGGAGGTGCACTGAGCCCGGGTGACTGCCTTCGACGACGCGGTGAATGGATTCCACCTGACAGTCCATGCCTGCGTGTTGGAGCTCATTGCGGCATTTCCCTCATACTGGAGCGGAGTTGCAGGGAACTGTCGGCCTTGAATTGAGAATGGGTCCGAGAACCGCAATTCTTCTGGGGGATACGCCGGCGGTAGAGTCGAGTGGAGGTTTGAAATGACAGAGCCTGCGAGAAAGCGCGCCGTCTATGAAGATCTCTTCGGCATTCCGGAGAACATGACGGGAGAAATCATCAACGGCGATCTGCACGTCACGCCGCGACCGTCCAGG
The DNA here is from genome assembly GCA_964557955.1 of uncultured Syntrophobacteraceae bacterium. GTDB lineage: Bacteria > Desulfobacterota > Syntrophobacteria > Syntrophobacterales > Syntrophobacteraceae > JALOOX01. Next base: position 43,880 of record CAZLCS010000010.1, read on the forward strand.
AGCCATGCGCTCACTTCCTCGGCCCTGGGTGGACGTCTGACTCCTCCTTATTATTTTGGAGAGGGCGGAGGTCCAGGCGGCTGGATCATTCTGGATGAGCCGGAAATCGCCTTTGGGGAGAACATACTCGTCCCCGACATGGCCGGGTGGAAGAAGGAACGGTTTCCAATCGAGGAGCCCCACAACTGGATCTCAGCTGCACCCGACTGGGTCTGCGAGATCCTCTCCCCGGCCACCGCCCAGGTCGACCGCACCGAGAAGATGCCCCTCTACGCCCGGCACCAGGTGCCTTATGCGTGGCTCATCGACCCGATCCTCAAGATTTTGGAGGTCTTCCGATTCGAGCCCGAATGCTGGATCGTGCTGGGGGTCTTCGCCAAGTCGGCGAAGGTGAGGGCCGAACCCTTCTCCGAAATCGAGCTGGATCTTTCTCTTCTTTGGCTCGAATGATGAACGACTCCACCCCTCGGGACGCTGGCCGCTTCTGAACAGTCGTGCTCTCCCACATCCCGCCGTCCGCCCCAGGGAGCGGTGAGGGGTCAATGCCGTTGGATTAAGGGGTGGCACGGGCTAAGCACAACGCCACAGAATAGACTGTCCATTTCGCCAGTCGTGTGGTGCACACTCTATTGCGTTGAGTTGTATTTACTGCTGTCCAGTTACGACTCTCCAGTAAAGTATATAGCGAACCAATCGGGTGGGCCAGGAACCTTCAAGGTATGGGACGAGGTTCAGGGCACAACGGAAAGCGAACGAAAGCTTGAGCCGGATTCATCTGAATAGCCATGTTTGAGTTCAGTCTTTCACAGGCGTTCACGCCCATCACAATCTATAGCCTTCAGGCGATAATCATGGAATGCAGGAACGAGCAGGAAGCGCAGTCGATTCGGGCTGCCCTTGCCCTCTTCACGCTCCGCATGCAGCTTGTGGCAGCCTCGACGATGATAGCCGCAGCATGGGTGGTGGGAAGCGATCGGTCTGGCAGGGTGGCCCTGGCGGCCGGGCTGCTCCTGGCTCTGCGAACGGCCCGGCGCCTGGACGAGGCGGCCGGGCGACTCGAGATCATCCCGGCGGCAGCCGAATCCCCCGCGCACGTGCAGCGCTTCTTTGCCGACCTTCACGCCGGCGGGCCCGCTGCACTCACGACCGTGCATCTATCTTCATTCGGTCTCACCGAGCTCGCTTCCGCACCGGCACTGTTTTGCGTTGACAGGCGCCGGTATTACCGCTTTAATCCATCGACGATATTTTTCGTGATTCAAACCGGTGGCAGGGAGCCACTGCCGGTTCAGCTCAACGCCGGAAGCCCGGGAGAAGGAGTTCGCTCCTTCCGGGCAGCCGGCGGACCGGGAGGCTGAAAGAGCAGGCCTTCGAGGCGCGGATCACGCCCTCGAAGAAATCTCCGTTTTGCTTCACCCACAACGAGAGCCGAGAAGGTCCTCATGGCGATCCAATCACCCTGAGACTTCTCGGTTTTTTTCGTTTTTGCAGCATTGTCAGGGCTCACGCTCGACAGATGGGACCATGATTTGGCGAGCCGCGACTGTTCACACCTTTCGAGTCTGGGGCGGGGAAGAGCTTGGGCGCTGTCTCGCCGAGCACGCGGTATGACGACGTGAGGACTATGCCAGACAGGCCCGAGTGGATAAAGGATTCCATGCTGCTGTGGGTTGCCGGGTTGACCATCCTCTGGACGGTGTCGGTCACCACTCCCGTCACCATCATCACGGCGTTTATGGGAGCGCCGTTCTTCCTGTGGCTGATGCGAAAACGAGAGCATTTCAATCATGGAGCGTGACCGATGAGGTTGGATGTGCAAGGGGTTTGCTGGAGCCCGGACGGGATCAAAAAGGTGCTGGACGATGTCGAGATTCACGCATCGCCCGGTGAGTTCATTGGAATCATAGGGCCGAACGGCAGCGGCAAATCGAGCCTCCTTCGCTGCATCTACAGGGCGCTTCGGCCCGACGCGGGGATTGTCCTCTTGAACGGCAAGAACGTTTTGTCCATGAAGCCGAGGGAGGCTGCCGCAAAGATCGCGGTCGTGCTCCAGGAGACGGCCACGGAATTCGAGTTCACGGTTCTGGAAATTGTTCTCATGGGGCGCCATCCCCATCGATCCTCCACGGAGCGGTTCACCCCCGAGGACATGCTGATTGCGAAAACGGCCCTGGAGAAGGTCGGGATGATGGACCTGCGCAGCCGCCCGTTCCTGACCCTTTCGGGAGGTGAGAAGCAGCGTTGCCTGGTGGCCCGTGCGCTGGCTCAGAAGACAAAGTTTCTCATCCTCGATGAGCCTACCAACCACCTGGACATCCGGTACGCCCTGGAGATTCTCGATCTGGTCCGACAACTCAAAGTCACGACCATTGCGGTCCTTCACGACCTCAATCTCGCTGCCTCGTACTGCGACCGGCTCTTCGTCATGCACCGGGGGCAGATCCGGGAAAGCGGGCCGCCCCGGGATGTCTTGACGCCGAGACTGCTGCTGGATGTCTTCGAAGTGGGGGGAATGGTGGTGGAGCATCCCATCACGGGGAAGCCCTCCATCACCTTCTTTCCCATCAACAGGGTATCTTCAAGGCAGAGGCACCGCAAGGGAGGCCGGCTCCACCATGAAGACGAGTCCCTGGAGAGCTCCGACGCATAGCATGCTTCGAGCCCCAAGATACTCTATCCCATTGTTCTGGCAGGCTGGGAAGAAGTCATCGAACGGGATCCGGAGGTCATTGCCCGGGACGACCCTCAGCTTCTTCATCCCTTGATGGAATACGGAACGTGGGAATGACCCGGCTCCTTTGTGCAGACCCTCCGGGAGAACCGGGTCGCGCAGACAACCTCCGGTTACCGACCTGTCTTCAAAGGATTGTGGGGCATGGGCTTCTTCCACCAGATGACGGCAATGGAGTGCCACCCGGTGGCCTGGATCCGCCGCGCGTGGAGATAAGGGGAGAGGACGACGTCCATGGCTTCGTCAACTTCGGCCGCTGTCTTGCCGTAGAGGGCGAAGTAGTCTTTGAAGAACCCGCGCACCTTCTTTGCCCACACATCGAAGGTGAAGGGCCAGCCGAGATGCTTCACCCCGGGCGCTCTCCCCGTTGCCACCAGGTAGTTCACGGCGCAGACCAGGTGCCGCCCCGGCGAGGCGCCGGGCGCCTGGATCAAGCGGCTCCAAAGCTGCCTGCGGAAGGGCAGGGGGTCATCGCCTGTTCCGAGCACAAGGGCACACGCACCTCTCGAGAAGCTCTCCATCCGTTCGATTCCCTGAGGGCTCAGGGCCTGGGGAAAGAAGGCGGCCGCCACCAGGTCGTAGGATGCCTTTGGCTCAAGCTCCTCCCAGGGAGTGCAGTGTGCCCTGAGGTTGGAGAGCCGCAGGCGCCTGGCCGACTTCTCCAGGCATGCGATCATACCCCGGCTGTTGTCGACGGCCTTGACGGAGACGCGCCTTTCCGCAAGGGCCAGGGAGAGGGCCCCGGGACCGCATCCCAGGTCGAGAGCGGTGCCCGCCGACTTCACCAGATCTTCTTTCAGCAGCACTTCGGCCGCTCGTCTTCCCAAATCCAGCCCTTCGCCGATCATCTCCAGCCAGCAGGAACTCACCGTGTCGTAAAAGTGAAGCCAGGCTTCGGGAGCGGTCCTCTGGGTTTGATGGATCACCGAGGACGCGTGAACCTCATTCCAGGTTTGGACCCAGAAGTCCGGGGAGAAGACTCCCGGGCCCGAGGCATCCTGAGAAACGGTGGATCGATTCTGAGGGTTCATGAGAAATGCCGGCCCCTTTGTATCCTGCCACACCTTGCCTCTTGGCGGGCTTCGTCACATCAGAACCGGTACCTGAGGAAAAGGTCGGCCTGCACGGTCAAGCCCGGATTCACATACACGATCTCTGTGGCGTAGTCCTTGTCGAACAGGTTGTTGCCCGAGAGCCCGGTGGTCAGGACCCAGTTGTTGCCCAGCCTCCAGTCCCGCCAGATCTTTGCGTCCAGGGTATAATAGGATTCCATATGAAAGTAGGGAAGATCGGTGTTCTCGTCGTCGTAGAAGCGGTCGTCGGAGAACCGCAGGGTCAGCTGAGTGTTGAAGAGTCGCGGGTTCAGGTAGCGCGCGCCGACACTCCCCCAGTAGTCGGGGGCGTTGCGCAGCTGGTTGCCGGTATTGGCGCCGGATTCCTTGAGGCGGGAGTGGTTGAGCGTCAGGGAGGCAAAAGCGCTCAGCTCATCGGTGATACGCTGGTCCAGGAAGAGCTCGACTCCCCGAATTTCCGCCGTGCCCAGGTTCTGGGTTCGGATGATCGTGCCGCCGGGGACGTTGGGATTGACGTCGTAGCGATAGGAAACCATGTCATCGATTTCACCGTAATAGGGCGTGACGCTGAAAAAGGTTCGGGTGGCAGCGAACGTGAATTCGAGACCCACGTCCACCATCCAGGTCTTTTCCGGTTCCAGGCTGGGGTTGGCCTCCCGCTGGGTCATGCCCGTGCTGACATTGCGGAAGAACCAGAGCGCGGTGCCCGGCCAGAAGGCGGTTCCCGCCGAGCTCTTGATGGAAAATGTGTCGTTGAACCGGTATTTGAATCCTCCACGGTAGGTCACACAGCTCTTCTCCACTGAATCCGGCTCTTTGTTGGTGGAGCCCTGATCGAAGATGTCGTGGAAATTCCAGCGGTCCCACCGCAGGCCGGCCAGCAGAGAGAGCCTGTCGTCCAGGAGGAACATCTGGTCCTGGACGTAAAAGGCGCTCTGATCCGTCGTGTATTTCGATTTGTCGGTGCGGACGTCGGTGGCGATGCGATAGGTTTCGCGAACCTCGGTCTCCCGGCTCCAGAAGACACCCATCGTGAGGATGTTGTTCTTGAAAGGATAGAGGTCCATTTGAAGCTCGAGGGGCACCCGTTCGTTCCACCATTCGGTTTTCGTGGTTGGAGTGGTATTCATGACGGGCTTGCCGTTGACCATCCGGAGTCCGGTGATGTTCAACCCCGGCCGGTCGAAGTGCTGGTAGCCGACATAGGCCGAGACCTTCATGGCATCGCCGATGGGCGTGTAGAATTTGAGGGAGCCGATCCCCTGCATGCCGTCGTCGTTCAGGACCAGACCGGGCTGACCGCCGTAAAGATAGAGGCCCTCAAAGTTGTAGGTTGCGGTGAAGCCGGTGCCGTAGTCATTTTGCCAGCCCACCTTCCCCATGAAATAGGAGTAATCGTACTCGTTGGTCTCGACGGAAGCGTCCCACAGATACTGCGTTTTCCCCCGACGCCAGAGATCGATCATGCCTTCGACGGGCTTCATGTGATACCCGTCGGAATAATCCCCGTTGTAAGAGATGAAGTAGTTCCATCCTGCCGCCTGGTCTCCGATGCTGGCATGCGGCCGCCAGGTGTTGTGGCTCCCGTAGCCCACCCCGGCGTTGGCTCCCGTGTTCTCGTTCCCGGTCCTGGTGATGATGTTCACGGCACCTCCCGAGGCGTTGGCGCCGTAAAGGGCGGAACTGGGTCCGAGGATGACGTCCACCCGCTCAATGTCCATGTTGTTGATGGTCTGAGAGAGAAAAGGAGTCACGGGAATGCCGTCCACCAGGAACACCGTGCGGCCGATGAAATAGCCGGTCCCCCTCAGGTGGACCCAGGGAGGGCCCCATGGATAGTACTGGGCCACATGAACGCCCGGAACGTCCCGGATGAGCTCCCCGAAATTGCTCATGTAATGGCTGGGTTGAGCCTCGATGTCCTTGCGGGTGACCGAATAGGCGGTAACGGGAAGGAGCTCGGCGGGCGTCTCCGTCTTCGTGGCCGTGACCGAAAGCTCGTCCAGCTGATAGCTCTTCTGGTACTTCTCCGTTTGATCGCCTTTCTCAGCTTCCTCACCCGCTCCGGGCTCATCGGCTGCATCGGCGGCCCAGGTCGGTCCATGGCCGCAAGCCAGCGCCCATCCTAAAACCAGCATGATCCCCCACCCCAATACCTGTTTGCGCATCACCCTTTCCCCTCCCTTTTGGAACCAACGATGTCTCCCTATGACTCCCCCTCGCCGTTCGATCTCAGTTAAGGCCCCTCGCGGGGAGCCGACTGCAGCCCGCCACGCCCATCCGGGCCTTCCGTCAAAGCCCGGATGGCATGGCCCAAAAACAGAAAAGGCCACGAAGGCAGCTGCTTCGCAGCTTCGCAAGCCTTCGTGGCCTTTGGATGGATTGGAATTAATCGATTGTCGGTTCTGCCGGGCCGAGGAGCTTGGGTTCCCGTCGACGGATCGGCAGCTGGATCTGCAGCTTCGTGCTGACTATTGTTCTGATGAATCCTGCAAGATTAGCGAAACCAACCTTACGAGTTTCCGGGGGCTCCGTCAACGGATTTTGAAGGAGACTTGACAAGGGAGCACACTTTGCACTATTGATCACATCACCCAACCCGGGCTGCAGAAGCAGCCATTCGCATCGTGATCCAAAGGAACAGGATTCGTAGGGCATTGGCCGGCTGGTTCACCCCGGCGAGGGGGCTTGTCGGGTCCTACGCTATGGACGATCAGGCCATGAAGGCTCGTTCTTCTCGGGAGAGAAGCGCCCTCATGGCCTTTTTTTTGTGGATCGGAGCGTTGTGGAAGACGCCGTGCTCTCCATACGCCGGCTGACGGTCGAATTCCCTTCACGGGCCGGATGGCTGAAGGTGGTGCACGACCTTTCTCTCGACCTTGGGGCCGGCGAGCACACTGCGCTGCTGGGAGAGACCGGCTGCGGCAAGTCGGTGCTCGCAGCGGCGGTCTTCGGACTGCTCCCTCAAGATGCGAAAACGTCCGGTGCGGTGCGCGGTCTCGGAAGCGAAAACCTGCTCACCCTGCCGGATCGATCGATCAACCGGCTGCGAGGGCGGGATATGGTTCTCATTCCCCAGAATCCACACGGGAGTCTGAATCCGGTCTTCAGGGTGGGGAGGCAGCTTGCCGAATCCATACGGCTCAATGCCGGACGCTCTGCTTCTTCGGTTCCCGATCAACCGGGGAATTCGTCTCATGAAGGCCTCCGGACACGGCTGCAGTCCTGGGTTCTCAGCCTGGTGCGCAGGAGAGGAAAGGGGAAAAATCCCGTTCACGAGGAAACTCCGAGGAATCTCCTGGCGAAGGCGGGCTTTGATGCGCCGCAATCGGTGGAGAGGATGTTTCCCCATCAGCTTTCGGGCGGCATGGCCCAGCGGGTGCTCTCCGCTGCGGGGTTGGCCGGGAGGCCGCAAGTCGTGCTCGCCGACGAGCCCACAAAAGGCCTCGACAGCGCCGCTCGAAACCATTGCCTCGATCTCCTGCGCAGCCGTTTCGGCAAATGTGCCCTGGTGCTCATCACCCACGACCTCAAGGCTGCGGTTGGCTGTGAACGCGTGGCCATCATGTACGGGGGTGAAATCGTGGAGATATGCCCCGGCGGAAAGCTGCTCTCCGATGCCCGTCATCCGTACACCCGTGGCCTTATCGCGGCTCACCCGTCGTTCGGGATGGTCCCGATCCCCGGCTCTCCCCCCAGTCCGCTGCAGGTGCTCGAGGGCTGCCGGTTCCACCCTCGGTGCTCCAGGTGTGAAGAACGGTGCCGTTCCGAACATCCGCAGCCGGTGGTGCTCGACTCCAGACATTGGGCCCGGTGCTTCCATGCTGACGATTGAAGGCGCGACCATGGAGTTCCGAACCGGCTGGCGCGGCAGGCCCGTGCGGGCCCTCGACGGAGTCGACCTGTCGGTGCGACCGGGAGAGATCTGCGGGCTTTTCGGTCCCAGCGGCTGCGGCAAGACGACGCTGGCCCGGATGATCGTGAGGCTCATCCGTCCGTCCTCGGGCCGAGTCACCTTCTACGAGAGGGATGTCGGCCGGCTTTCGGCGAAGTCCCTGAGGGAGTATCGACGCCGCGTACAGCTCGTTTTCCAGAATCCTCAACTGGCCCTCGACCCGAGGCAGACGGTCTTCGAGACCCTGGCCGAGCCCCTCAAAGCCCATGGCCTGGCTCGCTCCCGGCCGCAGCTGAGCCGGCGCATCGATGCGGCGCTGGATGAGTGCGGCCTCACCCCCGACATCCTGGGCCGCCGCCCCCACCAGATTTCAGGAGGGCAGGCGCAGCGGGTCGCCCTCGCCCGTTCCCTCAGCCTCGAGCCATCCCTCATCATCGGCGATGAGCTTACCGCCATGCTGGATGTTTCCGTACAGGCGCAGGTCCTCGACATCCTGAGGGGGTGGAGGGAGAAGCGGGGGCTCGCCATCCTGCTCATCTCCCATGATACAGACCTGGTCCGCGCCTTTTGCGATACGACCGCCATCCTGGCCGGGGGGCGCATCATTGCGAGGGGAGACCCGCGAAAGCTCTTGTCGGCAGATCTGGCGCCCGCAAACCTGAAAGAGCAGGAGCCTCGTCGATGATTCGCGTCATGATGCGCCCATTGAAGCCGCTGGTCCTTCTCCTTCTGCTCGTTGGGCTGGAGGCGTCAGCTCCCTTCGGCCTCCGTGCCGGGCCGCTCATGCCTATGGAAAAGCTGGTCGTGGGCACCACCATGGAAGTGAAGAGCATCGACCTCGACGATTACTACTTCGGCACCCTGCGTCACCTTGTGTCCCACCAGGGTCTTGTCAGGCTGGACGAGCGTGGTGAGTTTGCCGGTGAGCTGGCCGAAAGCTGGCGCACGGACGACGCCCGGACCTGGACCTTTACCCTCAAGCCCGGCGTTCTCTGGCACGACGGCGCTCCGGTCAGGGCACGGGACATACAGTTCAGCATCGAGTACCTCACGGAAAGGATTCCCGTCTATCGCAGCCATTTCAGCCTGGTGGAGGAGGTGACGGCTCCCGACGACCGGACGGTGGTGATCCGGCTGAGCCAGCCCAACCCCCGGTTCCTGGTGAACCTCCTGGTCCTCAGGGCCATACCGAGCCACATCTACGAAAAGGTCGAGGATTTCAGGCAATTGGAGGAAAAACGGGCTGCTGTGGGCTGTGGACCCTTCGTGTTCGAAACCTTCGATCGTTCGGCCGGCGCCATCGGGTTCACGGCTTTTGAGCACTTTCATCGCGGACCTCCCCATGTGAAGCGCGTGATCTTTCGCTTTTTCAAGAATCCGGACACCATGATCCTCGCCTTCCGCAAGGGTGAGATCGATCTGCCCTATCTCTATGCCGCCGGCACCTCCCCGTTCCACGTCCCTCCCCTGCTCAAGGATCCCGGCATCCGCGTCCATCTCTTGGAGAACACGGGGGTTGCGGCGGCCATCTTCCTGAACACGCACAAGCCACCCCTGGACCAGCGGGAAGTGCGACAGGCGCTGGCCATGGCCGTCGACTACCAGGAAATCGTGAACCTTTTCGGCGCCGGATACGGTTCCATACCCAATGGAGGCTTCGTGCCCCGGGGCAGTCCTGATTTCGTCGAGACAGCCCCGATGATCATGCAACGGGAGGAGGCGGGGCGCCTTCTTGAGGGGCTGGGGTACACGGATGCCGACGGGGACGGCCTTCGGGAGAGGGAGGGGCGGCCCCTGGAAATCGAGCTTGTCCTCCGGGCAGATACGCCGGGGAACCTGCGACTGGCTCAGTTGCTCCAGGAATATCTCCGCGCCGTTGGGGTGAAGCTGAGCCTGAAGACTGTGGACATGGCGCTCTTTCGCACCATCAGCGACCACGACCGCTCGCATATGGCGATCCTCACACGGACCACCCCCTGGGGCATGATGATGTGGGCCGGATGCGGCTCCGGCTACTTCGACCGGCGCAACATCGGCTGGTCCCTGAGTGATGACCCGGGCTTCACATCCATCGTCGACCGGATGAACCTGGTCCTGGATCGGGAGCAGTACCGCCAGGCTGCCGCCGAGCTCCAGCAGTACTACGCCCGTGAGCTCCCGGCCATTCCGCTCTTTTGGGACGTCATGATCCAGCCGTGCCGCTCCCGCATCGAAGGGTGGAAGGTCAGCCCCATGTACGGAATCCTCTGGGAGGAATCCTGGTTCAGCATCGGGGAGAGGCGGTGAATCGGAAGACGACGTGGACATTGCGCTTGGCCAGGCTGGCGGGGTGCATCTTCCTGGTGCTGAGCCTGAACTTCGCCCTGCCCCGCCTCATGCCGGGCGACCCGCTTCTCATGCTACTCGGCCCCGAGGCGGTGAGCCTCAGCCAGAAGAGCTACGCCGATTTGAAAAGGGAGTATGGGCTGGATCGCTCACTCTGGGAGCAGTTCACCCATTACTGGTCGGAGCTCGCTTCCGGCAGGCTTGGGTATTCCTTTCACCATCGCCGGGAGGTAGGGGCACTGATCAGGGAGCACCTGGGCCGGACCCTGGCGATCCTGCTGCCCGCCGTTCTCCTGTCGACCCTGGGAGCGGCCCTTTTCGGCACCTGGTCCGGGTGGAGGCCGGGTTCCGCCTTCGATGTCGGGATGGTCTCCCTGGCTCTCGTGGGCTTCGCCATGCCCGCTTTCCTCACCGCCATGGTGTTCCTGGATCTCTTCAGCTATCGCTGGCAATGGCTCCCACTGGGAGGTTTCGCACCCCAGCCCGGTGAAACGCCAGCGGGCAGCTTCTCCGTCTTGGGGGTGGCCCGCCACCTGGTTTTGCCCGTGCTGGTGCTGACGCTGTCTTCGGCGGCGGCCAAGCTCCTGGTGATGCGCAATGCCGTCGCCAGGGCGCGCGAGGAGGCGTATGTGCTCTACGCCAGGGCCAGGGGAGTCGAGCCCCGGCGCGTCCTTTTCATTCACGTCTTCCCGAATGCGTGCCTCCCCCTCCTGCACCTGGCGGCCCTGCACCTGGGGTTCGTGGCTTCGGGGGCCGTTCTGGTCGAGGTGGTTTTCTCCATCAACGGTATGGGATCGTTGATACACGAGGCGGCCCTGCACCGGAATTATCCAGTGCTCCAAGGGGCCTTTCTCGTTCTGACCCTGGTTGTGATGGGGCTCAATCTCCTGGTGGATCTGGTTTCGGGGCTTATAGACCCGAGGGTCCGCTCATGAAGACCATGCCGGTTTCACGGGCCTCGAAGAGCGCCGACGGATGGGGAGCCTGGCGGGCGGGGACGGTCCTCCTGCTGCTCTTCACAGTCATGGCCACACTGGGAACCGTATGGGAGCGCGACGGGTCCGTCCACCGGAGCGTGCCGTTTCAACCGCCTTCATTAGAGCACCCACTGGGCACCGACGACATGGGCCATGACCTCCTCAGGCTCCTGATCCGGGCCACGCCGGTCTCGCTTCTCGTGGGCGTCGGAGCCGGGGTGGTCTCGGTTTTGATCGGCACTGGTGCAGGGCTGCTGGCGGGATATCTGCGGGGTGTCAGGGGCGAGCTGCTTTCCGGCTGGATCGACGTCGTGCTCCTCATCCCCATGCTGCCTTTCATGCTGATCCTGACCACCTATCTGGGACCGGGCATCGGGAGCATCATCCTGGCCATTTCCCTCATTGGCTGGTGCTCGACGGCTCGGGCCGTGCGGGCCAGGGTGCTCCAGCTGCGGGAGGCCCCTTTCGTCGAGTCCCTCGAAACCCTGGGATTCACCCGCACGCGCATCGTGACGCTCCACCTGCTGCCCAGCGTCTCCGAGATCGTCGCGGCCAAGTTCGTGCTGAGCGTCGCCGGGGCCATGCTGAGCGAGGCGGCCTTGAGCTTCATGGGGCTCGGCGACCCGGTGCGTCCCAGCTGGGGCAGGATCATGCACTTCGCCTTCCAAAGAGGCGGGTTCGCCAACGGTCTCTGGAACTGGTACCTGCCTCCGGGGCTGTGCATCACGGCCTGCGCCCTGGGGTTCGTATTCCTGGGGCTCTATTGGGAGAGGCGGGCTGAGCTTCGAGCACGGCCTGAAGAGTGGGCGGAATGAAGAATGAGATGGGTCGCAGGTTTCAGGTTTCCGGCTTTGGGAAGGGTGGCCCTGAGCCTGAGCTCGAAAGCCCTTAGATTCCCGCCGGGGATATGCGGGAATGACGAATCAGTCGGTCACGCCATTGTGTTGGGATGTACTGAGAGTGGCTGCCTGATGCTTGACGACATGTTTTGTGGGGAGGCTGTCCGAGAACACCTTTTTGTCACTTCGAATGGGGCGCAGCAGAGATAGAGAAATCTTGTGAACTCTCGATGTTCACGATGACCGGGATTTCTCGCCGTTACTCGAAATGACAGTTTTCGGACAACCTGCTATACAACCACAGGCATCGTGCCGGCTGCCAACATCGAAATCGCGCTGGGAGGGACCCGTCGCCGAGAAAGGCTTGGAAAATCCCGAGATGGCTGTTCTTCAGCACCCCGAGCAGTGCAGCCCATACATATTGCAGTCCTCTCAGTGAAGGTTCCGCCTGGCGGCGGCGGGGTGCTGCAGCAACCGGATGCAGGGAGCACAGTAGTGCTTTCCCCGGTATTCGACGGCATGCTCTCTGAGCACATACTCTCCGCAGCTTGTACAGGAGAGGTAAGCTGCGGGTGTCTCCAGGGTCTCCAGTGGCTGATCAGCGACCACCACATCGAAAAGATCCTCCGGGCTTGCGGAGAGCAGCCTCGATACACGGCCATCCAGGAGTTCCTGGAAGCGCACCACTTCATCCAGTGAAATCTGCTGGAGCGCGATCTTCTCTTCGAGGATTCCGTATTCCTGCTCATCACCGAATGAGAACCCCTTCAGTCTGAGAGTGAAGCCATGCCCCGCATTCCTGGCAGAAAACGTGTAATTGTGCTTGCCGAAATCGAGGACCTTGAGGCACTGGTTGCCGAGTGTGACTCCGAGGAGTACCTGGAGGGCATCCAGGGCGGATGTGCAGTTCTCGGCAAATACGGAGATCCGTCCTGAAAGCTCACCGCCATCGGAGAGCAGCCTCCGCGCATATTCGCAGGCCTTGATCCCGATGGCCAGCTCCGGGCACAGATGGCCGTGAAAATTCACCACTTTTTTCACCGTCATGTCCACGAGCATCTTTCGATCATCCCTGTAAAAAGCCATGAGCTCACGATCGCTCAGAATGCGAAACCCGAGCACCCAGAAACCCTCCTTGGTCCCGCGGTTCGATTCCATCTTGTGGAAGTAGAGGAAGTAGACCTCTTCATCGTCCGCTACGACCAGGAACCCGTGAAAAGCTCGCTCATCCCGGATTCTGAAGCGCCCCAGAACTTCCTGCACCGACCGCCCCTGCCCCCGGTGAGTGAAGTGAACCGGCGCCTGCCGGGCGTTGTCAAAATCCACCCGCACCCTCTCCTGGATGTAGCTCAACCAGTCGTACCGTATGGACCTCAAAGCCTCAGCAGCGTTCATGGCCTGGCCTCCATCGACGGCAAAACAAAAAGCCACGAGCTCATGTCATTGCCGGTTGATCAGGAGCTGGTTTTCAAAGTTGTGGTCTGAATGCGCGCATCATGAGACCTCTTCAGTCTGCCCGCTTTTGATGCGCACCAGCGGAGCCAGGAATCGCTCGACGAGCGTCTCCATATGGTGGGGAAGCGGCTCCGAGACGGTTCCCACTACGTGAACGGCCTCCTGGGTCAGGGGAAGCAGGAGCTTGATGGCCTTGCTCCTGGAGATGGCTTGCGCCATGGCGGGAGTCAGCTCTCCCATCAATGAGTCACTGATCACAATGGAAATGGTGCCGACGACCACGTCAACCTGGCTCACGGAATGGCAGACAGCTCCTTCTCCTGCCGCCCCTCGATTGGCGCCAGCCTTCAACATCTGTGAGGTAGCGATAGCATTGGTGCCGAGCGCCCAGAGCTCGACTCTCTCCCCGAACGCCTGCCGCACCCTTTTGATCACAGCCGAACCGATGGACGCACCCTGGCCGTCGACAACAGCAATCCGAAGCAACGAAATTCTCCCATCTTCCACTCGTGCGGGTAAAAGAGGTCAAGGCCGGCTCGGGATCAATCTTCCACCAGGAGGATGCGGTGGTCGACCAGTCTCATCTCCTTGATCCTGGCTTTCACCCACCGCTGATCCCCGAAGATCCCCTGCACAAAAATCCCCTCTTCCTCCGGTCTGAGAATATCCACGGATTCCATGATGAGCTCTTCCCTGCCGTTCCTGATGAGGTATGCATTGGCTTCACACATTGTGGTCCTCCCCAGAGAGAAAGCTCTGTATCTATCGTCGCTGCATGAGGGACAGAGCTTTTTGGATGTGCTCGTTTTGCGTCACCGCACACCGGGCCACTTCCCGGATCTCGCGCGCCACGGCCTCCCCCTCCAGTTCAGCCGCTTCTTCCGCGAGCTTCTCGTATGAATCCGCGTGGTCGCTGTTGTGATGCAGAGCGTGCTCCAACCGGATGACAAGCTTCTGCCTGGCCGTGAGCTCGGAGCCGCCTGCCTGAGGGTGATGATGATGGTGGTGGTGGTGATGATGATGATGACCGGAAGCGTCGTCATGGTGATGGAGGCGCCCCCCACTGGGGAGCGGGTCATGGGAGTGGGTCCCTTTATGCTGACACATGTGGCTTTCTCCTTTTCCTGTTCCGAAAAGTCTCAAGTTTCAGGTTTCAAGTCTCAAGTCGAGATCGCCCCCGTGAGCCTTTCATCGTCTTGGGAGCCCCAAAAGGGCACGTGGGACTGCTTCAATCCACTTGTGGTCGAAAAACAAAAGCCAAGAAGGCGTCAGGCACATCATCCCGAACCTTCTTGGCTCTCATTGATCGCTGAATTACGGCTTGCTCACTCACGCGGTTTCAAACCGCGCATTTCTTTGGTCTCTCTTTCTAGGCCAAAGTGTCGGGGAAGTCAAGGCTCCTCTCAGCTTGCGGCTCGCCCTCAAGTCGGGATCACGAGTGCCACCCGCACATAGGGAGCCTCGCTCCCAGCCCGCACGTTCACACAACCTCATCAGGAGATCGAGTGTGCGTGAAAATGTCGAAATATCATCATTGGAACAAGAGCGCAGGCCCTTTGATCCTGCACGCGAAACGGTCGTTCCTTGTGGCATGTAAGTTGCTCAGTCTCCGGGCGTCATGGAACATGAGCGAAAGGAAACGCGATGATACTGAGATGGAAGGCAGCCATGAATACGTCTTTGCAGATTGCACTGGGTATAATTGTCGGGCTGGTGGGAGTGCTCCATGTGCCCCATGATCCCCTGATCGGGAGCAGTGCACTGCTCATCGGAGGATTTCTCATCCTGCAGGGAGTCGACCGCTGGTGCTGACGCCGGAAGGCCTCTGAGTTGTGCCGGGCTCAGTTATCGAGGCTCGTCGCGGGTCTCGATCAGATCGTCCATCCCTCATGGGATATCCGTTGCTGATGTCCTCTGAGCGTACACCGTCCCCCCCGCAGTTGCCCTTCCCGTGACATTCCGAGTAGACAAATCACCCCGGGTCCGCCAGGAGCCGGGTATCCGAGAGCTACGGCGGCTGCGGTTCAATCATCGCAATACGCGAGCAGGGAAAGCGCTGTAACTTCAACCAATTGCACTTCCTCGACCATTTTCCACGTAAGACCATGCTGCAGCACATGTAAGACCGGTGTATCATTCAAATCTTGCGGTCTTCGCCGGTTTGGGTCATGAAGGGACGTGCGCCATGGAGCAGTGTGAGTGGAGTCAGTCGGCATGTACAAAATGGTTAACATTATGGGCCACTCCAACAAAATTGTCCTGAGACCGAGGTGGGTGGTATGTCATTGGATACACGAGATATTATCGGTACTCTCATCACCATCGGCGATGAAATCCTCTTTGGGAGCATTCCGAACGACAATGCACAGTATATCGCCATCGAACTGCGATCGAGAGGTTTTCTGCTTTCCGGCATGGAAGTCGTTGGCGATGACGAGGAGAAGATCATTCCTCTGCTTAAAAAGGGCATCGGGGTGTCGCATTTTGTCATCGTGACGGGCGGTTTGGGGCCAACGGACGACGACCGGACGAACGCAGCGGTCTCTCGGGCGTTCGCAAGACCGCTGCTGCCCGATGCGGCTTATGTCGAATGGCTGAAGCAGCGTCTCGCCGAACGTGGACGGCCGTGGACGGAAGAGGTTGCCCGCATGGCCCGTCTCCCCCGGGGAGCGCGCAAGATCGGGCTCGGCATGGCCGGGTATGCCCTGGAGCATGAAACGGTTCCCTGCTATTTTCTTCCCGGTGTTCCGCATGAGATGAGATGGCTCATGGAGCACGAGGTGATCCCGGACCTCGAGGCAAGGTTTCCGCACCGAAGGCATCATGTGAAGCATGTGCTGCGCTTTCACGGGCTTCCCGAGTCGTCCATGAATCAGCTGTTGAAAAGCCTGGGCGAGGAGCACCCCGAGGTTCAGATCGGGTATCTGCCACAGATCGGAGAGAACTGGATCACGCTCTTCGCTTCGGGCGATGACGAAGCCGATGCCCATGAACTGGCGCACCGTGTCGAGGAGGAGGTGGTTGCCAGGCTGGGTGAAAGCCATCTGGTGGGGCGGGATGAGGAAGGGTTGGAGGTGACGATCGGAAGGCTGCTTCGGAAAAGGGGCTGGAGGATGAGCGCGGCCGAATCCTGCACGGGTGGTCTTCTCTCCCGGAAGATCACGAGGGTCGGGGGAGCTTCGGATTATTACGAGCGGGGATTCATCACGTACAGCAATGCATCCAAGTCGGATCTCCTGGGTGTGGAGGAGCGGCTCATCATCGATCATGGGGCGGTGAGCGAGCCCGTGGCCGCTGCCATGGCGGAGGGAGCCCGCAGGCGTGCCGGGGTCGAGGCGGCTCTCGGCGTCACGGGCATTGCCGGTCCCACGGGAGGCAGCCTGGAGAAGCCTGTGGGGACCGTTTTCATCGGCTGTTCGATCCCCGCTGGAACGGTTGTCGAAAGACACCTGTTCAGCGGAGACCGCGAGCATGTGCAGGAGTGTGCCGCCCAGGCGGCCCTGGCCCTGCTCTGGAGGGTGCTGAGCCATGATTCGTAGCTTCGTCGCGCTGGACATTCCGCTGAAGACTCAGGAGGCATTGACGGCCTTCACCCGTGAGCTGCAGAAGACTCAGGCCCCTGTATCGTGGGTCAAGGCCGACCGGATCCATCTCACTTTGAAATTCCTCGGAAATGTTCCGCCAGAGCGGATCGATGCCATCCAGGAGGCTTTGGCGCCCGTGGCGGCTGCGTGCCCCCCCTTCAGGCTGCAGCCTTTCGGCTGCGGAGCGTTTCCGACCATCAAACAGATGCGTGTTGTATGGGTGGGGCTTCGGGGAGACGAGAAGGCTCTTTTCTCACTCCAGAAATCTGTTGAGACGGCCCTGCTTCCGCTGGGATTCGAGCCCGAGGATCGGCCGTTCCGCGCCCATCTGACCCTCGGGCGCGTGAAGGGCCGACAGCATCAACGTGCCCTGCAGGAGGTCCTGCTCAGCCGACAGGGGTTTGAATCTGAAGGTTTTGACGTCACGGAATTGGTATTGTATAAAAGTGAGTTGATGCCGCAAGGCGCCCGGTACACGCCCCTGTTCCGAGCTGCTTTGACCGGGAAGGTGGACGGCTGAGCCCTTTGGGCTGCACGCCGCTTCCCGTTTTTCGGGACGTTTTCCCCGTGCCGGCGCCTTCCGGCCAGTGCCTTTGCCGGCGCATCTTCACTGCCGGCGCATTCCCACAGGTGACGACGATTCATGAGCCTGTTTCGGCGCTCTCCCAAACGGTGAGGAGGCGGGCAGGCCTTGGCGGGTTCAAATAGATGGAGGGAGGCCCCACATGGCTGCACCAGATGACCGAAGCAAGGCGATTGACACGGCGATGTCCCAGATCGAGCGGCAATGTGGCAAGGGATCCATCATGCGGCTGGGCGGAGATGCTCAGCCGGCGGCCATTCCGGTCATTTCCACGGGCTGCCTCTCGCTGGATCTCGCTCTCGGTATCGGAGGGGTCGCCAGGGGCCGCATCATCGAGATTTTTGGCCCCGAATCCTCGGGTAAGACGACGCTGGCTCTGCACGTCATCGCCGAAGCCCAGAAGATGGGCGGTGTGGCCGCATTCATCGACGCCGAACACGCCCTCGACGTCCACTATGCGCGCAAGCTGGGCGTCCAGGTGGAGGATCTCCTCATCAGTCAGCCGGACTACGGGGAGCAGGCCCTGGAAATCGCCGAAATCCTGGTTCGCAGCAATGCCGTCGACGTGATCGTGGTGGATTCCGTTGCGGCCCTGGTGCCCAAGGCTGAAATCGAAGGTGAAATGGGCGACCCCCACGTCGGTCTGCAGGCGCGCCTCATGAGCCAGGCCCTTCGAAAGCTCGTGGCCACCATCTCCAAGTCCAGGACCTGCGTCATCTTCATCAACCAGATCCGCATGAAGATCGGCGTCATGTACGGTTCTCCCGAGACCACCACGGGCGGCAACGCGCTGAAGTTTTACGCTACCATGCGCATGGAAATCCGGCGAGTCGGCCCCATTAAGGACGGCCAGGAGATCATCGGAAACCGGACCCGGGTCAAGGTCGTCAAGAACAAGATCTCGCCGCCGTTCAAAGAGGTCGAGTTCGACGTCATTTACGGGAGAGGCATCTCCAAGGAGGGAGATCTTTTGGATCTGGCCGTGGAATCGGGGATCGTCGAGAAATCCGGAACCTGGTATTCTTACGCAGGAGAACGGCTGGGGCAGGGCAGGGAGAACGCCAAGAGCTTCATGCGCGAGCACCCGGAGGTTCTGGAGACCATTGAAGGAAAGATCCGGCAGATGCATGACCTGAGCATCCCCGGCGGTTCGGACCAAGCGGGCGCAGCGGAGTGATCGCTCATTTGAGGAGAGACTATGAAAGCTAGTGAGATCCGAAAGGCCTTCCTCGATTTTTTTCAGCATCGGGGGCATTCAGTCATCAAGAGCTCGTCCCTGATCCCCCACGACGACCCGACCCTCCTTTTCACCAACGCGGGGATGGTTCAGTTCAAGCGCTGCTTCCTGGGTGAAGATCACCGTCCCTACGTGCGGGCCGCGACGAGCCAGAAATGCATGAGGGCCGGAGGCAAGCACAACGACCTCGAGAATGTGGGAAGGACGGCGCGGCATCATACTTTTTTCGAGATGCTGGGGAATTTCTCATTCGGCGACTACTTCAAGAGTGATGCGGTGGATTATGCCTGGGACTTCCTCACCGGCGTCATGGGGCTGCCGAAGGATAAGCTTTACGCGACGATCCACGAAGGTGACGATGCGATGCGGCTCGGCCCCGATGAGGAGGCACGCGGGTTCTGGGCGCGCTACCTTCCTGCAGAGCGCATCCTGGCCTTCTCGACCAAAGACAACTTCTGGGCCATGGGGGATACGGGACCCTGCGGCCCTTGCTCGGAGATCCTCATCGACCAGGGTCCGGAAATGGGCTGTGGGCAGCCCGACTGCAGACCCGGCTGCGATTGCGATCGTTACCTGGAGCTCTGGAACCTGGTGTTCATGCAGTTCAATCGAAGGGACGACGGAGTGCTGGAGCCGCTCCCCAAGCCGAGCATCGACACGGGGATGGGGCTCGAGCGAGTGACGGCCGTTATGCAGAGGGTTCCTTCCAATTACGACACGGATCTTTTTGCACCCGTCCGGAGCCGTGTAGCGGATCTCAGCGGTTATCGCTATGGAGACGACAAGGAGAAGGACGTTTCGGTCAAGGTTATCGCCGACCACAGCCGTGCCGCGGCATTTCTCATCGGGGACGGGATCCTGCCCAGCAACGAGGGCAGGGGATACGTGCTGCGCCGCGTGATTCGGCGCGCCCTGCGGCACGGCAGGTATCTGGGGCTGGACCGGCCTTTCCTGTCGGATACCGCCCTGGCCGTCATGGAGTCCATGCAGGACACTTACCCCGAGCTCCTTGAGAGCCGGAGCTTCATCAGCCGCGTCATTCTCAACGAGGAAGAGCGTTTCAGCGAGACCCTCGACAACGGCCTTCGGCTGCTCCAGAACGAGATCAGGCGGATTCAGGACGAAGGGCGGAAGGTCATTCCGGGCGCCCTCATCTTCAAGCTCTACGACACCTATGGATTCCCCATTGACATCGTGACGGACATGGCCCGGCGCCTTCAGCTGGATGCAGACGAACCGGGCTTCCAGGAGCTCATGGACAAGCAGCGCGAGCAGTCGCGCCTCCACTGGAAAGGGAGCGGCGAGCGCGAAATCACCGAAGCCTATCGCCAGCTCGCTGCGCGGGGCGTCAGGACCGAGTTCGTGGGCTACACGAACATGGAGGTCCGCTCGGAGATCGTGGCGCTCGTGCGGGATGGAGAAGCCATTCCTGCGGCTCAGAGCGGGTCTGAAGTGGAGGTGGTGACCGCCGTGACCCCCTTCTACGGGGAGACCGGCGGCCAGGTGGGGGACAAGGGCGAGATCGTCGGGTCCGAAGGGCGCATGACGGTGACGGATACATTGAGGCTGCCGGGGGACATCTTCGTCCACATCGGAAGAGTCGAGGAGGGGACCTTCACGGTGGGAGAAAAGGTCCACCTGAAAGTGGCCCAGGACCTCAGGCGCAGCACCGCCCTCAACCATACGGCCACACACATCCTGCACGCCGTACTGCGCAAGGTGCTGGGCGATCACGTGAAACAGGCGGGATCCCTGGTGGCTCCCGACCGTTTCCGATTTGACTTCACGCACTTTGCCGCCCTGACTCCCGAGGAGATGTCCGAGATCGAGCGGCAGGTCAATGAAGAGATCCGGGAGAACCAGGCTCTGGACGTCAAGGTCATGGACCTGGATGAAGCCCTGAGAACCGGCGCCATGGCGCTTTTCGAGGAGAAATACGGGGACCGCGTGCGCCTGGTGGAAATCCCGGGTTTCAGTCGTGAGCTTTGCGGCGGGACCCACACCCACCGGACCGGCGACATCGGCCTTTTCGTCATCACCCAGGAGACCAGTGTGGCCGCAGGCGTTCGGCGCATCGAGGGGCTTACGGGAAGCGCAGCCCTGGCCTACGTGCAGAAGCAGCAGGCGGCGCTGCGACAGGCGGCCCACCTGCTCAAGGCTGCGCCCCTCGACCTCCCGGAGCGCATCGAGAAGCTCGCCCAATCCCAGAAGCAGGTGGAGCGCGAGCTGGAGTCCATCAAGGCCTCGCTGGCCGGCAGGCAGTCCTCGGACCTTTTGGATCAGGCCGAGGAGGTGGGGGGAGTGCGGATGCTGGTGATTCAGGTGGCGGCCGACAATCCGAAGATCCTTCGGGAGATGAACGACCAGTTCAAGGATCGCATGAAGAGCGGCGTGGCTGTTCTGGGGGCGGCCCATGAGGGCAAGGCGTTCCTCCTGGTAGGCGTCACGGCGGATCTCACCCACCGTATCCAGGCGGGCAACCTCATCAAGGAGATTGTCAAGGAAGTTGGCGGAAGCGGCGGCGGTCGCCCCGACATGGCCCAGGCCGGCGGCAACCAGCCCGAAAACCTCCCCGCCGCCCTGGAGCTTGCCCGAAAGCTCATCCGGGAGAAGCTTGCTTCATAGCCAAAGGCTCCAGCGTGCTTCACGCCGTATGCATATGCAATAGAGGCAGTCGCTCCGGGGGAGCATGCTGGAACCGGTCTTTTTGAAAATCGGAATCCTCACCAGGCATGATATGCCGGATCATTCCTGAACCAGTTCCCTCATTTCCGGATAGTTGCGGATGACGTTGATGAGCTGGACCGTTCGGCGCTCCAGGCGTCTTTTGAAGATGGCGAACATGCTTTTCATGACCAGATAGCCGGACTCCGGATGGCGGTCGAGGATCTGGAGGAATTCCGCACCCGGGACGAAAAAGATCTCGCACGGTTCGGTGCACAGGGCGTTGGACTTATGGGTCCGGTCCGACGGTGACAGAGCCGACCAGCCGAAGGAGTTCCCGGATTTGACCGAACCGAGGGACATCACGACCCGCGGAGACACCTCCACTTCCAAAATGATCTTTCCCCTCTTGAGAGCATAGAAATATTCAGCCGGGTCGTTCTCGTTGAAAACGATTTCCCGCTCCCGGCATTCCCGAGCCTGGATGATTGGACTCAGCTCCTCCAGCATGGGCTCGGTGAAGTCCTGGAGCAACAGGATCTTTTGCAGGTCGTCGATGGCTACCATACCGCGTTCCTTGTTAAAGCAGATCGGTTAGGATGAAAATGAGCAGCAGGAAGGCCGTAGCGACTGCGGTGCCGATCCCGATGGGAGTCGCACCACGGTCGAAGGCCTGTTGGAGGTTGACGCTTTTCTGCTGCAGAGCTTCCCCAGAGAGCCCCCGCGCCCGCCAGAAAGGATAGAAGAGCAATTTTGAGACCTGGAAGGGGAGCTCGCGGGACTGGCGGCCCAACCACCCTGCCAGCCGACGACTGAAGACCTCCTCTGCCCCCGCGTTCAACCCGTTCAGGATCCGGTCCGTCAACCGGTAGAAAAGACGCCCTCCCCGACGGTAAAACCAGTCTGCGTCCAGGTTGATGCTCCGGATCTCCGCCGGATAGATCCCTGAGAGCAATAGCAGGGCGAAAGCAAGAGACGAGAAAAACAGGATCTGCGACTGGGCAAGCACGTGAGATGCCGTATAAGGCTCATAGTCGACGGGATTTGGCAGCAGGCTGTAGAGCGGGCCAGGGTAGGAACCAATGAAAATACAGAGGCCGGCTGTCAGCACCATGGCCAGGGACATGTTCCAGGGCGCTTCCTTGGGCCTCAATCCGGAATCATGAGAAAAAAAGGCGAAGTAGGGAATCTTGATTCCCGCGTGATGAAACACGCCGGCAGAGGCAAACAGGAGAATGAACCAGACAAACCGCAAATCACCCAGGGCGGCCGCTTCCATGACCATGGACTTGCTGACAAAACCGCTGAACAGGGGAAACGCGGATATGGATGCAGCCCCCACCATGCAGCAGATGCAGGTCAGAGGCATGGTTTTGTAAAGCCCGCCGAGATCGGTGGCACGAACCTTTCCGGTCCGGTACATCACTGCCCCCATGGACATGAAGAGCAAGGCTTTGAAGAGGATGTCGTTAAAGGCGTGACACACCGCCCCGTTGATGGCGAGAGGTGTCCCGATCCCGATCCCGCAGACCATGAAGCCTACCTGGTTGATAAGGCTGTAGGCAAGCACCCGTCGGAGATCGTTTTCAATGACGGCAAAGAAGATGGGGAAGCCGGTCATGGCAGCCCCAATCCAAATCAATGCCTCCGTCCCCGGAAACGCCCGTGCCAGAACATAAACCGCCGTCTTCGTCGTGAACGCGCTCAGCAGCACAGCCCCTGTAATGGTGGCTTCCGGATAGGCGTCGGTCAACCAGGGGTGAAGAACCGGCCAGGCACAGTTGACGCCAACCCCGATGAAGATCAGGGTGGTAGCCAGACCGTTCAGGCCAATGTAACCGAAGGAGATAGACCCGGTTTGGTGAATGTAAAGGACCACACCGGCCAATAGACAGAGACCTCCGGCGGCATGCACCAGCAGGTAGCGGAATCCGGCGGCTTGGGCCTCCCGAGTGCGACGGTTCCAGATGAGAATCACAGAACAGACGGTCAGGAGCTCCCAGAAGACGAACAGTGTCAAGAGGTCCCCTGCAAACACCACCCCCAGCGCACTTCCTGCGTAAGCCAAACCGGCCATCTGCTCCAGATCGTCCTGGAGATGCAGGGCATAAATCGCGCCGAGAAAGGTGATCAGGTGGAAGACATATCCAAAAAGGAGGCTTAGCCGATCGACTCTGGCCAGCATGAGCTGATAATCCCAGAAGGAGATCTCCCAATGGCTCCCGGAGGAAAACTGCAGCAGATTAACGAATCCGAGGATCGGCAAGAGGATCAAGAACCCGCTCTGAGTCCTCCCCTTGAGAAAGGGCAGCACGAGAGCGCCCCCAATGAAAACAAAGGCCGGCGGCAGGCCGCTACTCATCGTAGTATTCCTCTCTACGCATCACCAGGGGTCGCAGGACATACTTGGCGGCCAGCACCAACGCCACGCAGGCAACGAACCCATAGACGGCGTAGAACTCCGGCCAGCTCTCCCAGGGGAAATAGGCATGCTTTTCGATGAACAGGTCCAGGACCAGCAGAAGCACCAGAGAGGGATAATAGACCCTGAACAACCGCTTGACGTTTTCCGGTTTGTCAAAAAGATACTGCTTTTCATGCTCCGTCGTCTCGGACATGGCCGGGTCCCTACAATGTATTGAATAAAATCAAGGCCAGATAAACAACCCCAACAGCCAACGTGATGAAGAAAATGGGCCGGTATCCCGGAACGGGATCATGCCCAAGCTCCATTTTTTCGGACGATCCTCCGCTCATTTCCCGCTTCCTCCAATCAGGCCCCGAACAGCCAGCTCCGCAAGATCCAGAAACGGCTGAGGGTAAATAAACAAGACCAGGGAGATCAAGGCGGTTGCCACCAGCGGCGCCACGCAGAAGATTGGCGCCTCCGAAACCTCGTCCGGGAACAAGGCCTGCTGAGAACCAACAAAAAAAGCGCGGTAAACGATCGGCATAAAATAGGCAGCGTTGAGCAGTGAACTGACCAGAATGATCAGCAGGAGGGGGAACTGATCTGCCTGTAACGTTCCAAGGGCCAGATACCATTTGCTCAGAAAGCCGCATCCGGGCGGTATCCCGATGATGGAAAGGGATCCAATGAAAAACGCCGTCATGGTGATGGGCATGCGTCTGCCGATGCCGACCATTTGGCTGATGTACTTCTTCCCGGTGGCCACAAAAATAGCGCCTGCACAGAAAAACAGCGTGATCTTTCCGAACGCGTGCATGGCGATATGAACCATGGCCCCCGTGAGCCCTTTGGGAGAGAGGAGGGCCGCCCCCAGCACGATGTAGGAAAGCTGGCCTATGGTAGAGAACGCCAGGCGGCGCTTCAGTTCGTCCTGGGTCAGCGCGATGAGCGAGGCGACGATGATCGTGAATGCGGCGACAAACGCCACAGCGGTCCCAAGATTGAGGGAAGCCAGCAGGTCGAGGCCGAAGACTCCAGTGAGAATGCGGAGAATGCAGAAGACTCCCACCTTGACAACGGCCACGGCGTGAAGC
Source organism: uncultured Syntrophobacteraceae bacterium (assembly GCA_964557955.1). Classification (GTDB taxonomy): domain Bacteria; phylum Desulfobacterota; class Syntrophobacteria; order Syntrophobacterales; family Syntrophobacteraceae; genus JALOOX01. The sequence continues at coordinate 68,747 of CAZLCS010000010.1, forward strand.
AGGGCGCTCACGGGCGTCGGAGCCACCATGGCCGCCGGGAGCCACGAATGCAGGGGCATGATCCCCGCCTTGGCAAAGCCGAACAGGAACATGAAGAGCAAAACCGCCAGCAGCACCGGCGAGGCCGATGGCGGCAGGAATCCGTGCGGCGAAAACTCCAGGGTTCCGGAGAGATGATACGAGAGGATCATGGCCGGCAGCACCAGCCCGATGGATGTCCCAACGATATAAAGGAGATACTTGCGGCCCGACCGTCGCGCCTCGGCATCCTGATGGTGAGTGACCAGAGGGTATGTGGCGAACGAAAGCATCTCGTAGAACAGGTAAAGTGTAAAGAGATTGGCGGAAAAGGCCGCGCCGATGGTGGCCGAAAGGGCGAGGGCAAAGAAACAGAAGTAACGGGTCTGTCCGTGCTCGTTCAATCCCCGCATGTAGCCGATGGAATAGGCCGAGGTGATGATCCAGAGCGACGAGGCTACCAGGGCAAAGAGCATACCGAGGGCATCCACCCGCAAAGCGATGGGCACGCCGGGCAGAACCTCAGCGAGAGTGAAAACCAGTTCCTGCCCCTCCAGGACGACGGGCAGCATGGAAAGGACGATCAGGAACTTCACCCCTGCGGCCGCAAAGGTCCAGGCTTCACGGACGTTGGCATTGCGACTCGAAATCAGGATCGGGACCACCCCGAGAGAAACCAGAACGGCGATCAGCGGTTTGAGGGAAGTGAGCGGTTCCAATTCAGTCCACCTGCTTTCAGAACATCGCTGCCGGAATGGCGTGGCGAATCACCCGGCCGACGATTTCTCCCGTGTACATACCCACCAAGATGAGTCCCAAAGCCGTCATCCAAAGGGGCACCAGCATGCCCAGCGGAGCCTCCGATATGGCCGGCGCCGCGTGGCCATGGGCATGGGCATGAGCATGGGAGACATCCCCATGTGAAGCCTCCAATGGTTCAAAGTAACCGATCTCGAAAATGCGGAAGAACAGGACCACGTTCACCAGGCTGCTGAATAGCAATGCCGAGAGAAAGCCGTAATGGCCGCCCTCGACGGCCCCGAGCAGCAGATACCACTTGCTGAAGAAACCGCACGTCGGCGGGACTCCGATGATGGACAGCGCCCCCAACACCAGTGCCGCCATGGTCCACGGCATGGTTCGAAACAGCCCCTGCAGGCTCTCCAGCCGGCTCTCTCCCCTCACGTGGATGATGCCTCCCACGGCAAGAAAGAGGCAAAGGGTCATGAGGGCGTCGTTGACGATGTGCAGGACCGACCCCGTGAATCCCGACCGGTTGCCCAGCCAGAACCCGCCCACCATGTAGCCCACCTCAGCCACCACGATGAAGGTCAGCATCCGCTTGAAATCCTTCTCCGCCAGGGCCATCAGCGAGCCCGCGACGATGGCGACGACAGCCAGCCACACCACGGCGTCGTTCAAGCCCAGGACCCCGAAGGCATAGTCTACCGTAAATACCGTCATGACCATTCGGATCATGACATAGACCATCACCTTGGTCATGAGCGGGGCCACCAGGCTGCTCACTGGTGAAGGCGCGAAAGTGTAAGCGTTGGGCAGCCACGCGTGAAGGGGAAAGAACCCCATCTTGAGCCATACCCCGACCATCATGATGACAAAGGCCACCGTAACCACTCGCGAGTCGTACAGAGGGGTCAGCAAACGTGCAATATCTTGCATGTTCAACGACCCGGTCACGATGTACAGATAACCGACCCCGAGCAGATAGAAGCATGCTCCGATGGTGCCCATGAAGATGTAGTTGAGGCTGGCCAGAGGCGCACGGCCCTTTCCCAGCGCGATGAGGGCATAGCCCGTGATGGCGGCGATCTCGAGCAGCACGTACAGATTGAAGGCGTCGCCGGTAACCACCATCCCCAGAAGGCCGGTGACGAACAGGACGTAGAGCGTGTAAAAAGCGCCGCTCTTTTCAGGGAACTCCCGCTCCACCGTGGGGCGAGCAGCCCACAGGTTGACAAACCCCACCCCGGAAATCACAACCAAAACGAGTGTGTTCAGGTTGTCCACTCGATAGTAGATTCCCCATGGGGGAGCCCAGCCGCCGAACCAGTACAGATCAGGGATGCCCCTGATCACATCGGCGAGCAGGCCGATGGAGACCAGCAGGCTTCCACCCAGTGCGGCCAGGGCCAGGGGAAAGCACCAGAGGGGCCGGAGCCAGCCGGCAGCACTGACAAAGAAGGCAGCCAGCAGGGGAATGATGACCAAAAGGGCTGGATAGTGTGCGCTCATGGCTCTCGAATGTGCTTCAGGATTTCGTCTTCTTCCAGGGTCTGGTATCGGCGGTAAACCGCTGTGGCAATGGCCAGGGCCACGCCCAGCGTGGCTACCGAGACGACAATGGCGGTGAGCATCAGAACGTGGGGCAATGGATTGATGTAGTCAACAGCCTGGGCCACCGTGTGAGCGGTGTCATGGCCATGCTCGATGATGGGGATGGTGGCCCCCTTCTTGACTCCGATGGAGACATAGAACAGGATGACGGCCGTCTGAAATATGTTCATCCCCACGATCTTCTTCACCAAATTGTTCTTGGCGATCATCGCGTAGAGGCCGATCATCATCAGCGTGATGTAAATCCAGTAGTTGTCCTTTTCTATGATCTGGCGGAGGACGTCTTCCACGGCCTACAACCCCTCGTCATACCGGCCCAGGGAGGCCAGATTCTTGAAGATCCATACCATGGTGCCCATGACCGCCATACCCACTCCCACTTCCACAATGAAAATCCCGTGGGAGCGCGCCATGATCGGTCCACCGGGCAAAATGGTGGCCAGGGCCTGATAGTCCAGAAAATTGTATCCGAGGATGAGACACAGTGCCCCGGTACCGGCGTAAATGAACACCCCTATGGGGCTGAAGAGGGCGCTCGTCTTTTCTCCCATGCGCTTCAAGGCGCTCCTCAGGTTGTGAGACACGGAAAGCAAAATGATACTTGCCCCGAGGATCACCCCTCCCTGAAACCCTCCACCGGGACTGTGGTGCCCGTGGGCGATGACATACAGGCCGAAAAGCTGGATAAACGGAATGAGGTAACGACAGACCTTCTCGATGATGAAATCGTAGGGCGTCCAGATGCTGTCGACCGGCTCAAACTCATGCAGAGGCAGGGAGACCTCTCCTCCGCCCTTGATTCGAAAGGTCAAGCCGGTCAATCGATGCCGGTACTGTCTCTCCGCTGCCCGCTGAGATCGACGGGAGGGAGGGACCCGCAACAGCAGAAAGCAGGCTACACCGGCCGAAAAAATGACCGTCGTCTCGAACATGGTGTCGAAGCCCCGGTAATCGGCCAGGACCGAAGTGACCACATTGGGCACAGCAGTTTCTTCGATGGATTTTTCAATGTAACGGGGCGAGACGTGGGTGCTTGCAGGGGATGCCGGGTCTCCAAGGGCGGGAAAATCAATGGTGGCGTACTCCAGAACCGCTCCCACCAGAACGACTATGATCAGTCCCAGGATCTTCAATCCTTCGTCCTCCGAGTGGTGTGATACACGGCAGCTATGAAAAAGACCGTGCTGACCCCGGCACCCACCGAGGCCTCCGTGAATGCCACGTCCACGGCCCCCATGATGGCCCACAGCAGGCACATCATAAAACTGTAGGCGCCGAAAAGAATGGCCGCTCCCAGCAGGTCCCGGATCATGATGGCCCCGATCCCGCAAATCACCACCAGCAACAATATGAGCAGGTCCAGCTGCCAGATCATCATCGGCTCACCTCCGAGGCTCCCCCTTCTTCCAGGGCTCCAGGCCGGCGCGAAACCCGGCGTCGCAGATGGCATGGGTGGCCGTAGGACTGGCCAGAAAGACGAAAACAACGATCAGCATCAGTTTCAGGCCCGTCAGCACGGAGTCAACGGAAAGGGGGAACAGCTGATGAATAGCCAGCCCGAAAAGAGCCAACAAAGCTCCAGAAGTGTCCAGCTTGCCGGCCGGATGCAGCCTGGAGTAAAAGTCGGGAAAGCGCAGGAGGCCCAACGTCCCACCTGCGAAGAAGATGAGCCCCGCCACCAGGCAGATGACGACGATCACATCGATCACCATACACTCCCCCCCGATTGGCCCACACGAGGCCGGCGTCCGCACACCATACCGATGTTGGAAGCAAGCCGGGCGCCGCCCTCTGCGCTAAAAGGGTTTTTCATAATAGAGCCCCTTCCGCTTCTGGAAATACCGAGCGGCAGCCAGAACCGCGATGAAATTGAGCAGGGCATAGGCCAGGGCGATGTCGACGAACATGTCCAGTCGGTGGTAAAGCAGGCCGATGAGAATCAGCATGACCGTTGTCTTGGTTCCGATGGCATTCACTCCGATCATCCGGTCCGGAACCGTGGGGCCGAAGATGCCCCGGTAGAGTGAAAGCAGCATCAGGCCACCGAGAAACAGACTGCAACCCAGGAAGAAATCGTCCACCCTCAATCCTCCCCGAAGGCCCGCGCGATGCGCCGCTCCATCTCCCCGGGAAGTCCATCTCCGCTGTGACGGTCGATGGCGTGAACACTGAAGTCCCGGTGAAAATTGACGTAGATCGTAACGGTGCCCGGCGTCAACGTGATGGAATTGGCAAAGGTGATCTGGGCCAGGTCACTCCTTAATCGGCTCCGAAACCGGACCACCTGTGGGTCTATCAGTTCCAGCATCCGAGGGTGGAAAGAAAGATACAGTACATGCAGAGCCGAAAGGAAAATTTGATAGAGAAGCCAGGGCAGGTACCCCAGAAACCTGAAAGCCGTGCGAAAGGTTGTTCGGGTCAGGGGTCTGGCGAAGAGAAGGTCCGCGCTGAAATACGAAACAAGGGCGCAGGACAGCACGCCCAGAGACAGGTGGAAGGAGTCGAACTTCCCCGACAGCACGCACCACAGCACCATCATAATGATAAAGGTACCCACGTAAGCAGAACCGCATGGTTTTGAAGAATCCCGGGTTAGAGACCGGAAGAAGGCAGCTCCGTAAGCGGAGTGCGTCGTCTTACTCCGTTTAGGGGCGGGAAGGTCGTGCTTTGACTGTTCTGCGGTGTCTTCTTTCATATCATTCCCAATATGATCGTAATATGAAAATTTTTGCAGGGACCTCTCTAATACCAATCCCGGATTTTGTCAAATCGAATCAAGGGTCGGCAGGAATTTGTCTATGGGAAGATCAGGTCCGAATCGAGGTCAAGCCATTCGAAACCGAATATCCCAATCTCCGGGGCAGGCTCGTTGGTATCTAAGTACATCTCCACACAATCGAGTGTCCAATACTTGGGTCGTCATTCCGGCAGTTTTCAAGCCGGAATCCACAAAAGAAACTGGGTGCCGGCCAAAAGACTGCCGGCATGACGAGGTGAAAACGGACATACTCTTTTGTGAAACTGTACTGAGCAGAAGACGCCGTGGGAAAGCTGACCCATCCCGCGACATCGAAACACGTCCACGTGGTGTTCCGGGGCAAACGTTCAGGTGGGATGGTGACCGGTCATGTGTAACAAGTCGGCTTGCTTGAACGAGCGGTGCTCAAGCTTCCACAAAAGGGAATCCCGATTCCGAAACAATAGCTGCATGGCTCAAAGCGAATTCCATCGCAGGGGATGGCTGCCCTGAGCTCTTCATCCATTCACGGTGTACTGCCTGCCGCGACGTTCACCTATCCCTCTCCTGGAATGTTGAACGGCATCCATCGTGGTTGAATCCTGCGCTGCCATGGAGAGTATGCCGGAGTCAATCAGGTGGGGGATATGAAGCGATTTGAGGTGTCTAAAGATCCCTGGCGATAGAGATGTAAAAGGTAGTGTGGACCCCGGGCTGGGATTCGAGCCAGATGCGGCCGCGATGCTTTTCGACGATGGTCTTGACAATGGCGAGGCCGAGACCGGTTCCCTCGACGCCGCGTGATGTTTCGTTGCGCTGAAACTGTTCGAAGATCTTGTCGGAATCCTCCTGCTGGATGCCCACACCGTTATCCTTGACGAGAAAGGTGTGGAATTCACCCGACTCCTGATACCCGATTTCGATGCGGCTCAGCTTGTTTCCTCCATATTTCAGGGCATTGTCCACCAGATTGCGGAAAACGCGCAGCATGCACTGCCTGTCCGCACGGATTGTCGGGATGCTTTCCGGTTCGACCCACGCAATTTGACGAACCCCCAGGAGCGCTCCGAATTCTTCCCGGACCATGTGCAATACTTCGAGAGGATCCATGGATTCGAACTGCAGTGCGACCTCCTTGGCCCTGATGTAGGCATTGATTTCCTCCACGAGGGCAACAGCGTGCTCGGAAGTCTTCAGGATCTGGCTGCAAAAGGACTTGCCCCGCTCATCCAGATATTCATCGTAGCGTTTGCAAAGCAGGCGAACCAGTCCGTGGATGCCAATGAGGGGGCTCTTCAAATCGTGTGAGATGGAGTAGGCGAAGAGCTTGATCTTCTCGGCGTTTTCCTGCAGCGCTTTCTCCATCTGCTTGCGCTCGGTGATGTCCAGAGAATACTCGATCATCTGAACCACGTTTCCCTGCTGGTCGAATATGGGGTACCCGTGCACTTCGTAGTCCCTGGGATTGCCATCCCGGTCGAAGTGGACATGTTCGACGGTCACCGGTTTCCTGGTCTGTTTCACGACCGCCAGAGGGCAGGTGTGCTCCGGCTCAGTGCACGGAGAACTTCGACGATGGGTCAATGCGTAGCAGGTCGTTGTGGGTGTCAGAGGCCCGAAGCGAGCTGCGGAGTTGGCCATCTTGATGACGTAGGTTTCGGCGTCAAGGACGTAGAATGGATGCGGCAGCGATTCCAGGACATTTCTGAGGAACTCGTTCTGTTGGCGTATCTTCTTCTCTGATTTCTGGAGGTCGGAAACGTTGATCAGGATTCCAAGATACTGCTGAGCTCCTCCCTCGTCGTCCGTCTGGGCCATCGCTGACCAGAGCATTTCCCGGGCCTGACCGTCCCTGCCGAGCAGTTGAATGGGGGCGTCTTTCAGACGCCCGGTGTCCAGGAGGATTTGCCAGCTTATCTCAAACGAAGACTTGTAAGCGCCCTCGGCTATGAAGTCAGCAAAATGCCTGCCCACAACCTGGCCTGCTTCATACCCCGTCACCTCCAGCCAGAAGCTGTTCACATTCCGAATGACCCCATTGGCATCAGCGGAAAAGTACATCACGGGGGCGTGCTGGATGAGAGCCTCGCAGACACCTCCCACGTTCCAGTCAAACGGATACCCGGATTCGACGGGATCCTCAGATTCAGATCGTGACCGCGTCATATGCTTCTCCGTCGGAACATCTCGGCCCCTGCCCGTATTCCCTTGGCAGGACCTGTTTCACCATGAATTATAGCCACGCTCGGCGACAAATCGAGAGTCGAAAAGGGGAGATTTGGTTGTCACAGATGTCGACCGGTCGCCGGGCTACCGCGCTGCACGAAAAGGCAGAGCAGCTCTGACGGACTTGCATGCTCTTCAACCAAATTCCGGCGGATCAAAAGACGCTCTTGTGAAATCGCTGACCTTTCCAGCTCAGGATGGCTCCCTCCGGGGTGATTTCCTCCAGTCGAAGCCCACTGGTCACTTCCTCACCTTCCCGCATTCTCCTGCCGTTGATGGTCACCATGCGCTCTTCAGGTCGATCCGAGTAGACGAGGAAAGAAAAGGTGAGCCTCGGAACTTCGTGGCGGATGCCGGGTGGCATGTCGTAGAGCTCTTTCGTTCCCTGAGGTCTGGACAAGGCCTTGTGCTGCGCAGGTTCGCCACGCCGGGGCGTCATGGGATCGGGAGCTGGCCGCTCCTCAACTGGAGCTGGCGGAGCGGCCGGGCGTTGTGCTTTTTCGACGGCTGGGGACTGTGTGACGACCGGCCGGCTGTTGGTGGCTTCCGCCGCTCTGGGAACAGTCGGCGGCGCGGTGGCAAAGCTCTGCTGCGCTGCGGCCGGCTTTTTCACGGGAGCGGCCGGGACCCCGGGGGGCCGATCGCGCAGCTTTGAACCGAAACGGTCTTCAGCCTGTGCGGCCGTTGTCGAAATGGTCTTGCCTTCGCGATTTGCGGCGGCTGCAGGAGGGGAGGGGACCCCGGCGGCGGCCGTCTTTGAAGCGGAATTCGGAGGAGGTGCTGCAGGTGCCGCAATTTCCGTTGTGCCGGCAGGTTCGGTGGATGAGGAAACGGCCGCCTGTCCTGCGGGCGGAACGGATACTGAGGGTTCACCTTTGCCCGCAGAGTCTGCAGGTGTCAAGGAGCTGGGCGCCCGCGCAGATCCAACAGAAGGTGCGGCCTCCGGTGGCTCGGCCGCGAGCTTCTCCCGGGGAGGGCCGGCTTCCGGCGATTGTGACGGATGCCATTGCCTTGCATTCTTTGCTTCGGACATGCCGGGTTCCTGGACCGCCTTCGGCGGTGTCTCCACCCGTGCTTCCCAGGGACGAAGCGCCATGAGAACAACTCCGGCGTTGACAGCCAGCGCGATGACCAGCAAATAGGGCCATGTGCGACGCCGTTTCCCTCGATTCGGCTTGTAGGACTGAACGGTGCCGATGCCGGGCGCCTTGCCCTGCTGACGTTCGGCCTCAGATTTTTTCAGTGCATCCAGTATGTAAGACATCTCAGCCACCCTGTTGAATGGGAGTTAACAAAGGAACATCCAGACCCGTGAGGGCGTTCAGGCGAATCAACGTCACCGGACTGGCGAGCCCATCGGGTTCCAGACCTTGCTCCATTTGAAACCGCTTCAGTTCCTCCACCATCGATTCATCATAAACGGCTTCTTCGACAGGGACTTCATTCTTCCCCCTGAGAATCGAGAGTTGAAGTCGTACCCAGGTGATCCCCTGCCCCTTTTCCCCCTGATGGATTTCACCGCGATACTGAGGCGGAGGACGCCACAGCACAGTATAATCCCCTCGCCAGTGCTGCTGGAGCTCGCTCTGATCGATCTTGTGGGACTTCCCGGCAGTGATCAGTGTGACCCTGGATCCCTGTATCTCCACCAAGGCTGCAAAAAACGGCTCGTCTCCGGAGTCGAAAAGTTTGAGCACAGCGGGGTGATTCAAACGAGCGAGATCCTCAAGTGTTCCCTGTGCGGAAAGGCAGTGGAACCCGAAGTTCTGGGCCTCCTTGCAGGGAGCATCCTTCCATTCGGCCGGCAAATTATCTACGTGCCATCGTTCGAGCAAGGCCCGGAAGGCCTCGGCCTCTCCAGCAGCAGCAGGGGGGTTGGGAATCCAGCTTGATGGCGTCTCCGGCTTCGAATTCCATGGCTGGTGCGGAACATAGTCCCCAGCTGCGAAGGCCGATTCCAAGGAAGTCTTCCATTCGGCTCCAAGGGGAGAGGCCGAATGGCTTGCCGGCGGGATGGGTCTGCGCAAAGGTGCACGGGCCTCGATCCTGACGGGTCCGGCGTTCAGGAATTCCCACAGGCGCAGCCCTTCTTCACCCTGATGGAGTTTCCAGCCCATCAGTGAGGCCAGCAGCAGGAAGAGGGCAGCCGACCCCCACGCCAATGCTCTGAGCCAGGGAGAGCTCCAGGCCGGTTCGCCCAAGGCTTCCAGGGCTGCCCGCTTGACAATGGTCGATGTGACGCGGCTTTCACCCAGTGCATAGGCCCCGAGCAGGGCCCGATCCGCAATGATATTGATGAGTCTCGGGATGCCGCGGCTCAGAAGGAACAGTTGACTGATGGCGGAAGGTGGGAACAGCGTGTCACGCGCCCCTGCCACAGCCAGCCGATGGTTGATGTAAGCGTCGACATCGGCCCGGGTGAGGGGGCCGAGATGATAGCGCGCAATGATCCGCTGAGACAGCTGCCGCAGCTCGGGTTGTCCCAGCAGCTCCTTGAGCTCGGGCTGTCCCAGAAGAATCACCTGAAGCAGCTTGCGTTTGGTGGTCTCCAGATTCGTAAGGAGGCGGATTTGTTCCAGCACGGCCGGAGTCAGGTTCTGAGCTTCGTCGATGATGAGGACAGCCTTGCGACCTCTGGCATGAGCGTCCAGGAGATACTCGTTGATGAGGTCGATGAAGGTCTTGATGGACTGGTTTCCCTTGGGATAAGGGATTCGGAACTCGTCGCAGATGGTGGAGAGCAGCTCGCGAACGGTGACCCTGGGGTTGAGAACCAGTGCGACATCACAGTTCTCCGGCAGCTGCTCCAGAAGACACCGGCAAATGGTTGTCTTGCCCGTTCCCACCTCTCCGGTCAGCAGGATGAATCCCCCATCGCGGTCGACGCCGAATACCAGGTGGGCCAGCGCCTCGCGATGCTGGTCGCTGAGATAGAGGTACCTGGGGTCGGGTGAAATGGAAAACGGTGTCTCTTTGAGATGAAAGTACTCTAAGTACATGCTCTCTCAATTCACTGGCTCAATCCCGCATCGTGCACCCGCCTGAGCCGCACCGCGCCCGCTGGCACAACCCCCCCCAGAGTGCGGACATCCTGCAACGGTGGTTTCTCATCTACCAACCTCAAAACCCGGATCCCGGATCCGTTTCTACCAAACCGGCTATCCCCCGCTGCTGCCGGATCCTGTGTCGACGAGACTGACGGGAAGCTCTGGTATTTCCCGGGACAGCGGTATCGAAGGATCGAAGGCCGGAAACCTGAGGGTGAATACAGTGCCCTTGCAGCCAGAAGATCCTGCATCCCGGCCCAGCTTCGATACGATATCCGCCTCTGTTCCACTCTCGACGTCGATCTGTCCTCCGTGATCCCGGACGATGCCAAAGGTCACAGCCAGTCCGAGCCCGGTCCCATTCTCCACTGATTTCGTCGTGAAGAACGGATCGAAAATCCTGGGTCGAATTTCAGGAGCGATTCCGCAACCCGTGTCAGCGACTTTCACGATCACCTCTTTTCGAGCCGCATCGTATTGAGTGGCCAGCATCACGGTGCCATCCGAATCGATGGCGTCATAGGCGTTGTTGAGCAAATTCATGAAGACCTGCAGGAGCTTTTCTGAATCGCCGAAAATTTCCGGCAGTTCGGGATCCAATGACTGCTGAACGGCAATGTGCTCGAGCCCAAAGGTATGCTCCACGACCGAAACCACCTGTCCGATGATGTCGTTCAGGTTCAGGGGTTTCTTGTCAGTTTGCGTATTGCGCGAGAACCGGAGCAGATCGGCCACAATCTTCTTGCAGATGCGCGTGTGCTTCTCGACGGTCTTCAGAGTCTCGTAAGGTTCGGAATCCGGTGAAAGATCATCCAGGAGGAGCTGGGTATATCCCAGAATGATGCCCAAAGGGGTGTTGATCTCATGAGCGACACCGGCCGCCAGCTGCCCCAGGGATTCCAGTTTCTGGGACTGGCTGATGCGCTCCTGGAGCTCCCTGAATGTCGTGATGTCCCTGGCGTTGCAGAGCAGGCCGATGACCCGTCCCTCCGGGTCCAGAACGGGGGTCTTCACCACATGAAACCAGGCGTCGCCTGCAACTCCGTGCATCCTCCGTTCTGTCTGCACCGGCACCCCCGAGCTCATCACCTGGAGACTTTCCATGCGATCGGCATCGGCGTCTCTCGCATCGAGCCTGAGCACGCAGCTGGTACCCAGAGTCTCCTCTTCACGCAGACCGAAGAAGCTTGAGAAAGCCTTGTTGAAAGCCAGGCAGCGCAATTCCGGATCGTGGAGGGACAGGAGATCCGGAGTGACATTGATGATGGTCTGGAAGAGGTGCTGCTGCTTCTGGAGGTCGTTCTGAGTCTTCACAAGGTCCTCCAGCCGCCGCTTGAGGGTTGCGGCCATGAGGTCGAAATAATCCGCAAGATGCTGGATTTCATCGCCGGCATTCGACCGGTAAACCAGGCATCCACGGCAGTTGTCGATCTTCTTGTCGTACTCGCCCTCCGCACAGGTGGGACAAAGGGTGCCGGCCATGTGCCAGCATCGCTGGTCCGCCCGATGGTAGGCGGGGCATTCCGTGCGCTCGCACTGCGCGAACTGCCAGCACTGACGCACCGGCACCGGAGAGGTGTGGACGTCCAGGTTCCCCTTGACGATCTCTTCAGCAGACTGTCTCAGAACTTCGATGCGTCGAGTGGTGGTCCGCGAGACCAGGGTTCCGAGGGATGCCGCCAGGACGATGGCGAGCCCGATGATGACCAGAATCGTCGAAAGAAGTCGATCGACGGCGGCACCGATGCGCTCATGGGACACGCCAAGCCGGACCGTGCCGAGGCGGTTGTTTCCGATCATGACCGGCACCGCAAAATCGTGGATCAGCTCCTTGCCCGTAGTCAGCAGTTGGATTCGGTAAGAGTCATTGCTTGAGACCGAATTGACCAGGAGCAGGTCCGTTGGGAATCCCCCCTGAAAGGTGTGAACCAGCGGAGTTCCGACTTCATTCAGGATGAACAGATAGGCGATGTCTTCACTCGTGCGGGTGACCTCGTCGGCAACATCCTTCATGCGAAGGAAATCCATGGCGAGAAGGGGGTCTTCGATTCTGGCCGTCACATGGAGGGTTCCCGAAATGCCCCGTCGCTTGCTCTCCTCCAGGAGGGCCTGCGTGGCGGTGCGGCTGATCACCACGGCTACCGAAACCCCAAAGCCAAGCAGTACGGCCATCATAGCCAGGGAGATTTTCGTTCGAAAACTCAGGCGCGCAAGCATGGTTCATCCTGCTCTAACAAGTTTCGAGTTTCGAGTTTCGAGTTTCAGGTTTCGGGTTTCGAGTCAAAAACTCAGCCCCTCCGTGAGCCTTTTCATCGTTTGGAGCGGCCCGAAGGAGCATAAGAGACTGCTACTGGTTCAGATCGATGCCGACCTTCTCGGCCAGCTGTCGAATGGTATCATAATCCCGGTCCTCGGCTGGAATGATGCCCGCAAAATGAGCCGCATCACAAATGGAGCGGTACTGGCTGTCCAGGCAATTGAGCTTGAGGAGCGCCTCTCGAACCTGGTCAACGACCTTTTGGGGGAGACCTTTGCGGGCCGAGTACATCCACCCCGGATACCAGGGTGTGTACCCCAGGACCCTGATCTGATCGAGGTCGATCTTATCGGACACCAACTCCAGTGTTCCTTCACGCACGGAGCCGATATCGTATCTCCCGTGATACACGGCAAGAACCACTTTTTCCTGCTGACCTCCCGGGCCGGGCACAAAGGAAATCTCGGCGAAATCCTCCTTTCTGATCCCGTGATCCCAAAAGAGGCCCAAAGCATACAAATAGCCCCCGGCCGATGAAGGGTCCACCGCCACCCATCGTTTGCCCCGGCAGTCTTCGATGCCCGCAATGGCGTCATTGTCGTTGCGGCAGATGATCTGCCCCCGGAAATTCTCCTTTCCATCGAGCTCGACGATTCGTGCGAAGGCCTGAACACCGAATCGCCGGTTCACCTTGATGTAGATGAAAGGGTTGGCGAATGAGATGTCGATTTTGCCCAGACCCGTCTTTCGGATGTAGTCATCGAAGCTGTCGGGGAAGACCTGTCTGATGGGGAGCCCTGTTTCATGCTCCAGATACTTCACGAGGGGGTTGTGTCTTTCGTACGACACTTTGTGAAAATATTGGGGGACGTAGGCGTAGGTAATGGTGTTCGGGTCTTCGCTGTAGCCGATCTCTTCGCGCTTGGAGAGATCCACCCGGATGGCCTGTTCTTCATCACCGCATGAAACGGGAGACAGTAGAGCTAAAATGATGAGACAGCGAAGCAGGGTTCGAGCGACTGAGGGCACCGCTTGCAGGTGTGCATTCGGGGACTTCGACCTCCCTCCGAAAAGCATCCTTCGATCAAGACATTGCCGTCGTCGTGTCATCTCACCCTGCACTTCTTTTGCTCATCCGGGCTCCTTCCGGTCCCGAGGTCACACCATTTCCTGAATCCGTGGCACCGCCGCCGGGCCCAGCGATCAAAGTATGCTCGTTCTTTCGGGACACCGGGAGCCACCACTCCTTCACCGTGGTCTGCCATCACCTGCGAATGCCAGCCGGCAAAAGGTCACATGGAATGAACACACATCCGAGCCGGCCTCGTTCGAATATAACCCTGAACATGTGCAGGAGTGAAGGGTTCCATCAGGGAAGGCTCGTTGTCAAGCCCATTCGGGAAAGGGATGAAACAGTGGGTGAGAAGGAAGGGGTCGAACGGGCCCGGATCGGAGGAGCCGATCAGCTCTTGTTGTATTGACGGTAGACCTTGGGATAGTAACGCTCCAGGCATTCGGGGCAGATACCGTGGCTGAATGCTGCCTCCGTGTGCCGGCTCAAATATTCTTCCAGGACAATCCACGATTCCCGTTTCTTCGGATCCGCATCCTTGAGCCGGATCTTCTTGCAATTGGCACAAATGGGCAGGAGACCCCTCAGGGTTTTGATCTCCTGCAGCGCCTGTCGCAACTGGGCGTTGACACTCTCCAATTCAGCATTGCTGTCGGAAAGCTCCTGGTTCTTCCTTCGAATGGCATCCGCCGAAGATTTGAGTTCCAGGTGCGTCTGCACCCGGGCGAGAAGCTCTTCCGAGTTAAACGGTTTGGTCACATAGTCCACTGCGCCGGCCCGGAATCCTCTTGTGATGTCATCGAGAGCGGTCCTGGCCGTGAGAAAGATGACCGGGACTTCACGCGTTTCGGGCCGTTCCTTGATGCGCGCGCAGACCTCGTATCCGTCCATTTCCGGCATCATGATGTCCAGAAGGATGAGATCGAAGGGCTCGGACATGACCATGTCAAGAGCCTGAGCTCCACTCGTGGCGAATGAAAGGGAATAGCCCACGCGTTTCAATATGTTTCCAACAACCTGAATATTCTTGGAGATATCATCCACGATCAGGATGCGGAACGGTGTCTTGGAAGGCTCATCCACGTAGATTCCCCAATGTTTCGACCTCAGCGACCAATGCTGGATAATTCTCGAGGGTGGCCGTAATCTTGTCAATATCGAATCCGTCCACATGAAAAAGGAGCTCCTCTCCATAGCGAATCAAACACCCTATGGAGCTGTGCCCCCCCAAGTCCCTGATGCGGGCGGCGAAGGATTCGATATCCGGCATATGCTGTCTTTGTTTGGCGGTCTGCCATTCCGACATCAGGTCCTGTTTGAGGGCGTCCAGCACTTCCAGAAATCGCTCGGCAGTGAGGCCTGCGGGCATTGTCCTCTCTCCGCCATCCGATAAACCTTCCGGGGTATCGGGGATGTGGCCCGAAGGTCTTCCAACAAAACGGGAGACGACGCTGCGGAATTCCGACCATTGGAAAGGCCGCATGAGGAAGCTGTCGAAACCTGCAGACAGAATTCGGTCTCTCTCCTCCAATATACCCGTTGCCGTCAGCGCCACAACGGGAATCGACCGTGTTGTTCCATCCTTTCTCAGTTCTTCAATGGCCTCGTAGCCGTTCATGACCGGCATCTTGATATCCATCAGCACCAGGTCCGGCATGTGGGACCGGGCAAGCTTCACGGCCGCCAGACCATCTTCTGCTTCAATGATGGTGATATCGAGACCTCGAAACATCTCCCTGATGAGGTCGCGGTTGACCTTCAAGTCATCCGCGACGAGCATCTTCACGCCCGGCCTGAACAAGTCGGCTTCGTAGGATTCTTCCGCCGGCTGCGCCGAAGCCTGATTCTCCACAATCAGGATGTCCCTCAGGCTGATCTCGAATTTGCTGCCCTGTCCGGGCAGGCTTCCCACCCGGATGCTTCCTCCCATCATTTCGACGAGTTGTTTGGATATGGCCAAGCCCAGGCCGGTTCCGGCCTGGATGTGTGAACCGCCTCCCTCCACCTGGGCAAAGGACTCGAAGATGGACTCATGGGCGCGGGGATCGATCCCGATGCCCGTGTCCTCAACGGTGATGACGAGATCGAGCCTCTCCGATCCTGCCGCCCGGGGAACAGGCGAAATCACGAGACTGATCTTCCCGGAATCCGTGAATTTCAAAGCATTCCCCAACAGGTTGAAGAGCACCTGTCTGAGTCGGGTTCGGTCCAACAGAAGCCCGTCGGGGAGGGAAGGCGGGATTTCGGTGTTGAGCTCAATCCCTTTTTGAGACATCTGGCCGGAGAATACTCGGTGGATTTCCTCAGCGAGCGAGCGAAGGTTCACGGATTCCTGTCGGATCTCCATCTTGCCCGCTTCGATCTTTGAGAGATCCAGAATATCATTGATAAGGGCGAGGAGCCCTCGTCCGCTGATCTTGATATACTCCAGGTAGTTTCTCTGCATGGGGTCCGTGATGAGCGGGTCCAGCAGCTCGGTGAACCCCAGGATGGCGTTCATGGGCGTTCTGATCTCATGACTCATGTTAGCCAGAAATTCGCTCTTTGCTTTGCTCGCAGCCTGGGCTGCAGCCCTTTCGCGTATGGCGTTATCCTTTTCGATGCGTTCGGTCATATCGATGAGGGATCCCTCATAATAGGAGATGTCCCCCCACTCGTCAGGGACACTTCTGGCCGACATGGAGACCCATACGGCGGACCTGTCTTTGCGCACCAGTTGGGTTTCAAAGCCGACAACGCGTCCGTCTTTTGCCAGTGCACTTTCAAACTTCCTGCGATCTTCAGGATTTACGAAGAGCTCATCCGTGATGGTCTCCATCTTGGAGAGGATATCCTCAGGTGATTCGTAGCCAAGAATCCTCGCCATGGATGGGTTCACCGTCAAGAACCGCCCCTCTTCTGCGGTGCTTCGGAAAATGCCTTCACTGGCGTTTTCGAAGATGCTGCGGTACATTTCCTCCGTTTCCTGGAGTGCGGATCGACTGCTTGCCAACTTCACCGACATCGCATTGAAAGCGTCCCCCAAGTCTCCGATTTCATCCCTGGAGGACATGGATACGGTCTCTCCCAACTGCCCCTCGTCGACCTTGCGGATAGCGTTGTGCACGGCTGCAATGGGCCGGAGCACCAGGTGTGAAAGAAGCATGTTGAGCATGACGGACATCACCAGGATCATGGTCAGCAGGAGGGTGAAGAAGAAGACGATGGAGAGAACGATGGCCCTGTTGAGCTCAGTCAGATCATAGTAAACCCTCACATACCCGACCTTCATTCCGATCACTTCAATGGGATTCGAGAACACTGCGAGGGACTGATCCCGGTAGGAAATGAAATCCAGTGTCTTGCCGGAGTCAACGTCCTGCGGGCTGAACCCGTGCATCTCACCTGAAAGTTCCTCATCAGTGGACGCGTAATGCTGACCGTCCCGAAGGTACACGGAAACGGACCTGACTCCCTCGACCGTGCAGATTTCTGCCAAAGATGCCTGCAGCGCCCTCCTCTGGTCGGCGTAGAGCTCGTTGGCCAGATCCTCCATCCTCTGGTGCAGAACGCTGTCCACCAGCAGGCGCGTGTTTTTGAGGTGAGTATTGTATCGGTCCGACTCGAAGGGATACAGGATAGCCCCAAACAGGATGGCTATGACCCCGGATGTGATCAGAATGGATCTGTTGACCTTGGATCGGAGGCTTTTTGGCTTCATGAGTGCGATTTACGGTGAATGAGAGGTTCCCGGTCTCAGGTTAGGGGCCGGAAGCCTCAACGGTCTTCAGGTAACCAGGTTTGCCATCGACGATCTGCATGATCACCGCCGCTTTGGCAGGGTCCCTGCCGCCGCTGAAATCCATGAGGCCCGTGACTCCTTCCAGCAGATGCGTTTCTTCCAGAGCCTGTCGGATTCGCCCTCTTTCCGGGTCTCCCGCTCTCCGGATGGCGTCCGCCAGGAGCAGCACCGCATCATATCCCAGGGCAGCACCAGCGCCAAATCCATCCTTTCCTGAGTATTTCTCGACGAAATCACGCGATCTCTGAAAATCGAATTCCTCCGTCCAGTGCGAGCAATAGTAACCCCTCTTCAGAAACTTCCCGCCCGAATCCAGAAAAGTCGCCTCCCCCCAGCTGTCGCCGCCGATGGGAATTGCCCTCACTCCGGCATCCATGAGGTCTTTGGCAATGCGTCCACTTTCGTCGTGACCGGACAGGAAGACGACGTCAGGATCGGACGTTTTGACCCGTCGAACAAGGAGACCATAGTCCTCCTGCTTGAACTTGTACTCCAGCTCCAGAACGACTCTGCCGCCCATTCGCTCGAATCTTTCCCGAAAGATCTGGGCCAGTCCCAGGCTGAAATCACTGTTCAGGTTAACGAAAACAACAGCGGTTTCAGCCCGGAGGTCCGACCGGGCAAATGCGGCCATGACCTTGCCCTGCAGCTCGTCCGTATAGCATACCCTGAAAATGTGATTGCCGATGGCCGTAACGGCCGGGCTGGTGGAATAGTTGGTGATCATGGGGATGCCCCGTTCCTGAGCGACTCGGGCGACAGCCAGGGAGTGCGAGCTCCAGGCACAGCCCAAAATGGCCACGGCGCTGGCTCGGTCCGCTCTTTCGGCTGCCGTGGCCGATCCAATGGGAGTGCTGCTGTTGTCAAACACCAGCAGCCTCAGGGGCTTGTTCAAAACACCTCCGCTCCGGTTGATCTCATCCACCGCCAACCGCACTCCGAGAAGAGAAGAAGCATTGGCGCCCGCTGCGACACCTGTCAAGGCGTAAATGGCAGCGATATCAATGGATTGCTCCGCATTGCTGGATGAGCACCGGGTCATGCCCAACACGACCAGGATGCAGCAGACGATGCCGAAACATTCCCTTAGGGAACAGCGGAGGGATAGGCGATGACGATGCATGATCTTTTCCCCTATGCAAATCAGTACCTGAGGGTTGTGAAGTATTGCGGTCCTGTCCTGTCGTATCTCAAAATAATGATGTCCTTATTCCTGGGATTCCTGTCCTGATCGAAACTGATGTATCCTGTTGCACCCTTGAAGTCGACGGTAGTCGCCAGTGCATCCCTTATTCTGGTTCGGTCGGCAGATCCGGCTCGCGTTATGGCGTCCGCCAGGAGCCTGAGGGCATCGTAAGCCAGGGGAGCACTCATGTTCGCGATGCGATCACCGAATTTGTTGGCGTGGATCTCCTGCAGATGAAGGCTCATGGGGAAAGGGACGTTCGGATGCCAGGGCGCCGACTGATAGCTCCCTTCGAGGCTAGGCCCTGCGACGGCGTAGACCTCATCCCAGGCGTCTCCTCCGAGGAAGATCGTGTTGATTCCTTTGGAAACCGCCTGCTTGATCAACAGGCCGCTGTCGCGGGTATATCCCGGCAGATAGACGGCATCCGGACGGAGCGCTCTCAACTGTTCGATGATGTCGGAGAAATCCACTGCTTTGCCCCTGTAACCCATGTCCAGGGTGACCTCTCCACCGGCTTGAACCCATGCACTCCTGAAGTAATCCGCTAGAGCCATGCAGTAAGTCTCGTCAAGGTTTCGCAGGACAGCGGCTCTACGGACCCCGAGCTTCTCATGGGCAAACCTGGCCATGGCAAATCCCTGGGATGAATCCACGAAGCATACCCTGAAGATAAAATCGCCCACCTGCGTCACCGCGGGATGGGTGGAAGCGGGGGTGATCATCGGGATGCCATGCTTCTGAAAAATGGGCGCAATGGCCAGCGAATGGGAGCTCCAGTGGGCTCCGATGACGGCTGCAACCCCAAGTTCACAGGCCTTTTCCGCAGCGAGGATTGAACCGATGGCGGTGCTCTGGTTGTCGAGGAGCAGCAACTTCAGAGGCTTTCCAAGTATTCCTCCATTCTCATTGATCTCCGAAGCGGCGAGCTGAACCATGGAGACAAGAGGGTCATTGTGGGATGACGCGATGCCGCTCATGGAAAATATGGCGGCCACTTTAATGGGGGTGGCAGCAGAGGCCGCACCGCTGCAAAAGAGCATTTGAATCAAAAAAGGGAGCAAGATACTGATCACATTCATAATCTGCAGCTCTGCTGGCTCGCATTGTGAGGGCGAATGGGTAACCGACAGATCCAGCGACTTCATTATGCTCGAAGCTGGAAGAAAAAGTCCGTATTCAGCTGATCTTGGCATGCTTTTGGTCTGTGTTCTCGGTATTGATCGGCAACTGCAGGAGATGACACCAGAAGTATTGACCGGAAGGGAGCATCTGTCGCAAGTTTTCTGGAAGATTGCGGGGATCGAGCCCGGACTGGAGCTGACGGAACGTTTGGATGTCGTGAAGGATCCGCATCATGTGGGATCTTCTTCTGAGTCACTCTTTCTGAAGGCTTTCGAGTCCAGCTTGTTGTCGCGCATCAAGCGATGCAGATACTGCCGCTTCACTCCGGATTCCCTGGCAGCCTGAGACACATTGCCCGAATGCCTGGCCAGGACCTTGGTCAGGTATTGGGTCTCGAACTCTTCGATGAGGCGGTCCTTGGCTTCCTTGAAGGGAAGCTGAAAAATCTCTTCCCCGGTTTCAAAAGGAGTTGCGCCTGAGAGCACCCGGGCTTCAGGGGCCATGGTCAGGATGTCCGAAAGCTGGAGCTCTTCCCCTGCAGCCATGATGACGCCTCTCTCGATGGTGTTTTCGAGCTGGCGCACATTGCCCGGCCATTCCTGGTTCATGAGATGATCCATGACCTGGCCCGAAAACCTTGTAACCTTCTTGCCATGCAGCAGACAGTATTTCTGAAGAAAATGCTGGCAGAGCAGGGGAATATCCTCTGTTCGCTCCCTGAGGGGCGTCAAGTGGATGTTGAAGACATTCAGGCGGTAGAAGAGGTCCTCCCGGAACTCCCCCTTTCGGATTTTCTCAGGGAGATTTTGATTAGTAGCGCCAATAAAGCGAATATCCACCTTGCGAATGGCGTTGGCCCCCACCGCTTTGTACTCCCCCTCCTGCAGAAGCCGAAGCAGCTTGACCTGCATGGGGAGGCTCAGGTCCCCCGTTTCATCCAGGAAGAGCGTGCCCTGATTCGCCTCCTCCACCAGCCCCTTTTTGTCGCGCAGAGCGCCGGTGAATGAGCCCCGCAGGTGGCCGAACAACTCGCTTTCGATCATGGGCTCGGGAATCGTGCTGCAGTTGATGGGGATGAAGGGTTTGTCCTTTCGGGGGCTGTGCGAATGGATGGCCCTGGCCACCAATTCCTTTCCAGTGCCGCTCTCCCCCGTGATGAGCACCGTGGCCGATGTTTTGGCCACGCGGTCGATCTGCTGATGGAGGCCCTTCATGGCAGGGCTGCTGCCGATCAAAGTCGGGAAGCGTGACTTCCCTTCGAGTTTTTCCCTCAGAACCAAATTCTCCTGCTGGAGCTTTCGCCACTTCATGGCCTGCTCCACCACCTGCAGGATTCTTTCTTTCCGAAAAGGCTTGGTGATATAATCAAAGGCTCCTTTGCGCGTGGCTTCGATGGCCGACTCGATGGTTCCGTAGGCGGTCATGAGCACCACGGCAATGGTTTCGTCGTGAGCCTTGACTTCCTCGAGGATTTGGATCCCGTCACGCCGGGGCATTTTGAGATCCGTCAGCACGATGTCAAAGGTTGCACTCCGCAGCAGTTCCTGGACCGTTGCGGGATTGTCCGTGGTCGTGATTTCGCAAAATGTCCTGTCGGAAAGGATTCGCTGAAGGAGCAGCAGCATATCCGCTTCGTCATCGATGATCAGGATGCGGGAGGCCATGGTTTCGAAACATTCTCCTCAATGGCTGTCAGGTTGTTCACTATGCTGGTTCTCATTGTGACCTCGATGAAACGGGGAGTCAACGACTATGTCACATGAAAGTTTCACCCCTGGGATTTACCTGGAACGATAGTGAGGAGCCTGACTCATGGAGGCCGTGGGAGAGCGCATCAAGCTTCATAAGATGCTCAAGATCGTCGGGGGCGTCATGGCGATTCTCGTGCTGGGGGCACTGGCGCTGGGTGTGTCGACATCCCGGTACATGAAAGGTGTGATCCGAGACCAGTTCAACGAGCAGCAGCTCGCGCTGGCCCGGGCCACCGCCAACCGCATCGAGACGACCATTCAGAATGCCATCGTGGACCTGATTCTGTTGAATTCCATCCCGGCCATTCAATACTGCGACCCCGGCAGCTACGAGGTGCTTCTCCTTTCGACCCTGCCGCTGCTGAATCGCGACCACATCATCGAAATCCGCCGGGTGGACCGGGAAGGAAAGACACTGCTCGTGGCGAACGAGCAGGGAGTCGGGATGCGGCATTTCGGTCTCGATACCCAGGACGCAGCCGCCTATCTCTCCTGGGCGAGCGACAGGAGCAATCGGGGAAAGACCATGGGGACGGGAATCCGATCCAAGGATCCTTCCAAGGAGCGCCGGACCATCCTCCTCGACCTTATCACGCCTACCTATGAAGATGCGTCGGATGCCGCCCGCCCGCATCCCAGCCACCGTTTCGCCGGCTATCTCCGGGCCACGCTGGACGTGAGCAAGCTCCTGCAGGAGATCATCCCCGCCATCAAGTCGGGGAAGACCGGCTACGCCTGGGTGCTGGATTCTTCCGGATCGTTTCTCTATCACCCCGAAGCGGCTTTTGTTGGAGAGAATGCCTTCGAAGTCCGCAGCAACCGGAACCCCCAGCTCTCCTTTGCCAAAATCAACGATATCCAGCGGAACGAGATGCTCAAGGGTCTGGAGGGGAGCGGGACTTACATTTCCGGCTGGCATCGGGACCTGGTGGAGCCCATGGAGAAGCTGCTCGCCTTCAGTCCCGTGACCATCCGCGGGCCTTATTTGGACTATACCTGGTCGGTCGCCGTGGCGGCCCCCGCCCATGAGATCGAAGGCATCGTGAACACGGTTTACATGAGACAGATCGCTCTTCAGAGCGTCATCGTGTTCGTCATTCTCGTGGGGAGCATCATCGTCCTCATCTATGAGCTTCGCTGGTCCACGATTCTCGAGCACGAGGTGGAGAGCAAGACCAGGGACATTCAGCGGTACTCGAAAGACCTGGAGCGATCGGAGTCCCAATACCGCTCGCTGGTGGAGAGTGCAGAGGATTTGATCTTCACCGTAGATGCGCAGGGGATCATCCGGACGGCCAACCGTCACATGGCCAGGTTCTTCGGGATCAGGGCGGCCGATCTTCCCGGCCGAAGCCTGGTTGATCTTCTGTCGGCCGAGCAGGCTGAAGAACAGATGGCCCTGGTCCAAAGAACCCTGGGGGAGCACAAAGGTCTGCGGGCCGAATCCTCGCTGCACGTGGGGGACCAGGATGTCTGGCTGAACATCCAGTACATCCCGGTCGACGGGGGGGGGGGCGCAGAGGGGGAACTCGCCCTCGGGATCGCCCGCGACATTACGGATCGAAAGAGCCTCGAGCGGCAGCTCATCAACACGGAAAAACTGGCATCCCTGGGGACGCTTGCAGCTGGTGTGGCCCATGAGATCAACAATCCCCTGGGCATCATGCTGGGTTTTTGCGAACTCCTCCTCGAAAAATCCGAGCCGGGAACCATGGAGCACAGCGACCTCAAGATCATCGAGCGTCACGGCCTCCACTGCAAAAGCATCGTCGAACGACTGCTCAGCTTCGCCCGCATCAGCGAGGAGGCCGAGGAGCTCTGCGATCTCAACACCAATGTGGAATCCATCCTGTCCGTCGTGAAGCACACCCTGGAGATGAACAACATTCAACTGGCTACATCGCTCACGCAGGGGCTGCCCATGGTGCGGGGCGATTCGCGCGGCATCCAGCAGGTGCTCCTCAACCTGATCAGCAATGCCATCCACGCCATGGACGGCCAGGGCACGCTGACGGTTGTCACGAGACCGGGCAAGAAGCCGGGGTGGGTTGAAGTGGTCGTCTCCGACACGGGCTGCGGAATCGGGAAAGATGTCATGCAGAAGATCTTCGACCCGTTTTTCACGACCAAAAAGGTGGGGGACGGCACCGGCCTCGGGCTTTCGGTCAGCTACGGCATCATCTCCAATTACGGTGGGAGTATCGACTGTGAGAGTCAGACCGAAGAGGACGCCCCCGGACAGTCCGGCACGGCCTTCACCATCACGCTGCCTTCCAAGGCAGAGGAGGAAGTGGAACGCGAGCAGGCCGCCGGCCTGCCTGCACAAGAGGACGGCCTCGATCCTTAGTGCACCTCCA
This sequence comes from uncultured Syntrophobacteraceae bacterium, assembly GCA_964557955.1. Lineage (GTDB taxonomy): Bacteria > Desulfobacterota > Syntrophobacteria > Syntrophobacterales > Syntrophobacteraceae > JALOOX01. The sequence goes on from CAZLCS010000010.1 coordinate 92,659, forward strand.
CACAGTTGAGTGCCCAATGCTTGGGTCGTCATTCCGGCAGTTTTCAAGCCGGAATCCACAAGAGAAACCTGGATGCCGGCCAAAAGACTGCCGGCATGACGACTTGAAAATGGACATGTTGTTCTGTGTAACTGTACTTAGTACGAAAACGAGATTTTCTGTCAGTACGCAGGCTTGCAGTGGTTGCCTCTCCCCCGGGGAGAGGGAGTCCGGAAATCTCGTTATGGTATCGGGAACAGCTCGAAGCGGGGCGAGTGGTCTCCAGCTTCGAAGAGAATCTTCAGCCCGGAGCGGCGTTTTCCTGTCCTGCCTGCCCGACTCGCCTTTCTGGCACACTCCTTGATAAATGACGGAATCGAGCATTCCTTTCCCGGTGCTGCCGTGAGAAGAGCTCTCTCGTGCAGAATGCGATCTCTGTGCTTCCCGTGGAATGAAGAAGACCGACGACGATGGACCCAGGCAGCCGCAAAAACATCCTGATTTTCGACTCTGAGCGGGACACCAGCGAGCTCTTTGCGCGGGCCCTGGAATCGCGGCGCAACTGCAGGTGCTACCTGGCCTATTCAGTGGAGGAGGCCCTGGACCTGCTGCGAGGGATCCCGTTTGCCCTCATGATTGTGGATTTGAAGTCGGCGATGGCGGATGATTTCCACCTTCTGAAGCAGATTCGTAGAACGTCCCCCGAGACGATCATCATCGTGGACGGCTATCTGCATCAAAAAGAGCACATCCACAAGGCCCTCAGCCTGGGTGCCCGGGGGCACATCATCAAGCCCATCAAGCTCGACGCCTTCCGCAAGCAAATCGAGGAATACGCCCTCGATGCAACGTCTTCTGTCGTGTGACGCTGTCCCCTGCAGGTGACACATCTGTCACCTGAGGGTTTCACCTGATCCCCTGCGAGCGGCTCCCTTCTCGAATTTCTCAACCCCCTGGACATAACAGGGAAGCCATTCCACAGCATTGTTCCGAAGATTGTGACTCGTGGCACACGCATTGCTCAAATGGGTGAGCAGTCTGCAACTCGGTGGCAAAGGGCGTCCGTGGATGCCGAAAATGGATGAACTGAAGGGGAAGGAGGCTTCTGATGGCTTTGAATGTACTCGTGGCGACGGATGGTTCGGAACACGCAATGAAAGGCGTTCGCAGGGCACTGGAACTGGCGGAAAAGGAAGGCGCCAACGTGACGATCATGTCGGTGGCTTTCTATGCGAAGGATGATTTCGACGAGATGCCCCCCAACATCCAGGACAAGCTGGAGTCGCAGGCCGTGGCTGCCCTGAAGAAGGCCAAGGCGGTGTTTGACGAAAAGGGGATCGCCGTCGGCACGTTGATGGAAGCCGGCATGGTGCCTGCCAACAACATCGTGCGCCGGGCGGAAGAAGGGAAATTCGACCTGATCGTGCTGGGCAGCACGGGCGCCAGCGGGCTCATGCGGGTGCTCATCGGCAGCACGGCGGCCAAGGTGGTCGCTCAGGCCCCCTGTTCGGTCACGGTGGTGAGGTGAAGCCCTGCGGCGCTCCGGGAGCTTGGGAGGGACCGGCCCTGAGCTTGTCTTTCGAGTGAGAGAAGTGACGAAGCAAGGATCAATTCTGGTGGTTCTGGTTGAAGAGGCAATCATTGATGGTTTTCAAGGGAGGTTGGAATCATGAGTCGTATCTGGACAGTTCTCAGCGGTTGGGTATTTCTGGTGACGGTGGTCCTTCCCGCAAAGGTTCTGGCGGCCGGCGGCGGTGAAGTGGCGCCCATGGTGATCGTGGCCGACACGCGCAAGCTCGAGGGCCTGATGAAATGGTGGGCGGATCTTTACAATCACAGCTACGTTGGGTTCACGGCGCTCACCGTGGTGCTGATTCCCATCATCGGCGTCCTCATGGGTCTCGTTGCGGACCTCGTCATGACTCATATCGGCATCGACCTGAAATCCAGAGAGCTGGCCGAGCACTGATGGACGGACGCTTTACCAGGCAATGGATCGAAGATCGAAGCATACTCTCCAAGGAGGATGAATCATGGATTGGCTCTATATATTGATGCCCATTGCGGGCGTGAAAATCTTCTGGCCCGGTCTGATCGTTCTGGGAGTCGGCGTTGGAGTCATCGGCGGCTTCTTTGGAATGGGTGGCGCATGGATGGTGACGCCCGGCCTCAACATCCTGGGTTTTCCCATGGCTTTCGCCATTGGGACCGATATTGCCCACATGGCGGGCAAGTCCCTGATTTCCACCATGAGGCACGGCAAATTCGGTAATGTCGACTACAAGCTGGGTGTCATCATGATCATCGGGACCGTCGCCGGCTTCGAGGTGGGCGCCCAGATGATCATGTGGCTCGAGCGCCTGGGCAATGTCGAGAAGGTCGTGCGCTACATGTACCTGGTCCTGCTGTTCCTCATCGCCTGGATGGTTTTTGCCGACGTGGCCAAGCGGAGAAGGAAGGAGCGGGAGGCGCTGGCGGCCGGCGGCGAAGTGGATAAGCTGGCCACGGGCCTCGAATGGCACAAGACCTTTCATAAGATCAAGATCCCCCCCATGGTACACCTGCATGCCGCCGGGATCTACTGCTCGGCGTGGCTCCCCATCCTCGTCAGCTTCGCCACGGGCTGGCTGGCCGGCATCCTTGGCATCGGCGGCGGTCTGATCCGCATGCCCGCCCTCATCTACATCATGGGCTGCCCCACCCACGTGGCCGTCGGGACCGACCTGTTCGAGGTCATGATCTCCGGTCTCTACGGTGCGGCCACCTATACCTATAAGGGCCGTACCGAGCTGGTGGCCGCCATCATCATGCTGATCGGCGCTTCGGTGGGCGCCCAGGTCGGAACCGTGGCCACCAAGTACATCAAGGGCTACGGCATCCGCATCGCTTTCGGCTGCGCCGTCGTCGGCTGCGCCATCTCCATCGTGCTCAAGCTCATGCCTTCGTTCATGCCCCAGTACAAGGCGGCTTTCGACAACACGGCCACCTTCTTCGTCCTCGCCGTCGTGGCGACTCTTTCCACCTACATCACCGTGAAGATGGTCCAGGGCGCCAAGGCGGAAGTGGCGGGCAAGAAGCGGGCCGCTACGGCCCGGGCCGCCTGAGGCGGAGCGCAGCGCACTAACCCCAATCCGATGAAGAGGGAGCTGAACATGAGAAAAGTGAGAAATATGACCATGGCCATCCTGCTCGTTCTGCCGATGGCGCTGGTGGTGGGCTGTTATGATTACGGAAGGGTGGACCAGGGCCGGGTGATCGAGCTCGACAGGGACAAGCGGATGGTGACCTTGATTCACGATGTCAAGGATGATCCCCTGAATCCGGAGTATTCGGACCTTCCGCCCCACACCTATTCGCTGCCGACGGACCCCCATGAAATGGGTCCCGAGCCCAAGGCGGGCCATCGTATGAAGCTCGACACCAAGAACAAACAGATCGTCATCTGGGACGCCGCAGCCAAGGACCTGAAAACGATCAACTACACCCTCATTGATCAGAAAGAGGGCGTGCGAAGCGACGACCCGCTGGTCTATGACAGCGCGACCAGGCAGGCCAGGAAGTTCCCTGCCGTCGACCGCGACAAGAAGACCATCACCATCTACTCGGGCCGTCAGAAGATCCTGACCACCTTCTCGCTGCCGGATGAATACTTCTCTCTCCCCGACACCACCTGGGAGGCCGGCGACGAAGTGAGGATCTACTACCTGGAGCCCGGGAAGGCCCACAGGTTCATGAACATCTCAAAGACGGACATTTTCAAGAAATAGCGGGCATCTTTTCCGGAAAGGGACCTTCTCCAAATCGGGGGAGGCCTTTTCCGGACGGAGGTCGGAAGTCGGAAGACGGCCGTCGGATGGTGGCTGGGAAGGGTTCGGGACGATGTCCGGGACCGGAAACCGGGAGCCATGGCCCTGTAATTTGAGACTTGAAACTTGAAAGCGCCTTACCTATAACGGTCCGTGATCAGGAAAGATGTGAACGATGAACATACAGCAGAAGATCGTGGTTGCGATAATGGACGTCCTGATGATCGTGGAGCTCTGTATCGGCATGTATTTCGCCCAGCTGGATCCGGACAACTTCACTGCCGCGTTCTGCAAGGCCTTCTTCAGCATGCTCATCCCCACGCTCGTTCTGGCACGAATCATGGTCAAGCGATTCCGGACCGTTATCCCCGAGCCCGCCCCATGAACCTGGAAGCATGGAGTCGGTGGCGTAGCATCACTGGGCGGGCCGGGGCCCTCTTGTGCATCCTGTGCGTGATTTCCGGACTCGACGGCCTTGCGGCCCAGTTCAGGACATCGCCCAATGAGTTCATGGCCCTCCCCGGTGAATCCATCCATGTCAACGGACCATGCAGCCCCGACATTCAAGATGTCTCCCAGTTGACCTACGAGAGCACTTCGGATGGGATCCGGCTCCAGTTCGAAGGCATGCATTCGGGATTCTGGCTCGGTGGCTCAATGTGGAGGGGCCTGCTGGAATTGAGCGGCGACCTCAGACCCGGCGACTACGGCGTGGTCGTCCGGCCCAGAGACATCCCCGGTGAGAAGCCCTTCGCTCTCTTCATCATCAGGGTTTTCGCGAACGCAGATGCCCTTCGGCAAGCTTCCAGGTCGCTGATTCAACGGACTTTCGGGATCTCCCCCTGGCTCGTCCTCGCAGTTTCCATCGGGCTCACAGTTCTTGCTCTTGCCCTGGTCTACGGAATCTCTCAGAAGAGAGAGCACCTGATGGCCGACCTGGGGCGTGCCGAGATCTACCGGGTGGCCAAAACGGAGGGCTTCTATGAAGTGGCCTTCGGTTTGGGCACAATGCATGGCATTCGCACCGGCGACTCCCTGCCTATCCTGAATTACCGGGGAGAACTTGTGGGGCACGTCACGGTGACCCAGAGCTACGACCAGGATGCCTCCGGCACCGTAGACCTCGATACGGTGGTCAAGCCCGGCTTCGTGGTCACCAGGGATTCCTGATCGTACCTAAAATCGAGCCAGCCGTCACGAAATGCCTGAGCGGCCTCAGGTGTCCCCCTTGCCCCCTTTTACCATGCTCTTGATTTAAGGGGTGCCACGGGCTGAGTACAGCTCATCACCATAGAGTGTCCACCTCTCGAGTCGTCATGCCGGCAGTCTTGGCCGGAATCCACAAAAAAGCTGGATGCCGGCTTAAAGATTGCCGGCATGACGAGCGGCGAAATGGACATCTTTTTTTGTGGAGGTGTACTGAGCGAAGCTTGCCCGTGATCGTGGTCCGCTGAGCTCGCATGGGCAAGCTCCGATTCCCCCTCCTGTTCCCCTTATGGCTCCTTTTTCCCACCCGCGAGGAATAATTGACCTCCCCAGCCGCTGTCTCCGTGTTCAACGACCATCGGGCCATAGAGTCCTCCTCCGCCGGAGTCATGGGATGCTCAGGTGGAACGGCAGTGTTGGCGGGAGCCTGATCGTCGATGTCGGAACGTTTTTTCAGGATATGGGTCATCATGGCAGAGGTTTTGCTTTTCAGGCGGCACTGGACCTGGGTCCCAAAAGGATGGTATGAGAAATACGGAGTAAGTGTCTGCCCCAACGGCATGGTAGTTGAGCCCTGAACCTGGGGGACTGTTTATGGATGATCATCGAACCTTGCAGCAATCGGAAGTCCTGGCGGCTTTTCGCCTGCTTTTTTCGCCTGAAACCGAAATCAGTCTGCGATCCATCGATTCCGTCCAACACGCTCAGCTTAAGACGGCCTATCGCAAGAAGGCTTTGAGGACTCACCCTGATCGGTACGCATCCGAGGGGGAGGAGGTGCAGCGGATTTATTCGGAGCGCTTCATACAGGTTTCCCGGGCTTATGACACCCTGAGCCATTACCTGACTCTTCGCGAGCAAGGATGGCGATGGAAGCCGGTTGCCTCAGACCAGGTGGAGCGGGCTGAGAGAAAGCCTCAACGAGCTCGACAGCAAGCCTGGGCAGCGTCGAAAACGTGTCAGAGCAGGAGGCCGGAGGGGGAGGGGCCGGGATCTTTGTGGCAGCGGGGTATTCCTCGCAGATATCTCCGGTTTGCCGAGTTCCTCTATTTTTCCCGGGTGATCTCCTGGAGGAACCTTGTGAACGCCATCGTGTGGCAGCGCCGCCAGCGTCCTCGAATTGGGGAAATTGCTCAGAAATGGCGCTGGATAAGTGGCTCCCAAATCGAGGCGGCGGTGAGAGATCGCCGAGTGGGAGAGCGGATCGGGGAGGTGTTTTTGCGCCACAGGCTGCTCACGCCGTTCGGGCTGGGAGTTCTGCTCCGCCAGCAGCAAAGGATTCAGAAGCCAATAGGCCTCTATTTCGTTCGAAATGGCCTCATGAGCGAATGGGAAGTGGGCCGGCATCTCCACAAGCAGCGAATGCACAACATGCATTTTGCGTCACCGTTCTCTCCCGGCTCGTTTGCTTGAGCGCCGGTTCATTCATGACCCGGCTGGGAGGCTGTCCGAGAGCTGGCATTTCGAGCAACACCGAGAAATCTCGTTCATCGTAACACCACGGGTCTGCGAGATTTCTTTCTCCGCTGCGCTCCGTTCGAAATAGCAAAAAGGTGTTCACTTGAGAGTGTTGAGCTGCATCAAGCCATGCCCGGCCGGGTCGGGCGCTTCAGCCACCTGGACAGGAGCCGGCCGATTTCATGCAGGGTGAATGGTTTGGCCAGATAGTCGTCCATGCCCGCACGGATGCAGCTTTCGCGGTCTCCTTCCATGGCGTTGCCGGTCATCGCGATGATAACGACCCCGGGTTTTCCGTCCATCCGCTCTCTTTCCCGAACTCGCCGGGTTGCCTCGAATCCATCCATGACCGGCATCTGGCAGTCCATGAGAACCAGGTCGTAATGATCCTCCTGGATCATCCCGAGCGCGTCCTTTCCGTTCTCGGCAATGTCCACCATGAGTCCCATGTGATGGAGAATGCTTTGGCCAACCTCCTGGTTGACGGCATTGTCTTCAACCAGCAGCACCTTGAAGCCTTCAAAACGGGGCAGGCCGGGGGTGGATCTTGATTCAGGAATGAGGGCTTCGCCCCGTTCTTCCCCGGGGGCGGCTCGCTCGAACTCTATCTCGAACCAGAAGTTCGATCCTTCTCCGGGTGTGCTGATCACACCGATCGTTCCTCCCATGAGGTCGATGAGCTGCTTGCAGATGGCAAGCCCGAGCCCGGTGCCTCCGAATCTGCGGGTGGTGGAGCTGTCGGCCTGGGTGAAAGGATCGAACAATCCGTCCTGCATTTCACGGGGGATTCCAATGCCGGTATCCCGCACCTCGAAGCGGATGCGAGCCCGGTCCGGGTCTGATTCTTGCTGGGACACGAGCAGGTTGACTCCGCCCTTCTCGGTGAATTTTATGGCGTTTCCGACGAGGTTCACCAGGATCTGCCGGAGCCGCGCCAGATCGGCCTTGATCGTTGGCAGCTCATCCGGATCGGTCCCGTATTGGATGGAAAGTCCCTTGCTCACAGCCCCTTCCCTGAGAACCTGAACGACCTCCTCGACGGTTCGCTTCAGGTCCAGCTCCCCGAGCTCGAGGCTCATCTTCCCTGCCTCGATCTTCGAGAAGTCCAGAATGTCATCCAGGATGTCGAGCAGCACGGATGCGGAGGCTTGAGCGCTTTTCGCGTATTTGCGCTGGGTGGGCTGGAGGTCCGAGCTCGCCAGCAGCTGGAGCATCCCCAGGACCCCGTGCATGGGCGTTCGGATTTCATGACTCATGTTGGCCAGGAAGCGGCCCTTGGCCCGAGCGGCGGACTCCGCCTCGTCACGGGCCAGCATCAGCTCTTCCTGCGTGCGCTTGTGCTCCAGGGCGTTGGCGAACATCTCCCCAACGATCCTGAGGAGCATGACGGTCTCATTGTCCCAGTGCCTTTCGTGTCTCAAGCTGGAAAAGCCGAGAAAACCGATGAGGGAATCGCCGAAAAGCACCGGCACCAAAACAGTCGAGAGGACCGATTGGCCCTGGAGAAGCTCCCTTTCTGCACAGGCCTCCGGGGGCAGATCGGACACTCTCGGAATGTGGACTGCCTCCGATCGGGTCAGCTTCCCCAGGATCCAGGGGAAACGATCGACGGGGAGGCGGTTGAAGGGCTCCACCGCCGACTGAATCCCTTCGGCCACCCATTCGTGGGTCTTGCTTGCCGTCGCGGAATCACGATCCAGGAGAAAAAGAAAGCTTCGGTCGACGCCCGAGAAACTGCCCAGCTGAGCCAGGGCATCCTCGATTCCCCCGTCAATCTGTTGGGGTGAAAGATTGATGAACCCGTTGGAGAGACCGGTGACGAGGGATTCCAGCTGGAGCCGATGCTCCAGGGACTTTTCAGCCTGCATCCTCACCAGGACCTCCTCCTGGAGGCTTTGATTGAGCTCCTGGATTCGACTCTTTTCGCGAGCCAGGTGCTGCACCAGGGCGATTTTTTCCTGAGTGAGGGTGAGCGATCGATGAACGAGGGTGCCGTAAACGCGTCCGGCTTTGAGCATGAACATGACGAAGAGCAGCATCATGAAGGCGGCCGCCCCATGCAGCCCATCTTCGTAGGAGAGGAAGGCCAGGATAATCGGCACCCCGGTCGGAATGAGGAATGCCAAGTAAGCTGGATAAACGGGCGACATGATGATCATGGCCGCAGCGGACATGCCGGCCAGGACGAAGGTCGTGAAGAACTGCCGCGGAACGGAACTCTCGGGAGTCAGGAGGAGTCCGGCCAGTCCCCAGCCCACTCCTGCAAAGGCGCCTCCCCAGGTGTACCATCGGCCCCAGTGTACCGCCTGCTCCGGATTGGGCTGAGCTTTGTGGAACGCGAGGGCAAGGCCCATTCTGCAGAAGGCTACGACTACCATGTAGACGAGCCAGCCGATGACGATCGGGTGCGACACGTAGTCCCATTGGATCACCGCCAGCAGCAGGGAATTGGCAAGTGTGACGAAGACTGTAGAGATGGAGTGGGAAAAAAGCAAATAGACCTTTTCAGCGTGAACGTTCATCTCGCCATGGGCAGTCTCCTCCTGACTTCCTTCGTCGCTCATTTCCCGGACTATCGTATCTGACATCCACCACTCCAACGATGGTGCTTGGCCAATCCCGTTGTCGGCTCAGGGTCACGCAAAATGGAAATTCTGACCCCCTTCATGAACAAAAAGGCAACACTTCATGGCCGTTCTCTTCCAGCAGCTGCCGAATCGAGGCCGCAATACGCCAGGCCCCGGGAGTGTCTCCATGGACACAGAGCGTGTCCGCCTGCAGCGGGATCTCCCGGCCGTCGATGCACTCCATCCTGCCCGAATCAAGAAGCTTCAGGAGTCGGCTGCAAACCGCATTGAGATCGTGGATGACCGCACCGTCCTGGCTGCGGGGAGCCAGCTGTCCATTGCCGAGGTAGGCGCGGTCCGCAAAAATCTCCCGGGCCACCCTCAATCCACGTCCCCTCGCCATCTCTTCAATGAGCGAGTCCGCCGGGACGAAAAGGACCAGCTCGGGGTCATACGACAGCACGGCATCGATCACCTCACCTGCAGCTCGCTCATCTCTGGCCGCAAGGTTATAGAGGGCTCCGTGGGGCTTGATGTGCTTCAGATCCACGCCGAAAGCCCGGGCGACCCCGGAAAGCGCCCCCATCTGGTAGAGCAGGTCGTGTTTGATCTGTCCTGGTGCCGTCTCCAGGTTCCGTCGGCCGAATCCGACGCGATCCGGGTAGCCCGGGTGTGCGCCCACGGCCACTCCGTGCTCCCGGGCGAGCTCCACCGTGCGGGCCATCACCAGGGGATCGCCCGCATGGAATCCGCAGGCGATATTGGCCGAAGTGATGTGCCGGATGATCTGCTCGTCCTCTCCCATTCGGTAAGGCCCGAAGCTTTCACCCATGTCGCAGTTGATGTCGATCCTCATGCTTTCCGATCCCCGTTCCGGAGAGCGCCTCTCCTGTCTCACCGACTCAGATTACGGCCCATGACTCGTTGGGGCTGTCGGTAATGAACATGTGGCCCGGTGAATGGGTGATGCACAGTTCAGGGCGGGCTGAGAGCACGGCGAGAGAGGAAGTCACTCCGCAGGCCCAGAACACCGGGGTTTCGCCTTTGTGGATGGTGACCGGGTCTCCGAAGTCCGGCCTGTCGAGATCCTCGATGCCGAGGGCCGACCCGTCTCCGATGTGAACCGGCGCGCCATGAACCGACGCATAGCGGCTGGTGACCTGGACCGCGCGGACGACGAGATCATCGGGAATGGGCCGCATGCTCACCACCAGCGGGGCTGAAAAGGGGCCGGCGGGAATGCATGGCCTGTTGGTCCTGTACATCGAGACGTTCCTGCCCTCCTCGATGTTTCGAACGGGAACTCCCGAAGCGAGGAGGGCACTCTCGAAACTGAAGCTGCAGCCCAGCAGAAATGTGACCATGTGGTCATTCCAGTAAGCGCTGATTTCCGGCGCCTCGGTGTGCAGCTCGCCGTGCTTCCAGACCCTGTAAAGGGGGACGTCGGTGCGGATGTCGGCTCCGGGTGCCGTGATCCGGGGCTCGAAGCTTCCGGGCTCCATGACTTCCAGGATGGGGCAGGGCTTGGGGTTGCGAACGCAGAACAGGAGGAACTCGAAAGCGAGGCTTCGATCCAGAATGACCAGGTTGGCCTGGGCGAAAGCGGGTGCGAGTCCGCTGGTGGGTCTGGCCCATCGGCCCTGGCGAATGCTTTCCCTGATTTCACGCGGGGTGGCTGCCGTTTGCATGAAAGCTCCTGAGTTGGTACTCCCGTTTTAAATAGATTTCCCTGGCCTGGAGGAGCGTAACAGCTTCAAATCTCACTGTGCCCCCGGGAACGATCTGCGCCGCGAGGGGCAGGTCACTGGAGATCACCGTGGCCGCCTTCACATAGCCGCCCGTTGTCTGGCAGTCGGCGCCCAGGAGCGCCGGCTGACCGTTTCCGGGCACCTGGACGGCTCCGGGGAGGGTTCCGTCGGAGATGATGTCCGCACCGCGGCGGTGGGCGATTCTCGGGCCCTCAAGGAGGATGCCCATGCGATCGCACCGGGCGGTGACCGTATATTCTTCCCCCAGAAAGACGGTGAGACCCTCAGCAGTGATATAGTCATCCTGGGGGCCGAGAACAACGCGCAAGGTCGGGTGGTCCGAGTAGGGGGGGATAAGACCGGGGGGAGCTTTGCGCCGGGGAGAAGGGGTTGCAGGGGCATGACCGATGGCCACCATGTCTCCCTTCATGAGGGCCCGTCCCTGAAAGCCCCCAAACCCTCCTCGAAGGTAGGTCGACCGGCTTCCCATGACCAGGGGCACATCAACCCCCCCTGAAATGGCCAGGTAGGCTCGAAGCCCCGTCCCGGCAAAACCGACGGTCAGGATGTCGCCTCTGGATGCCGCAAAGCCCGTCCAAAGGGGAATGGTCTCCCGGTTCACCCTGACATCCATCTCCGCCCCCGTCAAGGCGAGCTGAACGTCGGCCGTGAGCTCGGCCCGGAAACCTCCTGCGGTGATTTCGATCCCGGCCGCCCGGCGCTCGTTTCCGACGAGCCCGTTGGCGATGCTCAAGGCCATCTGATCCATGGCGCCCGAAAGGGGAACACCGAGGTCTCGATAGCCTCTCCGTCCCAGGTCCTGGATGGTGGCCAATGGGCCGGGTTCAAGAATGCGCAAGGCTTTCAAAATCTTCTCTCGTGATGGGGGTGAATCGGAGGCGGTCTCCCGGCCTCACCAGGAACGGATCGGCTCGTTCGAGGTCGAACAGCCTGGCGGGGGTTCTGCCGATGATCTGCCATCCTCCCGGGCTGTCGATGGAATAGATGCCGGTCTGTCGATCAGCGATTCCGACGCTGCCCGCTGGGACAACCTTACGGGGTGATGATTTTCTGGGCGTCTCGAGGCGTTTGTCCAACCCGCTCAGGTAGGGGAACCCCGGTGTGAATCCCACCATGACCACGTCGTAGACCGGGGCTGTATGTAAAGCGACCACCTCATCGGGAGTCAATCCATGGATTGCGGCAACCTCATTCAGATCTGGTCCGAATTCCAGGCCATAACAGACAGGTATATCAACAGCATCGCGCTGTTCCGCAGGGCTGGCTTCAGTCGCAGCCAGCCCTTCTTCGATGAACGTCAGGAGCTGCTCATGGGAGAGGTCCCACGGATCGTATTGGACGAACAGGGATCGATAGGTGGGATTCAGCTCAAGGATCCCCGGATGTCTTCCGGCCCTCAAATGGTCAGACAGCGCATGCACCCGTCGGTTGATGGATGCATCGATGGCATCCCCAAATTCAATGCTCAGTCCCGTCTCGCCGCATAACAGGATGCGGGGCGTTGGCTGTTCGTCCATGCTCGATCACCCGGCTGAACCATCACTGAATCATCGTCGCCGCAAAGCTCCCTTTACGGGGCGGCCCTCAAAGTCGTTCATGGCATCGAAGACTGTATACTTGTATGAAAATGGGCGTCAAGTCGGGAATGCGCGGGGAGACCTGGTCGATCGTTGACCCGGCGGGGTTTCGGAGAGCGAAGGATGGAAGTGCGAGAGTCTGATGTCTCTTTTCATTGGCGGCCACCGTTCAAACATGGCATAATCATTGGCAATAGTCGCTTCTCATCCTCTTTGGATGACCTGGACGATATGGGCCCCTCGGCGGAAGCCGATCACCACCATGGCGAATGCTTCGGCCGAACGAACCATCAACGCTTGATATCTTGACTCAACCTTTCGAAACGATTCGTTTCTTCATGACGTGACAGAGGTCCTGAAACCTTGTCCGCAGCTTTGTCGCAGGTGCGCCTTGAGACCCTGGTTCTCAAGGCAGAATGAGGAAAGTGGCCCATAAGGGGAGGATGAGAATGAGACAGTCGGCGGGGTGGAGCTTCCTCGTGCTCGGGTTGCTCACGATCGGGATGGGGTCGATGGGATCGGTTCGGGCCGAAGATGTGCGCATTGTGGTAGCAGAGGGGGACAACCTTTCAACCCTCAGCGAAAAGTACCTGGATGAGCCGCATGATTGGATTGCCGTCGCCCGCGTCAACGACCTGAAGGACCCGCACCTGATCTTTCCGGGGCAGGAACTGGTAATCCCGGAGCATCTGCTCAAGGGCTTGCCCGCGCTCGGGAAAGCCACTTTCGTCAGGGGAGAGGTCCTGATCATGCGCTCCAGGGACACGGGATGGGAGCCCTTGGGCCTCTCGGAGGAGATCCCTGCGGAGAGTCGGGTCCGGACGGGCGGCGATGGCGCTTTGGAAATCACCTTCGAGGACGGGTCCTCGTGCTTCCTGAAGCCTGAAACGAGTCTGAAGATCGCCAAGGCCAGAAAGCGCGGACCCCATCACTTCTTCAGAGATCTCTTTCTGGAGCTTGGAAGAATCATCACAAGGCTGCAGGGGGCGGTCGGGAGTGGATCTCGCTTCAACATACGCACGCCGTCGGCCACGGCGGCCGCCCGGGGGACCGAATTCAGGGTTTCGTCGGATGAGCGCAGGGACACACGCATCGAGGTGCTGGAAGGGATGGTGGGTGCGGCGAGCCGCTGGCGGGGAGTGACCCTGGAGGAGGGCGAAGGAACGCTGGTCCGCCGGGGTCTCAAGCCCGTCGAGCCCCGTAAGCTGCTCAATCCTCCGTCCCCAGACCATGTTGAGGCGGCTTACAACAAGATGCCACTGGAGCTTCGGTTTCACCCGGTTCCCGGAGCCGCAAGCTACCGGGTGATGCTGGCGGTGGGATCCGAGTTGAAGGACGTGGTGCGCGAAGTCCGGATTGATCCGGCCGCCGCCGCAGTCATGGAAGATCTTGCGGACGGTCACTACTATCTCTACGCCCAGACGGCTGACGAGCTCGGTCTCGAGGGGCCCCGTTCGAGTCCCGTCCCCATCAAGGTGAGAACCAATCCTGTGCCTCCCTTCATTCAATACCCGGTGGACGGGACCGAGCACAAGGCGACGGCCGTCGTCTTCAAATGGCTGAACGTGGAGGATGCCGAGAAGTACCATTTGCAGGTGAGCACGGATCCGGACATGATCCAGCTGGTGGAGGAGCATGATGAAATCGGAAGGGTCGAGTTCAAGACCGAGGAGCTCACACCCGGCAAATACTTCTTCAGGATTCGTTCGGCTGCCGCCGATGGGTATCGCGGGGCCTGGTCCGACATCCAGAGCTTCACCATTTTGCCTCCGCCGCCCGTCCCTCCTGCAGATCCGCCCAGGAGCGACCGAAAGCACATCTACATGCGGTGGCAGGACTTGGGCGAGGGTATGAAGTACCATTTCCAGATGGCCAGGGATAAAGAGTTTCAGGACATCGTCCACGACGCAACAGTGGAACAGCCTGAAATCACTGTGGATAAGCCCAGGAAATCAGGGACCTATTACGTTCGCGTGAGCGGCATCGCTCCGGATGGCTACGAGGGACGATTTTCGCCGCCCCAGAGCTTCAAGGTCGCTAGGTTCCCTTGCTGGATCGTGGGGGGCGTCGTCACGGTGACCACCATCATCCTGATCGTGGTTTTGTAGCCCTGTAACCTCCAACCCGAGACCCGAGACCCGAGACTCGAGACCCGAGACTCGAAACTCGAAACCTTTCGTGCCGGATTGCATGCTTCAGTCGACGTCCAAACCTCAGTCCAAGGCCGCAATGCGATCGATGAAGAAGGTCGGGTGGTTGGTGCTGCCCGGGCTGGCTGCGGCGATTCTCCTGGTCCTGATCGAGCTCTTCGGCCTTTTCGAGGGTCTGAACCTTTACGCTTACGACCTCTTCATGAGGCTTCGTGGTCCTCGTGAGCCTTCGGAGGAAATTCTCCTGGTGACCATTGACGAGAAGACGCTGCAGCGCCTGGGGCGGTGGCCCATCGGGCGCCACTGGTACGCGGAGCTTTTGAAACGGTTGGGGAGCCCGACTGCAGTAGGACTTGACATCATCCTGGCCGACCCCTCGCCGGAAGATGAAACGCTGGCCGAGGCCTTGGGATCTCATCCCAACGTCGTGCTCCCCGTCTATCTCGATCGACAGAGAGGATGGGTGAGCCCATTGGAATCACTGGGAAAGATGGTCACCGGGCATATCCATCTCGAACCGGGCATCGACGGTGTGACTCGACAGGTGTTTCACACGGTCGCCCATTGTGACATTCAGTTCCGTTCCTTTGCTTCGGCCATTCGCTCGACATTCGACGGCCGGGAAGGACCGGAGGCCTCATCGCCTTCACCCGTTCCTTTGGCGGAGAATCCAGCGGAGATCACCCAATCCAATCCCATGTGGATCAACTACTACGGCGGCAGAGAGGCCTTTCGCACCGTGTCTTTCGTGGATGTGCTGGAGGGCAGGTGGCCTCCCGCCTTCTTCGACGGCCGCATCGTGCTCGTGGGACTCACGGCTGTGGGGTTGGAAGAGGGTGTACTCACCCCCTTCTCCCAGGATCGAAAGCGATTGTCCGGCGTTGAAGCTCATGCTCAGATCTTGAGCAACCTTCTCGATGGGAGCGACATCCAACCGTTGGGATCGTGGTCCCTCTGGATTTCCATGCTGCTTGCGGGGCTCATTTCGTTCTGGTGGATTGAGCGTGTGAGGCCGCTCCAGATGCTGATGGTTTTCCTGGGGGGCGGTCTCGTCGTGAATGCGGTCTCCTATTCGGCGCTGACCCATGCCAACGTCTGGATTCCGCCCGCAGGATTTCTCGGTTTGATGGGAGCCGGATGTGCAGCGGGGTACGTGTCGCGACTCCAAAGAGTGCAGACCTTGCTGATTCAGGCCAAAAAGGATTGGGAGGAGTCCTTTCACTCCCTGGATGAGGCCATCATTCTCTACGATGAGCACTGCAAGGTGATTCGAATGAACCGGGCGGCCTCCCACGAGCTGGATCCCTCGCTGCTTGAGGTCTTCCGCGACCGATGCCGTTACTGGTTGCTCCGCAACGGCAGGAGTGATCTGGAACCCGAGCCTCAGGAACTGAAGTTCCAGTCGCTCCCGGGTGTGGAAGAAGTGAGCCTGACGCATGGGGACCGCCACTATGAAGTCAGGTCGCTGGCAAGGGTGGACGATAAAGGGAACTTCCAGGGCTTCATCCATGTAGTCCGTGATGTCACCTACCGCAGGCAGCTGGAGCTGGAACAGCGGGAGCTTCAGACGAAGCTATCCCAGGCCCAGAAGATGGAGGCCCTGGGGACCCTGGCCGGAGGCATCGCCCACGACTTCAACAACATCCTCTCGGCCATCATCGGCTACGCGGAGCTTATGGCCGTCTCGGTGGATCGAGAGGGCAAGTTCCAGGAGCGGCTGGAGCGCATCATTCAGGCCGGTCTCCGAGCCAGGGACCTTGTCAAACAGATTCTCACCTTCAGTCGACGAACGGTGCAGGACCTGAAACCGATCCAGCCGGGAAAGATCGTCACGGAGGCCATGCGTCTGTTGAGGCCTGCTCTGCCGACGACCATTGAAATCCAGGTCAGCGTCTCCAGTGAAGCGTATGTGGAAGGCGACCCCACCCAGGTCCACCAGATCGTGATGAATCTGTGCACCAACGCGTATCAGGCCATGAAAGCCCAAGGCGGGCGCCTCGAGGTGGCGGCCGAGGATGTGGTGCTGCAGGACGGGATCGAACAGGAGAACTGGTACATTCCGCCAGGCCGATACGTCGCCGTTCGGGTGAGCGACACGGGGGAGGGTATTCCGAATGAGATAAGGAAACGCATCTTTGAACCCTATTTCACCACCAAGGAGGTGGGAGAGGGAACGGGGCTGGGACTTTCCACCGTCCATGGCATCCTCAAAGCTCATGGAGGCGGTCTGGTCCTGGAGAGCGAGCTGGGCAAAGGCACGACCTTTCATGTCTATCTGCCCATCTTGGACCGGGTGAAGGCGTCCGCCGAGCCGCTCGAACATCATGGGCCGCTCATGGGCTCCGAGCGCATTCTGTTCGTGGATGACGAGGCGGCGCTTATCGAAATCGCCAAAGACGCTCTGGAAGAAATGGGATATCACGTCACCGCCCGGAGGAGCCCCGTGGAGGCCCTGGAGTGTTTTCGTTCGGATTCCTCGGCGTTCGACATTCTCATCACGGATATGACCATGCCGAAGATGACCGGAATTCAGCTGGTGATGGAAGTG
This sequence comes from uncultured Syntrophobacteraceae bacterium, assembly GCA_964557955.1. Taxonomy (GTDB): domain Bacteria; phylum Desulfobacterota; class Syntrophobacteria; order Syntrophobacterales; family Syntrophobacteraceae; genus JALOOX01. Next base: position 109,719 of record CAZLCS010000010.1, read on the forward strand.
CGGAATATTCGGGCCGATATTCCCGTCATCCTGTGCACGGGCTACCGCCAGATCTCGAAACCGGAGGAAATTGAAACGGCCGGAATCGGCCGCATCATCACCAAACCCGCCACATCGAAGGACCTGGCCCGAGCCATTCGCAGCCTCATGGATGGAAGGGGCTGACGGCAGCTCGGGCCAGCAGAGGAGATCAGGGTTGAATTTCCCGTCACTCCGTTGATAGGGCGGCTCCAACCCTGATGATCCATGCTTGAGGCTGTGATGAGGCCCGCCTTGTCAGGATCCATTGTTCCATCGGCGTGTTGGCCTGGTGTGGCCCCTTCCGCAACCGGTCCGGTCCACGCCGTTCGTCAATTCACAAAGCGTCAAGATAGTGCCTCTCGGGCGAGAAAGTCTGGCTCATCGCGGATCAGCGTGATGGCACATCCCGTTCATGCTGAGGTATCGAAGTGCGAGCAGCGCGGTTCGCCCTTCGATACCTCAGGGCGAACGGCTGCGGAGCCACACGGTCACGCAAATCCGCGTTGAGCCGAAAGTCTTTCCGAGGGATCGGCGCCCGGGCCTGGCGGGCGTTGTAGATTGCCCTGGAGTCCGGCTTCTTTGTCACTGACCGAGAGTGTCAAGGTTCACGACTCCCGAACTGGGTCTCGGGGTGTGTGGGGGTGTCGGTGTTATGACGCTCCGGGCCTTGGTACGGCGAATCTTCCTGATTCAAGACCTGCATGGCTCGGCCGGGCGCCAATGACAGCCCCGTCTGCATCAATCCCCCTCGAAAGGGGCAATGCCGTTTGTCTGAAAAGCGGAGTCCCTTTTCATGCTTCGTTGTGGGCGAAAGCCCATGGGGGTTGACTTGAGGGGTGGCACGGGCCAAGCGAAGCTTCCCCGTGATGGAGAGGTCATGCAAGGGCCGGCTTCGGTTGGCCCATGTCACCTTGTCGGCCAGTACCCTTTGAGCCCAAATCAAGCCAGGTCGGCTGCTCGGTTTCCTGTTGCTTCCACTGGTTGGCACACGAATTGCTCGTTATCGAAGCGGAATCAGAGACTGGCACAGCACGGGATAATGCACTTCTTGAAGTTCGGGACCCACCTGTGGATCAAGGAGCGAATTTGACGGCTACTCCCTACGGCCTGAACAAACTGGTTACCAACAAGGACGGCCCTTGATGCGGCGCCGAGCTCTACCGGTACACCCCGAAGCCATGGCCGTCATGCCATGGCTTTTTTTGTCTCTGCGCAATGAGGCACACAGGGGATCGCGGTACGGCGATTTTGCGAATGAATGCCCTTGAACGGGGGAGGAAACAAGCGATGCAGACGAATGGTGTGCGAGGACTGGCCCATCACCTCAAGGAAGTGAAACAGGGCGGAAGGCGATTCGAGAATGCCTACCAGTCCGTTGCCCGCATGATTCTCGGGAGCAACGGGAACATCGACCGGGTCATGGTGAACGGAAAGACGACCTACGACTTCAAGCTCTTCCGAAACGGCGGCAAGTCCGTTGTCGGCATGTACGACGAGATCAACAGCTTCGTTTCCTTCGTGAAGGACGCCGCCGAGGGTGGGTCCTCCCGGGAGATGGCCTACGTGCTCGTGGGCGAGCCCGGAAACGGCAAGACCTTCTTCGTGGATTTTCTCTGCGCCCGCTACCGGAGCTTCATCGCACAGCCCGAGAATCGCCGCTACACCTTCAACTTCAATCACCTGGACCGCCTCGGCGGGTACGGAAAGCTGACCTCCATCCAGTCCCAGACTTTCGAGGACCCGGTGCTCCTCGCCATGAACCTCCTGGAATCCCCGGATGAAAACCGGCGGTTCCTGGCCGAGCACGGCGGATTCGACGATGCCGAAATCGAGAAGATGTACGACGCCTATCGTCCACTTGGCGCCTGCACGGACTACATTCTGAACGACATTCGCAACCACGTGGACGGCAGCCTCGAGGAACTGCTCTCCTTCATTGAGATAGTGCCCGTCCCCCTGAGCGAGAGCCTGGGGACGGTCACGGGGAAATACTCGGCCAAGGACAAGATCACCTCTTCAGCGGTGGACCTCCTGGGCGAGGAATCCATCCAGCGATTGCTGCACATCAGCGACGCCAACAACCCCTACCGGTTCGATCTGCGGCGGGGCGCGCTGGCCCGGGTGGCAGGCGGCGGCATCCATTTCAGCGACGAAATCTTCAAGAACAAGAAGGACCTGGTGCAGGTATACCTCGGGGTCATCCAGAATCGCAACATCGAGATCGACGGTTTCCGCTGGCCCATCGACACGCTCATCATCGCCACGAGCAACAACGCCGAGTTCAACCGTTTCCTGGCCGAGCGCGAGGAAGCCCCCATCGTGGACCGCTGCCGCATCTGCTACGTGGCGCACAACACCGACTACCGCATGCAGGAGAAGCTGACGCTCTACGCCATCGGAAGCGAATCCAAGACGACCCTCACCCACGAAAAGCTGCACCAGGACCCGAACCTCAATTACGCCTGCTCGGTGGCCGCCGTGCTGACCCGGCTTCCAAGGTCCGAGAAACTGACGCCCATTGAGACGATGAAGCTCGCCGCCGGGGAGATCGCCGGCGAGAAAAGCATCAAGACTCTGGCCGAGGTCATCGACGCCCTGAACCATGAGCCGGATATCACCAAGCGGTTCGGCCAGAAGGGGCTGGGTCAGCGCAACGTCGGGCGGGCCATCCAGCTCCTCATGGAAACCTCCGAGACCAACGAGGGACGCTGCATGTTCGCCTGCGACCTCTTCAAGTCCCTCGAACGGATCATCCTGGACTATGTGTCCGAGGGGAACGACCGGGTGAAGTACCTGGAGGACCTCAAGATCGCCAAGGGACTCTACCGGGAGCGCATCACGACGGAGATGTTCAACGCGTACATGGATGAGCCCCACGCCATCCGCAAGGACGTCATGAACTACGTGAACATGATCATCGGCATTGACGCCGAGAACCTGGGACCGGACAAGATCTGGAAATACAAGGACCCCCAGACGGGAGAGCTTCGGGCCCTCAAGATCGACGAGCGGTTTGTGCAGAGTGTGGAGGACCGGCTGGGGCTCAAGACGCGCGAGCAGCGGGAGTCCTTCCGGACCTCCATCCGCAAGATCTATGGCCAGAAGCTCTCCGTGGATTTGAACTACGACTTCATGGACAACCTGGAGCTTGTCAAGGCGGTGACGGACGTGAGGCTCAAGTCCGATATCGCCGGCGCAGGCAGCCTCATCGGTGCTCTTGCCAACCGAACCCATGATGAGAACCAGAAGCTCTACGACCGCATGATCGACACCATGCTGAACAAGCTCGGATACTGCGCAACCTGCGCCCAGAAGACCATCGAATACTTCTGCACGCAGGATGACGAGCAGTGAGAAAGATGGTGCATCATGGTTGAACGGATGATCCTCGAATACGAAAAAGAGCGTGAGATGGAGATTGAAAGGGCGGTGCACGATCCTCCCGTGCAGCCAGGTCCGTGGGACGTCGACGGGCCGTCGCTCATTGCCCGCATGCAGAGCGACCTTTACGGCTCCGGCGATCTGGTGCTCCTCCAATCGGCATCCGCCGGCGCCAAGACTCCAGTTCACAGTCTGCGCTCCCTGGACGAATTGCTGGAGCGCGACCGGCTGCGGGAAATGGACGGGTTTCCACGCAAGATCCGCATCGGGCGTCTGGTGAAGCCAGGCCGCGGTGCCCGGGAGCGCATCATCCTGGTTCCGACCACTGTTGAGGAGAAATTCATCCACGACACCCGCGACCAGGAGGACGAGCAGCAGACGGGAGCCGGGGGCTCGGGTGAAGGCCGGGAAGGGGAAGTCATCGGCGAGGAGCCCGTTCATGGCGGCGACGGTTCCGGAAAGGGTGCTGCCGGCCAGGGAGACGGCGGCGAACATTCCATCGAATCCAGCGCCTACGACCTCGGAAGAATCCTCACAGAGAAGTTCCAGCTTCCCAACCTCAAGGACAAGGGAAAGCGGCGCTCCATGACGCGCGAGACCTACGACCTGACCGACCGCCACAAGGGGTTCGGCCAGATCCTGGATAAAAAGGCCACCCTGAGGAAAATCCTGGAGACCAACATCGCACTCGGGACCCTGGACACCGAGACTGAAATAGATCCCGTCAGTCTTCTCATCTCGCCGGAGGACCGGATGTACCGCATCCTCTCCCGTGAAAGAGAATACGAGTCCCAGGCCATGGTCTTCTTCGTGCGCGACTACTCGGGCTCAATGTCCGGAAAGCCCACAGAGATTGTCGTGAGCCAGCACGTGCTCATCTACAGCTGGCTCCTCTACCAGTATGACAAGCAGGTGGTGACGCGCTTCATACTCCACGACACCGATGCCAGGGAAGTCCCCGACTTTTACACATATTACAGCTCGACGGTTGCCGGCGGAACGCGTGTTGAATCCGCCTACCGGCTCGTGAACGACCTCGTGGAGCAGGAAAGCCTCGCCCGCGATTACAACATCTACGTTTTCCACGGTACGGACGGCGACGACTGGGATTCCGACGGCAGCAAGACCCTGCCCGAACTGGAGAAGATCCTCGTCTACAGCAACCGGGTCGGGATCAGCGTGGCCAAGACCAACGGAGACTCTCAGCGCACCTCCACGATCGAGCACTACATCAGGAAGTCGGGCCTCCTGGAGAGCCAGTCCGGTCGAATCCGGCTGGATGTGCTGACCGAGGGAGCCAGCGAAGCGCAGCTGATCGAAGGGATCAAGCACCTCATCTCGTGAGCATTGCCGGGTGCTCGACCCTGGATTCCGGATGAAGCGGCCGTGTGTCGACGGCGTCCGTTATGGAGCATCGAACATCAACCATCCAGCATCTGTGGTCCGGCATCCAGCGCGGCCGGCAACAGGGACAGTAGATCATGGAGCTCATCAGTCAGCACACGAAGAGGATCATGGAGGGATGCAAGGAGAGGGCGCGGGACGCCGGGCTGCGCTTCCACGACGAAACGCTGGAATACGTGGTCACCAACAAGGACCTCCTGGAGCTCACCCCCAAGCACATGATTCCCACCCTCTACGACTACTGGGTGCACGACGTGGAGGTGCTCAAGGAGAAAGGCCGCTACGAGCTCTACCCCAACAACCCATACGAGACCGTCATCAACACGCGGCCGGCTATCTCCTTCTACAACGACAACAACCCCGACTGGCTCAACGTGATGATCTTCTACCACGTGCTGGCCCACATCGATTTCTTCCAGAACAACCGGCTCTTCCGGCGTACCTGGGACGGTGATTTTGCGGGGCAGGCCCTTTCGGACAAACGTTTCATCACCATGATGCGCTCCGAGAAGGGACGATGGGTGGACTACGTCATCGAATTCACACGGTCCATCGACAACCTGGTGGGTTTTCACGCGGAGCTCTCCGGCGCCTGCCGTCTCGAAGCCGCCAATGGCTCCGCCAAGCTGGATTTCTACTTCGACGTCTTCCTTCAGTCCGTCCAAAATGTGGGTCAGCACGAGTACATGAAAGAGATCGAGCGCTACAACGGCGCCCTCAAGAGCTCACCGGATATGGCCGACAGCCTGTTCTTCGCCGGAGTGGCGGCCAAACATCCCGAATTTGAAGCGCTCTACGCCCGGCACCGCCAGGAGCCCAAAACGCCGACCATCGACCTCATCCAGTACCTCCAGGAGCGCTCCCCATTTCTCCAGAAGAGCGAAAATCGATGGATGACTCCCGTCATGGAGATCGTGCGCCGGACTTCCCTTTTCTTCCAGCCTCAGATCCGCACCAAGATCCTCAACGAGGGCTGGGCGAGCACCTGGCATGAGCGACTATTCCTGGAAGACAACCGAATACGAGGCCACGAGGTCGAGTTTGCCAGAATCAACGCTTTCGTGACGGCGCTGCCCAGGGTGGGCCTGAACCCCTACGCCCTCGGCATGCGGTTGTTCGAGCATGTGGAAGAGCTGGCGGAAAAGGGTAAGCTGAGCTTCGAATTTCAGAAGATCCACCGGGAGCGGGACAGGAGGGACTTCGACCGGAAGACGGGTACGGGACGAGACGCCATTTTCAAGGTGCGGGAGGACCTGGATGACTTCATGTTCCTGCAGACCTACCTGGACCAGGACTTTGTCAATCGCTACAAGCTCTTCGTCGTGGGCAAGCGCCTCAACAACACCAAAGGAGTGTGGGAGTATTTCGTGAAGAGCCGGGATGCCGGCGAGTACCGGAAAATGCTGCTTCAATCCCTCTACCACCCCCCCTTCATCCAGGTGGATGAAGGCCGGACAAGGAACGGTTGCCTGTTCCTCGATCATCGCTTCGAAGGGAAGCCGCTTGTCAAGGAGTTCATCTCCAACACCCTGCTGGGGATTTCCACCCTGTGGGGAGGACCCGTCAAGCTCGAGACCAGCGAGCGGGTGACCCGGGAGCGGAGGGAGTGGATGCCCTACGGGTATCCCCTTCCTGAGGCGGGCGGCACCGAAGAGCCGAAGTTCAAAAGAGTCGTCTACACGATGGAGGACCGCAAGCTCTCCAGGGCTGAACTCTAGGAGGCGCCAGCCATGGGAAACATGGACCATTTTCTTTCCGACCTTTGCCAGAGGATTCAGGACCGTGAGCAGCGGGCCCCCATCACCTTCATGGAGTACATGGAGCAGGCCGCCGCCTATCCGACGCTTGCCTTCCGGAACATCTTCCAGGTGTTTCACGACATGATCACGAGCTACGTCGGGAACGGCACCGATGAGTACCCGGAGGACCCAGAGTCCATCAATTACGTCTATTACGACTGCAATCGACTGTTCGTCGAGGACACGGATCACCCATTCTTCGCCGACCGGCTGTTTGCGAACCGCCTCGTCAATCATGTGGGGTCCTTCCGACACGGCGCCCAGCAGAACCGGATCGTCATATTCGAGGGGCCGCCCGGCAGCGGGAAGAGCACCTTCCTCAACAACCTGCTCATGAAATTCGAGCATTACAGCCGCACGGACGAAGGCACAAGCTACGAGACCGTATGGCGTTTGGACAAGCGGGAACTGGGGGCTCTGCCCGACCGGGAAGCCCACGCCATCCTGCAGCAGCTCCGAAGCCTCGCCGACGGCGGCGGCTTCCAGTCCCCCGGGGCAAGCCCCCGCGACCACCTCTTCGCACTCTCCAACGCGGAGTACCTTGAGGTTCCGTGCCCGAGCCACGACAGTCCCCTGCTCATGATTCCCAAGGCCTATCGCCGGGAATTCCTGGACGACGCCATCCCCGATGAATCGTTCAAGCGCGAGCTCTTCTCGGACAAACAGTATGAATGGGTCTTTCGGGACCAGCCCTGCACGATCTGCATGTCCCTCTACCAGACGCTTCTGGATCTTTTCAACCTGCCGAGCAAGGTGTTTTCCATGGTCTTCGCCCGTCGCTATCAGTTCAACCGGCGGCTGGGTGAGGGGATCAGCGTTTTCAATCCGGGGGATGGTTTGACCAGGACCAAGGTCATCACCAACCCGCTGCTGCAGAACCAGCTGAACGCCATTCTGCGGGACAGCAATCGTGTCAAATACCTGTATTCGCGGTACGCCAAGACCAACAACGGCATCTACGCCCTCATGGACATCAAGGCCCACAACCGGGAGCGGCTGGCAAACCTGCACGGCATTATCAGTGAGGGGGTGCACAAGGTCGAGGACATCGAGGAAAACGTCAATTCGCTCTTTCTGGCCATCATGAACCCGGAGGACAACAAGGAGCTGGCGGGAGCTCAGTCGTTCGCCGACCGCATCACCACCATCAAGATCCCGTACGTCCTGGACTACGAGACGGAAGTGAAGATCTACGAGCACATTTTCGGCCACCAGATTCGTGCGACCTTTCTGCCGCGAGTGCTTGAAAACTTCGCCAAGGTCATCCTCTCGTCGCGCCTGAAGCCCAGGTCCGATGCCCTCCAGGAATGGATTCAGGATGCCGGACGCTACCATCTCTATTGTGACGAGAACCTGCAGCTGCTCAAAATGGACATTTACAACGGCGTCATTCCCACCTGGCTCACGGAAGAGGACCGGAAAGCGTTCACAGCCGAAAGACGGCGAAAGATCATCGCCGAATCCGAGCATGAGGGGGACAAGGGATTTTCCGGGAGGGATTCCATCAAGATATTCAACGAGTTCTTCACGACCTACGCCAAGCGGGATAAGCTGATTAATATGGGCATGGTGTGCAGTTTCTTCAAAAAGCACCGCTCCGGACTCATGACCTCCATTCCCGACGGGTTCCTGGATTCGCTCCTCGGCTTCTACAACTACTCGGTGCTCCAGGAGGTGAAGGAATCCCTTTACTTTTACAACGAGAGCAGCATCTCGCGGGAAATCCAGAACTACCTCTTTGCCGTCAACTTCGAGTCGGGGCGCACCGAACGATGCGTCTACACAGGGGATGAGCTGGAGATCGATGAGTCGTTCTTCAAGAGCGTCGAGCGTCGGATCCTGGGATCGAGGGCCCATGGCTCCCTGAGGCTGGAGTTTCGGCGAGACGTCCAGACTCAGTACGCCGCCCGGACGCTCACCCAGGAGATCCTGCTCGAGGGCAAGCACGTCACCGAGACCGAGATTTACCGCTCCTTGCACAAGCGATACCTGCATCACCTCAAGGAAGATGTTCTGGAGCCATTCCTTCGGAATGCCAACTTCCGAAGCGCTGTCAAGGACTTCGGGTCAGATTCCTTCAGAACATACGACGACCGGATTCGCGAAGATGTGCGCATGCTGCTCCGTAATCTTCAGAGGAACTATGCCTACAGCGAACAGGGCGCAAAGGAAGTCTGTCTTTACGTGATCGACAACGATCTGGCCAGGGTGTTCGCGGGGGTCCAATGATTGTCACATATGCTCCGGGATGTTTTCGGCGAAGGAAGGGTCTTCCAGCAGTCGCCTTGCGAATTTGAGGTACTTGGCAACGATGGCCCGGACGGCGAGCTGGAGCGCGTACGCGCGGATCGGTTTCTCGAGGAGATACGTGATGTCTGCCGCGATGCATTGGCTCACCACTTCGTCGCTGGCCGCCCCCGTGATGATGATCGTATCCTGGTTGGCCACGGGAAAGCGGTGGTGTATCGCCTCCAGGAAGGCGAATCCGGTCTTTCCTCCCATGTAAACGTCCAGAATGAATATGGCGACCCCGGTCTGCCGGGTCATGCAATAGAGACGAGCCTCATCGAAGTCCGAAAAAGAGATGATCGGGCCCCACGTGTAGAAGCGCTCGAGGATGGAAGCGATGACGTCGCAAACGATGGGTTCATCATCCACGATGATCACGGGCAAGCCTGTCGCCATGACGACCTCCTCGATTACCGGATCAGGATTGATGAGCAGGCTCGATCGATGCTGCAGAGACCTGCCGGGTCACCATAGAGATTCCGAACCCTGCCTTCTTTGAACTGGACCGAATCCCCTCATTGAAGCTATCCTCATGCTCAATGGGAGATGGGTCCGTCCGCATCCCCGGATGTGCCTGTCCCGACAGTTCTTCATTTTTATTAAACTAGGCATGATGCCGCAGCGGGGTCAAGATCGGTTTGGACGTATCCGCTCCGGAAATTCACAAAGGTTCAGACTGACGAGTGGTCATGGATACACAGCGCATCGGAGCCAAAGACCCGATTCTTGTTCTTCCCAAAGCGGGAGGGAAGCCTCTCAATCTGAAGGCAGGGGATGTGGTCCGTGCACAGGTTGTCAGAGTCTTGAGCGGCGGAGAGCTGAGCCTTCGCATCGGAGGAACCGTTATTCAGGCCCGGACTGCAATGCCACTTCCTTTGGGCTCAGGGGTTCTACTCCGTGTGCTCGGACAGGAGTCGGGCCGGGAAGGTTCGGGGGGATTCAGGCTGCAGTTTCTCCAGGTGGCCGAAAGTCCTGAGATGGACCAACCCGGCCGCACTGTTTCAGCGGAGCCCGGTCGGCTCCAGATGCCTCATTCTCGCACCCATCCGGCAGCGGACGCCGTGCGAAATCTGGTTCAGGAGCTGGCGGCCCGGGCGCCTGCCAGGAACCTCGAAGGGGCAGATCTCGCCACCACCATCAGGGCGCTTCTCAAGTCCCTGCCTGACGACCCCGCATCGCTTCCGAGGGAGCTTCGCCACCAGCTGCTGGGGCTCCTCCAGTCGAACCTCAGGGAAACTGAGCAGAGCATCCAGAACCGGGCTCTTCGGCTTTTCGGCGACTCGTCCATCCAGAAACTTCTTGACCTCTCTGATGGGTCTGACCTGCCCGATTCGGGACAACCTTTGCGGGCGAAAACGCCATTCTTTGCCGAGGCCGAGAAGATCCTGCAGGTTCCGATGAAATCCATATTGCAGGATACCGGGGTGGGGCTTGAAGGCAAGCTGAAGGTCCTCGCCCAGGCCCTCCTCGCCGAAGAGGGGGGAACCCCGGAGTCGACCGCGCCGGCCAGTCTCCCGGCCAGTCCATCTTCCGAGACCTCCACGCTGGCCACGGACCTCAAGGCAAAGCTGCTGCAGCTGCGTCAGGCGATCCTCGAGGGTGAACCCTCCGGCGCGGATGCCACGGAAGCATCGAGGACCTCGGCCGGAGCGGGGGCGGGCGAATCCCGGGGGGGATTCGACAGGCTGCTCCCCGTTGTGGACGGGCTTCTGCGGGATGTCGAGACATTTCAGCTTCTCTCCAAGCTCACCAGCTCCTTTTACACGTTCCTGCCCTTCCTCTGGAAGGGGCTCCGGGAGGGTGACATCGCCTTCAAGCGAAGCCGCAGCTCGCAGGCCGGTCCAGGTCACTATTGCGTGATGAACCTGGACTTCGAAAGCCTGGGCAGGGTCACTATCGTGGCCATGATGCAAGGCGGCGACTTCTTTCTTTCCTTCAAAACGGACCACGAGGGCCTGCGGTCGGCCCTGGACGGCAGCGTTCACGAGCTGCGGGAGATGTTTCGCAGTGAGGGACTGAGCCTCGCGGGGGTCAACTTCTTCAGCATGGAGGATACGCAGTTGGCGCCATTTGAACACCTTGAATCCTTTGAGAGCGTGTTGAATCTCAAGATCTGAAGGAGCAGGCGGAACCATGAAAGAGAAGATGAGAAAGGCTGCCGTCCTGAAGTACAAGCACCAGATCGACCGGGCACCCCAGTTGGTGGCCAAAGGGAAGGGGATGGTCGCAGACCGCATTCTGGAACTGGCCCGGAAGCACCGCATCCCCATCCAGAGCGATCCGGCCCTGGTGGAGGTTTTGAGCCAGCTGGACATCGACCAGGAGATTCCACCCGATCTCTATCGGGCAGTCGCTCAAGTGCTGGCGTACGTCTATCGGGTGAGCAAGAAGCTGGGTTGATCATTGGGTCGGATCAGGTTTCACTCCCCGCCACTGCCGGGGGAGTGGGCAGGGAAATGAATGGGGTCGAGGGGGATGAGCGTGGTTGGGGTGCAAAATGAATGGTGAACGTCCGAACCAGTGTGATCACGAATCCCTGAAAACCGTTGCAGCCCGGTTTGCTCCCGGACGCAGGATTCTGGACGTGCGGCCGTTGGGCAACGGCCATATCAATGACACGTACCTGGTGCTTCAGGACTCCGCTGAGGAATGCCGCTTCGTGCTGCAGCGGATCAATGACCGGGTTTTCCGCGATCCGCGTGGCGTCATGAGCAACATGCGGGTGGTTTCCGACCATGGCCGCCGCCGTCTGAAGCACATGGGGCTCGATGAGGGTATCCGCTTTGAGCTGCCGAGGGTTCTCAGGACGGCGGACGGTGAGGATCATTGGATCGACGGCTCGGGATCCACCTGGCGGGCCATCAGCTTCATCGAACGCTCCCGATCGTTCGAAGCGGTTCAGGATGCGGCGCATGCCCGGGAGGTCGGACGGGCCCTCGGGTTGTTCCACACTGCCATGAGCGATCTTCCAACCGGTCATCTCCTGGATACCCTCCCGGGGTTCCACATCACGCCGGAGGTTCTGCGCCGCCATGACAAAGTCCTCCTGACGGCATCAGGCCTCGATTCGCCCGAAGTGGACCACTGCCTTCGTTTCGTGAGCGAACGGAGGAACTGGGCCGGTGTGCTGGAAGATGCCAGGGGTCGCGGCAGCCTGCGGCCGCGTCCCATCCACGGCGATCCCAAGGTAAGCAATGTCATGATCGATACATCGACGCGGCGGGCCGTCAGCATTGTGGACCTGGATACCGTGAAGCCGGGACTGGTTCACTATGATGTCGGAGATCTTCTCCGCTCGTGCTGCAATCGCAAGGGAGGGGAGGCGAAGGACTGGCTGGCCGTGACTTTCGATCCCGGTTTGTGCCGCGCCGCTCTCCAGGGCTACCTGGAATGGGCCGGGAGCTTCCTCAAGCCGATCGATATCGACTATCTTTACGATGCGGTACGACTGATCGCCTTCGAGCTGGGCGTGCGGTTTCTGACGGATCACCTGGAGGGCAATGTGTACTTCAAGGCGACCCACCGAAATCATAATCTCGCCAGGGCGCTCGTTCAATTCAGGCTGACTGAGAGCATCGAGCTTCAGGAGGCGGCAATTCGGGGGATCATCGAGGATCTGCGATGAACGGTGGGAGCCTTCGGCTCATTCCCTCTTCTTTGACTTGAGCTCACGGCGTTCCGGCCAGGAGGGCGCCATGGGCCGGGGGAAGCTTGCCCATGCGGTTTTCCTCGATCACGGGCAAGCCTCGCTTAACCGGTCTATTCTATCCCTGCTCCCCGCCGGAAGGTCTCGGAAAGCTCTCCATGTGCGGTTTCATGGTATTGCCAAGCCAGGCGATGGTCTCTCCCAGGTACCGCATGTTGGCCAGACCCTCGTCATCCTTCAGAACATCCCCCTTGTCCATCCCGATTCCCATGTTCCAGTAAGTCGAGCCGGGAACAATCATCCCTGACATGAGGAACATGTGGTTGATCGTATCGAACACATGGGTGGCGCCGCCCCGCCGCACCGCCACGACAGCGGCTCCGATCTTCCCGAGAAAAGCACGGCCGTTGGCCAGGGACACCAGCCCCGATCGGTCGATGAGCGCTTTGAGCTCTGCGCTCACATCGGTGAAATAGGTGGGGGACCCGAAGATCATGGCATCGGCTTCCAGGAGCTTCTTCATGCATTCATTGAAAATGTCATCTTTCACGGAGCATTGACGGTCCTTGTTTTCGAAGCACTTGTAACAGGCGATGCATCCCCGGATCTTGCGGGCGCCCACCTGGATGAGCTCGGTCTCCCAGCCCGCGGTATCGAGTGCCTCCAGCACCTTGCGCAATAGAATCTCCGTGTTTCCACCCTTTCGGGGACTCCCGTTGACAGCTACTGCCTTCATGATTTCCTCCATGATTTCGTGCAGGTCTGCTGCGTCTGAAGAAACCATTCTCGCTCAGCGACCGCAGAGAAACTAGAAACCAGAAACCAGAAACCAGAAACTAGAAACCAGAAACTAGAAACCAGAAACTAGAAACCAGAAACTAGAAACTAGAAACTGTGTTCCCCCTCACTTGCGCCAGAACTCGGGCACAAAGAGCACGATGACGGTGTAGATCTCCAGTCGTCCAAGCAGCATGCACAGTGAGAGGATCAGCTTGGCAAGTGCCGGGAGATGGGCATAATTCTCCGTTGGCCCCACGGTTCCCAGACCCGGGCCGATATTGCCGATGCACGAAGCTGCGGCTGAAAAGGAGGTGATCACGTCCACTCCCAACGCCGTCAGCAGAAAGGCGGACAATATGAAAAGTCCAAGATAGAGGATGAAGAAACCCCAGATGGACCGGGCGATATCGTCCGAGACCACACGCCCTCCAAGTTTCATGTGCTTCACGGAACGGGGATGGATGAGGTGCATGAGCTCGATGTGCACATGTTTGAGCAACACCAGGATGCGCATGCACTTCATTCCACCCCCCGTCGAGCCGGCGCAGCCTCCGAAAAACATACAGAAGAGCACCACCGCATGAGTGAGGGGGGGCCAGAGTTCATAGTCCGCCGTTGCATAGCCGGTCGTCGTGATGATCGAGACGACATGGAAAGCTGAGTAGCGGAAGGCGTCCCATGTGGTGTTGTAGACGCTCCCCCGGATGCTGAAAGCACAAATCAAAGTGAACACCGCTGCGATGCCGCAGAAAAACCGACATTCGGGGTCGCGCCAGAGCGCAGACGGCTTTCCCATCAAGGCCATGTAGTGCAGAGCGAAGTTGATCCCGGCGATCAACATGAAAACAGTGATCACGACATCGATATATGCGCTGCCGTAATGGCCCACGGAAGCATTCTTGGTGGAAAAACCTCCGGTGGCCATGGTACCGAAGGTGTGGCAAAGGGAGTCGAAAAGGTTCATGCCTCCCAGCAACAGCAGAATGGTCTCGATGATGGAGAAGAGGAAGTAAACCTTCCAGAGGAGCAGGGCGGTGTCACGCATGCGGGGTTTGAGCTTGTCCGCTACGGGACCGGGCACTTCAGCTCTGTAAAGCTGCATGCCGCCCACCCCCAGGAAGGGCAGGACCGCCAGGGAGAAGACAATGATCCCCATTCCGCCGAGCCAGTGGGTGAGACTGCGCCATAAAAGAATACCCTCGGAGACCTTCTCGATATCCGTCAGGACCGAAGCTCCCGTGGTGGTGAACCCCGAAACCGATTCGAAGATTGCATCCACGAAGGAAGGGAATGTGCCGGCAAAATAGAAGGGAAGAGCGCCCACCAGGCAGGCCCCGACCCAGCCGAGTGTCACGACGGCCATCCCCTCCCGGTGAGTGACTACGGTGACTTCTGCAGAGCGGAACACGACAAAGAGCGCCGTGCCGAGGCCCACGCTCACCAGGAGGGCATGCGTCAGGGCCGGCGCGCTGCCCTCCTCGCGCGCCAGTGCAAAGAGTATGGGAAAGACGAGCGTCATCCCGAGGCAGGCAATGAGGGCTCCTATGGACCGAAGCACATACCGCCATCGCATCTAGAAGTACTCCAGCTTTACCATGAGCTCGCGCTCCACCTTGGGAATGGCCTTCCGTGTGGCCAGGATGATGACCCGATCCTGGGGCTGGATGACCGTGTCGCCGCTCGGAATCATACTTTCCCCGCCCCGAAGCGCCGCAAGGACGAGTGCTCCACTCGGGAACTGCATCTCCTTGAGGGGCCTCCCCACGATTCCCGAATGCTCCTGTGCGACCGCCTCGAGCACCTCGGCTTCCTCCCCTTTGAGTGTCACGGCCGAGAGAACCTTCCCCTTGCGAATGTGTCGCAGGATCGTATTGACCGCAGAGAGGCGCGGGCTCACGATATGCCCCAGTCCGATGGCCGCCGCGATGGGCATATAGGCGATCTTGTTGATCCGGGTGATGGTTCGTCGAGCGCCCAGCTG
Organism: uncultured Syntrophobacteraceae bacterium; assembly: GCA_964557955.1. GTDB lineage: Bacteria > Desulfobacterota > Syntrophobacteria > Syntrophobacterales > Syntrophobacteraceae > JALOOX01. The sequence goes on from CAZLCS010000010.1 coordinate 125,020, forward strand.
GCGGGCCAGAAGCGACGAAAGGATATTGTTCTCCTCGTCGCCCGTCACCGAAACGACCACATCCATGCCCTGGATGTTCTCCTCCTCGAGGAGCTCCTGGTCGGTGCCGTCCCCGTTCAATACGATGGTGTGGTCCAGCTGATCAGCCAGAGCATCGCACTTTTCACGGTTCTTCTCGATGAGCCGCACATGCAGGGAGGTCTTTTCCAGGCGCTGAGCCAGGCCCGCCCCGATGTTTCCGCCACCGATGATGAGAACATGCCGAATGGGGACCGGTCGGCTGCCGAAAACCTCCAGGACTTCCTCCATCTGCGGTTTTTCGCAGACGCAGTAGACCAGGTCACCCGTGCGGATATAGCTTTTTCCAGTCGGTATGATCAGCCGGTTGTGCCTGATGATCGCGGCAATGATGAAGCGCAGCTCGCCGGTTCCCTGCCTGAGCTCGATCAGATCCTTGCCGACGGCCGGGCAGTCCTCGTTGATGCGGATGCCCATAAACTGGATTCGGCCGTCTGCGAATTCGCTGATTTCCTCGGCGTTGGGGACTCTCATGAGCCCCTCAAGGGTTTTGACCACCTCGAGCTCGGGGCTGATGATGTGATCGATTTCGAGGATCCGCTCGATCAGGTCAGGCCGGTAGTGGGTGTAGTCCGTGTTACGGATCCTCACCAGCTTGACGATACCGGCAGCCATGGCGTGGGCGAAGAGGGAAGCAACCAGGTTGGTCTCGTCGCTGTCGGTCACGGCCAGAAAGGTCTCGGCATCACGCACCCCGGCCTCGTCCAGGATCCTCGGATTGCTGCCGGAACCCTGGACGGTCTTGACATCCAGTAGGTCGGCAAAGCGCTTGAGGACTTCGGGGTTCTTGTCAATGACCACCACCTCCTTGCTCTCCATGGCCAGGCGATGAGCAATGTGGAAACCGACTTCCCCTCCTCCCACGATGACCACCTTCAAAGGGCATCCTCCTGCATCTTCAAGGGATCCTGCGAGTCAACGGCATGCTTGCACACTCATAGCAGATAAGGTGGGAGTGTTCCACACTCAATGGGTCCGGCGGCTGCCTGCAATGCTCATTTTGAATCAAGCCCGGGGAGCCGATTGATGCCGAAGTGACGGAATCAAAATAGAATCGTCTGTCGGGAGTGCCTGCTGCATCCTCAACGTCGCTTCAAGTATTCTCGAACGACCAGCGCGGCAGCGGCACCTTCTCCCGCAGCACTGACCACCTGCTTGGTGCTGCCCATGCGGACATCCCCTGCTGCAAACACGCCGGGCACGCTGGTTTCCAGCATATAGGGCGCGCGCACTTTGTACCCTACGATATGCCGGCCCTGCTGAGGCAGGTCGTAGCCGGTCAGAACGAAGCCCCACGGATCCAGGAGCACGCCGCTGCCTTCCAGGAAACGGGTATTGGGAATGAGGCCGATAAAGACGAAAGCCCCGTCGACCTGCAGATCCTCCTCCTGGCCCGTCCGAGCATCCAGGACCCTCAGGTGAGACAACCTGGAGCTGGAGCCGAGGAATGCCTTGACCTGAGTTTGAAAGCGAATTTCAATTTTCGGGTTCTCGAAGACCTCTTCCTGGATCAGTCTTGTGGCACGAAACTCTTCTCCTCGCACCAGTATCGTGACGTGCTCGGCAAATTTCGTCAGGAACAGGCTCTCCTCGGTTGCGCTGTTTCCGCCACCGATGACGGCGACGCGCTTCCCCTTGTAGAAGGGGCCGTCGCAGGTGGCGCAAAAGTGGACGCCGGCTCCCAGGTAGTCCGTCTCACCCGGAACACCAAGTCGCTTGTAGTGGCTTCCGGTGGCAATGAGCAAAGAGCGGGCGGTGTACTCCTTGCCGTTTTCGGTTTCCACAGCGTGCATTTCGGCACGCCGCGAGATCTTTGTGACCTGGTGGACCTGCAGCAGCTCAACGCCGAATCGCTCTGCCTGCCGACGCAGCCGCTGGGAGAACTCATTTCCGGTCACCCCGTCCGGAAAGCCGGGCATGTTGTCCAGTCTCTCCGTTCCGGCTGCCTGACCGCCGAAGGCCGACTTCTCAATGACCAGTGTGTCGATGGCTTCTCGAGCCGTGTAGAGCGCCGCCGTCAGGCCGGCAGGACCACCCCCGATAACGATCAGATCATAATGAGATCGCGAAGCTTCGGTTTTCAATCCCAATTTGGCGGCCAGCGCCGCAACGGTGGGCTGGACCAGGAACGACCCATCACCGAAGACGATGGTCGGGATGATCCGTTTGCCGCCATTCTTTGCAATGACGAATCGCTCCGCCTCGGCGTCATCGTCGATGTTCACCCATCGGTAAGGGATTTGATGCTCTCCCAGAAAGATCTTGCTGTTCCGGCAGGCCGGACACGAGTGAGCGCCATAAACCGTGATCTCCGGTTCAGTCATGAAAGACTCCTGTGCCTGGTTCCATCACGATTCCTCTCGCCGCCGAAACTCGAAGTCTGGCCCGGACTGTGCTCGATGATGAGTCTGCCGACCCTGGCCCGGCCTTTGTGTTTTCCGGCGAATGCGTCGATATAAGTTGACACCTTGGTGCAGGTCGGACACGTGGGTGGGATAGCACAGCTGCAAAATGATCCTGGCAACTTACCTGCCAGGCTCCAGTTCCCATGGATATCGGTCCTTCTTTACTGATGTCCAATAGAGCCTGCCAGAGTCTCTCCATGCGTCAAGAACTATTCCTTCCTCGAAGCTCTGCCCCTTTGCAGAGATGACTACGCTGCTGTGAGTTCTCCACGATGAGTCGCGGTATGCGATGCAGCGGTGGAAGTCAAAACTTCTCTGATCCAATCCACGGAAGCGTTGGATCAGATCTGTCGACCAATGAAAACACAATCCTCGCTTCTTTTTCCCTTTGTTCACGAGATAGTTGTGCAACAGAGGTGGGCGGACCAATTCATACTGGTTCGCAAGAACCATCGAAAACCTGATCGCCGTATTTGCGACCAGGAAAGCTTCTTGCTCGTCAATGTCATTACCCAGGGATTGCAGATCCTTTTTGAGGCTTAATACCTTCTCGCTATACTCGTCATGGACTGATGCATAGAGCAATGGATCGTCATTGGCTCCATTCCATGGCTCTTGATAATGAACAGTTCCACAACCGCTAAAGAAGAGGAACACGAGAAGAAGCAATCCCGCGGCCATCTGAACCCTCATTCGCAATATCCTGTAGTAGGTCATTTCCTTTTTAAAAGGCTAATGGCTTGTCTCAGCTCGGCGAATTGATGGATGATGCAGTCCGGCTCAACGCCCTCCATCTCCTTTTTGCCTTGGTTGGATGAGAAGAATACGGTTTTGATTCCGAGTCGAACGGCGCCGAAAATATCTCTGTACATATCGTTGCCCACAAAGACCACCTGCTTCGGCGCCAGCCTCATGCGGGAAAGGGCTGTCTCAAACAGCCTTCTGTCGGGTTTTCTGAAGCCGTAATCGCTGGATATGATGATCGGATTGAAATAGGATTCAATCCCCAAGGCGCGCATCTCCGGCAGAACCCAGCCGCTTTGACCGTCGGAGACGACGGCCAGCCTGAAGCGGGAGTGCAATGCATCCAGCACTGCGTTCACCCCCGGGTAGAGATTCAACCTTTGGCGGGAGACGCCACGGTATATTTCAGCCAGAAAACCGGGCAACTGATCCGACTTGGCTGCGTGCACGAAGGCGGATGCTCCCGGATTTCGCCGGATTATCTCCCGCCAGACCTCTACGGCGTCAAACTCGGGGTATTCCTCCCCGCGAGCCAGACGCTGCTCTTCCATAATCCTGTAATACTGGTCCCTGATCTCTTGGGGATCCAGGCTGATTCCCTGATAAGTCAGGAAATGACTGATGGCCCTGTAGATTTCGTCGGAGTCCTCATCGGTATGAATGTCGATGAGGGTGCCGTACAGATCAAAAAGGATGCCCCTGATCTTCATTTCCTCACCGTCAAGGTGTTCATGGCCTCAAGGATGAGGCGCTGTCGATAATGTTGATCGATCCATGAGTTTCGAGCGATGCGCAAGAGGGTTATGCCCATATAGAATGGGACGCGTCGAGTGACGGAGAAGAAGGTGCTCTCCCGATCCGGAAAATGGCAGCAATATTCCCAAAGGAAATGCCCAATGAAAGGCTCGGCAGCGGACCAGTTGCCCGTGGCTCTGAAAAAGAGATGCTTCAGCTCACCGCAAAGTCGCCCTAAATCGAACACACGATCGGCCCACTGCATCCGCTCCAGATCAATGGCCATCACGTCCCTGTCCCTGCCGAACAGCAGGTTGGACGGGGTCGCGTCGCCGTGGACCAGGACGGCGCAGTCATCCCACATGCAATCCTCCTTCAGCCAGATCTCCCCAAGGGAACGAAGCCTGTCGGAGAGCTCCTGCCCTAACCCCCTCTTTTCGATCAGCGATTTTAAGAGGCGTCCCATGTACTGGTGGCTTTCGTCGAAGTTGACGGTCCAGACGCTTGCAGTGCGATGGTGCAGAACGGCCAGGAAATGTGCCAGGGCCGCCAGCTTTCTGTACAATCGGTCACCCTTCCCGTGACGGATGGCGCTGTCGATGATGCCGCTCAGGGAATCACCTTCGAGGTATTCGACCACGAGCACGTTGTCGATGCACGGGTTGAAGCCGTACGGTCGAACCACGTAGTGCGGAGGGAAGGAAAGCCCAAGGTTGCGCAGAAACAAGAGATTGTTGAATTCGGTTTCCCCTTTTCTGCGGGCATGTTCAGGATCGGACGATTTGAAGAACTTTCCGACCAGTCGGGCGGCTCCGTGTATTTCCTCGTAGAAATAGACGTCCTGGGAGTCGGTGAAACGGAAGACCCGGTAGCGGGCGTTGGGCGAAGAGCAACCCAGTTGGGGGGCGATATGAGATTGCAGGTATTCGAACAAGGGATCTTCACAGGGAAGATGCCCGAGGTAGCGACCGATCATCTATAGTCTCTGTGGCTTCGAAGCTTGAGGGATAGCCGCCTTGATGGCTGCCAGGGGCCACCTGCAGAAATAGCGATTCATCATATACAAAGAGGCTCCAATGCGTCCAGACATTCTTAGGTCGGCTGAAACCCTGTCACAAGCAAATTCGTGCAAGCTGACCATGGCGATCTCGAGTGATCGAGGGTTTCAGGAGGATTCCGGTAGCTCGCTCCAGCAACATGAACCCTCTTGTATGGACTGAACAGACCTGGTATCCTGCTTTTGACATATCTGGCTGATCCGACGCACAGCAGCCTTGTTGTATGCCTCATCACAAGTCATCCGGAGAATACTCCTTTCCCGACTTGGACCTGCGCCCTCTCCTGGGAATAATCTGGAAAAACCCTGCCAGATCATGGTGGACAAGGTCATAACGGTTCGAAAAGACAAGGTGCGGCAGGTTGTTGGACGGATGGAAGACGACACGGTGGTTCGAGTTGAATGCTCGCTCGTGCTTTGGCTCGGAACTGGCGTAGGGTCCTTTTCTCAAGTTCGCCTGTCTTGCACATCCAGATCATCTTCGTTATGCGTCAGGTGCCCACCGGTCGTTTCCGATGTGGCAAACAAAGGTTATCCATCAAAATGGAAAGGAGCGCTAATGGGCATCTACCTCCATTTGATCGATGAGCGTGCACCTGGAGGATTCGAGATCATTCTCGATGGGGTTCCTCGTGCCTACCGAAAGCTCAGGGTTACCGCAGGCGAAGCAATGACAGCCGTTGTCGAACGCATCTGTCACGAATTCAGGAGATGGAGTCTCGATGTGATTCGTATCTGCAGCCATGGCAACGCATCAGCTCCGGACATCGGTTTCGGTGAGAGGCTGAACTGTACAAATGCCAGCGCTTTCAGGCTGGTTCGCCCGCTGTGGCGTGTTCTCTACGCACCAGACGATCACGGAATGAGCTATCGAGTTGTCGTTCCACGCATAGAGATCCACTCCTGTGGAGCAGCGAACGGTGCTCAAGCGATGTGTGGGGCTTTGGCATCTGCGGCAGGTGCCCCCGTTTTCGCAAGCCTCGACGATCAGGAGGCGGGCAGCAGCTGGCTGATGGAGGGGCGGCTTCGTCGTTTCAACCCCTGGTAGAGGCGTATCTCAGGAAACCGGCACAGACACGGAGTATCGAATTCGTGAGTGCGACTGCGATGGAGGAGGACGACCATGGGGATGGATGCTGAATACTACCGGATCTTCAAGGAAATGAGCAGGACGATCAATTCAACCCTCTCCGTAGAGCAGCGTCTCAAGAAACTGGCTGAGGGCATGGTCAAGGCGCTCGGTGTCAAGGGATGTACGATCCGGCTTATGGACGAGGCCCGCAGGACGCTTGAGCTGGCCGCATCCTGCGGTCTGAGCGGGGACTATTTCAGGAAGGGAGCGGTCCAGGCCGACCTGAGCGTTGCGGAAGCCATGGTGGGGCGTACGGTCGTCATCAGGGATGCTCGAACCGATCCCCGGATCCAGTACCCCGAGGCTGCGAGAAGGGAGGGTATCGTCTCCATCCTGTCGATCCCCATTATCGTGAGGGGAAGGGTCATAGGAGTACTGAAGCTGCATGCGACCGAGGAGAAGAATTTCACGCCGGAAGAGATCGAATTCGCCACATCTCTTGCGGAGCACGGAGCGCTCGCCGTCGACAACGCCCGACTGCTCGATCAGGCCATCAACGAGATCCAGTACCTCAAAGCCGTGACGGAAGTCGCGAAGGCCCTTTCCTCGACACTTGACGCTGAGAAGGTTCTGGAACTGATCGTCACCCGGGCGGTGCAGATCCTCAATGTGAAAGCGTGCTCCCTGCGTCTTCTGAACCCGGCGACCGGCCGGCTGGAGCTCACTTGCTCCCACGGCCTCAGCGCGGCGTATCTCGACAAGGGCCCGGTCGACAGGGACAGGAGCATCGCGAACAGCATGGACGGAGAGGTGGTGTCGATCCTGGATGCGTCGACCGATACAAGACTTCAGTACCCGGAGCATGCCAGGCAGGAAGGCATCGCGTCCATCCTCTCGGTTCCGGTGTTTCTGAAGGACAGAGTCATCGGTGTGCTGCGCCTCTATACCTCGTCGCCGCGCAAGTTCTCCGGGTCGGAAATCGAGCTTGCCCAATCCATGGCCGAATTCGGTGCACTGGCTCTCCAGAACGCCAGGCTCCACGAAAACGTTCGCGTGGATTGCCGGCCGGTCACGGAGCCTGCTTACGTTTAGCGGTGGCGGAGAGAAAGGATCACAGGATCCCGTTCATCGTTCGACCCCTCCCCTTTGGGAGTGGAGAGGGCCAAGGTCAAATCGGCCGACATGTGCCAAGTACACCTCCACAGAAAAAGATGTCCATTTCGCCGCTCGTCATGCCGGCAATCTTTACCATGGAAATAGATTTCCATGCATGGGGGTGAGCGCCGCAAATGCTCATGGCCGTTAAGCCGGCATCCAGCTTTTTTGTGGATTTCGGCCAAACAAGTCATGAAGCGCCCTGCTCTTCGCTCCCGATGATGAAAATGTGC
>CAZLCS010000011.1:0-117236 GCA_964557955.1 uncultured Syntrophobacteraceae bacterium
CAACTGCCGGAATGACGATTCGAGAGGTGGACACTCTGTTTTGTTGGCCTGTACTGAGCGGTGCTTGCCCGTGTTGCGATCCGCACTGCCTTCAGGGGTGCTTTCCCGCTATTTCTTCCTCACGATGAAGAGGCGGTCGCAGCCATCCCCGGCAACGTGCCCCAGGTATTCGTGCCCCACCTTCCTGGCCCAGACGGGAATGTCGGTCTTCGTACCGGGATCGTTGGAGATGACTTCCAGGATCTCGCCGACCTTGACCTTGCCGATGCCTTTCTTGGCCTCCAGGAGGGGGCCAGGGCATGCGCTTCCCCTTGCATCGACAACGCTGTTTGCCTTGACGGTGTTCAGATCCATGCTGGACATGGGCGACTCCTTTCTTGTCGTGTGTCGGGGGCGCCATGCCCCCATTTGTCATTGTTCCCTGGAGGAGCTGGATCCCCCAGGCGCTCAGTTGGCCCCCGCCGGCTCCCTACCCGCATCTCCCGCACCGGCCCTGTGGCCCAGGGGCAGTTTCTTGAAGCGTCCGCCGGTCAGGATGGGATCGCCCTTGTAGCCGAGCGCCTTGAAGTCGATATAGTCCGTCTTTCCAATGAGAGCCGAAACGTCCCGGCCTCTCTCCTTCATCCACGAGAAGTCCGTGCCCGAAGACGAGAGCTTTTTGAAATCCACCTCGCGGCTGTCCTGGTGGCAGCGGCTGCATGTTTTGTCCCCTTTGAGGGATTCGTGGCACTGGGAGCATCCCAGGGCGTTTCGAGCCGGCATGGTTTCATGGTTGAGCCCCCAGTACATGACCGTGTCCACCCACTCGAACTTCCCGCTGTAGGGCAGGTTCACGGCTTTCATGCCGATCTGGAAGGACTTGTCCCAGTCGAAGGTCTTCCAGTAGCCTTCGGGACCGAAAAGGTGCGGGACGATGAGGGTGTTGTGCACGGCGTCCGCCATCTGCCGCCCCTCCATGAGCTTGAACGGGAAGATTTTGGACCGGTCGTCCGTGAACCCCCCCAGGGGTTCGGTCAGCTTGCTGGTCCCCGCGGTGCCAAGCTTGTCCCCGATGATGTGGCGGCGCACCTTACCGTTGTACCAGGCATAGGTCGGCACCGCGCTTTCCTTCCAGCGGAACTCGCCCTTGTTGGTGTCGTAGTCGGGCATGCCGTATTCGTCTTTCTTCGCCTTGCGCTCCTTGTCTCCCGCCTTGGACCAGTCCCACCAGGTCTTGGTGGGCTTGCACTTGGCATAGACCGGACTGTGGCAGGTCACGCAGGCGATATGCTGAGTATGCCGGTTGAGGTGGTGGTTGAGCAGGTCGTGCCCCTCATGCCCTTCCCCGGCGTGGTGCTTGTGCGGCCGGCCGGTGTGGCAGTTCTCGCAGGAGCGGCTCCCTTCGGCCACCGGGACCGAGAGCGACCGCCCCGCGATCTTGTGGTTCCGGGTCTTGTGGCAGTCCTGGCACTGGAAGTCCATGCCGCCCATGTGGACATCGCAGTCGCGGGTCGGGTAGTAGAGGATGCCGTTCATGTCGCCGTGCTTGACTGCATCGCCGCCGCCGCCCTGGAAGTGGCAGTCCCCGCAGGTCCTGCGGCTGGGCTTGCCGACGCTCTCGGCGACCTCCTTCAGGTTGATCTCCGGATAGGGCATGCCGGCGTCGGTGGGCACCTTGGCGTATTTCTCGCTCGTGTCGTGACAGATGAGGCAGTCGATCTTCGTCTTGTCCGAGAAGTCGAAGGATGCATCCCGCCAGCCGTACCCCGCGTGGCAGCTGGTGCAGCGCGGCCAGTTGGAGGGGAGCGCGATGCAGAAGTTGTTGATGGTGTTGGTGGCTTTCCCCAGGTGAATGTGCTTCTCATGGCCCTCCGTGTGAGGGGAGGGGCCTTTCCAGAGCCAGTGGGCGGACTTGAGCATGTCCTCGCCCTGGGCGTCGTGGCACCGGAGGCATTCCTTCGTCACGGTGAAGGGGTCCGGGTTGTCGGGCAGCTTCACCAGGTCTTTGTGGCTCGGGACGTTCTTGGCGTGGCAGCCGGTGCAGTCCGTCGGCCCCTGTCTTCTCTCCTGGTGACAGCCCATGCACTGCTGGTGATAGGCGGCCTTGAGACCCAGACGCTCCGGGGTCTTCGCATTGAAGGCTTCCTGGTGGCAGGCGGAGCAGCGCATGGTTTCGCCCGCATCGGGGGCAGCGGCGCGGCGGTGGTGGCACTCGGCGCAGTCTCCCACCACGGCGGCGTGCTTCATGTGCATGAAGCGCACAGGGGCGTAAAGGTCGCCGTTGGGGTCACCTTCCTTTTTGAGGATGGGGCTGTCCAGCACCAGGTAGCGATGCTTCTGGTCCTTCAAAGTGGGAGCATTGTCCCCAAGTCTTGCCTTGCGCTGCACGGGCGTCTCCTCGAGAACCGCGGTCACCAGGGCCACCGTCTCGTGGGCCTTCTTCATGGCGGCGTCCTGGTCCACGGGCTTCCACGGGGTACCGTCCTCGAAAACCTTTTTGGGAGCGGGAGGCGGTCCCTTGGATGCAGGCGTCTTGGGGGCTTCGGCAGACCAGCCGGGGAGCAGCATGGCCGCGCCGACCAGGAGCGACAATCCGATCAGGATCATCAGATGGGTCCGTTTCATGAGGAAGCCACCTCCCGGGACTTGGGGCTGAGGATGGGCAGATAGGTGACCAGTACGCGGTAGACGAGCATCAGGGCTGCGATGAAGCCGGCCGTGACGGCGATCTCACCGATGGAGGGGAAATAGGACGTCTCGGCATACGGCGGCTGGAAGCTCACCAGGAAGACATTCACCCGATTCAGGGCTACGCCGCCCACGATGAGAGCGGCGGCGATGAACAGGCCGCGCCGCGAGCTCCGAACCCTGGGGGAGAGCAGCAGGCACCACGGGACGATGACGCCGAAGAGCATCTCCACGATGAAAGCGCTGCTCTGCGTGCTGCCTTCCAGCAGATGGACGTAGGCGCCGCGCACCATCAGGTCGCCCAGCTTCACCACCATGTAAACCCCGAGCAGGAAGATGGTGAACCGGCTCAGCTTCGACAGGACCCCGCTTTCGTCCTGGAGCTGAAAGGATGCCGAAGCCAGCCCGTTTTCAAAGATGATCATGGGGAACCCCACGGCGATGGCGGAAAGGAGGAAGAGCAGCGGGAGGATCGGCGTATACCAGAGGGGATGGACCTTGGTCGGGGCAATGAGGAGCAGCGACCCGAGACCCGACTGGTGCATGCAGGAGAGCACGACGCCGGCGATGATGAAGACCCACATGACTTTCCCCAGGATCCTGTCGGCAAACGAAAGGAGCGCATCGACGGGGCGGTTCAGGACCCCGAGGGGGCCGGGAAGATTGACTCGGCCCTTGTACTGCTCGGCCACGACGGGGATGAGCTCGATGTAAAGCACGTGCAGGTAGGTCACCACGCACATGGCCACCTCGAAGAGCACTGAATTCCCCTGGTGGTACACGATGGGGTGCCAGATCGTCCACGACCGGCCGATGTCCACCACGAGGGCCAGGGAAACGAACGTATAGCCGAGCACGGCCGTGAGGAGGGCCGGGCGCGTCACGGCTTCATAGGCGTGGCGTCCGAAGATGTGGGCCAGGGCCGCACTCGTGAACCCTCCGGCCGCCAGGGCCACGCCGGTGGCCACATCAATGCCGATCCAGAGCCCCCAGGGATAGGCGTCGCTGAGATGCGTCACCGCCTGCAGTCCGCCCGTGTACCGGGCCACGATGAAGAGGAATGCCGCAGCGATGAAGGCGACCATCACCAGAACGCCCGGCGTCCAGAAGGGCGTTCGCAATGCTGCCGGGTGCGCGTGAGCTTTCATGACCTATCGTCCTTCCTCTGTCGGGTCGCTCTTCCCCCGGGTTGCCTTTCGTTCCATGACTTTCATGACACCGCCCAGGGCGCCGAAGAGCACGATGGGCGCCCAGAGGTAACTGTAGAGCCCATGCTGGATGGTCTCGGGCAGTTTCGGCATGGGACGGTGGGGAAGCTTCTGGAATCCCAGCCGATCGAAGGACACCCCCGAGAGATAGAGCCAGCTGGTGCCTCCGACCTCCTTTTCGCCGTAGATGTGATCGACATAGCGGCCCGGGTCCTCCTGGATCCTCTTCCTGGCCGTCGCCAGGAGCTGCTCCCGTCTGCCGAAGGTCAGCGCCTCCACGGGGCAGACGCTGATGCAGCCCGGAACCTTTCCCTCGGCCAACCGCTGATCGAAGCAGAAGGTGCATTTCCGGACCCGCGGGGTGAGGGGGTCCTCGTATTCGTAGCAGGGGACCTGGAAGGGGCAGGAAACCATGCAGTAGCGGCAGCCGATGCAGCGGGAGGCGTCGTAGTGGACGGCCCCGTTCTCTTTTTTGGTCAGTGCCCCCACGGGACAGGCTGAAACACAGGCCGGGGCGAGGCAGTGCATGCACTGCAGCTTCACGAAGGTCGGGACCAGCTGCCCCTGTTCATTGACCGCTCCCGTGTGGTACCGGTTCACCACGGTGTAGGTCCTGGAGTCCATGCGGCGCTTCTTTTCCAGCACCAGCACGTCGTCGAAGGAGCGCTCGGGAGCCGGCAGCTGCTGAATCGTGTTGCAGGCCTGCTCGCACTTGCGGCACCCGATGCAGCGGGTGAGATCCACCAAACAGCCGTAGGCGTCGCCGGAGGATTCTCCTCTGCCGGCAGCTTCCACCGCCCGCGGCAGAAGCGGGGTTGCCGCGGCAACGCCGGCCACCCGGAAGAAGTCCCTGCGGTTCAATTTCATGGCTGCTGCCCCTCGTTCATCATGGAGGGGGGTCCGAAGACCCCGTCACCATGGGGTGGTTTCTGGTTTCTGGTTTCTGGTTTCTGGTTTCTGGTTTGGGAGCCGGGGTTCCTCAGCGGCGGAGGACTGAAGATCTTTCAACCCCCGACCTCTGATCTCCGACTTCCGATACTCGACCTCTGATTTCCGGTTTCCGTTTAGAAGGTCATCGTCTGATAGTCCGTCATCAGGTCGATGAGAAACGGCGCCCCTTCGATGCGTACCCCCGGAACCATTTCATCGGGGGATAAATACCGATGGTCCACTCAGGCCTTGCAGGCGAACAGCTCCGCCCCGTTTCCCATCAGGTAGTCGATGAAAGGCTTCATCTCCTCCCCCGTGGAGGCCCGCACGCCCTCGGCCATGCCGAGTTGTGCCCAGTGGATGGCGTCGTCGATGAGAAAGACTTTGACGTCATGGCCTTTTTCGCAGGCCACCTTGGCAAACTGGAAGGCGCGCGTGGCCCGCCCCGCCTTCTCGAACCCGTTGGAAATGATGAAAAGCATCTTGCCCATGTTCTCACCTCCTTTGCTTTGGGATCACTCCGTGCTGCCACTTCAGACCTTGATGTAATGAAATCCGGCATCCTGGAGCGTTACGATTTCCATGAGGCTCGCCGGCACCCGCTCGATGAACTCGGGAAGATTCTCCGGGCGCATGTTCAGGTTTCGGAGCGATTCCTCGCATGCGAGAATCCGGTGACCGGCCGCGCAGAACGCCTCCATCTCGGTCCGGAGCTTGCGGTCGCAGGCCAGACAGACCGCACCCGCGAAGACATCCGCCAATATGACCACTTCGAGGACTCCCGATGCGACGGAAGCTGCTGAAGCCGAAGCCATTCTCACGGCGGCGGCCCATTTGTCCCGGTCGGAAATGTGGATCAGGATTTTATGAGGAGCCATTTTTTCAGCAAACGTCCTCCGTGGGAAGCTCATGCCGGACCTGCAGATGCTTGCGCACCCAGAGCAGATAATCCTTCTTCGTTCTCCTGCTGCTCAAAACCGTCTCCCCGGTGCGCTCGAGGATGGTCAGAAGGTCACTGAACGTTTCGGGGTCCTGAACCCGGATTTCCAGGATGGAGCCCGGTTTCATGGACGCCAGGACCGACTTGCACTGGAGGAGACAGCAGGGGTTGATGAACCCGCAAAGGTCCAGTTTTTCGTCGACCCGCATGATGAGCTCCTGTAATCGCATCACGGATATTCGCGTTCGGTATCATCTAAGTACACCTCCACAGAAAAAGATGTCCATTTCGCCGCTCGTCATGCCGGCAATCTTTGAGCCGGCATCCAGCTTCTTTGTGGATTCCGGCCAGAAGACTGCCGGAATAACGACTCGAGAAGTGGACACTCTGTTTTGTTGGCCTGTACTGAGGGCAATAACGGTGCCAGCGGAAGAGCCGGGACACACGGCAAAATAGATCGAATGAATTCAATCAATTATAGAGACAGGAGCTGAAAGGTGTTGTCTTCCGGGAAGTGTTGACCTATTTAAATGTTTAAACATCTAATTCAACACTGCATTGATGCGGAGGTCCGGTCATGAACGAATTGGACATGAACCGCTACCTGAAGGAAATCATCAACACCATGAACGACGGTGTACTGCTGGTTTCCCCCGACGGCACCATCCTCATGGTCAACCACGCCCTGGAGAAGATCTCCGGGTATTCCCGGGAGGAGCTCATCGGACGGTCTTGCGCCATGTTTCACTGTGATGCCTGCGAACGGGTCCGAAGCGGAGGCATGGGGCACTGGTGCCGGCTTTTCGGGGGCGAGGAAAGCAACCGCAAGTCCTGCTTTTTCGTGCGGAAGGACGGCTCCTGCGTCCATGTGCTCAAGAATGCAGCCCTCCTTCGGGATTCGGAGGGGCATGTGCTGGGGGCGGTGGAGACGGTGACGGACATCACGGAGATCGACCGGAGGGACCAGAAGATCTTCGAGCTTTCCAGGATCCTCGAGGAGCAGCCCAGTTTTTTGGGGATGGTCGGCGCCTCCAAGGTCATGCAGGAGGTATACGACATCATTGAAAAGGCCGCCCAGAGCGAAGCCCCGCTCATCATCTTCGGAGAGACGGGGACGGGAAAGGAGCTGGTCGCCCACGCCATTCACAGCCTGGGAAAGCGTTGCGACGGCCCATTCATCCAGCTCAACTGCGCGGCCCTCAATGAAGCACTCCTGGAGAGCGAACTCTTCGGGCACGTCAAGGGTTCCTTCACCGGGGCTTACAGCCACCGCCAGGGCCGGTTCGAAGCGGCCGACGGGGGGGACATCTTCCTGGATGAAATCGGGGACCTCCCCCTCTCCATCCAGGTGAAGCTGCTCCGGACCCTGGAAACCAAACGGGTGGAGCGCGTCGGAGACCACCGCCCCATCGCCGTCGACGTGCGGATCATTACGGCCACGAACCGGAATCTGGAGCAGCTCGTGGCCGAAGGCAAATTCCGGGAGGATTTCTTCTTCCGGATCAACGTCATCCCCATTCATCTGCCGCCGCTTCGGGAGAGGCTGGAGGACATTCCGGCCCTCGCCGACCACTTCATTCGCCACCTGCGTGCGAAGAGCGGCAAGGAGATCAGAGGGCTCAGCGCCGATGCGCTGGATCTATTCATGCGGCATGGTTGGCCGGGGAACGTGAGGGAGCTCAAGGGCGTCCTGGAATATGCGTTCGTCGTGACTGAAGGGGAGCTCATCCGCTCCGAACACCTGCCGGCGAAGATGAAGTCCCCGTCAATGAGCCCGGAGCCTGCAGCTCAGCGCATCCCGCAGCGGGAAGCCTCCGCCGAGAAAGACGCCCTTCTGAAGGTGCTGATCCGATGCAACGGCAATCAGACGCAGGCGGCGAAGCTCCTCGGGGTCAACCGCGTTACGGTGTGGCACCGCATCAAGAAGCATGGGATCGACTTGAAAAACCTTCCCGCATCCCCTGGATAGCATGACATCCAATAGGGTGAGCATTTTCTCCATATTTTTCTCTTTACCCGACCACAGCTTCACAGTTTATTGTCTTTCCCGTCATGGCCGTGACCCATCGAAAACCCTGTTGAAGGAAGGAGGAATACAATGCAGAAACTGATGGGAAAGGAAGAATGGGTGGCCATGTTCCGGGAGATCGGCCTGGACGAGGAGACGATGATGCAGTGGCATCGCCTGTTTGAATCGCGCCATCCGGAAGCACACCAGAGCTTCCTGGAGTGGCTCGGACTGCCTCCCGGCAACATCGACGCCATTCGCGCCAACAGCAGATAACGGATTCGGGCAGCAGTCGGCACCGGCCGCTGCCCGGGGTTCTTCGCAAGAAATGAAGACTTACACTATTTCAAAGCTGGCCCATTCATTCGATCTGTCCAGGAGCACGCTCCTCTACTATGACCGGATCGGGCTCCTGAGGCCTTCCGGCCGCTCGCCGTCGGGATATCGCCTGTACACGGAACAGGATGCGGAGCGCCTCGATCGAATCTGTCAGCTGCGTCGAACGAGCCTTTCGCTCCAGGACATCCGGACCATCCTCCGCTCGGAAGGAGAGCCAGGTGCCAACCTGATCGAGAAACGGCTGAAGGAGGTCGGAGATGAGATCCTGAATCTCAGAACCAAACAGCAGCTTCTTTCCTCCATGCTGAAAGGGGTGGCTTCCGATCGGGGGCGGTCCGATGTCGACAAGCAGATGTGGGTGGAGATGCTCAGGGCTGCGGGGATGGATGACAAAGCCATGGAGCGCTGGCATACCGAGTTCGAGCGCCGGACGCCGGAGGCTCACCACCAGTTTCTGCTCTCCCTCGGCATATCCGAAAGGGAGGCGCAGCGCATTCGAAAATGGTCCAGGAAACCAGGCTGAAGGCCGGCAGGAGCTCACTGGGGATCGATTTTCAGACGCGGCTCACTTCAGACGCTCCCGGATGCATGCTGCGGCAGCGCAGGGAGACACAGCGTCAGGCTCATGAGGTTTTCCTCCTGAGCGAAAGAGAATGTTCCGCCCGCATCCTCTATCAAGCGATATGAAAGCGGAATGACCGATGCTGCCCCGGCTTCCGAAAAAGGTGAAAAGAGGGATTCGGAGACCCGCAGCTTCCGAGTCGGAGCATGGATGCTCAGCTGGATGCAGATTTCCGCCCCGCTCTCGAAGGACCTGATGGTCAGGTTGTGGGCATGGTCGGTGTATTTCATGGCATTCCTGATGAGGGTGAGGATCAGCTCGTACAGGACGCTCGGGTCCACGTAGGCCGGAGGCAATTCCGGGTCGAGCTCCATGTGGAAACCCGTTCGCTCCCGGTTCACAGCGTGTTTGAAGAGTGCCTGACAGTCCGTGAGCACCGAGTTCACCTGGCATTCCCCCCGGACCATCTCGACGGGTTTGAGGTAGGTCACGATCCTGGCGAGAATGGCTTCCAGCCGCTCGGACTCGCGCAGAATGATCTCTGCCTCTGAAGATTCGGGATATTTCCTGCTGAGCCGCTTCGCAAAACCGCCTATAGACATGACCGGATTACGTATTTCGTGGGCCACTTCCGCTGAGATGGCTCCGAGGGTCTTGAGCTTCTCCTTCTGCACCAGAGACTTGTAGGCGGCGTCGAGCTCTCTGGTCCTCTCTTCGACCAGCTCCTGCAGATGGTCACGGTGTTTTCTCAGTTCCTCTTCCGCCAGTTTCCTCTCGGTGATATCCCTGATGATGCCGACGTACCCCCCGATCACCCCGGCCGAAAGTCTAACGGCCGAAAGGGTCACCTCGACGGGGAAGGTGGACCCATCCTGTCGCAGCAGGGTCCACTCGGTCCTGAAGGCCCCTTCTTTTCTTATGGCAGGGAAGGCTTGATCCGCAAAAGCTCGAAAGCTCTCCTCGGATGGATGGATGACACGGATGGAATCCCCTTCCAGGTCGTGCTTTTTAAATCCGAACAGTTCGAGGAAAGCCCCGTTGCATGACAGAATCCTCCTGTCGCTGTCCACCAGGAAGATGGCGTCGGAGGAGCTCTCCACGAGTGCCCGGTGCTTCTCCTCGGACTCTTTGAGAGCGTCTTCTGCATACTTGCGCTCACTGATGTCGGTGATGATGCCCTCGAGAAAGAGCAGTTCGCCGCTCGGAGAATAGACTCCGCGACCCTGCTCCCAGACCCATTTTTCCTCGCCCCCGGCAGTCACGATACGGTATACGAGCTTGAAAGGCTCCTGTCTCTGCAAAGCGCCCTGCACTTCATGCCAGACGTATTCGCTGTCTTCAAAATGAATCAGCTCTTCGTATGAAACCGTTCGGCTGGCCATGAGGTCCCCTGGTTGATAGCCCGTGAGCTCGAAGCAGCCATCGCTCACAAATTCCATGGTCCATGCCCTGTCGTTGCGGCAGCGGTATGCCATGCCCGGCAGGTTGCTCATGAGCGTCGAGAGCTTCCTCTCGCTTTCAACGAGGGCCTTTTCCGAGAGATGGATAAGGACGTAGAGCCCTCCCGCTGTGATCGTCACAAAAAAGAAGCCCTTGAGAGTCTGCACTCGGGTGAGGGATTCGGGCTCGGTGATGAAGGCCGCGAGGATCTTGTCAGAGAACAGTATCCAAAGGATTCCCATGGCTGCATAAACAGCGGAAATCTTGAGGCCACTGTGCTGTGACATGGACCCCTTTCGAAGCATCTTGCCACCTCCCTGATCGGGTTTTTGCCTGAATTCCGACACACTGGGGTCGCGGTCCACTGAATGCAGGTCGGAGGGAGCTTCGTAAAAAATCGTGCGTCCATGGAAATGAGGAGCTATTCGGAAAGGGGCTGACATGCACCGGCCCCACCCCGAGCCACAAAATAAACGTAAGCACCGAGGCACAGACACGCACGCCAGGCTTCATGATCCTCTGTACCGCTCCACAAAAGCCTGTCCGGCCCCGGGGATTGAGGAGCGGACGGCCTGTCCGGCTCCCCCGTCGCTTGTTTCTCATAGCCGCAGGGCTTAGGTTTTACTGTATAGAATCGCAAGCCTCAACGAAAGGAAAGAGCAATGAGCATGAAAGAAGCTTATCAACAGCGCCTGCATGCTCAAATGGACGAGTGGAAGGCTGAAATGGACAAAATGAAGGCCAAGGCTGAAAAAGCGACAGCCGATGCTCGAATCGAATATCATAAGCAACTGGAGGAGCTCAAAGAGAAGCGAGACGCTGCCATGGAAAAACTCCGAGAGCTGCGTCACGCAGGGGATGACGCGTGGGAAGAACTGAAGGGAGGAATCGAGAAGTCCTGGCATGAGCTCGGCGATGCCATGAAGTCGGCGGCCTCCAAGTTCAAATAGAGTATGCAGCAGACCTTCATTCATGCCGGCGATTCCGGTAATGATCTGCGCTGCAGGGCGCTCCAGTTGGAGCCGGGTGGATCACGGAGGGAGTGTTTTGCGCCCTCAGCAAGGTATTGGATTGCTCAGTCTCACGGGATAGTTCCTGCCGGCTGACGAGTCAGCCGGCAAAGCCATCCCGTGCCCAAGTCAACCGCTATGCAGCTTTCACAGCGATCTTCCGCGGCTTGCTGATGTCGCTTTTGGGCAGGGTGAGCGTCAGCACGCCATTCTTCATGGCGGCTTCGATTTTGGACTGGTCAATGGTCCGGCCGAGAGTGAACTGACGCGAATAGTCTCCCACTCCATATTCGTGAACGTGTATTCTTTCCTTGGTTTCTTCGAGGGTTACCGTACCCTGAATGGTCAACGTGTTGTCATGGACATCGATGCTGACATTCTCAGGTGCAACACCGGGCATGTCAGCGATGACAACCAGAGCGTCCTGAGATTCATAGATGTCCACCGCGGGCACGTAAACCGGAACATTCCGGGTGCTCTCGGCTTCGGTCTTGACCTCCACTTTCTCCCTGGCTTGAAGATCCTTGTCTGTCATTTCTTGACCCTCCTCATTCTTCATGGTCGGGATTCAGTCTCTGTTGCCGAAGGCGGCGTTATTCCGACTTGATCTGAATCTGCTTGGGTTTTGCTTCCTCGGCCTTGGGAAGGGTGATCTTGAGCACCCCGTCCTTGAAAAGGGCCGTCACGCCATCGGCATTGACCCGGGTCGGCAGCGAGAATATCCGGCGAAAACGTCCCGCTTCCCTTTCTCGGCGATGATAGTTCACGTTTTCGGCAACCGGCAGCTTCCGCTCACCGCGCAGCGTCACCGTGTCACCCTCCACCGAAATGTCGATTTCATCGGGGAGCATTCCGGGCAGTTCCGTACGCACGTAAAGATTGTCTGCGTCCTCGCTGAGATTGACGGGAGGAAAGACGTCGCTGCGGAACGGAGAAATTCCTCTTCCGGCCAGGCTTGAAAAGAGGCGGTTCATGTCCCGCTGCATTCTCTCGAATTCCGTCCCCAAACTGAACCAATCGGGTCGGTCCGTCCAACGAATCAGAGCCATAAGTAACCTCCTTTGTGTTTGTAATTATTGATATTTTCCTGATTACCGGTACGAAAATTAATCACATCTCCCAGGGGTGTCAAGAGATCTCAGACCTCCCGGAGGCCGGAATGTGACGAATCTCACACACTCGAGTCCACGTGACCGGAAACGCTTCCCGGTCGGCTTTAAGGCTCCCCTGCTCCGGTTGACTTTTCATGCCCCCTTGTCTAAAGAGAGACAGCCCGAACGAAAGCGTGATCGGGCGAATTCACCATCTACCGTCTCAAGAAGAAAGAAGCGATGAAATCATTTGCAGAAGAGGATCCGCTGCTCAAGGGGATGCACTGGGTTCAGGACGCAGGGGCATGCTCGGGAGTCTATGTTCTCGAAGACGGGCGCACCATCATCGACGCCGGCAACATGTACGGGCTCATCGATGAGCTTCAGGATCTGGGACCCCTGGATCGCCTGGAGCGCATCCTGGTCACTCACTGCCACTTCGACCACGTGGGCGGTCTGGAAGAGATCTTCCAGGTGGTCAGCCCCGATGTTTACGTACACCCGGTGACTCGCGAATACCTGCGGCTGCTGCGCTCCCCCTTCCCAGAATTTTTCGAAGCCCTTGAAAAAGACGGCAAACTGAAATTCGCTGAAGAAGGCGAGGTTATTCCCGGCGCCCCCCCCTTAAGAGTGATGCACACGCCCGGCCATACGGCGGGGGATGTGTCCTTTTTTGATGAGGCTTCGGGAGCGCTGTTTTGCGGCGATACGATTCTGCCCTATCGCCTCAAGCTGGGGCCTGCCCTCTCCAAGCCCGACGAGATGTGCGGGGGGCGCATGAAGGACAAGGTTCAGAGCCTCAGGCGGCTGCTCGGCCTGCCCGTGCGTCATCTCTTTTCGGGTCATGGAGAACCGGTGTTCCACAAGGGAGGCGACCAGGTCAAATTGAGCCTTTACAGCCTGTATCAGGGCTTCCACGAGGATCGGCCGGAGCTGGCGTGGGTGGAGATAGGAAAGGACCTGCTGGATCTCGGTCAATTGGCAGAAGCCCGCCAGTGCTGGGGTAAAGCCTCCCAGACGGCACCGGATGCATCGGAGGTAACAAGTCTGCGGGAAGCCATTGAGGAGGCTGCAGCCAAATCAGCCCGATGACGAGATCCGGGGGGACAGGGAAGAGAACATGCGGCGGCACGCATTTTTGATCGCAGGGACCCACAGCGGTTGCGGCAAGACGACTACTTCGCTGGCGCTGATGGCCGCTCTTCGCCGCAGAGATCTCACGGTGCAACCGTTCAAGGTGGGACCGGATTTCATCGACCCGGGATTCCACTCCCAGGTCACCGGGCGGGACTCCCGCAATCTGGATGGCTGGATGCTCAGCCGCCGCTATAATGAGGCGCTCTTTCAAAGGCTCCTCAATCGGGCCCAGGTTGCCGTAGTCGAGGGCGTCATGGGGCTCTTCGATGGCTACGACGGGATCACGGAATCGGGAAGCAGTGCCGAGATGGCCAAATGGCTCGGTATTCCCGCCATCCTGGTGGTGGATGCCCGAAGCATGGCCCGCAGTGCGGCAGCCCTGGTCCATGGATTCAGCCGTTTCGACCCCGAGCTTCGAGTGGCCGGGGTCGTCTTCAACCGCATTGGAAGCCCGGCACACCTCGATTTCCTGAGGGATGCCATGGCAGCCAACCTTCCGAACATCCCGGTTCTGGGCGGCCTTCCGCGGGAGGACGGCCTCACCATTCCCGAAAGGCATCTGGGGCTCGTGACATCGGACGAAGTGCTGCTGGACCGGACCTGGCAGGAAGCTGCGGCGAATCTCATGGAGAGATGCATCGACCTGGATGCCATCCTGGCTGCAACCCATTACAGCGGGGAGGCCACCGAAGCCACTTCCGCCGGGGATGCGGACGTGAGCGGCTGCACGCCGGTTCCCATCGCCGTGGCCCGCGACGCCGCCTTCTGTTTCTACTACGCGGATAACATCGACCTCCTGCGGGAGGCGGGAGCGGAGGTTCGCTATTTCTCTCCGCTGGCAGGTCAGCCGGTTCCTCCGGATGCTGCGGGGCTCTACCTCGGGGGAGGGTATCCGGAGCTCTTTGCGGAACAGCTGTCCTCTCATGCGGCAGTCCTGGAATCCGTGCGGTTGGCCGCATCCTTGGGAATGCCGGTTTATGCCGAATGCGGCGGACTGATGTTTCTGGGGCGGGACATCGAAACGGTGGACGGGACGCGCTGGCCCATGGTCGGCATCCTGCCCTTCTCCACCCGCATGCTGAAAAGACGTAAAGCCCTGGGATACACGGAGGTCGAGCTCCTTCGGTCGTGCCTTCTGGGCGAGGCGGGGCTGCGGCTGCGCGGGCACGAGTTTCATTATTCCGAGATCGTATCGCGGGATGAACCGCTCGGAGATTCGAGCTGGAAAGGCCAGGAGCCCGAGCAGATCTATTTACTGAGAAGGAGGAAGTTCGAGGATACCCGCCGCGAAGGCTACCTCGCGGGGTCCGTTCTGGCCAGCTACATCCACCTCCACTGGGGGAGCGCCCCCGAAGCCGCCGCCTCTTTCGTGCAACGCTGCAGGGATTTTCGGGAATGAATGCTTTTTTCCATCTCGCGAAGAGACGCAGAGCAAAGAAGATGAAAGAGAATGAAATCGGGACGGCGGTTGTGGATGCTGCCATTACTGTCCATCGGGAGCTGGGTCCCGGGCTTCTGGAGTCGGTGTACGAGATTGTGCTGGCTCATGAACTCAGCCAGAGGGGCCTTCA
Source organism: uncultured Syntrophobacteraceae bacterium (assembly GCA_964557955.1). Lineage (GTDB taxonomy): Bacteria > Desulfobacterota > Syntrophobacteria > Syntrophobacterales > Syntrophobacteraceae > JALOOX01. The sequence continues at coordinate 14,904 of CAZLCS010000011.1, forward strand.
GGTGGAGAGACAGGTTGTGGTCCCCGTACATTATAAGGGACTCATCTTTGAAGAAGGATTCCGCGCGGACCTCATGGTCGGGGGAAAGGTCGTCTTGGAGCTTAAGTCCGTGGAACAGCTCACCAACGCTCACAAGAAACAGCTGCAAACTTATCTGCGCCTCACAGGATGTAAACTGGGCTACCTGCTTAACTTTGGTGAGTCCCTGATGAAGCACGGCATTTATCGTGCCGTGAATGGTTTGTAAACAAATCTCTTCTCTGCGTCTCTGCGCGAGAAAGATGTTTTGAGACGGACAGTCTATGAACTCACGCGCCAAAGCTCTCATGTTTCTGGGGACCGGGTCGGATGTGGGGAAGAGTGTGCTGGCAGCCGCCTATTGCCGAATCCTCAAGCAGGACGGTTTTCGGGTGGCTCCGTTCAAGGCCCAGAACATGGCCTTGAACTCATTCATCACTCCCGAGGGAGGTGAGATGGGGCGCGCTCAAGTGGTTCAGGCGGAGGCCGCTGGCGTGGCGCCGCACGTGGACATGAACCCCATACTCTTGAAACCCACCTGCCAGATGGGATCCCAGGTCATCGTCCGGGGAAAATCCATCGGCAACTACTCCGCCCTGGAATACTACCGGTACAAGAAGGAACTGGTCGCAGTGGTGCGGGAAAGCTACGAACGGCTGGCCGGCCAATATGACGTGATCGTGGTGGAGGGGGCCGGAAGCGCCGTCGAGCTCAATCTCAAGGATCACGACCTGGTGAATCTCTCCATGGCCGCCATGGCGGAAGCACGATGCGTGCTGGTGGGAGACATCGACCGAGGGGGCATTTTCGCGGCTCTTCTGGGGAGCACCATGCTCATGACGCCTGAAGAGCGGGGGCGGCTCATCGGTTTCATGGTCAACAAGCTGCGTGGCGACCCGAGGCTTTTCACCAGCGGCATCGAGATCATCGAGTCAAGATCCGGACTCCCCGTTCTTGGAGTCATCCCCTATTTCGACCACATCGCGTTGCAGGAAGAGGACAGTGTGGCCCTGAAGCGGCGCATGGAGCAGGGATCCCGGGGAGCGGCAAGGGGCAAGGAGCGTCTGCACATCGGAGTGGTCAGGCTCCCATTCATCTCGAATTACACCGATTTCGACTGTTTCGAGCAGGAATCCGGCGTGGAGCTCGTCTATTTCGATGCCCCCCGACGCATCTTCGACTTTGACGCGGTCATTCTTCCCGGCAGCAAGAACACCCTCGAGGACCTGGATCATCTCAAGCGGACGGGCCTGGCCGAAGGACTGATGGCCTTCTACAAGTCGGGGGGCACGGTGGTGGGGCTGTGCGGCGGCTACCAGATGCTGGGGAGAACCGTCCGGGATCCTCACGGCATGGAAAGCGGTCTCCAGGAAGTGGAAGGCCTGGGACTCCTGGACATGGAAACGGAAATGTACACGGATAAAATCACTTCTCAGGTCGACGCGGAGGTGCTGGAAGGAATCCCGTTTTGTGGCCTGAGCGGGGAGCGGGTGCACGGCTATGAGATCCACATGGGGCGAAGCACCCCCGGAGAGGGGGCGAAGCCGCTCTTTCGCATTGTGCTGCGGGACGGGCAGATGGCGGACTTTCAGGACGGTTTGTCCAGCACCGACGGACGGGCATGGGGGACCTACATCCATGGCGTGTTCGACAGCGACGCGTTCAGGCGGCGGTTTCTGGAGGTCCTGCAGGTTCGCTCGGGAAAGCAGGAGATCCCGCTTTCCGGGGGCTATTCCTACAACGAGTGGAAGGAGAGGCAATATGAACTGCTGGCAGAGCACGTTCGCCGCCATACCGATGTCCGCCGCATCTACGATACCCTGGGGCTTTAGGGAGGATTTCTGACTCATGCTCTTCCTTCCCTGGCACCTGACCGCAGCGTATTTCCTGGATCTGCTCCTCGGAGATCCGTCGTGGTGCCCCCATCCGGTGCGCTGGATCGGCCGGTGGATCTCCTGGTGCGAATCGCTCTTCTACGACGCGGAAGGGCCGCCCGTTTACCAGCGCATTGCGGGCTTCATCTTCTGGCTCATCGTCGTCGTTGGGGTCGCCGGCACCACTCTGGCGTGCATCAAACTGCTCTCATTCCTGCACCCCGTGGCAGGATCTGTCCTGATCATCTGGCTTTCTTACGCTGTGCTGGCGACGAGAAGCCTCCACAGAGAATCCCGGGCGGTGGTCCTTGCACTGGCGGCCGGCGACCTGGCGGGGGCGAGGAAGCGGTTGTCCTGGATCGTCAGCCGGGATACCAGCCAGTTGAATGAGAGCGAAATTCTCCGTGCCGTGATCGAAACCGTTTCTGAAAATATATCCGATGGGATCGTGGCTCCGCTCCTCTTCCTCTCCGTGGGAGGCCCCGTGGGAGCGATGGCCTACAAGGCCGTCAACACGATGGATTCCATGGTGGGGTACCTCAACGAGCAATATCGCTATTTCGGGTGGTTTGCCGCCCGTGCGGATGACCTGGTCAACTACATCCCGTCCCGATTGACAGCGCTGTTGATGGTGGCGGGGGCAGCCGGGCTGAAACTGGACTGGCGAAATGCCTGGAAGGTGGCTCGAAGGGATGCGCGTCGCATGAAGAGCCCCAACGCGGGGTATCCCGAGGCGGCGGCGGCCGGGGCACTGAACATCCAGCTCGGGGGGCCGAACGTTTACTTCGGACGGGTCGTTCAGAAACCGACCCTGGGCGATGATGTCAATCCCTTGAGCCCCAAGGTCTATGCGACCATGATTCGGCTGATGTATGTCACCTCTTTTCTGGCTTTCCTGCTGGCCATGGCTTTGCTCACCATCTCCTGCTGGAAAAGGACGTAGGGATTCGAAACACGAAACCGAAAACTTCAGACCTGAAACCTGGAACTTGAAACCGAAGCACTGAGAGCGGCGGCCCATGACCTTTCCCCACGGCGGCAACGTATACGAAATCGCGAACCAGCTTCACTGCTCCCCCGATGACATCCTGGATTTCAGCGCCAGCATCAATCCCCTGGGACCTCCACCCGGGCTGTGGGACGAATTCCGGGACGGTTATCCCCTGCTCCAGCATTACCCCGACATCTCCAACCGTGCTTTGACCGAGGCTTTGTCCGCGTTCCACGGCATTTCGCCCGATCGGATCGTTGTCGGCAATGGATCGACGGAGTTGATTTACTGGCTGGCGAGGGCTTTGAAGCTTCAGAAGGCGATCGTCGCGGTTCCGACTTTCAGCGAATACCAGCGCGCCTTCGAGCGCGAAGGGGTGCGGCTCCATCGCCTCTGTTCCACTGAAGAGACGCATTTCCAGCCTACCCTGCAGGCGCTCAAAACCGGCTTCGCTGAGGCCGAACCGGATGCCCTTCTTCTGACTCATCCCGGCAGTCCATCTGGGACGCTGTTGGATTCCGAGGTGCGGCAATGGGTTGCGGAAACCTGTGCAGCACAAGGCTGGATTGGAATCATCGACGAGGCCTTCGTGGATTTCTGTGAAGAGGAGTCGCTGAAAGCCTTTCTCAGCGAATCAACCCCCCTCGTCCTCGTTCGCTCCATGACCAAGTTTTACTCCATCCCGGGGCTCAGGCTGGGATACATCCTGACAAACTCCGAGCTTGCCCGGCGCATTCGGCAGTTCATCCCTCCCTGGTCCATCAACACCTTTGCGCAGATAGCCGGTGCTTTCTGCATGCAGCAGGAATCGTATCGTGCGCGGACGATGGACCTGATCAGCGGGGAGCGTGAGATCCTGGCATCGGGAATCGCCGAGATGAGGCTCGGGGCATCCCTTCCGGGGGTTGCCAATTACCTGCTGGTCCGCATCGATGAGCGCCTTCCAGGAGCCGCAACGCTCCAGCAGGATTTGCTGCGTCACCACCAGATTCTGGTCCGCGATTGCGCCAATTTCGAAGGATTGAATGAACGATTCTTCCGCATCGCCGTTCGACTTCCCCGGGAAAACCAACGCCTGCTGGGGGCCCTGGGGCAATGGGTGGCTGAAAGGGAAGGAATCAACGGTTAGCCATCAGCTCTCAGGGGCCGGCAGTACGGAGTGCCGGTTCGGCCGGTCACCTGGTCACCGCACCACAGGGAGACCGCCCGGCGCGCTGTGCTTCCCGAAAGCTGAGAGCTGGAAAGCGGGGGCTGAGAGACACCCGCTGCCCTAATGAGAATGGTCGTCGTCCTTCAGAAAGTACCGGTGGTATTCTTCTTCCTTCAGGTGCTTCCGCATGGTTTGGCTGACGAGATTGAAAATCGCCTCAATCTCCTCATCGCTCATTCTCGGGACCAGGATATTCATCAGGTCGTCATCGGAAAATTTTTGGAGATAGTAAATGAGGGATTTCTCGTCGACTTCCCTCGAGAAGCCGAAAGCCACCATCCCATCATAGGATTCCACGAAAGCGTGGCGATGTTTTTCGGGTGAGTCCAACCTCGGCTCCTTCTAATCTCGTTCCTCTTTCATATAATAGTCCAGGCCGAAGTGCGTGATCTGCTCTTCGCCCATCAGGTAACGAAGGGTATTCTTGAGCTTCATGAGCTGGATGAACAGGTCGTGCTCGGGATAAAGGTCTTCCTTGTGCATGGGGCTCTTGAAGTAGAAGGACAGCCATTCCTGAATGCCGCTCATTCCGACGCGCTGTGCCAAATCAGTAAGCAGGACAAGGTCAGCCACCAGTGGCGCCGCCAGAATGCTGTCTCGACAAAGGAAGTCGACCTTGATCTGCATGGGGTATCCGAGCCATCCGAAGATGTCGATGCAGTCCCAGCCTTCCTTGTTGTCCCCCCGCGGCGGATAGTAGTTGATGGTGACCTTGTGGTAATAATTCTTGTAGAGCGTCGGGTAGAGGTGCGGTTGAAGAATATACTCCAGGACGGAAAGCTTGCTCTCTTCCTTGGTCTTGAACGAGTCCTTGTCATCCAGCACCAACCCGTCGCGATTGCCCAGTATGTTGGTGGAATACCAACCTTCGAGGCCCAGCATGCGTGACTTGAGGCCCGGCGCCAGAATGGTCTTCATGAGGGTCTGGCCCGTTTTGAAGTCCTTCCCGGCGATGGGAACATTCCTTTCGGCAGCCATTTCGACCATGGCCGGGATGTCGATGGTCAGGTTGGGAGCTCCGTTGATGAAGGGGACGCCGCTCTCGATGGCGGCCACTGCGTACAGCATGCTGGGGGGAATGCGCGAGTCATTCTGGTCGATCGCCCTCTGAAACGATTCCACAGACCCATGGATGTCGGCTTCCTGCTTCAGGAATATCTCCGTGCTCCCGCACCAGATCATGATGCAGCGCTCGGCGCCATGAGCATCCTTGAAACGGGCGATATCCTCCTTGAGGGCTTCCACCCGACTGCGCAGGTCCCGGCTCTCCTTGATGTAGGTGCCGTCCAGATTGCGCACGAAGTCGCGGTCGAAGACGGCTCGCATGGGCCGTATGGTGCTCAGAAAATCCTTTATGCTATCCAGGTGATCCCGGCGCAGCACCCTCGCATAGAGAGCCGCCTCGTAAGCATTGGCCTCGTAAATGTCCCATCCGCCGAAAACCATGTCTTCCATGGAGGCGAGCGGTACAAAGTCTCTGATCTTGGGGCTGCGGTGCTCGGTCCTTTTGCCCAGGCGGATGGTGCCCAGTTGGGTGAGCGAGCCGATGGGCTCAGCCAAACCTTTGCGCACCAGCTCGACTCCTGCAATGAACGTGGTGCTGACGGCTCCTCCGATGCCAGGAATGAGTACGCCCAAAGGCCCTTTAGGGACCTCGATCCGGTCTTTCCGCTTCAGATTCTTCTCTTTCAACTTTATGCCTCCGTCACACAAACATTCACTACTGCTTCATCGAAGGGAATTGAGGCGCTCCGCTGCCGGCGCTTCTTGAGGACCCGTTCAGGTCTTCGGTGATCGCCTGGCGCAGATCGAATCGGGGAGTCGCCCGAATTTCTCGAGCGCCAGAAGGGCTTCCTTCACGTGGAGCCCGCACGAAAACCCCCCCAGCCTTCCACCTTCGGCGGTAACCCGATGGCAGGGAACCAGCAAAAGGATCGGATTGCGCGCGCAGGCCTGTCCCACGGCTCTCGAGGAACGGGGACGGCCGATCTGCTCTGCGATCTCGTGGTAGGATCGGGTCTCTCCCATGGGAATCCGAATGAGGGCCTCCCACACTTTCTGCTGAAAAGGCGTCCCGTCACGGAGATCCAGCGCAAAATAGGGGAGGGGGGCAGCCTCCTTGAGATAAGACAGGATTCGTGTCCGCACTTCGTCCAGGAGCAGGGAGTGACTGTCGAAGCGCGCCTCGAACGCCGGACAGGCACCCTTGACCAGGATTCGCTGCTCCGCTTCACTCGGGCGAGAATCGCCGAGATGCATGAGGAGGCGAACCCCATGGGTGCCGCTTCCCGCCATCAAAACCCCGATGGGAGTCTCGAAAACCAATACATCGAGATATGAAAAGTCGTCAATCATCGATCAAGAAGTCCGTGATGTAAGGGTTGGTCTCCATTTCATGCGCGACGGTGGAGCGATGATGATCCCCGTAATCATGACCCGGCCAGATGACGGTCTCCGGAGGCAGCGGCAGTATCTTGTTCTTGAGGGACTCGAGGAGTTGATCGAAAGAGCTCCCCGGAAGATCGGTACGGCCTGCGGCCCCTACAAACAGCGTGTCTCCCGTGAACAGGTTCCCGTCGATCCGGATGCAGCAGGCGCCGGGAGAGTGTCCCGGGGTATGGAGAAACGTCATGGTGAGGCCGCCGAATGTGAGCTCGTCGCCGTCCCGAATCCTCACATCCGCAGGCGGGCTGGGCGCGAACCCCATGGCGGCAGCCCATTCCCGACACTCGCGCTTCTGGAAAAAGTCGTCGTCCAGTTCATGCATGACCAGCAGGGCTCCGGTCTCCCGTTTGATGATACCGTTGCCGCAAGTGTGGTCCGCATGACCATGGGTGTTCACGATGTACCGGAGATTCACTCCGTTTTCCCTGATCAACCCCAGGAGACGCTGTTCGTCCCCGGCCGGGTCGATGAAGATGCCGTCCCGCGTTTCCTCATCGAAAACCAGGTAACAATAGACTTCCATGGTGCCGACGAGCGTCTGAATGATTTGCATGGTGCGCGCGCACTCCCTTTATTCCTTAGTAGCCATACCGTGGTGATAAAGCCACAATGGCTCAACTCACTCCGATTGTCAAAGGCTACAGGCGCCTCTGTTGCTGAGTGATCACATGTGGCCAAGCGACAACATGTCAATACAAGGAATATTGGCTGAAGCCTGGGGCAGCCGCCTGCGACATGTGTGGCCGATCAGCCACAGCTCCCATCAGGTCCGCATGTTGAGGCTCCAGCCCAACCATCTAAATATATGGCCTTTTTAAAACGATGATCCATTGGCATCTCGATTGCTCAGCAGATCAATTGTTTCGCATCAGACCAACATCCCCCTTTCCCGTTCGCACATTCACACCGAGAGAGCGTGAGGGCCTATGGAAGCCGATGAACCCTTCGTGCTGTTCCAGGACGGGTTCCGCAGGACGGTAGAAGTCGAGCTGAGGCTTGATACCGACGAGCGGCACCTCCCAACGGCGGGTTCCGGCGTCGTGTCCGAGGAGAGCAATCTCCTGGCACCACCGGACCTCATGCTGTGCCTCGCTCCCCTTCTACGTCGCTGGCTCCCCGTTGCATCGGTCCGTTATCATTCGCTCCACGTTGAATTCCTGGGGCTCGCCTCTCAGGGCGAGAAGGTTCTGTTCGAAATACGCGTCGAAAAACAGGCGCTGGGCAAAGGTTGGAAAATCATCGTGCGCTGCCGGAGCTCGAGCGGTGAATATGCCGCCGTGGCCGAGCTCGTGGCATCCGTGCCGACAGGTGCGCCCGGGATATCTCCGTGAATTGTCCCAAGCCCTCCTGAAACGGCTCTTGTGGGGCCCATGATGATTCCGCCTTGCCTGTTTTGTTCATGGAAGGGGAGCGCTCCTTCCGGAAGCATCCATTTCATTCACATCCATCAAGGAGGCCATTATGCATCGAATCACCAGGAATCTTCGAGCTATCACGTTATTCGTCGGTGTGGTCATGAGCGTCTGCCTCGTCGCTTCACCCGCCTTTTCCGCCAAGGTGCGCTGGCGGATGGGCACCACCTGGACGCCTTCCATCGCGCTCATCGAAGCCGACCGTAGCTTCTGCAGAATCGTGAAAGAGCTTTCGGGCGGGGATTTCGACATCAAGCTTTTCTCGGCCGGTGAGCTCGTTCCGGCTTTCGAGCTGTTCGACGCTGTGGCCAAGGGGACCCTGGAGGCAGGCGGCGAATGGCCCAACTACTGGACGGGCAAGAACTCGGTGTTCGACCTCCTGGGCTCGTATCCAATGGGACTCACACCAGTGGATTACATGGTCTGGATCTACCAGGCCGGGGGATTTGAGCTCTACCAGGAAGCTTACGGGAAGTACGGCATTTACTACCTGCCCCACTCGGTCACTCCCATGGAGTCCGGCGTGCGCAGCAACAAGCCCATCAAAAGCCTGGCCGACTACAAGGGTCTGAAGATCCGGATGTCCGGGCAGACCCAGGGCAAGCTGCTCCAGGAGCTCGGAGCCGCTCAGACCATGCTGGCGGGAGGCGAGATCTACCAGGCTCTGGACAAGGGCGTTATCGACGCAGCCGAATTCTCGAGCCCCGTCATCGATCTGGGGATGGGCTTCGGAGAGGTGACAAAGTTCTGGTCCACCCCCGGCTGGCATCAGCCTGCGTCCCTCCTGGGTGTCATGATCAACAAGAGAGTCTGGGATGAGCTGCCCGAGCAGCAGAAGACACTTTTGAAATATGCGGCCATGGCCAACATGATCTGGTCCTTCACCCAGATGGAATATACCTGTATCGATGCGGTCAAGAAATTCGAGGAGAAGGGGACGCAGATCTCCCGCATCAGTGACGAAGAGCTCAACAAGATCCAGGAAATGGTGAACAAGTTCGTGGTCGAGTCCGCCAAGGAGAATCCTCTCTTCGCAAAAGTGGCCTACTCGCAACTTCAGTTCCTCAAAGACATCGCTCAGTGGCGCTCCCTGGCCATGCCCTTCACGTACGGCAGAAATCCGAAGTCCATGCCCGACATCGAGGCCATCAAGGCCGAGGCGGCCAAGCCGGCTCCCTAGCGCCGGGAGGATGGCTGCTGCCGGAGGGCAGCAGGAAATCAAAACCTCATCATCGCACAGAGACGCAGAGCCGCAGAGTTTGCATCTCTGCGGCTCTGCGCCGCAGTAGTCGGATGAATCGAGCGTTCACTCTGTTTGCGACATGTCGCTTAAGGCTCAGGCAGACGGGAGCCATGCCTGAAAGGTTCTCACAGCATTGGTCGTAGAGCCTTCAGAAGAGGATCATTATGGAAGGATTCAAAAAGATTTTGTCCTTTCTCGACGCGATCAGCACAGCCGTCGGTAAGACGGTGGCCTGGCTGATCGTGTTCATCACTCTCATCGTCGTCTTCGAGGTCGTCACCCGCCGTTTCTTTGGGGCCCCCACCATCTGGACCTTCGAATCATCGATTCAGATGTACGCCGCCCACTTCATGCTCTCGGCAGCCTACGCGCTCCTCCACAGGACGCACGTGTCCATCGACGTCATCTATCATTACTTTTCCGAACGCAAAAAGGCGCTCCTGGATGTCATCTCCTACATCGTTCTCTTCTTCCCCTTCTGTTCGGTCCTGCTGTGGCAGGGTACCAAGTTCGCCGCCACCTCCTGGCAGATGAAGGAAACCAGCTGGAGCGTCTTCGCCCCGCCCCTCTACCCCATCAAGACGGTGATCCCCATCACGGCTGCGCTCCTGCTCCTCCAGGGCTTCGCCGTTTTCTCCCGGCGGCTTTACTTCCTGGTGAAAGGAGAGGAGCTATGAGCGATGCGGCAATGACCCTCCTCATGTTCGCGGGGCTCCTCATCGGGATCTTCATGGGGCACCCGCTGGCATTCGTTCTGGGCGGCCTGGCCGTCATCTTCGGTTACATCGGCTGGGGCACCTCGGTTTACTACATGTTCATGAACCGGATCTATGGTGTCATGGACAACTACGAGCTCATCGCCATTCCGCTCTTCATCTTCATGGCCCAACTGCTGGAGCGCTCGGGCGTGGCCGACGATCTTTTCGAGGCGCTGCGCTATCTCCTGGGTAACATCCGCGGGGGCATCCTGCTCGCCGTCATCGTCGTGTGCACCGTTTTCGCCGCCTGCACGGGGATTGTCGGGGCTTCGGTGGTCACCATGGGACTCGTGGGTCTGCCGATTCTCATGAAGTACAATTACCAGAAAGAAATCAGCACGGGCGCCATTGCGGCGGGCGGCACCCTGGGGATCCTGATTCCGCCGAGCATCATGCTGGTCCTCATGGGAGCCCAGGCGACCATCTCCGTGGGTAAGCTCTTTGCGGCGGCCGTCATCCCGGGGCTGATCCTATCGACCCTCTACCTTGGCTACATTCTGGTGGCCTGCTTCGTGAGACCGGATTGGGGGCCTACCCTCTCGGCGGAGGAGCGGGCTGCGGTTCCCTTCCCCAAAGTGATGGTCATGTGCCTGAAGTCGCTGATTCCGCCGGTGATTCTGATCCTGGGTGTTCTGGGATCGCTGTTTGCGGGCATCGCCACTCCCACCGAAGCCTCGGGCGTCGGGTGCTTCATCTCCTTCCTCATGGTGCTGGCTTACCGGAAGTACACGCACAAGGGCTTTCTGCAGGCCATTCAAAACACGGCCCGGGTCACCTCCATGGTCATCATCATCCTCGTGGGGGCCACCTGCTTCACGGGCGTCTTCCTCGGCACCGGCGGCGGGGACGTGGTGACGGATTTCGTCATGGGCCTCGGCCTGGGGAAGTGGGGCATCTACTTTGTCATGATGTTCATCGTCTTTTTGCTCGGCATGTTCCTGGACTGGCTGGGCATCGTGCTCATCTGCTTTCCCATCTTTCTGCCCATCGCCGAGCAGCTGGGTTTCGACAAGCTGTGGTTCGTCACCATGATCGCCATCAATCTGCAGACATCTTTCCTGAGCCCGCCATTCGGCTATGCACTTTTCTACCTGGCGGGAATCGCTCCTGCGGGAATCACCATCGGCCATATCTACAAGGGGATCTTGCCGTTTCTGGGGCTCATGCTCATCGGGCTCATCATCTGCACCGTATTCCCGCAGACCATCACCTGGCTGCCTTCGGTGCTCATCAAGTAAAGGAGAGGACAGGCTTCTATGGCAGCCCAAGACTATTTCCAATGGACCGAGGATCTGTTCGATCCTGCGAACGCTTTCTTTAAGCCCGAGGCCCTCAAGGGTGTCCGGGTGCTCGAGCTGTGCACCCGCGTTTTCGGCCCGGTGACGGCGGATCTTCTGGCCGACATCGGGGCCGAGGTCATCAAGATCGAGCTGCCGGGCGTGGGGGACCTCATGCGCTACGTCGCGCCCCGTGGATTCTTCTGGCAAAATGTTTCCCCTGCCTTCACGCACATGAACCACAATAAGCTCCACGTGGCCATCGACATCCGCAGGCCTGAGGGCGGCGATCTGCTCAAACGGCTCGTGGCGCGATCGGATGTCCTGATCGAGAATTTCCGGCCCGGCACGATGGATCGCTGGGGCGTCGGCTACCGGCAGCTGAGCGAAGTGAATCCCCGCCTCATCTACCAGGCCAACAGCGGATTCGGGCAGTGGAGCGCGTACAAGGACCGGCCGTCCTACGATGCGACCTCTCAGGCCATGAGCGGCTTTTCGGCCATCACGGGCTTTCAGGGCCGCACCCCCCTCAAGATCGGGACCTGGATCGGCGACTACACGGGGGCGCTCTTCGCCACCCTCGGGATCCTGGGTGCCCTTCATTACCGCCGGCGATCGGGAAAGGGGCAGCTCATCGACGTCTCGCAGGGCGAAAGCCTCATCCGGATCCTCGACTGGACCTGGCTGTACGCTCACCTGACCGGCCAGGAGCGCCGGCGCAGTGGGAACCGGGACGTCTCCATCTCCCCGTCGGGGGTTTTCCCATGCCGGGAAGGGTTTGTGGCCCTGGCTGCTCTCGATGACATCCAGTTCCAGGGGCTCTGCCGGGCCATGGGCCGGGCCGGCCTGGCCGAAGACCCCCGCTTCAAGACCATGGCGGGGCGGCTCGAGGATCCGAACAACGCAGCCCTTCATTCCATCCTGGTAGGATGGACTGCCGGCCTGAACCCCGAAGATGTCGAGCGGCTCGCCGATCTGCACGGGTTCGCGGCGCATCGCATCGCCAGCGCGCGGGATCACTACAACGATCCCCATCTCCGTCATCGCGGGGCCGTCCAGGAATTCGAGGATCCCCTTTACGGCAAGGTCGTGGAATACGGTCCCGGGCCCAAGCTCTCGGCCAGTCCGGGACGCATGAAAGGGATCGCCAAGCCTGTCGGCTTCCACAACAATCACATTTTCCGCAACCTGCTCAACCTTGGCCCCGATGAAATCCAGGAGCTCAAAGAGAAGAAGGTGATCGGAACGTGGGACGATCGGCCCGGAGCCAAACCTCCGGCGGATTGGGACGGTGCGAAAGGCACCTTCTTCTAGGGAAACAACATGCAATCCAACAGCCAGCAGCTGATTTCATAACAGGAGTGTTGAATGACTGCTGAAAGCCAAAAAACGACCTGGTTCGACTGGGCCAGGGAGCAGAGCGATCCAAAGCATGCGGCCTCCAAGCCCGAAGCCCTGGATGATCTGCTGGTCATCGACGCGAGCTACGGGAACATGGGGGGATTGGTCTGTTCCTCTATTCTGGCGGAAATGGGTGCCCGTGTCATCCGCGTGGAGCCTCCCGGGGGAGACATTTCCAGAAAATACAGCCCGTTCGGAATCGAGCATGGCGGCACGGGCCTCGGCTACCTGGCGGAAGGCCGGAACAAGCACCACGTCACCCTCAACCTGGCAGATCCCGAAGGGCAGAGGCTCTTCACCGGCCTCGCCGGCCGTGCGGACATCCTCATCGAAACGTACAAGCCCGGGATCATGGACGGCTGGTCCATCGGCTACCGCCAGCTGCGTGACGTGAACCCTCGTCTCATCTATGCGGCGCTCTATACGTACGGTCAGTTCGGTCCACTCTCGAAATCAGGACGCCCCGGCTCGGAAATCTCCAATCAGGCCTATTCGGGGCTCGTGTATATCAACGGAGAGGCGGACGACGGCACGGGAGCCGAGTACACGGTGCCCACCAAGGTCGGAAGCTGGTACGGTTGGTACGCCGAAGGGCTGTACGCCGCCTACGGAATTCTGGCGGCTCTCCATTTCCGGGAGGAGACCGGGCGGGGTCAGATGGTGGATGTCTCGGGGGCCGAGTGCATCATGAAGTTCGTCGACTACAACCTCGGCTGGTTCCACATGGGAGGCCAGGTGAAAGAGCGGCTTGGAAATTACGACCCGTCCGTCTTCCCGTACACGTTCATCCAGTGCAAGGACGGCTACACGTTCATGGCCGCCTACAACGATGAGGCGTTCCGGACGCTGATGGAGATCATCGAGCGCCCTGAACTGGCCGATGATCCTCGGTTTTCGTCATTTGCCTTCCGCACGCAATACGAGAACGAGAAAGCCCTTCAGGAGGCCCTCGAAAGTTGGAGCACGCGGCATCCCGTGGACTTCGTGATCCAGAGAGTGCAGGAGGTGACCTCCCGCAAAGAAGGTCGGGGGGCAGCCGTGGTGACGGGAAAGGTCACCCGGCCGATGGACACCCTTAAGGAGCAGAACTGGTGGGACCGCGGATCGTTCCGCAAGGTGCAGGACCCGGTGTACGGCGAGATCACGCTGCAGGGCCCTGTCTGGAAGATGACCGAATCGCCTCCAAGGGTCAAGTGGGCATGCCGACCGGTTGGTGCTGACAACACCTTCATTTACTCGACCTATCTCGGCATCGCCGGTACAGCCCTGGAAGAGCTGAAGGCTCGGGGAATCGTGTGAGATGATGCGCGGAGAGGGCTGGGGGGGTGGTTTCCGGTTTCCGGTTGGTGGCTGGTGGTAATGGAAAACCCGGCAGCCAGCATGCCCGTCTCACGGGGGCAGTTGGCCCGTTGCTTCAGTCCCTGATGTCCCTTCGCTCCTTCGGGTCCTTTTGAGGTCTTTCGGAGGGGCCGGGGACCGTGGGGGAAAACGCCATCTCCCCCTGCTCCATTAAGCGCAGAACCTTTCAGAGAAGGATCAACGTCATGCTCTGGAAAACCATAGATGAAATCCAGGTAGGGGACTTCGACACCTTTTCCAAGACCATCACCGAAACCGACATCTACCTGTTTGCCGGCATCACGGGGGATTTCAACCCGGCCCACGTGGACGAGGAATACGCCAAAACGACGGTGTTCAAGCGTCGTATCGCTCACGGCATGCTGACGGCGGGCCTCATTTCTCACGTTCTGGGCATGAAGCTCCCGGGCCCGGGCGCCGTCTACCTCAAGCAGGAGATGCGGTTTCTCGCCCCCGTCTATGTCGGGGACACCATCACCGCGCGAGCAGAAGTGATCGAAATCATGTCGGATAAGAAACGAGTCCGGATGCGCACCACCTGCACCAACCAGGCGGGCGAAACGGTCCTGGAAGGCGAGGCCCTCCTGTCCCCCTGGCGTAAGCCCCGAGAATCATGACGGGATCAGGAAGGCGAGGCGCTGCCCGGCCTTCCTGACCGGCGCGGCTTAAATCTCAATAATACCATGCTTGCGGATTTTCTTATAGAGGGCGGTCCGATCGATCTGGAGCCGGCGGGCTGCCTGAGCTTTGTTGTTGCCCGTCTTCTTCAGCATCTCGAGAATGATCTCCTTCTCGATGTCATCCATCATGGCTTGAAGAGAGCTGCGCTCATCCAGTGACTTCAGGTATTTCTTGCGCAGGATCGTCGGCGGAAGATGCTCCAGCCTGATGAATCCGTCCTTCACCGAACAAACCACCCGCTCCACGACATTCATGAGCTCGCGAATATTCCCAGGCCAGCAGTACTGCTTCAAGGCGTCCATGGCATCGTCGGCAAAGGCGACTTCGAGAGGGGTGGCCAGTTCGGCTCGGAGCTCCTGAAGCTTCTTTTCGATAATGATCGGAATATCTTCCTTGCGCTCCCGAAGAGGCGGGATCACGATGGGGATGACGCTCAAGCGATAATACAGGTCCTGCCGGAACTGCCCGCTCTCCACAAGAGACTCGATGGATCGGTTGGTGGCTACGATGAGGCGAAAGTCCGTCTGGATGATCCGGTTTCCGCCGAGACGCTCGAGCTCCTTTTCCTGCAGGACGCGCAGGAGCTTGGCCTGCATGCTTTTGGGCATCTCAGAGATCTCGTCGAGGAAAATGGTCCCCCGGTGCGCGAGCTCGAATTTTCCAGGCTTTCCGGATTTCTGGGCTCCCGTGAAGGCACCGGGCTCGTACCCGAAGAGCTCGGATTCGAGAAGCGTCTCGGGTATCGCTGCACAGTTCAAACGGACAAATGGGAATCGCCTCCGGTCGCTTTCGGAGTGAATGGCGTGGGCAAATAGCTCTTTTCCCGTCCCGCTCTCCCCCATCAAGAGCACGGGAAAGCTCGACCGCGCCGCGACCAGAATCTCTTCAACGGCCCTCTTGATAGCTGCGCTCTTCCCAACGATGTTGCTGAGCGAATATCGAGCGGATCGAAGTGCAGCCAGCTCCTTTTCGTAGAGCTCCACCTGGGAGGCGAGAATATCGAGCCGCTGCATGAGACTGACCACATCTTCGACTTTTCGAAACATGACCAGCCCCACCGCTCCGATGACGCGGCCGTTTTTCCGGATGGGGACGCGCTGGACCACCATGTCCTGGCCTTTGATCCTTTGCGAGCGCCCCACTTCCGGGACACCCGTCTCGGCCACGATGTGCATGCGCGTGTTCTCGATGACGTTGGTGCAGGGTCTGCCGATCACCTCTTCGTGGGTTATGCCCAGGAAATCCTCGTAACTCTTGGAGTAAAAGACCACGTTGCCCTGGAGGTCGATGACGAGTGTGCCATTGACCAAGGCATTGAGCCCTCCCTCCACAAGGTCCACATAATCCTGGAAGGAGAGCGGATATGGCAGGTGCTCCATCAGGCGACGATAGGCCTCGGTGCTCAATTCCAGGCTGGTTTCGGTGGTGCCCATGCTTCTCACAACCTCTTGCCGCCCGTGGTATGCGACCAGCGATCCCTGGTGGGTCATCCGATGAAATCATGCTCCGTGGGGCGCACCAGAAGCACGGGGCAGGGAGCATGGTTGGCCACGTTTCGGGCCACACTGCCGACCAGCGCTGCTTCAAGCGCTGAACGCCCCACATTGCCCAGTATGATGAGGTCGATCCGGTTCTCCTTGGCGAACTTGATCACTTCCTCAGCAGGTCTGCCCTTCCGGATTTCAAATTCAATCTCGATCCCTTCTCGCATGGTCGGTGGCACGAAACGCTCCAGTTCTTCCTTTCGCTCACTCACGACCTTTTTGAGCACCTCTATGAACTCACCCTTGTATCCCTTGGCGCTCATATCATGGATGGCATCGATGATCCGCTGGTTGATGACATGGAGAACACAAAGCTTGCCATTGCGCTCGCGAGCAAACTCATGGCCATATCGCAGCGCTTTTTGGGAGCTTTCCGAGAAATCCACCGGGACCAGTATCCGCTCGATCTTGATCATGACTTTCCCTCCTCAACCCCATGCAAGAACAACGACGGAAATGAAAAATCCTGCACCGGCCCTGTACTTGCCTCGCAGGTCCGAGCGCTCATGGTGAGATACCCATACTTGAAAACAAATTTCATTGCCAAGAAATTTGTGTCACAGCTTGGGGAAACGGGAAATCGAGGGCGGCACATGGATCGGCACACGGATGATTGAATGCAGCGTCCAGTTCGAAGCGCGGCCTATATATTGACGCCATCGGTCGATTTGTTTAGATTGACGGACTCCGAGATCCGTTGAACAAATCTCAAGCTCTTGTAACTTTTAAAATTACTGTTCCGACGAAGTTCATTCATACAATTGTGGAGACCACCATGGCCGATGCCCGGCGCCTGAACACCTTCCGAAACCTCGGGATCATCGCTCATATCGACGCCGGAAAAACCACCGTCACCGAGCGCATCCTCTACTACACCGGCCGCTCCCACCGAATGGGCGAAGTGCATGACGGAACGGCGGTCATGGACTGGATGGAGCAGGAACAGGAGAGGGGCATCACGATCACCTCGGCGGTCACCACTTGCGAGTGGCGCGACCACGAGATTCACCTCATCGACACCCCGGGGCACGTGGATTTCACCATCGAAGTGGAGCGCTCGCTTCGCGTTCTGGACGGCGCCATCGCCGTCTTCTGCGGCGTGGGCGGCGTTGAGCCACAATCGGAGACAGTGTGGCATCAGGCGGACAAATACCATGTCCCCAAAATCGCCTTCGTCAACAAGATGGATCGTGTCGGTGCGGATTTCCAACGGGTTGTGGAACAGATCGAAGAGAAATTCAAAGCCAACCCGCTGCCTCTTCAGATTCCCATCGGTCTGGAATCGAATTTCAAAGGCGTGGTCGATCTCCTGTCCATGAAGCAGGTGCTGTGGCGCGATGAAACGTTAGGGGCTCAGTTCGACCTCATGGATATCGATCCCGGACTCCTGCCCTCAGCCATAGAGGCTCGCGACAACCTGGTGGCCAAAGTGGCGGAATGGGATGATACCCTCATGGAGAGATACCTGGAGGGGGAGGAGATTTCGGCTTCGGATCTGATCAAGACCATACGCCGTCTGACTCTCGACCTCAAGGTGGTTCCCGTCCTGTGCGGGAGCGCCCTCAAGAACAAGGGGATTCAGCTGCTGCTGGACGCCATTGTGGATTTCCTCCCTTCTCCTCAGGATGTGCCCCCCATCGAGGGGATCCACCCCCAGAGCAGGGAGATCGAGCGTCGGCTCAGCAGCGAGAAGGAGCCGCTGGCGGCCTTGGCGTTCAAGATCTTCATGGATCAGGGCCGAAAGCTCACCTATGTGAGGATCTATTCAGGCAAGCTCCAGGCTGGAACCGATGTTTTCAATGTTTCCAAGGGAACCCGTGAGAAGATTTCCCGAATTTTCCAGATGCATGCCAACAAGCGCGAGCGGCTGGAGAAAACCGAGGCGGGGAATCTGGTGGCCCTGATGGGGCTCAAATCCGCCCAGACGGGCGACACCCTGTGCGATCCCGCTCATCCCATTCTGCTCGAACCCATCGACATCTATGAACCGGTCATCTCGGTTGCGGTGGAAGCCAGGACCCGCGGCGACCAGGAAAAGCTCATGGACACTCTGGCCAAGCTGTCCGAAGAGGATCCGACCTTTCGATTCCAGGAAAACCCGGATACGGGTCAGATCATCATCAGCGGGATGGGGGAGCTGCACATCGAGATCGTCTTGTCACGGCTGGAAAGAGATTACAACGTGGGAGTCAACGCTGGGCGCCCCCAGGTCGTCTACCGGGAGACCATCGGAAAGGCAGCGTCGGCGCAGGGCGTCTTCGATCGGGAAATCGGAGGAGCCCGCCAGTTCGCAATGGTCGAGGTTCATCTGGCTCCCCGCGCCAGAACGTCGGGCAACGCCGTCGAAAACCGGGTGCGCGATGCATCGATCCCCGAGGTCTATTTCCCTGCGGTCGAGCAGGGAATTGCCGACGCCCTGAGCAGCGGGCCCCAGTTGGGATACCCCGTGGTGGATGTGGAGGCGGTGATTTTCGGAGGGACCTTCCAGGAAAACGTCTCAACGGATCTGGCCTTCAAGGTGGCGGCGACCATGGCGTTCCGGCAGGCCTGCGAAGCCGCGGCGCCCCTGCTGCTCGAGCCGTACATGGCCGTGGAGATCCTCGTGCCCGAAGAATTTCTGGGGGAGGTCCTCAGTGACATCAACCTGCGCAAGGGGCGGGTCGAAAGCATCACGGCTCGCAAAGCCATCCAGGTGGTCAAGACTGTCGTGCCGCTCTCCAAGATGTTCGGCTACTCCACGGACCTCCGCTCCTCGACCCAGGGGCGAGCCACCTTCACCATGCACTTCTCGCACTACGACACGGCTTCGGAAAGCTGATCGTCCAAGGCACCCCGGACGATTCACTTCCCAATGGGACTACTCCCAGCTGACCACATCGGCATTCTCGCCTTCCCCACCGTCCTGGCCGTCGGCTCCCAGCGAATACAAATCGTAGTCACCATGTTCACCGGGAGCACGGTAAACGTATGGGTTCCCCCATGGATCGGGAGGTATGTCCTTGGAAAGGTAGGGGCCATCCCAGGGACCCGCGCCAGGAGATTTGCGCAGTGCGTCCAGCCCCTCCTGGCTGCTGGGATACCGTCCCATGTCCAGACGGTAGGCGTCCAGGGCAGTGCCGAGCATGGAAATCTGGGTCTTGGCCGCTTTCTGCTTGGAAGAGCCTACTTTCTGGAACATCTGTGGGGCCACGAGCGCCGCCAGCAGGCCCAGAATGATCATGACGATCAAAAGCTCGATGAGGGTGAAGCCTGATTCGCTCTTCCTGCGGAGATTTCGCTCCGCACATTTCATATCATTTGATGTTCTCATCATTTTCTCCGTCGCCGCATCATCGACGTTCACGAATCGAAGCGCCTGCTTTCCAGGATGAAATGTGAAAAGACCTCTACTCGTTTCTTTGGATCGTATTTAACGAAGTCAAAGCCTCGTGTCAACGCACCCAACTCCGAGAGAGCGCAGGGAAACGCAAGGCACGGGGATTCCACACAAGACTCTCCGTTCATCTGTGTCCCCTCTGATTTCACGGCCTCCTGGCGCACTTCTTGCCCTGAAAAAGGCCGCGGGAAGCCATGTAATCATGAATCGCGTTGAGATTATGCCGCTTTTCGAGGGCCCAGCGGGGTGCCACCAGTTCATCACGATGAGGGTCGCCCGTCAACCGTTGGATGATCATTTCCGGGGGCAGAAGGCTGAGAAACTCTGCGACGAGGGAGACGTACTCGTCGCGTGTCAGACAGCGATAGAGGCCGCTCTGATACCAACCATCCAGGGTGGTTCCGCGAACGACGTAAAGCAGATGGATCTTCACAGCCTGAACGTCCGAATCAGCCAGAAAACGGGCTGTGGCGAGCATCTCACCAGGACCCTCCCCGGGAAGTCCCAGAATGACGTGGGCGCATATGGAGAGTCCCCGCGAACGGGTCCTGCGCACGGCGTCGGTGAAGGTCGCAACCGAATGTCCGCGTCGAATGCGAGCCAGAGTTTCATCGTGAGCGGACTGAAGGCCGTATTCCATCCAGATGAGCCGATCCCTGGAGTATTCCCCGAGAAGGTCGAGAGCGTCATCCTCCACACAATCCGGCCGGGTCCCGATGCTCAACCCCACCACATCAGGGTCGGCCAGGGCCTCCCCATAGAGAGATCTCAAAACCCCTAAAGGAGCGTATGTGTTCGAATAGGACTGAAAATAAGCAAGGAAGGCCTTGGCCTTGTAACGTTTCGCAAGATAAGATTTGGCGTTTCGGATTTGATCCGATATGGACTGAGCCATCGAAGCGGCGCCGGTGCCGGAGCCCTTTTCGTTGCAGTAGATACAGCCGCCGACCCCGAGAGTTCCGTCGCGATTGGGGCAAGTAAGGCCTGCGTCCAGGGTGATCTTCTGAACGCGGCATCCGAATCGCTCTCGCAGGGCGCTGTTGAAATCGCGGTAGGGTGTGACTGCCATGGCCGACCGAACGTCTCCTTTCCGGGACCGGGAAACCGCATTCGTGAGATCATGACGCAAATATAAAGATAACCGGAGAATTGATGAACTCCAAAGTGTTTGAGAATGCGTGCACGCCTGACCGAAAGAGCCGCTTGAGAGGGGCTGCTGTGTCCGGGGCGAGGCACCTTCCGAAACCTCAAGGAAACCTGAGAGTGCCGGCTCATGTCACACACCTATGATGTCATTGTTGTCGGTGCGGGTCACGCCGGCTGCGAAGCCGCTTTGGTCGCAGCCCGCATGGGCTGCAGGACCCTGCTCCTGTCCATCTATCTCGACACGGTGGCGCACATGCCCTGTTCTCCGTCCATCGGCGGGATCGGGAAAGGGCATCTCGTCAAGGAAGTCGATGCACTGGGCGGGGAAATGGCCCGGATCACCGATCGGACTGCCATCCAGTTTCGCTGGCTGAACACGAAAAAGGGACCCGCTGTGCGCGGCACACGTTCGCAAAACGACAAGGCGCGGTACCGCACACTCATGAAGCAGTCCGTAGAACTGCAGCCGAGACTGGATCTGAAGCAGGCCCTGGTGGATTCCCTGGTCGTGGAGGACGGGAGGGTGCGGGGGCTCATCGACCAGCTGGGGGTTTTTCACGAGGCCCCCGCAGTGGTGCTGGCGACGGGCACCTTCCTGCACGGCCTCATCCACATCGGATCGGCCCATATCCCTGCAGGAAGAGCCGGGGAGTTTCCATCGAACGCACTGGCCGATCAGCTCCAGGCGCTGGGCTTCACCCTCGGGCGGATGAAGACCGGCACGCCGGCACGGCTCGCGCGGCGCAGCATCGACTTCAGCCAGTTCAAAGTTCAGGAAGGGGACGCCGACCCAAGACCATTCTCCCTGTTCAGTGAAGGCATTCAGTTTACTTCGATGCCCTGCCACATCGGAAAGACCCATTCCCGAACCCATGAACTGGTTCGGCGCCACATCCATCTCTCTCCCCTTTACAATGGCACCATCACGGGGGTTTCGGCTCGTTACTGCCCATCCCTTGAAGACAAGATCATGAAATTCCCCCACAAGGACTTCCATCAAATCATATTGGAACCCGAAGGGCTGGAGACGGAGGAGATTTACGCCAGCGGGACCGGAAACTCACTTCCTTACGAGATTCAGCTGCAGCTGATCCACTCTGTTCCGGGCCTGGAGGAGGCTGAGGTGATGCGACCGGCTTACGCCATCGAATACGATTTTGTTCAGCCGACTCAGCTGCAATCGACCCTGGAAACCAAGCTCGTGCGCGGTCTGTTCCTGGCAGGACAGATCAACGGGACCTCGGGGTACGAAGAGGCCGCCGCCCAGGGCATCTGGGCGGGGATCAACGCCGCCTGCACCGTGCAGGGCAGGCCTCCCTTCCTCCTGGATCGATCCCAAGCCTACATGGCCGTCATGGTGGACGATCTCGTCACCAGGGGCACCAACGAACCTTACCGCGTCTTCACGTCCAGGGCTGAATACCGCCTGCTCCTTCGGGAGGACAACGCGGATCTGCGGCTCCTGGAAAAAGGATTCGAACTGGGGTTGCACGACCGGTCGACATTCCAGGAGCTCCAGGAGCGGCGGCGCGCCCTGGGAAATGAAATGGGGCGATTGCGAACCACCTTGCTGCGGCCTTCACCCACCGTCAATGCGCTGCTCCACTCCAGGGGATCTCCGCAGTTGAATGAACCGGTTTCACTTGATAAGCTCCTCAAAAGGCCTGAGCTCAGCTACTCGGATCTGGAGACACTCGCCCCCTCCCCAACACCCCTCAGCGAGCGCGTCAGGGAGCTGGTCGAGGTGGAGTGCAAATACGAGGGCTACCTGAGGCGCCAGGAGGCCGAAGTGAACAAGTTCAAGCAGCTCGAGCAGACACTTCTTCCAAAGGATTTCGACTATCAGGCCATACCGGGACTCTCGAACGAGATCCGGCAAAAACTGACGAGCATCCGTCCAGCCTCTCTGGGCCAGGCTTCCAGAATTCCGGGAGTGACTCCGGCGGCTCTTTCCATTCTCATGGTTTACTTGAAGCGTGCACTCAAGAACTCGGAAAGCCAGTCCGTCCCCCCTGTCGATTCCCGGTAAGCTGTTCGACAGGCGGATAAAAGTGTTGCCCGAGATATAAGAATTAATGTAACATGATTTGTAGTTTCGGTGTTTAATCGATCATCCGTATCAAAACACCATTCGATCATTGGCTTCTGGATGAAAAAAGAGGGGGGGCTGGAGGATGTCTGAAAACAGTGACAAAGATTTTATCGCGATTCTGAGACAGCATGGATTGCAGGTTACTTATCAACGTCTCGCCATTTATCAGGCTCTTTACCACACCAAAGATCATCCCAGCGCTGAGGAGATTTACCAGCAGGTGAGGAAGCGATTCCCCATGATATCCCTGGGGACGGTTTACAAGACCCTGGAACGTTTTCACGAGGTGGGTCTGATCCAAAAAGTGAGCCCCGTGACTGAAGTGGCCAGGTACGAGGCCAATATCAGCCACCATCATCACCTGATCTGCCTGGAATGCCAAACGATTCAGGATTTCGACGATCCGGACATGGATGTCAAGGTGTCCTTGCCGGAAGGAAACAATTTCGAAGTCATGCGGCGCCAGGTGATTTTTCAGGGATACTGCGCACACTGCAAGCCCAAATGATGACAGGGCCGGTTGAAATAGACTGAACCATTTCAGTTTCTCGGATCGGATCACCCCGATTCTCTCCCCGGCCCGGGCGGGAAAATCGGGGTCGGCGCGATTCCGATCCGGCCTAACTCTACTCCCAACCTTTTCTCGACCAGCGTTGAACGGAATCCTGCAAATCTCTCCGGCAAATTCCTCTCAAGCTACCGTGACATGAGGTGAAACCTTCTGAGTTCGATCCTTCAGAGTGCGCAGCCCTGCCTGGTGCACCCGGCCCGATTTCCGCTCTGCTCCTTGACCGGCAGGTTCAGCTTTGTGCTGGATGCGGCAGGCCGGAGAACTTCCTGGGGTTTCTGCTTGAATTGTGCTGGGCTGATGTGTTAGGAGATTCGATTAACCCGAACCTTAATTTGTTTTGTTGGACGAAACGCACCCGCTCCGTGAGACAAATCCGAGGTTCAATGAGGCCCAATTCGAGGAAGGAGGAATAGCCGTGAATGTTGCAGTACTTCTCAAGCAGACCCCGGATACGGAATCGGTGATTCGGATCGCAGGTGATGGTCAATCGATCCTCACCAATGACCTCAAGTGGATTATCAACCCCTATGACGAATTCGCAGTGGAGGCGGCTCTTCGACTCAAGGAAAAACACGGCGGTACGGTCACCATCGTGAGCTGGGGACCTCAGCGGGTGGTCGAGTCCATTCGGACAGCGCTGGCTATGGGTGCGGATAGCGGCGTTCTCATCGACGACCCCGCCTTGGAAGGCAGCGACAGCCTGGGAGTGGCCAAAGCCCTGGCTGCAGCCGTGAAGGAATTGAACCCGGACGTTGTCGTGTGCGGCTCCCGAGCCGTGGACTACGATCTGGCCCAGCGCGGCCCCATGGTGGCCGAGCTTCTGGGCTGGCCGCATCTGGCCCTGGCCGTGAGCCTCGAGTCTGATGGGGCCAAAGTGACGGCGGAACGTCCCATTGAGGGAGGCAAGGTCACCCTGGAGGCAGACCTTCCCGCCTTGATCACCCTCGGCGGTTCCCATGCAGTCTGGAATCCCCGTTATGCTTCTCTGCCCGGGATCATGAAGGCCAAGAAGAAGCCGCTGGCGGTGAAAAAGCTTGCGGACCTTGGACTGGATGAAGCCCAGTGTTCGGCCCAGACGGCCAAGATCAAGATGGTCTCCTTCGAGATGCCGCCTCAGCGGGCGGCCGGAAGAATCATCGATGGCGAGGATGGCGCCGCCAAGGCCAGGGAGCTGGTTCGCGCCCTGCACGAAGAAGCGAAAGTGATCTAGTCCGGGAGAAGGAGATTTCATATGTCCAAGTGTGTTTGTGTCATCACTGAATTTCGAGGGGGGAACTTCCGGCGCGTCTCCTATGAGGTGGCGAGTGAAGGCAAGCGAATTGCCGATGCCCTGGGGACCAGTCTCTGTGCTGTGGCGGTCGGATCCGGATTGAGTGGAAGCGCAGCCGATTTGGGACGGTACGGGGTTAAGAAGGTTTATGTGGCCGACGATCCGGCCCTGGAAAGCTACGTCGCTGAAACCTATGTTCCGGTCGTGGCGGATATCGTGAAGAAATGCGATCCTGCAGTGGTCATCCTGCCGGCATCTGTGGACGGAAAGGATCTGGGCGCCCGGCTGGCTGCGCGGCTGGATGCCGCTCTGGCCATGGATTGCACCCAGGTGGTTTGTGAAGGCGGCAAGGTAAGAGCCAAACGCCCGGTTTTTGCCGGCAAGTGCTTTGCCTGGTGCGAGTGGGCCGAAGGGGCTCTCCCACTTATCTCCTGTCGTCCCAATGTGATGGACTGCCTCCTGCCGTCCGAGGGGGAGCAGGCCGAGGTGGAGAGGGTGGAGGCGGCCATTCCCGCTGCCCGGTCACGCGTGATGCGACTGGATCTGGACACTTCCGGCAAGGTGGAGCTCACTGAAGCCGAGATCATTGTTTCAGGCGGCCGGGGCATGAAGGGTCCCGAGAACTACGCCATGCTCGAAGAACTGGCGAAGGTCCTGGGCGCTGCGGTGGGAGCCTCGCGTGCTGCCGTTGATGCCGGCTGGCGCCCTCATTCGGATCAGGTGGGCCAGACGGGCAAAGTCGTCAACCCGAATCTCTATATTGCCGCAGGGATTTCCGGCGCCATTCAGCATCTCGCAGGGATGGGATCTTCGAAGTTCATCGTAGCTGTCAACAAGGATTCTGAAGCTCCCATTTTCACGAAGGCAGATTACGGTGTAGTCGAGGATCTGTTCAATTTCATGCCTCTGTTCACGGAAGAGGTTCGCAAGCTGAAGGCAACCTGCTCCTAGGTCTGAGTATCTCTCAAGAGCTCAAATGCCGGGTTCGCGGGAGCTGCAGTCGCCCTCTTTGTGGGCAGGCCGCTCCTCGGCCCGGCATTTGCCGTCTGATGGAAGATCATGGCAGAAGTCACTCGCAACGAATTGCCCCCTCAGCGGCTCCATTTGATCGCCCGCGCAGCCCCGGATTTCTACTTTTTTCAGAACCGCGGTTACCCGAGGAGCTCTGCACTGGACTGGGTCGGGAATCGCTATCAGCTTACCCAGCTGGAACGCCAGTTGCTCCTTCGAGGAGTTTTCAGCCAGGAGACATCCCTTCTTCGGCAGGCCCGGCGATGCAAAGGTGAGGATTGGCTAGGCCATCTCCTGGTCGTGGACGGGCACAATGTCCAGATCACGGTGGAAAGCGCTATCCTCGGAAGGATTCTCCTCAAGGGAAACGACGGAGCGCTGAGGGATTTGGCCGGTCAATCGGCCCGCTTTCGGCTCACGGAAGTGAGCGAGGTGGCTCAGGACTGGATCTTCGGATTTCTCAGCGAATTTCGCCCCCGGGAGGTTTTGTTCCTGTTCGACGCTCCCATGAGTCACAGCGGGCTTCTGGCCGAACAGTACCGCAGGCGCCTGAAGAGAGCCGGGCTCAGAGGCGATAGTCGGGCTGTTCCAGTTCCCGAATCCGAGATTCCCGTCGATGGTTGCGTGGCCGCAAGCAGCGACCGGGCTGTCATCGACCGGTCCATGGCCTGGCTCGACCTTGCCTGTGCATCGATCCAACGTTCTTCCAGTCTGCAACTGTATGCCGATTTCACCTGCCTCCTGAGGTCCGGAAACCCCGAAATTGATTTCCTAAACGCCTCGTTAAGTCGGTGACGGCTGTTGTGAGATTTTACACTCTGTAAAATCCTTCGACAGGAGCTGGCTTCACCCCGTCGTCTTCGCTTTTCCCCAATCGAGTTTTATTCAAGTATTTCCGAAACTAAACAATCCGACTCCTCCTCCCGCACCCTGGCACAGGCCTTGCCTTTGAAGATCCGGGCACTGGAATCCGGTTTCATGGATCATGGTCTTCATCAGGGATGGTTCAATCAAAGGAGGTCTTATCGATGAGTGGTCCGAGGAAGGTTTATGAATTTCTAAAAGCATCAGCGGTGATGCATGCGAGATGGGATTATGAAGTCTCCATGTCCATTGTGAAGAATCGAAAGAAGATGCTCATTCTGCTTGCCCTGGCCCTGCCCATTCTCGGAGTCTCGCTCCTTGAAGCGGCGCCGATCCTGGGCGGTAAAACAGCTTATGCTCCGGCATTCTACACGACGACCATCTTCATCGTGTCCATCGCCGTAGGTCTGGCTGCCGGGCTCATCACGGGGTGCATCGGGGCGGGCGGCGGCTTTATCATCACGCCGGCCCTCATGGCGGCGGGTGTTAAAGGCATCCTGGCCGTTGGAACGGACCTCTTCCACATTTTTGCCAAAGCCATCATGGGCACCACGGTTCACAAGAAGCTCGGAAATGTTTCGGTCAGCCTGGCCGTCGCTTTCCTTGTGGGCTCGGGCGCCGGCACCTTCATCGGAGGCGCCATCAACAAGGGGCTCTACAACAAGGATCCACTTCTGAGCGAGGCCTTCATCAGCGGGGTGTACGCCATCCTGCTGGGCTTCCTGGGCTTTTACGCCCTCATCGACTTCATCAAGTCCAGCAAAGGACCCGGAGGCGGCGACGCACACGGCGGACCGGCAGGTGGTACGCCCGCTCTGGCGACCAAGCTGCAGGCCATGAACATCCCGCCCATGATCTCCTTCGACGAGGATTTCGTGCCCGGCGGCAAGAAGCTTTCGGGTGTCATCATCGCCATGGGCGGCGTCGTGGTCGGCATCATGGCCGCCATCATGGGCGTGGGCGGCGGCTTCATCACCTTCCCCATGTTCGTGTACATCTTTGGCGTGTCCTCCATGACCACGGTGGGCACCGACATCCTGCAGATCATTTTCACGGCCGGCCTGGCCGCCATCGGGCAGTACGCCATCTACGGGTACGTTTTCTACACGCTGGCCATGGGGATGCTTATCGGCTCGCTGCTCGGCATCCAGATCGGCGCACTTACGACCAAGGTGGTGAAGGGAATCCACATCCGCGGTTTCTATGCCGTCTCGATTCTCGCCGGCTTCGTCAACCGCGCCGCCACGTTGCCCAAGAAGCTGGTTGAGCTCGAAGTGATCAGCATGTCGAAGGAGCTGGTGACCAGCATCGAGACGGTGGGGAACTATGTCTTCTGGGTCGTCGTGGCGATCTTCGGGCTCTGGATTTTCGCCAAATTCTTCGGCAACGTCGGCTCGCTGCGAGAGGAGGGGTAATCATGCTCATCACACATGCAAGACCGTTCAATATCGGTTTGATTCTGGCCATTTCCTTTGCGGGCGTTCTGGCCCTGATCTTTGCGCCGTTCTTCGGAGACGGCAAGACCGGTCTGCAGTATTCCGACGACCTGTTCAACAAGCTCTCCAAGGGCTCATCCTACTTCATTCCGTCCATTGCCAAGAGCAACGAACAATTCACGGGAAAGCCCTTTGATTTCACAGTTAAAATGGAGAAGCCGGGCGAAGTCGAAAAAGCAGTGAAAGTGCTGATCGCGGGCGGCGCCCAGGTGGGGGTCACCGACGACGCCCTGAAGGTGAGTGGAGACCTCGGGAAGGTCCTCTCCAGTCTGCTGACGGATTCCGATGCGATGTTCAAGAATAACGACCAGGAGGTGACCCAGCGTTACGGGATGGACGCCAGGGAGGTCATGAGCCTCTGGCATGGAGTCTTCAGCAAGAGCATCAAGGAGCTCCAGAAGGCCAAGAAGATCGAAGAGGCCAACATGGTCAACCTGGTCCTGAAGAAGGCCGTCGAACCCGCCTATAATTTCTTTGGCATCGAAGCCCAGAACATCGTCGACAAGGCGGGAACGGTCATCGGGCTGCTCGTCTTCTACGTAGCCTACACCATGTGGTGGGGATACGCCATCTTCTACATGTTCGAGGGTATCGGGTTGAGCATGAAGAAGGCCAAAGTGAAGAAAGAAGTCTAGGAGGAAAAGATGAAAATATTGGTTCCTGTTGATGGTTCGATGCATTCCATGGAAGCTGTGAAGGCGGCGGTTGATTTTGCCAGAATGAAGAGTGCGGAAGTGCTGGTGATCAGTGTGGTGCCCTACATCGGAGGCATGGAGGATCATGAGATCTCGCCGTCTCGGAGGGAGCGCCACATGGAAGGCTACACCAAGGTATCCGAGGATGCGGTCAAGCAGGCCTGCGACCTTCTCTCAACAGAGGGCGTGACGGCCAGTTGTTCAAAAACGATTCTGGCATCGGTCTCCGTGCCGGACGCCATCATTGATTTCTCTGAAAAGGAAAAGGCCGACTTGATTATCATGGGGAGCCGGGGTCTGAGCACATCCACCCGGTTCAAACTGGGAAGCGTCGCATCCCAGGTCGTCAAGTATTGTCCCTGCTCGGTTTATCTGGTCAAGGTGCCGGCTTAGCGAGAGTGTGCCGGCCGGTTCTGACGGAGACAGGCTGGCAGCCCCCTGCAAATGGCTGCCAGCCCTTTCCTTTCCTTCAATGAACGGACTTTTTCAGGCATACCGTCGTCAGCCATCCCCGCCGCCAAGGTCCGACAGCTCCCTGACGGCATGATGGATCAGAGCCGTAAATGCCTCTCGGTGCCAACCTCGCCTTGACCCACTGTTCCCCTGGCGCAGAGAATCCCGGTGGGCGGATTCAGTGCGGAAGGGCAGGGACTCTGGGAAGGGTTTGATCTCATGGGAACCTCATGGAGCCGTCATTTTCCATCCTTCTGACCGATCGGAACCGGCACGTTCGAGAACTGCTGCGACGCGAGTTGTCCGCTGAAGGGTACCGGGTAGAAACGGCCAGAGATGGACGGGAGGTGTTGGGTTTCCTCTATCATGTGGCGAACATCGACCTGTTGATCCTGGATCTGGAGATTCCTTATGTGGTGGAGGTGGGGCTCCTCAGAAAGCTCGGCCAGCTGAGGCCGGAACTTCCCGTTATCATTCACAGTTTCTCGCTGGAAGAATGCGGGACAGGTTTTGCGCTCCAAATGGCGGCTTTCCTGGAAAAGAGTGAGAACACCGATCTTCTGAAGAGCATGGTTCGTGAAGTTCTGGCAAGGACCTACCCTGACCGGACCGCAGGGAGCCATCCGTAGGTCGCGTCCCCCCGCAGCGCTTTTGTCAGTTCCTGCCTTTGATGAAGGCTGGAAAGCCTCTGATCTGCTCCTCAACGAGCTTGAGAGATTTGGAACAATGCACCTTGGGTTTGTCAGGCGAGTGTGCTATCCTACATATGTGCTCTCTGATTCCCGGCGAACGTTGAGGGGCCGGGAAACCAGCCCCATTTGGGGGGGGCGGTGTTCAGAGACTGCGAGGAGCACGTTTCTGAAGTGCTGTCGGCAAGGCTGAAGTTTTCCTTTGGTCGGGAGGGTGGAAGAGTGGATGCATTCAGCGTCCTTCTTGTGGATGATGAAGAGGAGTTCCTGGAGACACTGGTCAAGCGGCTTGCCAAACGGAAGCTTGATGTGACGGGTGTCACCAACGCACGGGATGCCATTCGAGTGCTGAATGAAAAGCCCATCGACATCGTCGTGCTGGACGTGAAGATGCCCGGCATCGATGGCTTGGAGGCTCTGAGGCAGATCAAGACCACCAGTCCCGAGGTGGAAGTGATCATGCTGACTGGGCACGCCAACATGGAGGCCGCCATTCAGGGCATGGAGCTGGGCGCCTTCGATTATCTCATGAAGCCCATGGACATCGACGAACTGCTCTACAAGCTCCAGGACGCATACAAGAAGAAGACTTTGCGGGCGCTTGCAAGGTAATCTTCAACGGTCTTTTCGAGCCGGGTGGCCGAAGCTGGGCCACGGGGGGTGAGGTCATGCCCAGGCTTGGCGAAGTTATCCGAAAGATCGCTTTCTGGAAGCGAAGTGAAAGCAATGAAGCCGTTGATGCCGAAGCGCTTCGCACGGCGTTCAAGGCTCGCTATCACAGCTTCAAACTCCTGCTCAACGCCAACAATAAGGCCCTCGAGATCATGTCGGAGATGGAGACGGCCCTGAGAGGCAGTCGTCCGTTCAGCATGTCTTTCGTTCGGGCCAACTGCACGGCCGTCGGAGTCAATGTTTTCCGCATCATCAAGCACCTGGACGAGCTGGCTCCCGACAAATACAAAACTCTTTTCGATCGCTTTCGGGACATTCAAGAACAGATCAACGGAGTTCTCTCCAAACGACCCCTTCCTGGAGGTGATCGCCTGGTACTGCCCTTCGCGGAGATCGACAAGGACAAGGCCGACCTGGTGGGCAGCAAGATGGCCAATGTGGGAGAAGTGAAGAATCGTCTACGGCTGAAGGTGCCCAGTGGATTCGTGGTCACTTCCGCAGGCTACCAGCGTTTCTTCGAAGCCAACGACCTGCAGAACGAGATCGACCGAAGGCTCCAGGCGTCCGAGGCCGACGAGCTGGATCAGTATTATGCGTTGAGCGCCGACATCCAGCAGCTGATCATCCGATCCAGGGTCCCGGAGGACCTCGAGCGCGAGATCATGGACGCCTACCGTGCCCTGGAAGAGGAGGTGGGGGAGAGAGAGGTCCGGGTTTCCGTGCGGAGCAGCGCCCTGGGCGAGGATGCTGCAGACACGTCCTTTGCGGGGCAGTACCGCTCCGAGCTCAACGTGAGCCCCGATTACCTGGTCGACGCCTACAAGGACATCGTCGCCAGCAAGTACAATCTCCAGGCTGTGGCATACCGCCGCAACCGGGGCATTCTGGACGAAGATATCTCCATGTGCGTCGGGTGCATGGTGATGGTGAACGCCGTGGCGGGTGGGGTGACCTATTCCCGCAACCCGCTTAACATCCGAGACGATTCGGTTATCATCAACGCGGTCTGGGGACTGCCCAAGTCGGTGGTGGACGGCAGCGTGGCTCCGGACACTTTCATCATTTCGCGCCGGGAGCCTCTGGCCGTCGTCCAGAAGGACATCAAGGTCAAAGATTACAAGTTTGTTTGCTATCAGGACGAAGGTGTGTGCCGCCTGGACCTGGCAGGGGAAGGGCGCGAGCTCCCGTCGATTCGGGATGACCAGGCCGTTGAGCTGGCTCGAATCGCTCTCCAGCTCGAGGAGTATTATGGAACGCCTCAGGATGTGGAGTGGGCCATCGACGACGAGGGAGAGATTTATGTACTTCAGTGCCGTCCCCTCAAGCAAACGGAGCTGAGCGAGAAGGCCCTTGGAGGGGTGCACCGGGAAGTGGGGCGCGAGCACCTGCTGCTGGAAGGTGGTGATACGGCCAGTTCCGGTGTAGCCTGCGCACCCGTTTTCGTCGTGCGCAAGAACAGTGATGCCCTTCAATTTCCCAGGGGCGCCGTCCTGGTCACCGCCCAGGCCCTGCCACGCTGGGCGGCTTTGCTGGCCCTGGCATCCGCCGTGGTTACCGAGCAGGGAAGTGTGGCCGGGCATCTGGCCAATGTGGCCCGGGAATTTGGGGTGCCGGCGCTGTTTGGAGTCGTCGGGGCCACGACAGCCCTTGAAACCGACCAGGAAGTTACGGTGGATGCCGACGGCCTTCGAATCTACCGGGGGCGCATCGAATCACTGCTGACTCAGTCCCCGCCCAAGAGGAACCTCATGGAAGGCAGCCCGGTCCACGAGGTTTTGAGGGAGGTGACGCAGCACATCGTGCCTTTGTATCTGCTGGATCCCGACTCCACCGAGTTCCGTCCCAGGAACTGCCGCACCATGCACGACATCACCCGGTTCTGTCATGAGAAGTCGGTCCAGGAGATGTTCAGCTTCGGCAAAGAGCATCACTTTTCTGAGAGGGCAAGCAAGCAGCTGTACTGCAACGTGCCCATGCAGTGGTGGTTCATCAACCTGGACGATGGATTCAAGGAGGATGTTCCGGGCAAATTCGTGCTGTTGGATAATATCGTCTCCATCCCGGTGCTGGCCCTCTGGGAAGGTATCAATGCCGTTCCCTGGGGTGGCCCTCCCCCCGTGGACGCCAGGGGATTCATGGCGGTTCTGCTGGAGGCCAGCGCCAACCCGGCCCTGGACCCATCCATGCCGTCGCACTACGCCAACCGGAATTACTTCATGATTTCAAAGAACTTCTGCAGCCTGAGTTCACGATTCGGCTTTCATTTCTCGACGGTGGAGACCCTGGTGGGAGACCGGGCCAACGAGAACTACATCAGCTTTCAGTTCAAGGGCGGCGCAGCGGACTATCAGCGGCGGCTCCGGAGGGCGCAGTTTGTGGCGAGCCTCCTGGAAGAGTACGGTTTTCGAGTCGAGGTGAAGGATGATGGAGTCTTCGCCCGGATGGAAGGCTTTGATGAAGAGTTCATGAAGACACGTCTCAGGATGCTGGGCTATCTTTTGATGCACACGCGGCAGCTGGACATGATCATGGCAAACGATGCCGCTTACCATCACCATCGTTCGAAGATGATGCAGGACATCGACGCGATCCTCAACCCAAATCTGGCCATTATCGAGCATGCCACAGCCCATTGAAAAGACCTATGTCTCCGTTAGAGTCAGTGAGCCCCAGCTGCGCGAGCGGAATCGGGCGTTGGCCGTCCTGCTCGACATGAGCAGCTTCCTCACCACCACCAAGGGGATCCAGGAGACCCTCGAAGGTGCGCTTGCCAAGGTGCTGGAGTTTTTCGAACTGGAGGCCGGCCGGATCTACCTGGTGGACGAGTCGGAGCAGATGCTCGTGCTCGGCGCCTGCATCGGCGTGGATTCGGTCGGTCTCGAGCGTCTCAAAGTTGGAGAAGGCTTTTCGGGCAGATCCGCCCTGACCCGTACTTTTATCGCACAGCATGTGTCGGAGCTGGGTGACACGTCCAGAGCCGAGCTTCTGCTCAGCAAAGGCTTCGAGGTCATCATCTGCGTGCCTCTTATCGCCATGGACAGGGTCCTCGGGGTCATGAACCTGGCCACCAACCGCTCCATAGAATTCGACTCGGCCCAGATCGACCTTCTCATCTCCATCGGCAACCAGATCGCCGTGGCGGTCAACAACGCGAGGCTCTATGACGATCTGCAGCAGAAGGTCAAGGAACTCAAGCTGCAGAAGGAGTCCATCGAATTCTTCGCCTATTCCATCTCCCATGATCTCAAAAGCCCTGCCATTGGGATTCATGGGTTGACGAGCCTGTTGCACAAGAATTACCGGGAGCGGATGGATGAGCGGGGGCGGATGTACTGCGACCAGATCCTCAAGGCAGCCGAGCAGGTGGCCCGGCTGGTGGACCGCATCAATGCCTACATCATGGCCAAGGAATCGCAGTTGCGATTCGAGGAAATCCCTCTAAAGGAGCTCACCGAAGCCATCCGCAGTGAATTTTCGGAGGCTCTGACGCGGCGCGGAGTGGCGTGGTGCGAAGATGATTCTCTCCCGTCCCTTGTGGGGGACCGTCTCTCCATGCTTCGCGTTTTGCGCAACCTGGTGGACAATGCTCTGAAATATGGGGGGAGCGACCTTCATGAGATCCGGATCAGCTATCGCGAGGAGCCGAACCAGCACGTGATTTCGGTCAGTGACGACGGCGTCGGCCTGAAAGTGGAGGATCCGGCATCACTTTTTCAGCTCTTTCACCGGGATGAGACCGCCAAGGGGATCGAAGGCACTGGACTGGGACTGGCAACGGTCAAAGAGATCGCCGAACGTCACGGCGGAACGGCTTGGCTGGGACCACCTGGAGAAAAGGGCACCACCTTCAGCATCGCCATTTCCAGACGTCTGAAGCCCCAGGTCCGACGGTCATCGCATCGACCGGCGACCGATTCCCCTTCCTGACAAAAGAGTCCGAAATGCACTGGAGTACTTGCTTTGGGCTGCCATGAACCTTCGAATGACCCGAGTCATGCTCGTCACGGTGCAAGAAACAGGTAGTCCGCGTCTTCGGTGGTCACGGTGTCCTTCAGGAAGCGGCCCTGTGATTCCGGGAGAATGACCCGGGTGCGGATGGCGGAGTTCTGCTCACGGACCCGCGCAGGAATACCTTTCTTCCATGCGTGGACTGAACCGGCCAGGAGGACCACCTTGCGCTGGGGATTTCGCGCCAGGTACTCCAGGGAATAGGCCGCCATGGCCGTGTCCCAGACCAACTGGGCCTCGCAGAAGCGCCTGAACGCTTCATCGCCAAGGCCGTGGCCGTGGGCTTCGCGCATGAGCCCCAGATAATCGGGATCCACACGGCAGGTCACCATGGGCAGAAGCCCCATCTGTTCGGGTGTGAGAGACGTAAATCCATTTCGGGCGACCTGGGACGTAATGGCGCGAGGTACATTGACTCCCACCATGGGAATCCTTTGGTCGCGGCAGTAGAGAAAGATGTCGCGGTAAAGGAGCCACGTGTTTCCCCAATTGTTCTGAAAGTGGGGCACGAAGGTCTCCTCTTCCATTACGCCGGATGACCACCGATCCAGGATGGGCTGGCTGTGGTGCTCAAACATTTCAAGCGCTACGGCCAACGGTTTTCCAGCCTGATGGAGGGCCTTGATGACTTCCAGTTGAGCCGCATGATGTCCGGCATGGTCATGCTGCTCCCCCACCAGCACCATGTCGGCGCCGTCAAGATCCGGCAGAATCTGCTGAAGCGTCACCACCTTCTCCTCAGCCACATCCCAGAGGGACAAGCCATTTCGGACGCAGCCCATTGAGGGAATGATCAGGCAAAGCAGAGCCAGACAGGGTGCGAGGAGGTGCCCGATGTTCATGGATTCTCCTTGAAAGCGACGATGAGGGGCGATTCCGTCACGGGCCAAATGGTCTTGCTGCAATGGGTCCCGTCGGCGAAGCTGACGGCGCTGTATTTGCCGTAATGCGTGATCTTCCTGGCGGCGGTGGCCACGGAATCCGCAGACGTGCCCTCCACCGGGTAGAAGATGGCGCTCAGCCTTCCCTCACGCCCCGGGTCCTTGAACACGGCGAACAGGCAATCTCCGGAACCTTCGCCGGCCACCCCATCGTGGGAGAATCCGTCGGCCGACAGGCGGATACCGTGGGGTTTTGAGGGCAGAAGCCACTGGGAAAAGGCAGGCCTGGGCCTTCCGAAGAAGATCACATCCCTTCCTTCGATGTCGGATGGGGTCACTTGATCCTCCTTCACGACGGAAACCTGGCCCTGGTTGAGGCTTTCCAGCAGCAGACCGAAGATCGATTCGAAGCCCGAGTCGGCGGATGCGGCCAGCACAGCCAAAAGATTCCGGGATCCTTTGACGCTGTTTACCGTGGCTGGAATCTCCTGCGGCGCCAACTGTCTGAAAACGTGGGCTTCGGGGTCTGCAACCAGCCGCTCGGGGCGGTTCGGCGATCGGAAGGAGAAGGAAATGGAGCCGCTGTCCATGGAGATGGTCTGCTTTTCAGTGCCTCCGCCGGTTTCCAGGTGCAAGGGTATCCTGAGCGCATAAGGCTTTCCCGATTGGGCGAGAGAACCTTCCACGAGCCATCCTCCATCCACCTCTCGCATCCTGACGTTTTGAAACTCGAGGCTGGGCGCACCTGCCTGCTGGATCCACTGGTCGAAAAAGCGTGCGGATTCCTCGTATCCCCAGTTTCCCGTCTCGGAAAAGGCTTTTCTGAAATCCTCCCAGGAGGTCTCCCGGAATAAACGCTCCGAATAGATGCGTTGGAGGGACTGCCAAAAACGGGCGTCCCCGAGCCTGCGCCGAATCATGTGGAAAACAAAGGCCGACTTGCCATAACCCACGGCCCGAGTGGATGGACTCGTTCGCCCCTGGAACCGGGAAAGGGGGAAATCTTCGTCGGATGCTGCCAGCGCGGCATATTCCTGGAGGATTTGAAGCCGGTAGAGCATGCCTTCACCCGCCGAGGACCGTTCCTGGCTCAAGTAGTCAGCAACGTAGGTCGTCAGCCCTTCGCACCAGTTGCCGGAATCGGGGGCCACCAGAACGCCGTTTCCCCACCAGCTATGGGCCACCTCATGCTTGAGACTGGTGTCCGGAATGAAGGGCAGGTTGAGCACCGTTGTTCCCAGTAGCGTGTAGGAGGGAAATCCGTATCCCGTGGGAAAGAAGTTCTCGACAACGGCGAATTTCGAAAAGGCGTAAGGACCGTGCAAGGACTCGTAGAATTCGAGATGCGAAGCTGCGGCCTCGAGATAACGCTCCGATAGATGAGCGCTCCGGGAAAAAAAGTAAGTCTGGACCGGGATCTTCCCGGTCTCAAGCGAGCCGACCCTGTACGGACCTGCAGAAAGCGCCAGCCCTTCGACCACCGGCTCGATCTCCCAGACGGAAAGGGTTTCGCCGTCGCGGTCTTCATGCCTGATGAGGCGGCCGGCCGTGACCCCAATGATCCCACGGGGCGCCGTGAGCTCCAGCTGAACATGGGCTGGACGCCCGAGAATCCGGGGATGCCACCCGGAACCCGGGAGCAGAAAAGCCCCTTGCGGGACAATGGTACCCGTCACCCCGAATCCGGGATTGTCGAAGTTCACGGGATCATCGGGGAGGGGATCATCAAAAACCACTTCATATGAAACCGTCAAGGTCAAAGGGCCGGATGGGTAACCTGGAACCCGGGGTATCAACAAAAGTCCTGACTCGAAGCTGTGGGGAACCTCCAGAGCCCCTGTGCGCAGCGACAGTTTTCCGGCCCTCGGAGTGATGACTATCGAGAGGGAATCTCCCGGGTGCGATGCGAAACGGATCTCATCCTGCACTGCAAGGGTCTTCTCCTGCGGCCGCAGCTCCACCAGGAGCCGGTGCCAGTCGGGAGGGGTCGCCTCAGCGGTCCTGGAAGCAAAGGCTTCGATGAGACATGCAGCCAGGAGCACGAAGAAGCACGCTCGAAGGAGGTGATGTGTACTGCCGGTCTTTGCTGATACTGCTTTCACTGAGTACCTCACACTGAGGAAAATCGGTTTCGAATACGCTTTCAAAATGACACAAACCTCTCTGAGATGCGGGCAGCCTGCTTATTGTCGGGTATCGGGCCAGCCGCCTCCGATCATGTGCCGGCATCCGGAGAATTCAAGATAGTCATTCCGACCGGGTCCACGCAAAAGGTTTCTGAATCAAGATCATCCAAGCCTTCCCTTGCACCCCCCCAATCACTATTTTGGGAGATACCAGCTCGGGTGGAATATTCTGAGAAGAAAAGCACTCACAGCGTGTATTGAGATCTTAGATCATTTGGGAGAGGCATCTTGCTGCGATCAAGACATCTATTCTGACCGGAAGCGGAGAACGATGCGGATTCGAAGTGCAGTGCTGGTTCTGATGACCGTGATGCTCACCTCCTGTTCTTTCCTGGAACCTCCGCCATTCGACGAGGCCCAGTGGCGGCGGGAAGTGGTTTCGGCAAAACCCGATCTCCTGTATGCGGCTCACGTCCGCGATGGACGATTCTTCAACCCATGGGCGGATGTGAGGCATGGCGGCTTTCTCAGGCTCCTCCGCTGGCGGCTGAGCCCGAGGGGTGCCTACACTCCCGAAGAAGAGGGTTTCCAGCCGGGTTACATCCCGGATCTCAAAACCAGGATCCAGGCAGGTCCGAAGGGGGATTTCGTCGCCTGGATCGGTCATGGCTCATTCCTCCTCAGGCTCAATGGGGAATACTGGCTCCTGGACCCCATGCTCTCGGACCGGGCGCTCTGGCCCAAACGCTATACCCCGCCCGCCCTCACCTTCGACGAGCTTCGAAGCCTGAACGGATCATTTCATGTCGTGGTGAGCCACAACCACTACGATCATCTGGACAAGGCAACTCTCGAGGTCCTCCCGGCCTCATCCCGCCTTTACGTGCCACTGGGCCTGGGGGAGTTTGTGGGGAACATTACCGGGAAGGAAACCGAGGAAATGGACTGGTGGCAGACGGTAGAGGCCGGAAACGGCGTTCGGCTCGTGTGCCTGCCGGCGCAGCACTGGTCCATTCGTATCGGGCAGGGGCGTAACACGACCCTGTGGGCGAGCTTTCTGATCGTCACACCGGATCGCACCATTTACTTCGGCGGGGACAGCGGGTACTTCGCCGGCTACAAGGAGATCGGTCGCCGCTACCCGGGAATCGATCTCGCACTCCTGCCCCTCACGGCTTACCACCCGCGCTGGTTCATGCATTACGCTCACATGAATGCCCCGGAGGTCCTCGATGCCTTCGATGACCTGGGCGCCCGCATCCTGATTCCCACCCAGTGGGGAACCTTCCGCCTCGGCAGCGAGCCCATCGGCTACCCCATCCTGGACCTGCGTCGAACCATGAAAGAACGGGCCGTCGATCCTGCCCGTACAGCCGTCCTGGACATCGGGCAGATCATGCCGTTGGGACATGCACCATGAACTTCAGATCTTGCCGAGGATGCCGGAACAGCTCTTCACCCGGGCCATCGCCACGATCTTCCCAGGAGGAAGCGGAACCCCAATTCCGCTCAGCCGACAAATGGCCGGCTTGCTGCTCGCTCCCCCTTCCTGGTTTCAACAAGGCCCGTTACCTTCCCCATAGGGTTTTGTTCAGGGCAATCCGGCGGACTTCGGCGATGGATTCGTCGATTCGGGACCTGGGTACGTCCGGATCGAAGACAAGCAGCGTCGGGTCTGTTCCCGACGGTTCAATGGAAGGCGACAGGAGCTTCTGAATCATGTCCGAAAGCGAGGTGAGCTGCCGGTAGCTTTCGTCGATGATCCGGAACCTGTCCGGGTGGAATTCGGGCGGGTACCTTCGGACCAGGCGCTGATAGGATTTCTCGATAGCCTCCGCGTCGGCATCGGGCGGCAGATTCAAATTCTGCAAAGCTTCTTCTCGGGTCATCGCTTTCTCCTGCTCGGCCTGGACGTCTTCTTCTGGGTTCTGGCCAGATCCAGCAGCGTCTTCTTGAGTGTCTCCAGCATTGGGCGCACGCCCGCCTCTCCTGCTCTGAGACGCTCGTTGAGCCGGTTGTTCATGTGGACCAGCAGGTTGTTATGGTCCCGGAGTATTTCAGGATACTTGAGCAGCCCGCCCAACACAGCTTCGAGCTCGCCGATGGGGAGCCTCGCGACCTCATCCAGATGCTCCTTCATGAAGAGCAGAACCGCCTGGACCTTTTCGGAAATGAGCGTATTGATCTCTCTGAGCTGCAGCATGGATCGACTGTGAGGATGAATACCCTCGTATCGTTTGAGATCTTTCAGCGCCATCTCCCAGACTGCATCCGGGCGCATGGCGCGCCAGGCATTGAGCCAACAGAGGTTCCCTTCCAGGGTGATACGATCTTCCGCATAACACCGCAGGAAATCCCGTACAGGATCCAATACCGCGAATTCCGACAAATCGTCCAGCTCCCGGCGGAGGAGGCCGGGTTCCTCGGGCTTTGGCAATGCGTGCCCGCTGAACGGTGAGAGGGAGAACCTCAACAAGGCCGGCCTGATCATGTGCTCGATAACGTCCCCTTCGATCAGCTTGCACAGCTGAACTGAAAAAGGACTCAAGAGATTCGCATCCCCTCCGTAACGCTTGAAAAGCGGCCGTAACGCCCGGGCCTTGGGATAGAAAAAATCGTTCCAGTGCGCGGCGAGCCATTTCATATCGTCTACCGTCGGGGGAGCCGAGCTGTCGAGTTGTTTCTCGGCTCTCCTGCGCAGATCCGTCTTACGGAAGACACCGCCCGTCAACAACACCAGAAGACCCATTCGCGTCCCGGCACACCCGCTGTCCATGACATCTTCGAGGAGCGGCACGACGTCCTCGAAATAATGCAGATGATCGAGGATGTAGTCCAGGTCCCGCAAGAGCACGGGCTCCATCACACCGACCAGGTCCTTCTTCTCTCGCGAAGACAGCTTCGGGGCTCGCACGGAAATATCCCCGAGGATGCTCCGGTGCACTGCCATCAGGCTATGGGCGAGGTCAACGGCTCGGGAGCGGTTGTCATCGAAGAGGTCGTCAATGTCATCCTCGTCGTCATCCTGGTCGTAGAAATCCTTATCCCCATAATCGGGTTCCTCGGAGCGCCTCTCCCCAACTCTGGTCCTCAATCCGCTGAGGAGCACGAGCTTTTCCTCGAGACTCATCGCGGGCATTCTCTCTTCCAGTGAGCCACCTCCACCCTCCCTGTTCTCAACCCAGTCGCCATGCCGAATCAGAAGCTCTCTCTCGACATCGCCGATCTTCTCTCCGGCCAGGCCGTGGATGAGCGAAGGGATCGAGCGAACCAACTGTGCCGCATTATGCCTTCCGGCTGTGGGCGACAGTCGCCGGCACATAACGGCAAGGTTGTGAAGGAATGGAAGAATGAGAATTTCGCGCAGGGCCGGTGGCAGGTCGTTGGAAATGTGCGCAACCCTGGAATCCAGCCTTTCCAGCCTCATGTAATCGACTCCCGCCCAGCCGCGGTCGACAGCTGCCTTGTGATTGAAGCGCCGCGCCACAGGAATCCACTCACCCAACCGATTCACGGCTGTCCGGAGTGACGCGTCCGGAAGCAAAGCGGCCAAATCCTGGTAGAATCGGCGGGTGATCTTCTCGGGCTCCTTCAGGAACTTTTCGAGCAAGGCCTTCAGTTTGGCAAAATCGGAGGACTGTGAGACAAATGCGGCGACCTTCGATTTGATCCTTTCGGCGTCGGCGCTCAATCCCCTCAGCTGCAGAATCTCATCGGCCGAGCTCCGCTCCTCGACAAAGTCCTTGAGGAGCTTCAGGAAGTGGAAGTCGGGATCGACGGGGGCCTTCTTGAAGGAACCCACTTCATGCAGAAATTGCTCAAATGCCCGCTCGCTCTTGAGCGCCTGTTTGATGGCGGCTTTCCAGGCTTCCTTTTGCTCACGGGCATATTCGGCAGTCAACCCCTCGTCTTCCAGAAGATGCAGCAGCTCCCAATACCGGCCCGTCCGGACGCATTTCTCGATGTCCCTCCGGATGCGCTTCTTCTTACTCAAGGGATTCCAGCTCCTCTTCGGCCTGCTCCATGATCTCGAGCAGCAGGTCTTCCAACTCGTCCATCCGGTCTTCATCCTCGCCGGCCCGAATCGCCTCCTCGTAGCTCGTGGCGACGCGCTGAATCTCTCGCCTGACTCCGTCGGGAAGGTTCTCGTCGCCGGCCAGTCTTCTGGCCTTTTCCGCGATATAGTTGACGGGCGTCTCGACCACCTCGGGTTCGGCAGCATCCTCAGCGACCGTTCTCTGCCGCGTGTCCAGGGTCACTTCCTTGCGGTTGTCGCGTCCTTTCTGGTCGATGCAAACTCGAACCAGCCCTTCACGG
Organism: uncultured Syntrophobacteraceae bacterium; assembly: GCA_964557955.1. Classification (GTDB taxonomy): domain Bacteria; phylum Desulfobacterota; class Syntrophobacteria; order Syntrophobacterales; family Syntrophobacteraceae; genus JALOOX01. The sequence goes on from CAZLCS010000011.1 coordinate 56,784, forward strand.
TCGTAGGCGAATTCCACGACCACGGGAGAGAAGGCGGGTGCCGGCTGGAGGGGAAAGTAGAAGTCGCCGACGGGAGCGTTTTCGGAGCACCACTGGCTTTCTCCTTGAAACACTTCCACCTGTACCCCCCGCTGATTGTCCCCCGTGGTCCGGTAGACCTCGGCGCGACTCACGGGGATCCTCGTGTTTCTGCGAATGATGGTGGAAAAGTGGTCCGCGTCCCCGGTCTGCGGATTCAGCTCGTCGATGGTCTTGATGCCCAGGGAGTGGGCCGTTACGTCCAGCAGGATCTGGCCTACCGAATCCCCGGTGATGAGCCCTCCCTGGATGGCGGCTCCCAGTGCGACACACAGATCCGGATCGACGGAATGGGCCACGGTCTGATCAAACAGTTCCGAGAGGGCCTCATGGACAGCCGGCATTCGCGTGGCGCCTCCCACGAGGATGAGCTTCCCGATCTCTGCAGGCTCGAGGTGGGCCTCCCCGAGAACCTCTTCCACGATGCCCATGGTCCGCTCGACCAGGTCCTCCGTGAGCGCCTCGAACTTCGCACGGCTCAATTCGAGATCGAGGCTCAAAGGCTTGCCGTCCAGCATGGCCACGGCAACCTCATGGATTTGGACGTAGGGTCTGTCCGAGAGGGCGATCTTGGCCTTCTCGGCAATGTCGAGCAGCCTCACCTTCAGGCTCACACTCTCTTCCAGAGCCTCGCAGCCGGTCTGGGATCTCAATTCTTCCAGCAGGTATTCCTTGAGCCGTTCGTCGAAATCATCGCCCCCGAGAGCCGTGTCGCCGCTCGAAGCCAGCACTTCCTTGATTTCCCCCTTGATCTCGATGACCGACACATCGAACGTCCCGCCGCCCAGGTCGTAAACCAAAACATACGGAGACCCCACCTCCGTTTCGGCACGCACATGGTCATACACCAGCGCGGCCGCCGTCGGCTCGTTCACGATGCGCACCACCTCGAGCCCCGCAAGTTCACCCGCCTGGATGGTGGCTCTCCGCTGAGCGTCGTCGAAGTAAGCCGGCACCGTAATCACCACTTTTTCAACGGCTGCTCCCAGATGCTCCGACGCCCGATCGGCCAGATACTTCAGAATGTACGAAGAGATCTCCTCCGGACGGAAGCTCCATTGACCCGCAGTGGCCAGGGTCTCCTTGCCCATCAACCGTTTGACGGAGACAACGGTATCTTCCGGAAACGCCGCCCGTCGATTCCTGGCCCGCTGTCCTACCCAATGACTGCCATTGCCCGGATCGAAGCTCACAACCGAGGGCAGAATGGTTGATCCCTCCTCCACGGGAATTGCCCGGGGATATCCGTCTTTGAGAAATGCGATGACCGAATTGGTCGTTCCGAGATCGATGCCACAAACCAGGGATTTCATGATGCTGTGCTTCCTTTGACAATAGGAATGGAGTCGTCTGCAGCCCCGACAACGACCTTGGCAGGCCTCAGGACGATGCCGTCCCGAAGATAACCCGGCTGAATCACCTCGAGAATCTCCAGCGCCGGCGAGTCGGGGCTTCGATTGACCACTGCCTCGTGTATCCTCGGATCGAAGGGAACGCCCTCGTCGAGAACCATCTCGATGCCCGCTGAACCGGCAAAGAGGTCCAGCCTCTTGACAACCATGTTCACGACCTGGGCATGCTGACGGGACATGAGGCCGGGGTTCTGAAAGGCCCTTTGAAGGTGGAAGACCGAGTCGCAAAGATCCAGGAGGGGCGCCACATTCGTTCGCTCCCTGGCGGCAGCGGCCTCCTGCTCGCGGCGCACTTCCTCGATCAGTATGGACTGCTTCCTGAGAAGCTTCTTGAGGCTTTGGGTCTCCTCCAGGATGAGGCGTCGGGACTCCGCTGCCTCTTCGTCTCGCTTTCGCCTGAACCACTTGAAATCGCCTAACCTCATCACCCGTCCTCGAATCCTGGATGCGCTTTCACGCCCGGACCTGCCTCACCGCAAGCGCGATCGAAACCCTGCCAGCATCTAGAAATCTTGAAGTATGGAACCGTGGGTCCTCCGCAGCTTTGTGTCGAAATGGGTCAAAGCGTCCTGACGCTTCACAGGTACAACAAAGAGTCGAGGAGTGCAATCGGGCTGATGCAACCTCCTGTCATCTCCCGCATCTCGGCCGCGATTTTACTCTTCGGCTTCTGACAACGGCCCCCTCCGAACTCGCGGCGAACCGCCCTGCCGGAGCTCTCTACCAGCTTGCGGCCATGTAGTTTTCGACGGGGGCGAAATCATCTGTCAGGATAGACATGTCCTCGGCGATGGGGTGGGCCCAGCGCTGACTGAGAAGCCGGCGAACATCAGGGTCCCCGGAGTCCGACTCGACGGGGAGGGGGGTCTTGGAAGCGACGATCATCACGTTCTGGACCGCGGTTCCGTCTTCGGGATGCTGGAGCGGAAAGAGCTGAACGTCGGGGAAAACCGAGGCATAGGTGCGGTATTCGGCCCTCAGGAAGCGACCCTTGGGGCCTTCGATGGCCGTGATGGTGTTCATAATGACCAGACCGTCCTCAGCCAGCATGCCGTGGAGCTTTCTCACCGTCTCGACAGTAGTGAGATGAAAGGGGACCGAATACTGGGAGTTGAAGACATCTCCCAGAATGACGTCAAAGGTCTCCCTGGACCGGTTGATGTAAGTGCGCGCATCCTCGTGGTGGATCGTCATTCGCGCGTGATCCTCCAGGGCGAAGAAACGGCGTGCCAGATCGGTGACGCCGGGATCCAGCTCGACGACGTCCAGGTGCAGGTGTGGGTATCGCGCGAGGGCATACTTGGGGAACGAGTATCCGCCACCCCCCAGCAACAGGCACCGCCGGGCCGATGGCTTCAGGAACCAGGCCACCTTGAAGAACCGGGTGTATTTCAAGGCCAGAGCGTCCGGTTCATCCAGGTACATGCCCGACTGGGTAAACCGAGGCGTTGTGGCCATAGCCTGCATGGGGCGGCCGGTCTCCGGCTCTTCACTTCGATAGACGAATACCCGCGAGTAGTGCGTATCCAGGTCATGGAAACCTTCGGCACCCAAATAGCCGGAGTAAGACTCTAGACCCGCCCCGAGGAGCACAACGATCAGCAGCGCCGCAATCTTCCTGTTTCGATCGGCCAGGGATGCGCACAGGGAAAGCAGAATCAGCACAACCGAAACGAGGAGGAGGATGCCCGTGCTCCCCATAACGGAGATCAGGAAGAAACCGGCGAAGAATGTCCCGAGAATGCTCCCCATCGTGGACAGGGCGTAGAGGCGACCCGCCGTGCTCCCGGCCTGATCCACGGCCACCATCTTGAGCCGCACCGCATAGGGCGAGATCATCCCGAGCAGGATGGAAGCGGGAGCGAACAGAACCAGGTTGATCACCGTCGCGGCGACATAGATGGGTGTGGAATCCAACCCCCAGAAGTCCAGGATCATGGATTTGGCCACAGCCACCAAACCGGTGCAGAGCCCGGAAAAGAGGATGATACGCCCCAAAGTGGTCAGGCTCGGATTGCGGTCCGCGATGCGTCCGCCCCACCAGTAGCCCAGGCTCAGGCTGGCCAGGATCGTCCCGATCAGCGCCGTCCACACCACGATGGACGAACCGAAATAAGGCGCCACGATACGAGCGCCCACCAACTCGAGCACCATCACCGCCGCGCCGCACAGGAATACGATCAACTCAAGCATTGTGTGAAGTCCACCTCACTTTCATGATTCGGGACGAAAGGCCGGGATTCGAGGGGGCATCCGCTGCACAAGGGCCTCTTTCGGCAGTACAGATGACCCAGCCGCACCAGAAGGCCGTGATACTCCTTGAAGAGAGGAACGTCGGGCGGCAACGCCTCCATGAAGAACCGGCGAAGCTCCTCGTAGCGGGTCTTTTTGGGAACCCACCCATGTCTGGAAAAGATTCGGAGGGTGTAGGCATCGACAACGAAGGAAGGTTGATCCGCCGCGTAGAGGACAATGCTGTCCGCCGTCTCGGGGCCAATTCCGTGCATGCCGAGAAGCTCGCTTCGCAGGTCGTCCATCTCCTGCGCCAGGAAACGGTTCAAGTCTCCCCGCCAGTAATGATCAAGATGGTCGAGGAAAGCTTTGAGCCGCCTGGCCTTTTGATTGTAATACCCCGAGGAGCGTATGATCAGTGCCAGCTCGGCCTCGGGTATCACTCTGAGCGATTCCTGGCTCAGGAGTCCGTTTTCCTTAAGGAGAGCGATGGAAAGCTTGACGTTCCGCCACGCGGTGTTCTGAGTAAGGATGGCTCCCACCAATACTTCGAACGGGGTGTCCGCAGGCCACCAGTGCTGAGGCCCGAAGGTTTGAAGCAGGCGATCGTAAAGGGCCAGGAGCAGCTCCGAGCGGGACGGGCTCAAGGGATGCGAACTCCCGCCAGGCGCGCTCCGCATTTGGTGCAGGCCCCACCTCGGAGCCCCCGAAAGCGTGTGGAAAAACCGAATCGCTCCATGAGAAGCTCGCCGCAGGCGTGGCAGAAGGTACTCTCCCCCTCGTCACCCGGAATGTTGCCTGTGTAGACGTAGTGCAGTCCCGCATCCAGTCCGATTCTACGCGCCATCTGCAGGGTCCCGACCGGTGTCGGGGGACGATCCAGCAATCGATAGGTCGGGTGGAAACGACTCACGTGCCAGGGTGTCTCGGGGCCCAGGGCCACCAGGAACTGAGCCAGCTCCCTGAGCTCTCCCGGATCATCGTTGAGTCCGGGGATGAGAAGGGTGGTCACCTCCAGCCATATCCCGCACTGCTTCATGCGCTGCAGCGTGTCGAGCACCGGCTGAAGGTGAGCCCCGCACTGTTCGGAGTAGAACTCATCGGTGAAAGCTTTCAGATCGACGTTGGCCGCATCCAGAAGAGGGGCAAGAACCTCCAGGGCTTCGGCCGTCATGTAACCGTTGCTGACAAAGACATTCCCGATGCCCTCACTGTGAGCCTTCTCAGCGACATCCAGGGCGTATTCCATGAAAACCGTTGGTTCGGTGTAGGTGTATGAAATAGTCGCACAGCCGCTCTGGACCGCTTCACGAACCACGTCCCCTGCGGGAATGCGTCTCCCGGGGATTGCATGGCGTTCCCGAGGAAGTTGGGAAATATCGGCATTTTGACAGAACAAGCAGCGAAAATTGCATCCTGCGGTGGCAATGGAATAACTCCTGGAGCCTGGATAGAAATGGAAGAGAGGCTTCTTTTCGATGGGGTCGACATGCTGGGCGATGACCTGTTCATAAACGAGGCTGAAGAGCGTCCCCTCTTCGTTCTGCCGGACTGCACACTTTCCTCGCTTTCCCGTCTTGATCCTGCATCGCTGGGCGCACAGGAAACAGTCGACGGCATCCGCATCCAGCTTTCTGTAGAACATGGCTTCCTTCATGCGGACCTCCATTTGCTTGGGCATCGGCGATGTTTCCAGGTCACATGGCCGAAATCGGAAACCGCAAATTCACCTGCGCACGCGGCGTCGGCAGTGCCAGAGCTCATCCGGACCCATGGGGATGGCCCTCTCCCGGACAAGGTTTTTGCGGAGGTGCGGAAAGCCAACAGGAGGCGTGATATCCGGGGCGGCCGACCGAGGAGGGGATCTCGTGCAGAAGCGGGTCCTGCAAGGTCCTCATTGTATAGCTCATGTCGATGCGCATAGCGATGAAATGACCGAAGGGCTGGCAATGCATGAAATGGGATCGCTCGATAAAACGCAGATAGCGCAAAACCATCAGGGGGAAGCAAAGGCAGGTCCGCCACCGCATGGGAACATGCCCGGAAAGCACTTCTTTCGCCAAGTGCTGCAGTTCATAAACTCCGAAGAATTTGGCGCGTCGGTAAACCGAGGGACGCCAGAAGCTCGCGATGATGCGCTGGGCGGATATGATCGAGTATTTGTTCAGCACCCCCAAAAGCACATGGCGCCTCGCAACACGACAGGCCTCCTTCAGGGCACGCCGGGGATGGTCCACAAACTCGAGAGTGGTGATCAGAGCCACGGTGTCGAAGGCATTGTCTTCATACGGCAGATCCTCTGCAAACCCACGATCGAGTGTGATCCGCTGCGGAAGCCGCTTTCGGGCGATCTCCAGCATCGAGGTTGACGGCTCGAGACCGGTAACCTGGTGGCCAAAACCGGCGAGCCACTCCAGGAAGAGCCCCGTGCCGCATCCAACCTCAAGAACGCTCTGCGGCAAAACCGGCGACCACACCCGAAGGAGGAGCTCCTTCTCGATTTCCGCAGCGGATTTGCCAGGTTCGGTCGCAAACCATTCGTGGTATTGATGGGCATCTTCAAGGCGAAAGACGTACCCCACAGAGGCTGATTCCTCTCTTCAAGCCCGGGTTCAACGGGCGGTCACAAATGGATTCAGGCCGACTCCCCGCACGTAAGCCATGCTTATTTTACCGACTGCTGCTGCCAATTTCCAGCACTGCCCCTCTGGCTCCCGAAGTTACCATGTGCGCATAGCGGGCCAGGTACCCGGAGGTGACTCTCGGCTCAGGGCGTGTCCATTTGCGGCGTCGCTCATCCAGAACGTTCGATTCCACCAGCAGCTCGATCTTCTTGCCGGGAATGTCGATCAGGATTGTGTCCCCTTCCTCGATCAGGGCAATGGGACCGCCGACCGCCGCCTCTGGGGAAATATGCCCGATCGCTGCCCCCTTAGTACCGCCGCTGAACCGTCCGTCCGTAATGAGCGCCACATCCTTGTCCAGACCCATCCCCACAATGGCTGCCGTCGGTGTGAGCATTTCCTGCATGCCCGGACCGCCCTTGGGTCCCTCGTAACGGATGACCACCACGTCCCCTGCCTGGATCTTCCCGCCGAGGATGCCTTCCGCAGCCGACGATTCGCTCTCGAAAACCCTTGCGCGCCCCCGGCGCTGCAGCATCTCCGGAGCCACCGCCGACTGCTTCACCACAGCTCCTTCGGGAGCGAGATTTCCGTAGAGCACCCCAATGCCCCCTTCTTCATGGTAAGGCCGGCTCAACGGACGGATCACTTCGGGATCAGCCACCTGGAACGGCTCCATGTTCTGTCCAACGCTCTTCCCGGTCACCGTAAGGGCGTCGAGATGAATCAGGTTCCGCTCCGAAAGCACCTTCATGACAGCCTGGACCCCTCCCGCCGAATTGAGATCCTCCAGAAAATGGGGTCCTGCAGGCCTCAAACTGCACAAGTGCGGAGTACGCGTGGAAACGGCATTGAAAAGCTCCAGACTCAGATCGATGCCGGCTTCATGAGCAATGGCGGGTACGTGCAGCACCGTGTTGGTCGAACACCCCAGCGCCATATCGACCGCCATGGCGTTCTCAAAGGCCTGCAGGGTCGCGATGTCTCGCGGGCAGACATTCTTCTGGACCAAATCCATGATCCGCATGCCGGCCATCTTGGCGAGTCGGATCCTGGCGGCGCTCACAGCCGGGATCGTCCCGTTTCCCGGAAGGCCCATCCCCAAGGCTTCGGTCAGGCAGTTCATGGAGTTGGCCGTGAACATCCCGGCACAGGAGCCGCAACCCGGGCATGCCGAATCCTCCAGTTCCGTGAGCTGCTCCTCGGTGATCTGCCCGGCCCTCAGCGCTCCAACCCCCTCGAAGACGGAGATGAGATCCACAGGCCTGCTGCCGACCTTTCCGGCCAACATGGGCCCACCGCTGACGACTATGGATGGAATATTCATCCGAAGGGCTGCCATGAGCATCCCCGGAATAATCTTGTCACAGTTGGGAATGAGGACCAGACCGTCAAACGGGTGAGCGGTTGCCATCACCTCCACCGAATCGGCGATGAGCTCCCGGCTGGCCAGCGAATAGCGCATTCCGGCATGGTTCATGGCGATTCCGTCGCAAACGCCGATGGTGCTGAACTCCACGGGGGTTCCGCCTGCGTGGCGAATGCCAGCCTTTACAGCTTCGGCAATCCTGTCCAGGTGAATATGCCCCGGGATGATCTCGTTGACAGAATTCGCCACACCAATCAGAGGTCGATCCAGTTCGGCCTGCGTGTATCCCATGGCCTTCAATAGCGACCGATGAGGCGCCTTTTCCACTCCGCTTTTCATTGCATCACTGCGCATCAGATCTTCTCCCGCATGGCGTGCAGCCCACATTGTTTGTGCATTTTTTCCCCGGTTGACGGTTCAGCCCTTTGAAGCATAGTTAATGGATTCATGGTGGGGTGACAAGGGAAAAAGGGTCATGCTCATCAGGAAGAGGGCAGGGAAAACATTGGACAACGGAAAGTTAAAGTTTTATAATCCCGCCTACGTTAATTGACTTTGTAAGTCTATGCTACAGGAGGCCCGCAACCATGGAAGTTGAAACTCAGAAAGCTCTCTACCCCATTGGCATTGTCGCTGAGCTCTTGGACATTCATCCGAGAACGTTGAGGATCTACGAGCAGGAAGGTCTCATCAAGCCGGCTCGACGCGGAGGAAAGCGCTACTACTCCAACAATGATCTCCAATGGTTGAAATGTCTCCGCAAACTCCTTTCAGACGAGGGACTGAATATTGCCGGCATCAAAAAACTCCTGACGATCGCTCCATGCTGGGAAATCAGGGGCTGTGGCGAAGATGCCCGCAAGGATTGTCCTGCGATTCTCAATTTTCCGGTTCCCTGCTGGGATCTCATGCCCAGGGCTTGCAAGGAAAACCAGCAGGTCTGCTCGGAGTGCGAAGTCTATCTCAACAAAATGAACCACGTTCTGGCAGCCAAATCCAGAAGCGAACCCGAAAGAGCTTAGCCTTTACCAGGACAGAGGACGGCGCCGAACCTCACGCGGTTCCGAGGATCTGCTCTTTAGGCCGCGCCTTTGCCGTCGATTAATGCTCACATCGTGGAAGACGAGCCGAATTCCATCCTCTGCTGCGTTATGTACCTACAGGCATGATCATGAATGCACCGGGGAGTACTATCTTCGGACCGGTTCCTTCCAGACGATTGGGGCGGTCCCTCGGCATCGATGTCATCCCGCCCAAGACCTGCAGCTATGATTGTCTCTACTGCGAATCAGGTCGGACGACCTGCCTGACCGTGGAACGGAAACTCTTCGTCCAACCCGACCAAGTCGTCCGCGATCTTCAACACTACCTGGCAGAACATCCCGGTGAGGCCGACATCCTTACTCTCTCGAGCGCCGGCGAGCCCACACTCTATGCCGCCCTGGGGGATTTGCTCGAGATGATCAAAAAGTGCTTCCCCGAACTGCCTCTGGCGGTGTTGACCAACGGATCCCTGCTCTGGGACTCTTCGGTCAGAAAGGACCTCAGATGGGCGGATCTCGTCGTTCCCTCCCTCGATGCAGTCACCCCCTCCGTCTTTCGAAGAATCAACCGTCCGTTCCACGGACTGACCGTTGATGCGGTGCTGGACGGCCTGCACGCCTTCAGGCGAGAGTTCCGAGGGCGTTTTCATCTCGAGATCCTGCTGGTAGCTCAGGTCAATGACCAGCCGGCTGAGCTCACGGAGCTGGCACGGGTGATCAATGGCCTCAACCCCGATACGGTTGAATTGAATACCGTTGCCCGCCCTCCAGCTTTTCCAGGTGTCGCCGGGCTCTCCCCGGAAGCCATGGAGGAAGCGCGGGCCTATTTCCCCGGCTCCAGAACGCGCATCATCGGACGCTACCGGGGAGGCGGCGGTTCCCGCCCCGAGGAACACCTGGAGCAGCGGATTCTCGAGCTTGTGGGAAGAAGGCCCTGCACAATGGTCGAGATGTCCCACTCCCTTTCGGTTCCCATGCTTCAGATGGAGCAGACCGTTCAGAGTCTTCTCAAATCCCATCGGCTCGAAACGTATCCGCACGGGGGTGCCCTCTACTATTGCTCCGCTATGCGGGGTCATCAGCGGAGCCGCGAAGCGTGAACCGCCATCGCGATGGCGACAAAAAAACCCTGTCCAGACTCCTCACTGCCATGTGGCATGTCCCGGACAGGGTGCGTAATTCGTTTACACTATGCCGCCCGTCTCAATGAGCTCGGATTTCTTCCCCCATACTCTTTTCTGATTCAAACATGACGGGCTTCTTCTCTTCTTCCGCAGCCTTGAACAGATCGGACTCGTTCTGAAGAACGAGGGCCCGCCGGAGCACCTCATCCATGTGCTCCACGAGCTCGATATCCACCTCTTGCAGGATCTTGGCCGGGATATCCTTGAGATCCTTCGCATTCTCCTTCGGAACCAGCACAGTCTTGATGAGCGCCCGGTGCGCAGCCAGGATCTTCTCTTTGAGACCACCAATGGGCAGGACCCTTCCACGGAGCGTGATCTCTCCCGTCATGGCCACTTCGCTACGGACGGGAATCCTCGTCAGAGCCGATACAATGGAAGTGGCCATCGTGATACCGGCCGAAGGACCGTCTTTGGGAATCGCCCCTTCGGGCACGTGCACGTGAATATCCAGATTCTGGTAGAACTCAGCATCGATTCGCAGCTGCTTCGACCGTGATCTGACGTAACTCAAAGCCGCCTGAGCCGACTCCTGCATCACCTCGCCCAATTTACCCGTAATGATGATCTTGCCCTTTCCAGGCATGGTCACCGTCTCGATCCCCAGGATATCTCCTCCGAACTCGGTCCATGCCAGCCCCATGGCCAGGCCGACCTCGTCCTTTTCCTCTACCCGACCATAGCGGAACTTGATGATCCCCAGGTATTCCTGGATGAGTTCCTCGGTCAGTTCGATCCTGGTTTCTTTACCCTTTCGAACGACTTCCTTGGCCACCTTGCGGCACACCGACGCGATTTCTCGCTCCAGATTTCTGACACCCGCTTCCTTGGTGTAATGGCGGATGATGAAAAGCAGGATCTCATCGGAGAAAACCACATTGTCGACACTCAGCCCATTGGCTTTGCACTGCTTGGTCACCAGAAAATCCTTGGCGATGCACAGTTTGTCGTACTCGGTATACCCCGCGATCTGGATGACCTCCATCCGGTCTCTCAGCGGCGGCGGAATGGCATGGAGGTTGTTGGCAGTGGTGATGAAAAAGATCTCGGAAAGATCGTAATCCAGGTCAAGATAATGGTCGTTGAATGCGCTGTTCTGCTCGGGGTCGAGCACTTCGAGCAGTGCAGACGATGGGTCGCCCCGGAAGTCCATGCTCAGCTTGTCGATTTCGTCCAGGCAGAAAACCGGGTTGTTGCTCTTGGCCTTCTTCAGGCTTTGGATAATTTTACCGGGCAACGCACCGATGTAGGTTCGGCGATGACCGCGAATCTCGGCTTCGTCCCGTACCCCACCCAGAGACTGCCTGATGAAATTCCGATTCATGGACCGGGCGATGGATTTGGCCAGTGAGGTTTTGCCCACACCCGGAGGTCCGACGAAGCACAGGATTGGGCCCTTGATCTTCTTGACCAGAGCCTGCACCGCCAGGTACTCCAGTATGCGCTCCTTGGGCTTTTCCAGAGCGTAATGGTCTTCGTTCAGAATGCGTGTGGCCTCATCAATGTTGAGCTTATCTTTGGTCTTGTCAAACCAGGGAAGCGACAGAATCCAGTCGATATAATTCCGAACGACCGTTGCTTCGGCACTCATGGGCGACATGAACTTGAGCTTCTTGAACTCCGCCCGCACCTTTGCGGCGGCCTCCTGGGAGAGCTTCTTGCGCTTGATGCGCTTCTCGAGCTCCTCGAGCTCGCTCTTGAAGTCGTCTTTTTCGCCCATTTCCTTCTGGATCGCGCGCATCTGCTCGTTGAGATAGTACTCGCGCTGAGTCTTCTCCATCTGCTTCTTGACGCGACCCTTGATTCGCTCTTCGGTCTGAGTGATATCGATCTCGGCACGGATATGTCCGAAAAGCTTCTCAAGGCGCTGAGATACGTTGGTCATCTCCAAGAGCTTCTGCTTCACCTCGATGCTGAAGGGCATGTACGAGGCTACCGTATCCGCCAGCTTCGATGGACTCTGTATGGCCGATACCGACTCGAGAACTTCCTGTGTGATCTTCTTATTGTGCTTGGAATAGGCTTCGAACACCGTTTGAATGCTGCGCCTCAAAGCCTCGATGGTCGTGTTGTCGTCAGCCGACTCCTCGAGGACTTCAAGCTGCACCATGAAATGGTCCGGATTCGGAATGAAATGCTGGATCCTGCACCGGTGATCGCCTTCCACCAGAACTTTCACCGTTCCATCGGGCAGTCTGAGAATCTGAAGGATGTTGGCTACCGTACCCACCCGATAAATATCGGATTCGCTGGGCGTATCGGTCTTGGCTTTGGTCTGGGCCGCGAGAAAGATCTTCTTGTCGGATCCTGTGGCCTTCTCCAATGCATTGACCGATTTGTCACGCCCCACAAACAGCGGAACAACCATGGATGGGAAAACGACGATATCCCTCAAAGGCAGAAGTGGCATCACAAGAGGCCCAGCAACATTCTGCTGGTCATCCTTATTGCGTGTCAGTTTGAACATAATCGACTCATCCTTAGGTTCTCGCCGGAAGACTCACTGTTCGATCCGCCCGAAACGGGCCGATCTTCTCTAAGCCGACTCCTGGCTCTGATTCCTGTAAAGAAGCAACGGTACCGCCTGCTTGAGAATCACATCCTCGTTGATGATGCATTCCTGGATCTCAGGATGCGAAGGGAGATCATACATGATGTCGAGCATGATATTCTCCATGATGGACCTCAGCCCTCTCGCCCCCGACTTTCTCCTCAAGGCTTCTTTGGATATGGCGCGCAGGCTTCCCTCGGTGAAACGCAGCCTTACGTCCTCGAGCTCGAAAAGCTTCTTATACTGCTTGACGAGAGCGTTTCTGGGCTCTGTGAGAATGCTCACCAACTCGTCCTCAGTAAGCTCGCTGAGGGTCGCCAATACGGGGAGCCGGCCCACGAACTCCGGAATCATGCCGAACCGGATGAGATCCTCGGGCTGAACCTTGCCGAGGATTTCCCCCACGTTTCTGTCCTGTTTGCTGCGAATCTCGGCGCCGAATCCCAGCCCTTTGACTCCCACCCGCGACTGGATGATGGTCTCGAGGTAGTTGAAAGCGCCTCCGCAAATGAACAGGATGTTCGTGGTATCGATCTTGATGAATTCCTGTTGAGGGTGCTTCCGACCACCCTTGGGAGGGACATTGGCCACCGTGCCCTCGAGAATCTTCAGGAGCGCCTGCTGAACGCCTTCACCCGAAACATCGCGCGTGATGGACGGGCTGTCCGACTTCTTGGCAATCTTGTCAATCTCGTCGATGTAGACGATTCCCCGCGATGCCTTCTCGATGTCGTAGTCCGCAGCCTGAATGAGACTCACCAGGATATTCTCAACATCTTCACCCACGTATCCTGCTTCGGTCAAAGTCGTTGCATCCGCTATCGTAAAAGGAACATTGAGGATTCTGGCCAGCGTCTGGGCGAGCAGGGTTTTGCCCGAGCCCGTCGGACCGATCATGAGGATGTTGCTCTTCTGAAGCTCAACGTCGTTCTTGTCCAGCTTCAGCTCAATGCGCTTGTAGTGATTATGGACCGCAACCGAAAGCACCTTCTTGGCGCGCTCCTGACCGATCACGTACTGGTCGAGGATGGTCTTGATCTCCGCCGGCTTCGGAATCGATGTGGCTCGCGCCGCCTCCTCCCTTTCATACTCTTCGGCAATGATGTCATTGCACAGCTCGACACACTCATCACAGATGTACACCGTTGGGCCGGCTATGAGCTTCTTGACCTCGTCCTGGCCCTTCCCGCAAAAGGAACATCTGAGTTCCCCGCTCCGATCGTCTCGTTTCCTCGCCATTCGAACCCTCCTCATCTATCCAGACAGCACCCAGATCATCCTCGACGCGGGATCGTGCCGCAGAATTTCGCACTGCAAACATAAAGATACAAGCGATTCTATTATAAACACGGGGCTCCTAATTAGCTACTTCAAAGTGACTCCCGAGCACCCGCCGTCCAGCACGCCGACAAGCTTCCTCGACTGCCAGGTACAAAACCATGATTCCTTCCATCGGACAAAAGCTCGGACGCCAATAGCCTTGAGATCCACTTCCTGTTGAAAGCACATCTTATGCCAGCCCCAAGCCTCAATCCAAAGCACACAGCCGGCCCTTCCACTGCCGACGGATCTCCAGGCAACCGGGGACGGTTCAGGGCTGTATTCCGTCCGACCCAGAGGCCGATCAACGGACGTGAAAGCCATGGGAACACTTCACGGCGGAAAAGACAAGTGCTTCCGCATTGGAAGCCCCACCACCAGGACCGTGATAAATGGGAGAAGAAAGGCATTATTGAGGGGATTGGGGCAAGCAGGGGAAAAATTCCACGTGGGGAAGAGGGAGGCATAGTCAGCAGGTCCCAAACCAGCTCCGGCCGCCACCCCCTCCCGCTTGGGACAGACTAGGTGACGGTCAGTTTCTGGCCCTGAGGCCCCACAAGCCGTCTGGTGATCACTTCGTCTACCAGGCCATATTCCTTGGCCTGCTCCCCGGACATGAAGAAATCGCGATCGGTGTCCCGCTGGATCTGCTCATAGGTCTTGCCGGTGTGATCCATCAAAATCCGGTTGAGTTCCTCTCGCAGCCTCAGGATTTCGCGGGCCTGGATGTCCACATCCGTTGCCTGCCCCTGGAATCCGCCCATGGGCTGATGCAGCATGATGCGGACATGAGGCAGGGCGTATCGCTTCCCCTTCACTCCCGCAGCGAGCAGCACCGCGGCCATACTGGCCGCCTGCCCCATGCACAGGGTCGAAACATCGGGCTTGATGTACTGCATGGTGTCGTAGATCGCCAAGCCGGCAGTCACCAATCCTCCCGGGGAGTTGATGTAAAAATAGATATCCTTATCCGGGTCCTCGGACTCCAAAAACAACATCTGGGCGATGATTACATTCGCCACATCGTCCGTCACAGCCGTTCCCAGAAAGATGATCCGATCCCGCAACAAGCGTGAATAAATGTCGAAAGCCCTCTCTCCGCGACTGCTCTGCTCAATGACGATCGGAATGAGCGACATCCCTTAACTCCTATTCTGCTGCTGCCGCAGCTTCAAGGGCAGCATCGACTTCGGGAGGTGAATCGGATAGCACCGCGTGATCCTCGATGAGACCGAACACCTTCTCTTTGATCTTCCCCTCTTTGGCCTGCTCAATCAATGGACTGTCGGCATAGTCACGCTTGACTTCCTCCAACGACATACGGGCCATCCGCGCCATGCCCTGATACACCTCATCCACTTCCTCTTCCGTAAGCGTCAAACCTTCCTGCTCCGCAATCCGGCTCAGGATCAGGCCCAGACGAACATTCTTCTCAGCCTGGGGGCGATACTCAGCCCGAATCTCAGGAGTATCGAACGCACCGGGATCGATTTTCAGCCCCTGGCTCTGAAACTGGTACTGGAAAGTGCGGAGCTGTTGCTCAATTTCCTTCTCGATGACTTTGGGAGGAACCTCAAATGGCATCATCTCCAGCAAACGATCGGCAATCTGCTTCCGGACTTCTGCCTTGTTCTGGTCATCAAGCCGTTGCTGCAGCTGCCGGGATATCTCTTTCCTCAACTCCTCAAGAGTGTCGAACTGCCCCAGCGCTTTTGCAAACTCGTCATTGGCATCGGGAACGGTCTTTTCCTTCACCTCTCGAATCGTGACGTCATAGTGGGTCTGCAAGGGAGAATTCTGGCCCGAATCCTCCGTTTCTGCCTGATCGAGAACAAAGGTCAGATTGTCTCCCGAAAAGTGGCCGACCAGATGTTCGTCGAAGTCGGGATGGAGCTTGTTCTTGCCCACCTCCACCATCTGCTCGCTGGGCTTGATGTTTTCCGTGTCCGCTCCTTCGGGCCACGAGCGGTACTCAATGAGCGCCATATCGCCGTACCGGACGCCCCGCTCCAGCTCGATGGTCTTCAGTTCGGCATGCTGCTCACGCAGTCTTTCGAGCTCCGCGTCCACCATTTCATCGGTGACCGCGGCCTCAGTGCGTTGGATCGACAGTCCCTTGTAGTCGGCGAGGTCAAAAGGCGGACAGACTTCCACGATGGCCGCATACACCAGCGCCCCGTTCTCATCGAATTTGCTCTCATCCACCTCGGCTTCGACAAGCGGCTTGATATCCGATTCTCGCAGGGCCTGTGGAAAGGACTCCTCGATGAATTGGGACGTGACTTCGTGCTCGATCGATTTGCCGTAATAGGATTTGAGGATGTTGCGGGGAACCTTGCCGGGCCTGAATCCCTTGATGCGCACCTGGCTGGAAAGATCCCGATAGCGCTTGTCAATGGCCTGCTGCACCTTCCTGGCAGGGATCTCAATGTGGAGCTTCTTCTGGCTCGGACTCAAATCTTCTACGGAAACGTTCAATTCCACCTCTTCAGACCTTCCTTTCGGCATTGGGAAACGCAAAATCATGAGGGCGCTGCTGGCAGAGCCAACCGCTGGTGCGAGAGGGGGGAGTTGAACCCCCACGGTTGCCCGCTGGATCCTAAGTCCAGTGCGTCTGCCAATTCCGCCACTCTCGCAACAAAGCTCAGCGAAATCCGTAAACTTTTCTCTAAAATCACTTTTTACCGTTCAAGTCAAGGCGATTGTGGCACGATCCCTCACCAGACTCTCACAACGGATCGTCGAATCGGCACACCAGGTCCACCATGTCGTCCTCCACAGTCAGCTTGACCTTATAGGGCAGAGTCTTGAATAGACCGATCATGGGTTTGTTGTTGAGTGACGTGTAGGCCACCAGACCTTCGATGCCATTATCTTTGGCCACCTCCGCCAGCTTGAAGAGAATGAACTTGGACAACCCCTTGCGTTTCCATTCCTTGGTCACCGAAAATGCCACTTCGGCCATATTTCTGCGTTCGTCCAGCACATAGCCGCCCACCGCAATGATCTTTCCAAATCCCAGTTCACCGATCGTGGCCACCATGGTCATTTCTCTCGCGTAGTCAATCTGGAACATGGACGCGACATCATCTCGAATGAAACTTGTCTTCTTGTGAAAGAAGCGTGACAGGATATCGTTCTTGTCGAGATTGTAAAAATGCTCCTGCAACCTGCGCTCATCCACAGGTTTGGCCGGGCGGATGGTGATCTTCTGATCATTGATCTTGATCGTCTCCTCATACTTCAACGGATAAACGGCCTGAATGGACTCCTTCAGGCTCCTGTCCGTTCCGATGAGCCCCAGCTCCTTGGCGCGAAAGAACAGCTCGTCGCGGAAATCAGGGTGAGCCAGGCTGATCATAGCCATGGCGCGCTCCTGTAAACTCTTGCCGAAAAGGTTCACGACACCGAACTCGCTCACCACGTAATATACATCGCTTCGGGGAACCACAACCGCCTTGTCTTCGAGCGTCGGCACGATGCGGCTCATGGTTCCATCCCGAGCCGTCGAGACAATCATGAGAACCGACTTTCCCCCGGGGGACTGGGCGGCCCCTCTGACGAAATCCAGAACCCCCGTCACACCCGAGAAATGATTATGCGGCATGGCGTCCACCGCCGCCTGCCCCGTGAGATCCATGACCGTCGCCACATTGAGCGACACCATCTTGTTGTGGGACGCGATCACCACAGGGCTGTTCACGTAGTCCGACGGATGGAACTCGATGGCCGGGTTGTCGTGCAGGTATTCGTACAAATTGTTGGTCCCGATGGCGCTGCTCGCCACCAGCTTGCCCTCGTTCACCCCTTTTCTGCGATTGGTGATGACTCCCCTTGAAATGAGACCGAGCAAGCCATCCGTCAGGAACTCGGTGTGGACTCCCAGGTCGCTCTTGTCCTCCATCGCGATCAAAGTCGCCTGTGGAGTGGCGCCCAAACCCAGCTGGAAAGTGGAGCCGTCTTCGATGAGCTTGGCCACGTATCTGCCGATCATCTTGCCGGCCTCGAGCTCCACCACGTCCCCCACCGTCAGGAGATCCTCTTCATATTCCACCACCACGTCCACGTCGTCCACATGGATGAACGATCTTCCTAGAACACGGGGCATCCTGGGATTCACCTGGGCGATCACCAGGTCCGCCGAAAGGGCTGCCGAGAGCGTTACGTCCACAGATATCCCGAGGCTCATCCAGCCGAAATCGTCAGGGGGCGAGACCTGGATCAGAGCCACGTGGACGGGGATCTGTCGGCTCATGAACAGGCGGGGGATGGCGGAGAGATTGATGGGAGTGAAAAAGCGGCGGTTCCCGGAAAGCGCACGGGGAATGCCGGATCCCGAATAGAACGACCGGACCGTGAAGGCGTTGCTCGACTTCTCGCTCGCCATGAGGGTCAAGGGGGCCGTCTCGAGACTGAGGAGCCGGACCACCTCGATGTCCGTGAAATTGCCGGATTGCGCAGCCAGTTCCTTGACCAGGTGCTGCGGCTCACCACACGAGGTTCCGATGAAGACTCGCTGGCCGGGATGGATGCGGCCGATGGCTTCCCTGGCGGAGCGGCGCTTCTGCACATAGTCATCGGGCCAATATTTCTGTGTCATGATTTCGCTCCTCGCGTGAGAATCCGCTTGCCACTGTCGGTGTTCGCTGCTGGAAGGGTGCATGCACGGGCCGATTCAACGGGAGTGATGTTAGAGGAAACTTATCATTGTTTCAATTCGTTTAACATGCCGGATTCGCTCCCCGCTTTCGGGGGCACGGAACCGGTCCGGGTATGGTTTGAACAGGATCATCCATCTGGAGAAAGCTGGAGAGGCTGTTCGCAGGCTTCAAAGCATCTCGCCAAGGTCTCGTGCATGAGCAATTTAGTTTTTGATTTATTCATTAAATTTGATATTAACAAAACTCGCTTGTGAATTGGGAGGTATGCGCTCAAGCATCTCGTGAGCACTCACCCCCCAGATGGCTCCCGCAAAGGTCCAGGCCCACTTCGGAAGCTCAAGCAGAAGATGTCCAGGCTCACGGGGGTTCCGCTGCGAACGGGACCGCTGTGACACTGCATGTTTCTCAATGCACCTCAACGCTGCAAACCACGAGGGAGGATCTTCATGGATTTCGAACTGACCGATGAACAACGCATGATCAAAGAAACGGTGTACAAATGGTCCCTCCAGGAGCTGGGGCCCCTTCAGGAAAAGATCGATGAAGAAGACTGGTTTCCTCCCGATTTTTTCAAGAAATGCGCAGAGATCGGCATCCTCGGGATTACCATGGACGAGAAGTACGGCGGGCTGGGCGGCGACGTTCTCATGCAGGCCCTGGCCATCGAAGAAATGAGTCGAATCTGCCCGGCCCTGGCCATGAGCTACGGAGCTCATTCCAACCTGTGTGCCAACAACATCCACAAGAATGCCAACGAAGCCCTCAAAGAGAAATACCTGCCCCCTCTGATTCGGGGCGAGAAGATCGGCGCCCTGGGCCTGACGGAGCCCAACGCCGGGTCCGACGCCATGAGCCTGCGAACCCGGGCGGTCAAAAAGGGCGACAAGTATATTTTGAATGGAAGCAAGATCTTCATCACCAACGGTCCCGTGGCGGACACTCTCCTGGTCTACGCCAAGACGGAACCGGAACTGGGGGCAAAGGGAATCAGCGCCTTCATCGTCGAAAAGGAGTTCCCCGGCTTCAGCGTGTCGAGGAAGCTCAAGAAGGTGGGCATGCGCGGCTCCCCAACGGCTGAGCTGGTTTTCGACAATTGCGAGGTGCCGGCCGAGAATCTCGTGGGCCAGGAAAACATGGGTGTCCACGTCATGACGAGCGGGCTCGACATCGAGCGCATCGTACTGGCGGCCGGCTCGGTGGGCATGGCTCAACAGGCTCTTGACTATTCCATCAAGTACTCCGTCGAGCGTGAGCAGTTCGGCCAGCCCATCGCCAACTTCCAGATGATTCAGCAGAAGCTGGCGGACATGTACGCCCGGACCGAAGCCGCCCGCCTCCTGGTGTATCGCGCGGCCACGGTGGCCCAGAGCGCCAAGCGCGGCGGGAAGGGAACCGAGCTGACGCGCCAGGCGGCTGCAGCCATTCTGTTTGCCGGGGAAACGGCCACCTGGGTCTGCGACCAGGGCGTTCAGATCCATGGCGGATACGGCTACTGCCTGGAGTTCCCGGTCCAGAAGCTCTGGCGCGACGCCAAGCTTTACGAGATCGGAGCGGGGACGAGCGAGGTTCGCCGCATGATCATCGCCAGGGAATTGACCCGGGAAGAATTCGCCAGGAAGGCGCAACGATAACGGGCGGGAGGGGGCATGGAAACACCACTGGTTTTGGAGGAACGGCAGGATCAGGTTGCCATCCTGACTCTGAATCGACCCGACGTCATGAACTCTTTCAACTTCGGGATGCTGCGGGCGCTGAAGGAGCGTGTCGAAGCCATACATTTCGACACGGATGTTCGTGTTGTGATCATCACGGGCGCCGGAAAGGCTTTCTGTGCCGGCGCCGATCTCAAGGAGCGGGCGACGCTCAGCGAGCAGCAGGTTCGGGAGTTCATCTACACCATCCGAAATCTCTTCACGTTCATTGAGAACATGAACAAACCGGTAATCGCCGGGGTCAACGGCATCGCCCTCGGCGGCGGAACAGAGCTGGCTCTGGCATGCGATCTGCGCATCGTGTCCTCTGCCGCCTCCATGGGGCTCACGGAAACGCGCCTGGCCATCATCCCGGGCGCCGGTGGCACGCAGCGTCTGCCTCGGCTGGTGGGGAGGGGCAAGGCCAAGGAGCTCATTTTCACCGGCAGGCGCGTGGATGCCGAGGAAGCCCTGCAGATCGGTCTGGCCAACAAGATCTGCCCGCCCGAGGCACTGTTGGACGAATGCCGGGCGATGGCGGCCATGATCTGCGAAACGGGCCCCATAGCCATCCAGCAGGCTAAGTATGCCATCAACTACGGCCTCGAAACCGACATCGGCACCGGCCTGGCCATCGAGTCCAACGCTTATTGGACGTTGATCCCCACCGAAGATCGACTGGAGGGGCTTGCTGCTTTTCGTGAGAAGAGGAAACCCGTCTACAAGGGGAAGTGAAGACAAGGGGACGCGACATGACTGATGCGAGGATGGAGAATCGGGCTTTCTGGGAGAATGAAGAGCTGAAGCTGGATGGTCTGGCTTACGAGGCCATGTGGCCCGGCGGGGAAGCGGCGGTCAACCGGCTGGCCAAGCAGGGCAAGCAGCCCGCGCGGGAGTTGATCCGCAAGCTCGTCGATCCCGACACCGAGTTCTTCGAACTGAGTCGCCTGGCTGGATTCGGCATGTTCTATCCGGAAGTGGAGGATGTGCCCTGCGGGGGCATCATCACGGGAATCGGCAAGATCCATGGAAATTGGACCATGATCGTGGCCAGCGACAGCCGCGTCAAAGCCGGAACGTATTTCCCCATCACCCTCAAGAAGCACATGCGGGCCCAGGCCATTGCCGAACGATGCGGCCTCAACTGCGTCTATATCGCCGATTCCGGCGGGGCTTACCTCCCCATGCAGGCCGACGTGTTTCCGGATGATCAGCACTTCGGTTCCATGTTCTACAACATGGCCCGCATGTCGGCCATGGGGCTGAAGCAAATCACCCTCAGCACGGGGGGCAATACGGCCGGCGGGGCGTACATCGTTTTCATGGCCTGCCAGTCCATCATGATCGACAAGATGTCCTATTCTTTCCTTGGAGGTCCACCGCTGGTGAAAGCGGCCACGGGGGAGGTGATTTCGGCGGAGGACCTGGGGGGGGCTCGGGTACACACTCAGATCTCCGGAGGCGCCGACCATTTTTGCCGCAACCAGGACGAGGCCGTTGCCAAGGTTCGCGAGATCCTGTCTCTCGAGGCTCCCCAGAAGATGCACCTGCACCGTTACGCCGAGGTGCCGCCACGGGTGCCGGTGGAGTCCATCTACGAGATGCTCCCGGCCAAGATCCACCAGGGGATCAACACCCGGAGCTTCCTCGAAGCCATCGCCGACGACAGCCATTTCATCGAATACAAAAGCCAGTACGCTCCCGGCCGGGGTGACAACATCGTGGCGGGCAAGCTCCGCATCAAGGGGATTCCCGTCGGAATCATCGCCTCCAACGCTCTCGGGATCATTTTTGCCGAGGCCGCCCGCAAGGCCACGGAATGGATTGTCCGCTGCTCCCAGGAGAAAGTGCCCCTGCTCTTCGTTCAGAGCTCCCCCGGCTACATGGTGGGCTCCGAATCCGAGCACATGGGCATCGGCAAATACGGGGCCGACATGGTGCGCTCCGTTTCCTGCGCCCAGGTCCCGCGGATCCAGCTGGTCATCGGTCCCGACAACGGTGCAGCGAACTATGGCATGTGCGGCCGGGCGTATCGGCCCCACTTCCTTTTCCACACCATGCGGTCGCGGACGTCGGTGATGAGCGGTCGGTCAGCGGCTGAAGTGCTCCTCACCATAGAGGAGCGCAAGCGGGCGGGGCAGGGAAATCCCATGAGCGAAGGGGAAAAACAGGCCTTCCGCCAGCAGATGATGGACAAGTATGACGGTGAGGCTCACCCGTTCTACTGCGCGGCACGGCTCCTGAGCGACCGGGTCCTCAAGTTCAGCGAGATCCGCGACTGGCTGGCCATGGCGTTTGAAGTGAGCCTGTTGAAGCCCATTGGAGACCCGGCTTTCGGCAACCTGAGGTTCTAGAGGGTGAAAATCGGGTTTCCCATCAATGCGAACATGGCGGGGACCGGTCGCTCTGAACGGGGAACGCTCTGGGAATACCACAACGCTGAAGAATACAGCAAACATTCAAGATAGAAAGGAATCTCAGTATGGCAAAGAAGACGGAATATGATTACTGGAAAATCTTCCCGAGGATGCCGAGGAAGGTCACCATCGGGGACATCACGATTCGTGACGGTTTTCAGCATCTCGAGAAGTTCGTTTCCACCAAGGCCAAGATTTTCTACGGTCAGGAGCTGATCCTTGCCGGCTGCCGCGAGCTCGAAGTGACGAACCTGGGCGCCGTCACGACCACGCCGCAGTTCGTGGACGCCGACGAGGTCATGCAGGCCATGCGCAGCGATGAATTCAGGAAACGCGCCGCAAAGAAAGGCATCGACATTGACAAGGATGTGACGCTTACCTGCGTGACCATCCGTGAGACGGCCGTTGACCGCGCCATCGCGATGAAGGAGAAGGGTTACGGTCCCGACCGCATCCTCATGATGGTTTCCACCGACGAGGAGCATCATTTCGCCAATTCGGGTACAACTCTTCCCGACTACTGGAAGGAAGCCGAGCGTTGCATCAAGAAGGCCCGCGACGCGGGCATCAAGATGTGCGGCACCGTGAGCACCATTTGGGGAAGCCCCATCAGCGGAGCTACGAAGCTCGAGGACGCCGTCGAGTTCACGAAGCGCTGGTTCGAAATCGGGGCCCACGACATCGAGCACGCGGACCACGACGGTTCGGCCAATGCTGCCGATGTGTACCGCTACTTCTCCATGATCCTGGACGCCATGCCGAATCCCGAGGCGCACCTGTGCCACCTTCACGAAACGAAGCGCATCGCCTCATCGTCCATTCTGGCGGCCCTCCAGGCGGGCATCTGCCGCTTTGAATCGACCCTGGGCGGCTTGGGAGGGCAGCCGGCGAACTTCCTTGACGACTGCCCCATCAAGGGCACCGGCGAGTATTACTATAACGATCCCCGCTACGTCGGCCTGATCTGCACGGAAGACCTGCTCGTTCAGATTGACGAACTGGGCATCGAGCATGGCTACGACGTTGACCGTGTTCTGTGGCTTGGCCAGAAGATGGAGAAGACAGCCGGCATGCGGCTCCGCTCGGAGGCTATCATCAATGGCCGGACGCAGAAAGAGGGGCACATGAAGTTCGCCCGACCGGGCCTTGGCAAAAGGAAGGAAAAGCTGGGCGAGAAACCGGGCGCCAAGCTGCCCGAAGGCTGGGGCGGGAAGGCGGTTCTGCCGGAAAAATACGGTCCCGAGGATCCGATCTGGAAAAAGTAAGCGATTGACGACTGCCAACGGGGGAGCATCCTGCTCCCCCGTCTGTTTATGCCCGCATCCACTTCCTGGTTTCTGCCCGCGAGACCCACCACCGGAAGAGCTCGGGAACTTCCCTGGACGAATATTGGAAAATGTGCGAGAAGTACATCCCGTTGGCTCAGATTACCGGCATCAGGGGTCTCGTGCCTGCCGGGGTACACGGGGGTCCTGGCGGTTGAAATGGGGATCGATTACGGATTGCATCTGGACAAGGTCCTCGAGATTGGACGCGTGACCGGCCGGATCGGGGGAGGCGGCTCCGCTCGGAATGCGTCCACAGGGTGAGGATTCCCAAGACATTGACGGGAAGAAGATTGTTTTGAGAACATCCCGTGCGCCGGCTTTTCCGAGAATCCGGCCGGCTTCCGGGACCCCTTCAGTCCAAACCCGCCTCCGGGAAACGGCGCTTCAATGGAATACGGTCTGCGGCACTACGAGGCGGTACAACGGCTCTTCTGGTTCTCCCTTTTCCTGCTCTGCCTGACTCTGGCATATCCCGCCGCCAAGAGCTACCAGGCCCAGTTCGCGTCGCTCAAACCCGTCGTTTCTACTCAGCAGGCGGATGCCTACAAGTCGGTGGAGTTCTGGAAACAGACGCATTGGCTGAGTACAAAATCCGTGGTCGGTTTCGCCATCCTTTACCTCATCAGCACCCAGGTACTCTTCCTGGCCTCCCGTTTCATCTGGCTTTTCCTTCAGTTCATCGGCACTTTCATTGTCAAGCACGTGCTGACCACAACCCTTTCGAGCGCCTCGAACAAATCGATGCTGTCGGTGGCGAGTTCCCCTGCGGCGATCGAAAGGCTTTTTCCCTCTGATGAGCTCTACCGGAGAGCCAACCGGTTTCCCTTCTCCGTGATTCTGCACCCGTTTCAACGACTCCGCCTCATGTTTCGGAACCCGCAGTCCACTCTCCCGGCCGAGCAGCTCATTGAGAAGGAGCGCCGGGTCTCGGAGGCGGACTGGCAGATTCTCTCGGCATCCTGGGCCCCGTTCCGATGGCTGCTTTTCCCGTTGCCCTTTCTGGCGCTCTTTCAATCCAGTTGGATGTTCTACGGAAGCCTTCAACCCCTGGTAAACGGCCAGCAGGACTTCCATGCCTACATTCTGCCCTTGACCGGAAGCTTCGTTCCCCTCGTCCAGATCGTGGTCCTGACGGTCCTGCTCAACATCGCGGCAGGTCTGCTCAAGCGCATCGACAGCTTGTACCTGGCGACGGTGGACGGGCTGCTCTATGATCAATTCCTGTCCCGACTGCCGCTGCAGAGCGGCGACACGCTCATCCTGCTCGAGGCCATGCAGCGCCATTTTCAGGAGCTGCGGATGCTTCTGCGGAGATTGGAGAAATCTGCTGGGGAGTCGAAAGACCCGGAGGATTCATCCAGTTGAAGAAGGCTGAAAAAGACCTTCCCCTGGGTGCGGTGGTCCGGCATGTGATGGAGGGTCATCCCGCCTTCGCCGCCGATCCCCTCGGAGACTGGCAGGATGTGGTGGGGGCGGATGCCGCCAGGAATTCTCAGCCCGTATCGCTGCGAAAAGGGGTGCTGGTGATTGTCACGGAGGACCCTGTCTGGATGCATCATCTGGAGCTGCACAAGACCGCTCTGATGGATTTCATCAACGCCAAGCGTTCCGAGCCCGTCATCCACAAGATCGTGATCCGCATCGGTGATCTTCCGGAAAGCGCCCCCGTCCTGAACCCCGAGCACCGAAAGCTCGAAAAGATCCGCCCACAGAAGCTCAAACCGCAGAAACCGAGGAAAGGAAAGCCCCGCACCCTGACGCCGGAAGAGAAGGCATTCCTCAAGACCATCCCCGACCCCGAGCTCCGGGCTGTGGGCACCCGGCTGCTCAAATACACCCATCTGGATGAAGCGTAACCGCAGGGCGGTGATGACCCTCCACATCCGGAGGCACCACATCTCCAAGCGCTTCCACAATTCTCTGGGCGAGTTCCCTTGAAATCCCGTGAACCTTCTGGATGGCCTCCGCATCGGCCGACCGGAGGCTGTCGATACTCGGGAAATGCTGCAAGAGGAGCTGCCGCCTTTTGGCTCCAACGCCAGGAATGGTATCCAGGATTGAACTCACCAGGTCCGCCCGGTGGAGGTTCTGGTAGTAGGAGATGGCAAACCGGTGGGTCTCGTCCCGGAGACGCTGCAGCAGATGGAGGATATCGGGGAAGCGCGACAGGAAAAGGGGATTCTTGCGACCCGGGATGTAGATCTTCTCGTAGAGTCCTCGTCCCGCATCGCCGCGGTCGGCCTCCCGCTCCTTGGCGATGGAGATGAGGGGCACCAGGTGGTCGACTTGCTCCGCCTTCAACAGGTGAACGATCGTGTTGAGCTGCCCCTTGCCGCCGTCGAGCATGAGCAGGTCGAGGCTCCGGAAGAGCTCCGAATCGTTCCGCACCAGACGGCGCACCACCTCGCTCATCATGGCCGGGTCGTCGGGCTCGCTGGTCTCCTCGATGCGGTAGTGACGATACGACTCCTTGTCCGGCTGCCCTCCGGTGAAAACCACCAGCCCCCCCACGGCATGCTGCCCCTGGATGTTCGAAATGTCGATGCAGGCCATCCGGTGCGGCACCCGGGGGAGCTTCAGAATGCGCTGGAGGCTCTGCAGGAGGGCCTCGTCACGCTCAAGCCTCCTGCGACGGCTCGCCTGGCGTTCCTTGGCGTTCTTGCGTGCCAGATCGAGAAGATGCCGTCGATCCCCCCGTTTGGCGGGCCAGAGGTGGACGCGCCTCCCTTTGAGCTCCGAAAGCCGCTCTTCCAGAAGGGCTTCGGCCTCCAGGTCCAACGGCAGCACCACCTCGTCGGGAATATAACGACCCTCGGCGTAATATTGCTGGATGAATGAGCTCACCAGGTCGTCCAGCCCCCCCTGGACGGACGAGAGATCAAAGCTGCGCTGCCCGACGAGCACGCCGTTGCGCACGAAGAGCACGGCGATTTCCGTGACGTCGTCTTCCTGGTAAATCCCGATCACGTCCTGGTTCTGCGCTTTGTCGGAGACGACGGTCTGCTTTTCGAGCATGGAGCGCAGGGTCCGGATGCGGTCCCTGTAGAAGGCCGCCCGCTCGAATTCAAGGTCCGCGGCGGCATTCTCCATGCGCTTCTGAAGCTCCCGCTCCAGGAGGTCGTTCTTGCCTTGCAGAAAGAGAACCAGCTCCTCGACCACCCTGGCGTACTCCTCCTGGCTGACCTTTCCTGCGCATGCGCCGAGGCACCGGCCCAGGGAGTGATTGAGGCACGGACGCTCACGGGGCATGAGCTTTTTGCCCTTGCAGAGCCTGAGAGGGAAGAGCTGATTCAGGAGGCGCAGGTTTTCTCGCACTGCATAGCCCGACGGGTAGGGACCGAAATAAAGGGCGCCGTCACGCTGATAGCGGCGTACCATGTCCAGGCGAGGGAAGGGTTCGCGGGGGTCGATCCGGAGAGAGGGGTAGGTCTTGTCGTCGCGAAGCACCACATTGTAGCGAGGCCGATGCTTCTTGATGAGGCTGGATTCGAGGAGCAGCGCCTCCTTTTCGGTGGAGGTGACCACGTACTCCAGGTCAGCGGCCCGGCTCAGGAGCGCGCGGGTCTTGATGTTGGGATCGGACACGCTCTTGAAATAGCTGGCAATGCGTTTCTTGAGGTCCCGGGCCTTCCCCACGTAAAGGATGGTGCGGTCCGCATCCCGAAACAGGTAGACTCCCGGCAGGTGAGGGAAGGACGCAGTCCTCTCCTGAAGCGACACGCCCTGCCTGTCGGAATCCGTAGCTGCAGCCGATTCCACTTGGTCCGAGGAGGTCATCCGATCTTGATCCGCCATGGCGCACCCGCATCGCCCCGGTGAGAGGCAGTCCTTTGCCAGATAACGTGTTTGTCACAATCATTTTCCCTTAAACATGTCAGGATATCAACGGATTCTCACCTGCCTGCCACTCTGTCAGGCCATTCCCTTTCTTCATCGCACTTCAGATACGGATCGTCGCTCTTGACGCCATTTCCACTTTGACCACATGATTGCTCTTCAATCTCGAGGTCTGTTGATGTGAGCGGGGCGACTGGCCGGCAGATCACATGGCTGCCCACCGGCAGAAATATTGCATAGCATTTTCGACGCTTGGCAAAACCAGCCTGCAAACGGAACAATACATTGTCGGCTGTCATCTCGGGAGTCAAATCCTCACCCATGAGAATCGGCGTTTTTATCTGCCAGTGTGGCCCAAACCTCGGAGATGCCCTTGAGCTGCAGGAACTGGTCGGCTTTGCGGATGGCCTGCCTCATGTTGCCTGGGCGGCTTCGGAGAATCTACTCTGTGCTGAGAGCGGGCGCGAGATCATTTCGTGCGCCATTGCTCAGCATCGGCTCGATCGCGTGGTCATTGCGGGTTGCTCCCCCAAGGAACATGAACATACCTTTCAGGAGGTCGTCGGCAACAGCGGGCTGAACCCTCACCTGCTCCAGATGGCCAACATTCGGGAGCAGTGTGCCTGGGTGACGGCGGACAAGTCTGAAGCCATGGAAAAAGCCGGAGCCCTCATCCGGGCCGCCGTCCACCGGGTGATGCACCACGAACCGATCGAGCGGATCGAGATCCCCTGCAATCCGGATGTCCTGGTGGTGGGCGCCGGGGTCGCGGGAATCAGCGCTGCCCTGGCCTTGTCCCAGAAACAACGGCGTGTGTATGTCGTGGAGCGTGAACCCTGCATCGGCGGCAAGGTCGCCCGATACGGAAGCCTGTTTCCCCATCAGCAGTGTGCGGCTTGCGTATGGGAGGCCGAATTCGACGCCCTGTTGCATTCGCCGGGCATCGAGGTGCTCACCTGCTGCGAAGTGGTGGAGGCTGCAGGATCCTGGGGCAATTTCATCGTTAAGGTCAGGCAGCGCGCCACGCTGGTGGACCCCAATGCCTGTATCGGCTGTGGTCTTTGCGAAGCCGCCTGCCCGGTATCGGCACCCAACGAATACAACGAAGGACTCGATGCGCGGAAGGCGGTGCATATTCCCTATCCCGGCTCGCTGCCCCATGTCGCCGTCATTGACAAAGACCGGTGCACAAGGTTTCGATTTGATGATGATTGCCAGGCGTGCCGGGATGCCTGTCCCTTTGGCGCCATCCACTACGACGAGCAGGACGGGGTGAGAGAACTCCAGGTGGGCGCGGTCGTTCTGGCCACCGGCTTCGATCTTTTGGATACCCGCTGTGCGCCGCAATACGGATATGGGACGGTGAAGCACGTGGTCACGGGCCTGGAGTTCGAGCGGATGCTGAGCTCATCCGGGCCTACGGAGGGGAAAATCCTCCTGGAGAACGGGCAACCGCCGAAGTCCCTTGCCATCGTCCACTGCGTGGGTTCCCGCAGTCACCGGTTCAAGAGCTATTGCTCCGAAGTGTGCTGCCGCTATTCGCTCAAGTTTACCCACCAGGTTCAGCAGCAGCTTCCCGAAACGGAAATCATCGAGCTTTTTTCCGACCTTTGCCTTCCGGGGCGTCACGCCCAGCCGTCCTTTGACAGCCTGCAGGAGGATGGGAGAGCCACCCTGGTTCGGATGCGGGATCCGGGTGCAGTCGAGATCACGGCCTCCGAAGACAGGATCGTCGTTGCTTACATGGATAGTGGCGGAAAGGATCAGACGAGGCTCGTGGACATGGTGGTCCTTTGCCCGGCCATGACCGGATCGCTCGTCGCTGCCGATTTGTCGGAGATCTTCGAGCTTCGCACAGACCAGGACGGTTTCTTTCAAGTCGGTCAGCCAGCGACGGATCCAGTGAGCAGCTGGCGGGACGGCATCTTCGTCGTCGGATGCGCCCAGCGCCCCATGGATGTCGCCTCAGCCGTCGCACAGGGACATGCGGCTGCCGGAAAAATACTCTCTTGGCTCGTTCCCGGTGAAACAATCGCTTTGGAAGCCGGCGCCGCAATCGTCGACAGCGCTTTCTGCTCAGGCTGCAGAGCCTGTCTCGAGGTCTGCTGCTACAAAGCCCTGGGGGTTGATCCCGAAACCCGCGGAGTAGTGATCAACAAGGCATTGTGCCGCGGGTGCGGAATGTGCGCCGCTGTATGCCCCTCCGGCGCCATCAAGATCCCGCGCTTCACTTATGCACAACTGGCCGCCGAAATAGGCGGTCTGACGGCATGACATGACCATGGACGGTTTTGAGCCGCGCATCATCGGATTTCTTTGCCACTGGTGCTCCTATGAGGGAGCGGATGGTGCTGGCAGGGCAAGGAAGTCCTATCCCCCCGGCCTTCGTATCGTTCAGGTGCCCTGCAGCGGACGGGTGGATCCGGAGCTGGTCCTCACGGCTTTTCAGAAGGGGTGTGACGGGGTGATCATTCTGGGCTGCCGGCCGGGGGAGTGCCACTATCGCCAGGGCAACCAAATGGCCCTTAAGCAGGTGTCCCTTCTCAAGGGGGTTCTTCCGGCTCTTGGAATCGACCCTCTTCGAGTCAACCTGGATTGGGTGGCGGCCAGTGAGACTGAACGCTTCGTATCTGTGGTCACGAGCATGATGGAAACCGTGCGCCGACTGGGGCCCTTGCAGCGAAATCGTTTCCGGGAGTGAATCGGCCACCCGGCATCGGGTGAGCCGGCTCACTTCCCGCGACACATGGTCGATGAGGTAGTTGCTGAATGCAAAAGGATAAGATTGCTCTTTACTGGTGCGCCGGCTGCGGCGGCTGTGAATCATCGGTGCTCGATCTGGCCGACGATCTCTTCGGCCTTGCGGACACGACGGAGATCGTCTTCTGGCCCATAGCCATCGACCGCAAGGTCCGGGATCTGGCTGCGCTGCCGGACGGCAGCATTGCGCTGGCGCTGGTCAACGGCGCGATCAGAACAGAGCTCCACGAGGAGATGGCCGGGCTGTTGCGGCGAAAATCACGGGTGATCATTGCACACGGAAGCTGCGCTCATCTGGGCGGGGTTCCAGGTCTGGCCAATTTCTATGCGGTGGATCAACTTCTGAGGCGGTCCTTCGTGGAAGCTCCCACGGTGTGCAATCCTCACCGGAATCTGCCCGGTGATACTTCCCTGACCCATGGGTGCACACCGAGGCTCACCCGCTTGACCCAAAAGGTCAAAACTTTGAACCAGGTTGTAGATGTGGATTGCACCATTCCCGGCTGTCCGCCTCCCCCGGAGCTCGTCCGGGATGCCATCCTTTCGACTCTGGAAAACCGACTCCCCCCCAAAGGCGCCGTCCTGGCCCCGGGCCAGCCTCTCTGTAATTTCTGCCCCCGGAGGGACACCATTCCGGATTGTTGGAGGCTGCATGGGTTCAAGCGGGTTCACGAAACCAGTTGGGACCCTGAGACGTGCTTTCTGGCACAGGGCCTCATCTGCCTGGGACCGGCCACCCGGGGAGGATGCGGAGCTCGCTGTATCCAGGGCAACATGCCCTGTCGCGGCTGCTTTGGCCCTACGGATGCTGTCAGGGATCAGGGAGCCCGGATGTTATCCAGTTTGGCTGCCATGATCAGTGCGACAGATCATGAAGAGGTCGATCGGATTGTCGCCACCATCCCGGACGCGGCAGGTCTCATGTATCAGTACAGCCTGGCCGCATCGCTGATGGGGGGCATCAACGAAGAGGGGGCCGGATGAGCTCCAGGACCATCACGATCGACCCAATCACCAGGCTGGAAGGGCATGGCAAGATCGCCATCTTTCTCGATCATCAGGGGAATGTGGAGCGCGCCTGCATTCAGGCTCCGGATTTTCGTGGCTTCGAGAAATTCTGTGAGGGCCGCGCAGCCGAAGAAATGCCTCGCCTGACCCAGAAGATCTGCGGTGTCTGTCCCACCGCACATCACATCGCCGCCAGCAAGGCCCTGGATCAGCTGTTCCGGGTCACTCCTCCACCGGCGGCACGCAAAATCCGCGAGCTCATGGTGCTTGCTTTTCTCTTCGACGATCATCTGCTGCACTTCTACTTTCTGGGCGGTCCGGATCTCATCGTGGGTCCGCAGGCTCCGCCGGATGAGAGGAATTTCTTCGGAGTGGTCCGATCACTTGGAGCCGAGGCGGGACGGAGGGTGGTCACCATGCGCAAGAGAATCCGGCAGGCACATGCCCTGATCAGCGGCAGCCCTCTGGATCCCGTAAGCGGCCTCCCCGGAGGTGTGGCCAAAGGCCTGGATTCGGACGGATGCCGGTTTTTCCGCCAGGTGGCTCGGGAAGCGCTGGACTTTGCCCGGTTCAGCCTGGAGGTATTCCTTGAGCGTGTCCTCCGGAATGACGAATACCTGAGTCTCATGGGCGATGAAGTCTTCACGGACCCCACATACTATCTGGGCATGATCGACGACGGGGGGAGAGTCAGTTTCTATGACGGTCAGCTCCGCGTTGTCGATCCTTCTGGTAGTCAGGTTGCTCGATTCCCCGGTGTGGATTATTTGGAGCATCTGCAGGAGACTGTCGATCCCCTGAGCTATATGAAGATCCTTTATTTGAGAAATATCGGCTGGAAGGGATTCACGGGGGGCGGCGGCAGCGGCGTCTACCGGGTGGGCCCTCTGGCCAGGCTGAATGTGGCCGAAGGCATGGGAACCCCAATGGCCCAGCAGGAGTACGAGAAGATGTTCGCCGCATTGGGCGGCAAGCCCGTGCACAACGTGCTTGCCTATCACTGGGCCCGACTCATCGAGGTGCTTCATGCAGCGGAGCGCATGTGCGAACTGTCGGAGGATGAAGAATTGATGAGCCCGGAGCTGAGGGATCTCAACGTGCGTCCTCCTGATGACGGAAGGGAAGGAGTTGGGATCTGTGAAGCTCCCCGGGGGACTCTCGTTCACCATTATCAGGCCGATTCCCGGGGCGTCATCCGGAAGGCGAACCTGCTGGTGGCCACGCAGAATAACGCGGCAGCATTGGGCCTCTCCATTGAAAAGGCCGCTCGAGGCCTCATCCGGGCAGGAGCAGTGTCGGAAGAAACCCTCAACAGGGTGGAGATGGCCTTTCGAGCTTATGACCCGTGCCTGGCGTGCGCCACACATTGTTTGTCAAAGGAGGAGAAGGAATCCATCGTCGTCTACGACCACAGACGGCGGCCGATCCAGATTTCGAAACCAGCACACTGAGGAGCCGTGTATCATGAATATTCAAGTCTTGGATACCTTGGGACTGAAATGCCCCAAACCCATATTGAAGCTCGCCGTCATAGCGCCGGAACTGAATGCCGGAGATATTCTCGAAATCCTTGGAGACTGTCCCACATTCGAACGGGACGTACGCACCTGGTGTCAACGACTGAACAAGGTTTTCCTTGCCGTCAAGGATGAGGGCGAGAACCGCAAGAGGATTCAGATTCAATTTTAGCCGGGAAATGCACATGGAACCCAAAGAAGACTGCTGGGAATACTTCGGCTGTCGCAAAGACCAATGCCCTGCTTACGGGGTGAAGGAGTCGGCATGCTGGCTGATTGCCGGGACCCTCTGCCGCGACGAGTGCCAGGGGGATTTCCTGGACAAGATCGAAGAGTGCCTGAACTGCCCTTTTCTCAACGCAACGATGGATCAAGGCAGGCTGGACGAAACCCTCAGAAAATTCAAAGGACAGCTGATCGAGTACCGTCGCATGGTGGACGAGCGAGACAGGCAACTGGAAGCCACCAATCTGGAGATGGCCCTGGGACTGTCCGAAGTCTTCATGGCGCTCCGCGAAATCGCGGCGGGCAACCCCGAGGTAAGGATTCCTGAGGACTCCGACCTGGAGCTGATTAAGAAGCTGAAGCAGATGGTCAACCTGACCGCCGTCAATATTGGGGAAGTGGTCGATCTGTCTCATGAATTTGCCATGGGCCTGGCCGAGCATTTTGATGTTCTGCACCGTGTCTCCAATGGAGATCTGTCGGCCCGTGTACACGGTTCATCATCCCTGGAGCTCCTCGATTCGCTCAAGAACGTGACCAACTTGACCATCGCCAGTATCGCCCGGGAGATGGAGCACCGCCGGCATGTGGAAGCTGCCCTGATGGAGAGCGAGACCAAGTACCGCCTGATCGTCAACCAGATCCCCGGTGTGATCTTTCGGGGGTATCCAGACTGGAGTGTCGATTTTTTCGATGACAAAATCGAGCTCCTGACTGGCTATACCCGGGAGGACTTCAACTCCCGGCGGAGAAAGTGGTGCGACATCATCAAGCCGGAAGATCTCGAATCGCTCAAAGACGCCTTCGTGGAAGCCTTGAGATCAACACAGTCCTACATTTGGGAGTACCGCATCATCACGAAATGGCAGGAGACCATCTGGATCCAGGCACGCGCTCAGATTGTTTGCGACGGCTCGGGAATGATCCAGCAGGTGAGCGGAATCCTCTACGACATTACCGAGAGAAAACAGGCTGAAGAGGCGCTGCGATTGAACCAGGCGCGCCTGGAGACCCTGGTGAGGCTCGGTCATATGCACAAGGCTTCCCTCCAGGCGATATCTGATTACGCCCTGGAAAAAGGAGTGCAGCTCACGAAGAGTGAGAGCGGTTATCTGGCGTTTCTCAACGAGGATGAGTCCCTCAGAACCGTGGCCGGTTGGCCGTCCAACTCCATGGAAGAGTGCAGCAGTCCCGACCGCCCCACCGGTCTTGCCGAGGTGTGCAGGAGCCTGATTAGAGCGGTGGTGCGGCTGCGGAAGCCCATTATTGACAACGGCCGCACCACCTTGAACACCCATGGGCAGGAAGATCCACCGGGGCCACCCGAGGCCGGGCGCCGGATGAATCTGCCGGTCTTCGATGGCGACCGCATCGTGGCGGTCGCAGGGGTTGCTGAAAAAGAAGAGCCGTACGATGAAACCGACGTTCAGCAGTTGACCCTGTTAATGGATGGAATGTGGAAGATCATCCAGCGCAGGCAAGCCGACCAGGCTCTGGAAACCCAAAAGGAGCGACTGGCGGTGACCCTCCGTTCCATTGGTGACGGGGTGGTGGCTGTCGACCTGAACGGAAATATCCGGTTGATGAACCATATCGCCGAGCGCCTGACGGGATGGTCGGCTGCTGAAGCCGTAGGGCGTCCTGTGGCGGAGGTCTTCCATTTCTTTGACGAAGCGAGCATGAGCACGGACCTCGATCCTGTGGCCACCGTTCTCCAAAGCGGGAGTTGTCTGGAGCTGAGCTCCGGCACCTGTCTCGTATCCCGAGACAAGACACAGCGGTTCATTTCTGCCAGCAGTGCGCCCATCATCGACCAAAAACAGGGCATCATCGGCGTGGTTCTGGTGGTGCGCGATGTCACCGAGGCTCGTCGAATCGAAGCGGAGCTCGCCAAGATGGATAAGCTCGGCTCCCTTGGAACGTTGGCCGGCGGCATTGCCCATGATTTCAATAATATCCTGACAGCCATCCTGGGGAACATTTCCCTCTCATTGGTGCACGCCGAGTCTGATACCGCTTTGCATCAGAGGCTGACGGAGGCCCAGAAGGCGTGCCTTCGAGCGCAACAGCTTTCCAGCCAGTTGCTGACATTCGCCAAGGGAGGAGCCCCCATCAAGAAGGTCACGGACTTGCCGCCGCTGATCAGAGAATCCAGCAATCTGGCGATGTGCGGCTCCAAATCATCCTGCCGTCTGTCCCTCGCCCCCGACCTCTGGCCCGTGGACATCGACGAAGGACAGATCAGCCAGGTGATCCGTAACCTGATCATCAATGCGGATCAGGCCATGCCATCCGGCGGCCTTATCGAGGTCGTCGCGGAGAACTTTGCACTGCATGATGACAGCCATGCCCCGCTGGGTCGCGGGCACTACGTCAAGCTGAGCATCACCGACAAGGGCGTTGGCATCCATCCCGAGCACCTCCAGAATGTCTTCATGCCCTATTTCACTACGAAATCAAAGGGCAATGGACTGGGTCTCGCCACAGCGTACTCGATCATCAGGAACCACGATGGGCTGATCACCCTGGAATCGGAGATGGGCAAAGGAACCTCCTTTTTCATCTTCCTTCCCGCAGCAAAGGAAAAGGCATGCTGCATTCCCGTCGCCGAAGACCAGACGATCCCGGGGCGCGGTCGAATCCTCATCATGGACGATGAACCCATGGTGAGGGAGGTGCTGGGTGCCATGCTGGAGCGCCTGGGATATGAGAGCACGGGTGCGCGGGACGGCCTGGAGGCCATCGAATTGTACAGGCAGGCCGGAGCAGAAGGACGCCCGTACGGGGCGGTGATATTCGATCTCACCATTGCCGGAGGCATGGGCGGCAAAGAGGCCATCGAGCACCTGTTGGCCATCGATCCCGACGTCAAAGCCATCGTATCGAGCGGCTACTCCGATGACCTCATCATGGCTGATTTCAGACGCTTCGGTTTCAGCGGTGTTCTGACCAAACCATACAAAATCATGGGACTGAGCCAGGTCCTCCATCAAGTTCTCATGGAATCTCAAGCCGGCTGATGATGCCCGCTTCTCTCATGCTGGGAAGGGGCCTCTCCATCACTGATAGTGGCGGAGGGGCTCGTGACATTGCCGTTCCGGCGTCAATGCATGAAGAGTCAGTGGGTGTTTCAAAATGAATTTGATGGACAGACGGTTGCTCATCTGCTATATATTTTGATCACCCAAACGGGACGTGGCTCAGCCTGGTAGAGCGCTGCGTTCGGGACGCAGAGGCCGCTGGTTCAAATCCAGTCGTCCCGACCAGGAAAATCAATGAGTTGGCCGGGATTCAATTCCGGCCTTCTGTATTTCTGGCTATATTGTATAGCCAAAACAACGCCGAGCCCTTTCAGATCAAAGTGATCTATTGCTTGTGCGCATGCCCCATCGCCCACTGGACGAGAGCGATCACCAGGGACACCACGACCGCAACCACGCTCCCGTACTTGGCGGCCACCGTGGCCACGTCGACGCGGACGTCCGATATCATCTTTTCCAGATCCTTCCGCTCGTCGCACGAGCTCTCTCTGAGCGTCAGTTCGATCTCGTAAATCCTGCTTTCGAGGCGTTTTTCAATCTCGGCGATTCGGTCCTTGGTATTCTCCCGCTTTTCGTCCATCCTCTGAAACTGCTCACTGACGTTTTCGATGCAATCCAGCCGCCTGCGGTCAAAATCCGCCACGATCCTTTCGATCGCCTCGATCCGGTTGTGCAAGATCGCCAGTCGCTCCGACTGTTCCCGAAAACGGCCGACATCGCCAACCATGCTCTCGACGAGGTGGCTGGTATGCTCGCTGACCCGCTGCTGCCTCGACAGCAGAGCCAGGATGTCCTGCAACAGATCTCGTGGTGGTACGTCAGCCATCTCGCGACTCCATACCGATCTGAACGCGTCTCCAGAGGTCCTGGATTTCTTTGCGGAGCGCGATCTCCTCCGCCCGAATGACCGCGAGGTCCTGACGCAGTTCGATCACCCGTCTGTCGATGCGGGATTTGAGTGCCATGCGCCTGGCATACTGTATGGCCCACATGATGAGCTTGGTTTCGAGCAGATGCATATCGACGGGTTTGGGGAGGCAGTCGTCCACGGCGTTCAGGAGCTCCCCCTTGAAAACGGGATACCAGGCCGTTACGGCAGCGATGATCACGTTGTCATCCATTGCGCGGAACCGCACGGCTAGTTCGATCCCCTGATCGACGGATGTCCCGAGGTGCAGGTCCAGCACCACCGCGAAGTATTGCCCGGGAGAGAACATTTTCATGGCCCGTTCGAATGATTCGGCACAGGCAACCTGGTAGAGCCCTGTTTGTTGGATCCACTCGGAAGTGAGTTCCGCTACGGCTTTGTTGTCCTCGACGACGAGGATGTTCTGCTGCTCCAGGATGCACTGGGGAGCTTCCTGTCCCCGGTCTGTCTCGGTTGCGTCTGCTGGATACACTGGCCGCGACCTCCTTTACCATTTTCACTTCGATCCCGGTTTGCGCTGGCCTCGGGAGCCGGTTCGTGGTAGGGTAGACTGGCCCGCTTATCAATCAGACTTCCAGAAGCGACGCCTCCGTCGGAAGGCTCGCAGCCAGCACCCGGATCACGAAGGCCTCGCCTCCCGCGGCACCGACGGCGACCGCCTGATCCGGTTCCAGACCAGGAAAATCCTCGGGAACGATCCCGGCCCAGATCTCGATTCCGTTTCTCCAGCGCACCCGCACGCGCCGGTTTTCGCGCTCGACCCGGATGACCGATCCATATCCGATGATCTCGTAAGGCTCGCGGCGGATGAGTCTTTCGAGCATGAGGTCCTCGTCATCTTTTAAGCGCGAGATAGCCGGCCACGGTGATGGCGCTCGTGAGCCGCATTTCTCCGCCCTCGGAGATCTCGCCGGCGATCCGATGCTCGAGGACCTGGAGTCGCTCGGTTTTTCCCCGGCGCGTGCTCGCGAGCTGCACAATGTCCCCGGCCTCGAGGGTCGGGATATGAGAGCCGAGATCCACCGCCTGCCGAATGACCGCATGCGTGTGGGCGTCGATTTCAGCCCGGGCCCGCGTGGTGATGAGATCCTCGTTCCGATAGATGGGATGAGAGATCTCATCCAGGTCCACGAACTCCCTGACGCGGTAGATCTGGACGGGATCGAGGGCAGCGCCGGAAACCTTGAGGTGCCATGGATAGACGGGCTGGAAGAGCGAGATGGATACAGTCGCCGCCGGATCCATATTGAGGGCGATGGGCTGATTGCTGCCGTAACCGGAGGTATATCCAGACGCCTGGAGATTCGCCTGCTCCTCGGCATCGGCCTCGCTGAGATAGAGCTCCGCGCGGATCCCGGCGTCTGCATCGGAGAGACGCACGAACCAGAGACGGTTAGGGTCGATGTTCCAGGCAGTTATGATCATGGGCTATTCCCACTGAAAAGGTTCAGTCGGAGGCACGAAATTGCCAATGTATCGGGCAATACCTTTGGTCAAACGAAGATCATCTATATATCCCAGATAGTTATATCTATACCCAGTAAGATTGATCCCGGAATATCCCACATAATTTGCAATTCCTGAATTAATCGGGCGCCCAGAACTGACATTCTCGACCACATTGGATCCATCGATAAAGATTCTATGGAGGTCCCCTTGCCTTACCCATGCGATATGACGCCAAATTCCAGCAAAAGACGGTAATCCAGTAACTGCGCAAAAGGATTCAAAAACAGATCCGGTCTTCCAGCCTATAAAGCTTGCTCCATCTTCACGAACAGTAAACATGAAGGAATCGTTAGCAGTGTTATTCCTGGCCGAAAGGATT
This sequence comes from uncultured Syntrophobacteraceae bacterium, assembly GCA_964557955.1. Lineage (GTDB taxonomy): Bacteria > Desulfobacterota > Syntrophobacteria > Syntrophobacterales > Syntrophobacteraceae > JALOOX01. The sequence goes on from CAZLCS010000011.1 coordinate 95,838, forward strand.
GCGCCGACGACATCAGGCTGGGCTCCATCGAGTCTAAACCACCCTTCCAGCGTGAAATCCTGGGCATTGAAGACACTCGTAAATGAAGTTCCTATTTGGAGATAATCCATATTGCCATCGAAATAGGAGCTTGCTCCACCGAATTTGCTTTGCTGGGTCGATATTTTAGCGTCTCCATAAGGTGTGACAACTTTTGGTATCGGCGATCCGTCAAGATATTGAGTGGATCCATGTGGCCCATCCATGCTCAGCAGCAACGAATTATTGGAAAAATAAGGATCTGCCTTGGCATGCCTCAATGACCGCCTGTTTCGTCTGATCATATTACCCATCCCCAAGCTTTGAAGCTATTGCTCGTTCCTGTGAATGCGCTGAAATGTAATCCTATCTTATGAGCGCCGCAGAGGTCCCAGGTCAGCACGGGCAGCACATAGTTTCCGGATCCTGATCCTCTCCGGAAGGCGTAGGGTTGCGAGAACGTTTTCGGAGGCAGGATCCCGACAATTCCAGGCGTCCCCTCATTGTCATAAAGGATCGGAGTGACCGTTACGGTTCCACCGCTGACGGACTGTTCGACGGCTACACACAGCATGGACTTGTCCCCCACCATGATCAGATTGCCGGTGAGATCCGCCGGCAGATTGGTGAGATCGAAAGAGTCCACAGCATTCGCCATCGTGGCATGGCCCCGGATCGCGTTCCCAATCGGGCTCGCATACTTCCCGCTCGCGAAGTCCACGCGCTCAATCACCCGGGTGTTGGCCTCGTCATCATTTTCGAAGGCATCGCGGGCCGCCATGCGGAGGCCGCTTTCTGCATTGGCTATGCGGATGGATTTTTCGGCCATGCCTGTCTCCGTTTCACAGTTTCGGGTTATGGGTTATGGGTTATGGGTTATGGGTTTCGAATTAAGGCCTTGGCTGTTCTCTGCGCCTCTGCGCGAGAATTTCGTACTAGACGGCCGCAACGACCGAGCTCAGACGCTGGGCCAGGACCGAACGGAATGCCGGGACTGGATCCATCACGCACAGATCGAGATGGATGTCCCGAAAGGAATTTCCATCCGTTACTTGCAGATCGAAGGCAAGATCCGCGAAGAGAACGCCATCGACTGTATCCAGGTCGAGACTCAGATCGACAAATGCACTTGAGAGGACCTCGAGATCCATTCCCAGCTCGGCAAATAAGCCTCCCACCACTTCCAAATCCAGAGAAATATCGAGATGCGGCCCGTCTTCCACATCGAGATCGAGCGGGACGTCCCAAAAAGCCGTGATCTCTACAACGCCGATTGTTCCTGCAAATTTCCATACGGGCATTTTTCATCACCGTTGAGGTGCGATGGCCGCAGAGGAAAACAGCCGCGACGTGACGACGGCCGCCATTGCCCCGGGTTTCCATCCAGAAGTCGGCGTCCCGTGGTATTCCTGGCCCCATGGCTTGTATTCATGACACGGCTGCGCTCCAGGGAAGAAGGTCCACTTGGAGATAGTATCCTGCCGCGGGAGCTTTCCCAGCAGGTGGAAGGCCTGGGGAATGACCCGGCCGGAGCCGATGACCGAAAGCCCCTCGGCAAAGAAGTTGTAGCGCTCCATGCCGGCCAGAACGAGCCGCTGTTTATCATCCAGTTCAATCGCCACCGCCTGGATGAGGAATGGAAAGACCTGGTCACCCCACCCTGGACGCTCCGTCCGAATGTCCGGCGAGATCCATTCGCGTGGAGTGAGGTCGGTTGCAAAGGTGACACGGATTCGCCAGAGCATCGTAAGAATCCTTTTGTCGCGCAGAGACGTTGAGAAATGCATCAAGAATACAGAATGCGGAGGGCCATGACGGCCGTCAGCAGCTGCTGAGCCTCGAAGGTGCTCGGAATGACCATCTTCACGTTCCAATAGAGATACTTCGCGCCGGTAAGCGCGGCGGTGTCGAGAGCGATGCGGGAATCCGTCCCCGACATAGGGGTCCCCGCCCAGGTGGTTGATCCCGGCGCTCCGTTTGTCGTCGCGATCGCCCTGATCGTGCTGCTGGCTGGAGTCCCGCCCCCGAGAAAGGCATTGTTCGCAAGCGCATGTTGATTGGTGTTCCAGCACTCGAGATAAGGGATCCCGGCCGTTGCCCCGGAAACATAGGCGGCTAGCACATAACGCGTGTTCCCACCGTTCTGGACGCCTCCGGTCGTCCCGGCCAGCGGAACCTGGATATATTTGTCCTCGGATGAGTCCACCACGAATGTTTTCGGGGCCTCGAGACTGCCGGCAGAGGGTCTTATGACCGGATATCTGACTCCCGAGTAGGCATCGTTGTGCAGCTGCTGCGCATCTCGCCAGGTCAGCATGTCTCCGGAATCGACAACCATGAAGTTGGCATCTCCCGCCGGGTTGGTGCAGGCCACGTCATTCGTTGATTTGTTCGCCAGGATGGTTACCGACGGAAGTGGCATGGGGACCTCCGTTTCACAGTTTCGAGTTGCGGGTTACGGGTTTCGAGTTGAAAGCCTTGGCTCTTCTCTGCGTTTCTGCGTCTCTGCGCGAGGAATGGTTTTCATTCCGTGTAGAAAACATGGTCGCTGTTCTCACCGCAGATATACATCTTTCGAATCCCCGCCTTTCCCTTGGCGCACGCGGGGCATATCATCTGAACGAAAGCCTGGGCGCCGCAATCAGGGCAGATTTTATCCGACGAACGAATGTTTCGAACAGGTTCCGTCCGGATCGGCTTTTCTCCGGAGACCATCACCCGCTCTTTCGGAGGAGGAGGCATCCGATAATAGGTGATATTCCCAATGCGCCGCCATTCATAGGGGCGTTCCGGCTCTCCCTCTCCATTCCATATGACCCATCCCTCGATCAGACGATTTTCGCGCCTGGCTCGAGCGAAGTCCTTGAGCGCAGCGCGAACTGTCTCCGCTGAAAACGCTCCCAGAAATGTGAGGATTTCTTTCTTTTCGATGTCATCCTTCATGGGGAACCTTCATGAGATGATCATGGACAAACCCATTCCTCCACTCTTCTTTCGATTTCAACCCAATACCAGTTCGCATTTGGATCATTATTTTCGATCCAGCAATCACTTTTGCAATAAGAGTTGTAGCTCGTTCCGGTTTGCTTCGTGATACCTCCGGCGCTTGATGGAGGCCCTTGATTGCACCTGCCGCCGAAGCAGCAGCGTGCTCCAGTGTAGTGATGATCCAGCAGGAGCACTCCTTCGACAACATCGTATTCCCATCCGCCCCATAGAGTGCTGAGGGCGCATCCATTGGCGTCGACCGAGTATAGAAGGGTTTCCTTGTACTGCCACTTCCCGGCATTCGTGACTCTCGCTCCCATGGATGCGCTGCTGCCGCATGCATCCTTTACCGTGACGGTGAAAGTCCCGCAGGCCGTTACATCGAGCGTCACATAGCCGGAGTCGTCAATGGAGACTCCCGTCCCGGTGATTTCCCAGGTATAGGGCTGAAAGCCGCCTTCCGCGACGTATTGATAACCTCCGGGCCTGGTCACCGCATCGGATCCGGAAAGAATGAGCTCCGGGGCGCGCTCGCACTCCCCGCACCTGGCGCGGCATTCATCGAGGGCTTTCTGCTTCAGCTCGTCGTATTTTTCATCGTATGCGGGAGTGCCCGGTTCGAGGCCGTAATCCGATGTCACGATCTCCTCGATGGGCCGATAGCTGGATCCGTCGTTGGTCTGGGTCGTGCCGTACCTGGCAAATTCATTCTCGCAAAGCTCGGAGCAGCTGCAGCCCTTTCCGAGCGCTCCCCCGAACCGCCCGGCAAGACATTCCTCGGAAGGGTCCTCCTGGCAGGAAGAAGTCGAGCAGCCGGCGCCCTGGTCGCATTTTGCAGCGGGCCAGCAGCCTTTGATCCCGCCGGATTCGCAGCAGGTCTCATCCTGTTTGCACTTGGCGACCGATCCGTCATCCTTGCGGCATTCGGTCCCCGGGTCCTTGTCGTGGTCCTTGGGGGGCTTGGGAGTCACGGCCTTGCATTGGGTGATGGGCCAGCAGCCTTTGATTCCCGTATTCTTGTTCTCACAGCAGACAGTCCCTGCGGGGCATTTCTGGGCTTCGGTCACTCCGGCCGCTGTATCGCATTCCTCGATCGTGTAGCATCCCTGAAGGCCCCCCTTGAAACAGATGACGCGATCCAGAGCGCAGCGGTCCAGCTGGTCAGGCAGCCAGCAGCCGGGAGTACCTTTGCTGATCCCGTATTTCTTCCCGGTGCCGCCATCGGTATGGGTCGCATCGCATTCCTCCGGAAGCCAGCAGCCGTCGACTCCGGATTTTTTGCAGGCGACCTTCCCCTCCTCGCAGACATCACATTCTTCAGGAGCAAAGCAGCCCTCGACCCCATCCTTGAGACACCAGACCTTCCCTTCCTCGCACGCCGCCGCCTCTGAATCGCAGGGGGTCCCCTCGCCGGCGCAAAGGCCCTCTTCGCAGCAGTCCTCGGGCGGCGGGTCGGGATCTTTCGGGTCCTCCGAAGAGACGGTGATGCTGACCGAGGCCTCGGCCGGAGCTTCCCGGGTCGTGATGATCCATGCCCGGATCTTGTCGGTCCCGGGCTTCAAGCCATCGTAGGTGTTCGTAGCAGCCCCGAAGGCCGTGTAGTCGGCGAGCAGTTCCGTTTCACTCTGAAGGGTGACCGTGAGGTTTACCACTTTCCCCTGGTGCGATGCGTAGAGATTGTTTCCGGTTTTGACGCGGTTGCCGTTCCCGTCCTCCGCAGCGCGCCAGACTCCTGATATCGAAGCCGGGAACGAATTGAGCTGAGTCTGGGAAACGCCTGCGATTTCGTTTCGCACCTGGCAAAGCTCATTTTTGATGGCGACTTTTCCGACTTTCCCCTTCGTCCATTCAAGCTTTCCATGGGCCGGATCCGAGTCGATGCTCATGTATATCGCTCGACCGTCGATCACCGGGGCCCCCCCGATTTCGACATAGGCGAGGAGGCTCGACGTCTCCTTGACCAGGATGCTCGAGGGAACCGCTTCCAGGGTGAGAGTCGGAGGGCAATGGCAGGGATTTTCGATATAGAGCTCGATCGATCCCGTTTGCCCCAGGATATCGGCCGTCACCCGCTCGGTGCCCGGCACGCTTCCGGCCGTCGCCCAATTCACGGCCACCCCATCGACGGCGTAGGTGACGCGCAGGAGCTGATCGCAATAGGCCAGGCGTCGATTCAGGATGACGGTGTTCCCGTCGATTTCGACTCCCTGCTCCGCGAAATTGTCCGATTTGCGTGTGTCCTTGTAAGCATAGATTCCCCGGACGGACGCCGGCGGCATCTTGAGGTCGATCTCGTAAAACGATTTGGCGCGCACTTCCTCGTCGAAGATCACAATCGACTGGGTATTCGTGAGCTCGGAATCGAGAGAGACGAGTCCGTTTTTCGCCGACCAGGCGATGGGGACCCCTTCGGCCGGCAGGCCGTCATGATCCGTCACCCGTGCATAGAGCTGCACTCGGCTGGAAGCGTTCCCGGAAAGGCATTGGTTCTGTGCGCTGACCTGAATGGAATAGCCGCTCGTGGATCCCGATGAGGAAATCCGGATCCGGTTCCCGAAGTCGGGCCATTCGGGCTCCTCCTGGATCGCCGACATGACGAGATCCGAAACGGTATGATCGGATGCCACTGGGGCCCGGTCCCTGCGCGCGATCACCACATGGCCGGCGCGGTCGGTCGTGAGGAAGGCGTCCTGTCCATGCGCGAGCTCGAGGATCTCCTGGATGACCTCGACCGGGTAGGCGTTTTCGGCCGTGAAGGTCCGGGCGTGGATGGTGAAGTCCGAAACGGCCGAGTACTGATCATCCCAGGCGAGCCCGGCCGCCTCGCACATCTCATGGCAAATGGAAAAGAAGGTAGTCGCGTTCTCCCAGGTTTTGGTAATCCGGACGGCGAAGGGAGGCCCCAGCCGGGCCGTCTCCGATCTCCCCCAGAGGCCCGTATCCGTCCGGTGAAGCCCCACCTGGAACGTGGGTTTTTCAATGAAGAATTTCCCCTGGCCGACCCAGTCCTCGCCGACCCGGGTGAGGACCTCGAGGGCCGGGGAATCCGGAAGCAGGGAAAAGTCGAGGTTGTCATAGAGATCGGGGTCCGCGACCTCGAGCGAGATCTCGCGGACATAGGCATCCAGGCGCGCCAAGATCTCGAAGCGAGAAACCAGCGCCGTGATGTCTTCTCCGTTCAGCTCGATCCGGATCCCGTAAGGCATGCAAGGATTCTTTCACCGTAAAGGCGCAAAGGACGCGAAGGAAACATAAGAGACCAGAATCATTGATCCCCCCCGTTTGCCCGGCGGATGTCGCATCCATGCAATACGCGCCACACTTCGACAATCAGCCGCGCAAGCAGGCTCAGTCCCGGGAGATCACCAGATTGCTCACGGGGGCTGGGGCTAAAAAATCGAGCGGCACTCCCTCGATGATCTGCAGATCGGCCTCATTCCCGGCATCATCGACCGCACTCACGCCCAGGTTGTAAACGCCGTCCACCTGCTCGAGGCCGGGCAATGTGCTGATGTAGATCTCCGTCTTGTTTCCAAGATCGAAGGAGGGACTGTCATAGGTGACCGGATTGGGCGCTTCCTGGAGATAGAGTTTGTAACCAACCACATCTTCAGATTCACTCGGCGAAAAAGTCAGTTTCGTGTTCAGGACTTTCGACATGGAATGCTCCTCCATTATAGTGTTTCAAGTTTCGTCTACGCCTCTGCGTGAGGATACTTTTCATTTACCGACGACAATATCGCCCGCCGGCGCCGGGCGTCCGTAGACGCGCCACTTTTTCGTTTCATCGCCAACCTTCGGCGAATTCGCTTCATTGATCGACGATGCCCAGTCGCTGCAGATGCGCGGCGGATCCGATCCGGCGGCCTCATCGCGGCAGGCTCGGACCTCGAATACATAATGGCCGGTCTTGGGTAGCTTGATCTCCTGGGCCAAGGCCGTGATCTTTCCAACTTCGATGTAACTCTTGCGCTCCACGTGGTAGATCCGCACCTCGTATTCACAATCAGAGCAAGGCTCTTCGACACTACCGATCTTTCGTAGCGAAGCCTCCCAGCCGAACTTGATTTTTTCCGCAGTGGTCGCGGTGTATTCGGCGCCGTCGAAATCGAGAGTGACCGCATGGGCGTAGGGCAACGCCCAGGAAAAGACGGCAAAAGAGAGGACCAGGGCCGGCAGGACCGCAATCATGATCAAATCTCCTTCGAATCGACGTTGAGCAGCAGCTCGATGCTGTAGACATCGACACCGGCTGCTGCCTTGTACCAGAGGTTCTGGTGGACCTTCAGCCCGTCGGGCCTGGCGAATTTCACCTTCCAGCAGTTGATCGAGTCCGTGAAGTGGTACTGCGCGCCGGACGCCTCAGAAAGGTTTCTGAGGGCGGCAATGAGCGTGCTCGAAAGCTGCACGTCGGTCAGGCTCAGGGCGATTTTTCCGTCCTGCGCGAACTGGCCGAAGTCTTGATCCACGGCCCCGCCGAGAGTCAGGATGCGGACTCCGCGGCCGTGGGATCCCGCGTTGGGATCGTACTGGCCGCCGAGGGGTTCCTCGGCCAGGTCGATCATGGCGGCCGGGGGCGGATCGGCTTCCCATGGATTCAGGGTCGCATCGATATCGGTGGAGAAAATCGCGAATCGGATCATCCAAGCCTACCATACCGGATAACAGCGAATAAGGCCAGCACGATTTACAAATCGATCAGCCGGTTGAGCCAGCCGGCAAGGTACTTCGGTTTGCGGAGCGAGCGGTAATACTGGCCGGCCTCGATCACGAGCGCACAAAGCAGCGCCCTCGGGTAACGGTATCCATTGACCGCCCCGAGGGTCGCAGGTCCCAGGATTCCGTCCACGGCGAGCTCGCAGTCCAGGCTGTTTGCGGCCTGCTGCAACAGTTTGATCGACCGGCCGGTTCCCATGTTGACTCCCAGATCGAACACCTTGGCCGCCAGCCGCTCATCTTGAATCCGGTCGATCCTCGGGCGCACCCAGAAATCCCGGTAGTAGATTTCGGCGGCCTGCTCCCTCGTGAGGTCCTTGATATTCAAATTCGAGTAGCTTCTCTTGCTGATCCCGAATTTGGTCTCGCCGCCCGGGTCGTCGGGATCGTTCACATACCCGCCCTCATGGGCGAGCACCTTCTCGAGGGCGACGACGAATTTCCGGTCCGCATTCATTTCACCTGCCCCTGACCAGGCGCTCCTTGCGGAGCTCGCGCTCGAATTCGCGGACCGCTTCACGACCGCGCGGCCCGGGCACCTGGACGGGAAGCTCGACCCCGCCCGCCTGGAGCCGCAGGATGCCGTAGTTTGCAGCAGTTACCTGCCCTCCGGTGGCGTAAGCCGCTCGCGGAAACTCCAACATCCGGGGCATGGCGCCGGCCACGATGCCCGCGATGTTGAGACGCATGGCGTTCAGCGCATGAAAAAGCCCGGCGCCGTACTTCGCCACCGCTTCCTTGCGGATGATGAATTCCCCGGCCTCGAGGAGCGCGCGGATCCGGTCGCCTCCCCCATAGCCCGCGAGTTTGCCGCGCAGCCGGTTCCATCCGCCCTCGGCGAACGCCGGCACCGGACCGCCGGCGGCGCTTTCCTGCACCGTCTGAACATGGACGATATGGGTCGAGTGCGTGACCGTATTGTTGAGCTCCCGGAGCTTCGCATCGACTTCCGACGAGTCGACCTGGATTTCGGTGGTAGGCTTGACCACCATGGCGTTCATTTCATCGAGAAGCTTTCTGTTTTCCTGCCATTGATCGTAAAAGCCCTTGGCGCTTTCCTCGGATTCCTTGCGGTTTCTATCCGCGAGCTCGATCTGCCTGCGCATGGCCTCATCGATAGCCCTTTGGGCCTCGGCCATCCCCGCCGTGGCGGTGGCGACCGATTTCTGCATCGACACCACCACCTGATCCCCGCTTTTGACCTCTCCGGCCAGCCCCGAAAACTGCTGGCGGGCCTTCTCGGCGAGGCTTACCGCATCCTTGAGGGCCTCGGGCGTCTGGGCCCGGCTCATGGCCTCGAAGGCCGCGTTCAGCGTTTCGGCGGCTTCCTTTCTTTTGTCCTGCCAGGCCTTCTCCTCGGTCATGGTCTTGCGCCTGGCCTCGCGGATCATCTCCTCCGTGGTGAGCTGCTGCCCCGCCAGTTCCCGCTGCAGGGCCTTGACCTCCGCAGCGTACCGTTTTTCGTCCGTCAGTGCCTGGAGATGCGCCGCCTGCAGTTTCGAGAGCCATTCCTCGACTGCCTTGACCTTAGTAGCGGTGAGATCCCGCGCGATGGTCTTGATTTCCTCGTTTTTGGTCTTTTCGTCTCCAAGTGATTTCTGAAGCAGCGCGAGCTTGCCCCAGTAAGCTTCGTTGGCGAGACCGATCAGGGTGTCCTTCTTCTGACGCTCGATTTCGAGGACCTGTGCCGCCCCTTCCTTTTCATCGGTGGCCAGCGCCTTGGCGCGGGCGGCCGCGAAATCGTAGGCGCGCGAGATGGCCGAGACCATGGCGTCGTGCTGTCGGGAGAGATCGGACACGGCATCCTTGGCTTTCTCCAGTGTGAAAACCAGCGTCCGGGCCCCGGTTTCCGCCCGGGCCGTTCCCGTTCCCGCATCGGAAGCCTTCCTCCCGAATCCCTCGAGCTCCACGCCGCTTTCCCTGGCGACCCGGCCGAGCCTCATCTGCGCTTCGGTCAGCCTTTCGATTTGCTGGCTCGCTCCGGCGATTTCCGCCTGGGCCGCCTTGGCTTCGTCGGTGCTGAAGAGCCCTCCCCATGAAGTCTCCTGCGCCTTGGTCTCGAGCGCGGCCCGGTAGCGGACCCAGTAGCTCATGGCCTTTTGCAGGTTTTCATATTCGTTTCGGAGCTGGGAGTCGCTCATGGCCTTGAGCTCCTCGAAGCCCTTGAGTTGCGCGTCCTTGTACTGCTCGAATTCCCTTGCGCTTTTCCTGTATGCCCCGCTCATCCGGTCGATGTCTTTTTGCAGCCCCAGCCAGTCGCCGAATACCTTGATGAGAGCATGGATCCGATCCACCGCGAAGGCATTCAGCACCAGAAGCAGTCCGGTGAAAGCTCCGGAGAGCGCCGCCGCCGCGCCGCCGAGTCCCGTTATGGCCTGGCTTGCGAGCAGGAATCCCGATCCGAGCATTCTAGCGGCCTCGAAGGCCTTGCCGAATACGAGAGCGAATCCCGAAACCGCGAGGCCGAGAGCTCCAAGGCTTGCGGCCACAATGCCGGCCATGGACGCGAGCTGGGACAGAATCGGAAAGCTTCTGGCGAGATCGGTCACCCCGTTCACCAGATCCTTGAAAAACATCACCACGGTCTTGGCGGTCTCCAGGAAAGCGAGCTGGATCGCAAGCTCCTGGACGGCGTTCCGGGCCAGGTTGAACTGGTTTTCCAGGGTTTGGAGACCCCTGGCATACTCGTCGTTCACGGCCCCGGCCGTTTCAGTTTCGTTTTCGGCCAGGCCCAGCGCCCGTTTGTACTCGTCCAGACCCTGGATAAGCGTCGCGATGTTTTTCTGATACTCGAGCCCGAAAAGCTTCACCAGTTTTTCCGACAGCTCCTTGCTGTCGAGGCGTTTGAGAGTCTCGAGAAATTCAAGGAGAGCCTTTTGCGGATTCTCCGCGATATCGATCGCGAGCCGGTCGGCGCTGATCCCGAGCTCGGCGAGGGCCTGTTTGAATTCATTGGTCCCGACATTGGCCGCCTGAAGCTTCGAGAGCATGGCGGAAATCGTTGTATCCACGGAGGCGACCGGAACGCCCAGCGAAAGGAGCGCGGCAGCGAGCGCGGCCGTCTGACGGCCCGTCAGGCCGAAGACCTGGGCCATGCCTCCAACCTCGACCATGATCCGGGTGATGTCCCGCTCCACCGCGTTGGTGTTGTTGCCGAGCGTGTTGATAGCGTCGGCCAGCTTTTCGATGTCGGGGATGGTGAGCTTGTAGAGGTTCTTGAGCTTCCCGATGGCGGTTCCGGCGTCCTCGGCCGTCATTTTGAACGCCGTTGCGATCTTCGCCGTGATCACGACAAACGACTCGATGTCCTGGGCCGCGATTCCCATCTGGCCGCCCGCTTCCGCGATCTCGGCCAGCTCGACGGCCGTGAGGGGGAGCGTGCGGGTGAGATGCAGGAGTGCTTCTCCCAGCTCCTCGATCTTCTGCTTCGGAGCGTCGACAACTTTCGCGACCCCGGACATGGCCGTTTCGAACCGCATGGCTTCCCGGATGGGAAGCAGAAAGGCGGCGGCCCCGGCGGCGAGGCCCGCGAGCGACATCTTGATCCGCTCCATCCCGCCGGCCCACCCGTTCGTCTGGTCCTTGAGCTCGCGGATCCTCTGATTCAGGACAACCTTGGCCTGGGCCAGTTCACCCATGGAGAGCTTGCCCGACGTTGCGAGCGTCTTATACGCGGACTTGAGCCTCTCGATCTCCTGGCGGATTTCCTGGTGCGGCTTGAGGCCCAGGGCATCCCGGGCCGAGGCCACTGCCTGATTCCTCTTGAATTCCGCCGTGACCTGGCTCAGGCTGTTTTTGAGGCGCAGCTGCTCCGAGGCGAGTTTCGTCGTGTCCAACCCGGCCGCCTTCATGGCCTGGCGCATCCGGTGGAGCTCGATTTGCTGCTTCGAAACGGCATCCTTGAGAGCGCCGGCTTCCTTTTTCGCCTGTTCGAAGGCTTTCGTGAGCGCCTTGGGAGGATCGACCGAGGTCCTGATCTCCCGGGCGAGGGCGGCCGCCTTTTCCTGGGCGGATTTAAGGGCCGCCTCGCTTTCGCCGAGATTCTTCTTGAGAGCGCGGAAGGCCTCGATCTGGCCGATGGGTTTGCGCAGCTCGTCGGATAGCTTCTTGAATTCGGAAGCGAACCTGGCTAGATTCTGGTTGGCGGACTGCGCGTCCACCTGGATCGTGATCCTGGTGGCTGTGGACATGAATCACATCCCGTCTGAAAAGGAATTGCGATGCTCGATCTCAATTACCCGGATCCCGGGATACCCGGGCAGGCTCCGCCCGGGCGGCGGATTGAAGCACGAAGCCCGAACCCCGATTCCGTGCCGCCCATGCGGGTGCGGATATTCGATCTGTTGACCGATCACCCGCGCAAACTGGTGCTGGGTTGGTTCGCCCTGGTCGGTCTGGCCGGCTCCATCGTGAACCGCCCGGAATGGATCACATGGGGCGCTGTCATTCCCGCCATGGCAATGATTGCGATCGGAGCGGCCGCCGTCGTGATTCGGTTGATTTCCGGTCCATGGCGGCGCAGCCGGCGCGCATGAGCCGATCGGCGGTCTCCTTCAGGAATTCCTCGGTTCCACGGGACCCCGCGAGGATCAGGGTGAGCAGCTCCAGACCGAGCTCGGCCCTGTCCCGCTCGATGGCCCGCGCAAAGCCCCGAACCTGGGCCGGCGTGTACTCCAGGATGTCCGTATAACGGTGGCCGTGGCCGATCAGGAGCTGGAAGACATGAGTCCAGGGAGCTTCCTCATCGCTCCCTCTATTCCGCTTGCGGCCTTCCTGATTTCCGGCAGCACGGCCCTGCTGAAAAAATCGGCGTTCACCTCGATCACCGCCGAAACCAGCTGGATCATTTCGTTGAGCTGCAGGTCCTCGATCCATTGCCGGGGCTTTTCCACCGCAACCGATACGGCATCGATGAGATCGTCCGAGCTCTCGGCCAGCATTTCCATCACGTCCGGGCTCTCCCCCTCGAAATGCCGCCAAAGACCGCGCAGTCGTCTCAAGACTCCCGGCAGCTGCCGGACCTTGAGGGGCGAGATACTCACCGCCTCGCCCCTGATTTCCACTTCCATCGGCTGGGGAATCATGGTCTCGATATCATCCATCGCGCACATCCCCTATCCGAGCACCTCGACCTTGTAATATTCCTCGCCCGCCGCCTGGGTCGTGTCCTTGATGACCGATCCGCTGATCTTGAGGATCTCCTCGCCGTCGCCCATGAGGGTCATCTCGCCGTCGGGAGAGAGGTTCACCTTGTGGAAGGTGACACGCTTTCTCGGGCCATGGTCATCCGAATCCGTGACGAAGGTGACCTTGCGCAACACCGTGTTGGTCGAGAGCCCATGCAGGACTTTGCGCTCCACGGCCTGAAAGTCGAAGGACACCTTGTCCGCATCCGCCAGGTCCCCGGAGCTCAGCTTGCGCACGAACCCGGCCCTGGGATCGATGGTGTAATCGGTCCCCTGCAGGCGACGCGAGGCTGCATCGGAGCTGGTGATGACCACGTCGTTTTGAACCGCGACTCCCGACAGCGTCGCGGATTTGGCGTCCGCCGTAATGGACTGCCCTACGGTGAAGGCGCCCGAGACCTGGACCACTTCGATGAAACCGCTTCCGACATAGGCGATTTTTCCGGAAGCGGCCGGAGAGGCCTGCGTGACCGTTTCGCCGGCTGCAAACGGACCGTCGGTCACCGTGCCGTGGGAGAGCCTGGTGGAAAACACGTTCAGCTTGCCGAGATCGATGTATTGATCCGCAACCCAGGTTTTAGTGTCCTGGAAGACGCTTCCCGCGAGCTGGTTGTCGATGCCGACGGCCGAGGCCATGAGAGCCATTTTGAGATTCTCTTCGGTCTGTTCCTTGAGCCCGAAGGTGAGCGTGGCCTCGGTCTTGTCCACCGCCTCAAGGATGACGCCCCTTGCGGCGTTGCGCGTAGAGGTCACCTGGGATTTGCTCACTGTCTGCGTGAAGGCGAAGCCGTCGAGCTCGCCGAGATCGACGCCAGGATGAGGCGAACCCACCTCCGCCGCGTAGGCGATGCCCGTCCCGTTGTAGCGGATATTTTCGGCCGAAGATGCGATAGCCATGGCATATCTCCTTTAGGTGCGTTTGAAATAGAAAGCCCAGATCATGCTTCCTGAGGCGACCCACCAATCCGGAATCGACGCCCCGGTTACCATGAGCACTCCCGTGAAAACCATGGCCAGGATGGCCAGGATCGCCCGCACTGATCCGGGAGGCATCCAGAGCGGGGAGTCTCTGCCGGATTCGCCGCTCACGGCAGTCCCCTGCGGGTCGATTTCATCGCCTGCACGGTCACCGTGGTGAAGCTCACAAAAATCGGATACACACTGTCCGACATACTTTCCCCCGAGCTTTCGAGGCTCGATATGCGTGCCCGATACAGGGCGTTCTCGGCGAGCTCCCGGAGTGTTTCGGCCTGGAGCATCCCCTTGAATGTCCGGGTCGATCCGGAAACGGTGATGTCCTCCTGGAGGACGCCGACACCCATATCCACCTCCCACTCGATTTCGCCCCGGCGGTCGCCGCGCGACTGGCGCACCCCGAGGATCGCGATCAACGGATAATCCTCGGCCTGGGGAGGATTGGCCTTGTCGATCTCGAGGAACACCACGGGCGGCTTGCCGAATTCCAGCATGCACCACTCGTTGGCGGCCGGATCGTTCGCCAGAACGTCGCGGATGGTTTCGAGGAGCTCCGCGGTGTTCACGATTTGCCTTTCTTTTCTGACTCATAACGCCGATACGCGGCCCAGAATCTGTCATCGAAACGCGCCGCTATTTGCGGCTGAATCCTTCGAAAGACGGGGCCGAAGATCGGCCGCTTGGGAATCTCGATGACCGTGGTGTGCCGGCTCAGCGGGAAATAGGTCCGCCCGGGAATCCCGCGTTTGCCGCGACCGGCCCCCCGGGTCGCACCCCACAGCCTGCGCATCCGTTCCGTGACGGGAATTCGCTCGCCCCTCTCGGCGCGTCTCGCGATGGCCGCAAGCCCCGGATCCACGCTGCCGGGCTGCCCCTTCCTGCTTTTCCCGAAATCGATTTGAACCGACGTGCCCCGATCGTCCACCAGGTAGCGCGCAAATTTCCCGAGCCATAAGAGGGGGCCATGGCGGCGGCCGGATCTCCGTTGTGTCCATCCGAATCTGGCGCCGCGCTTCTTGAAAAAACCGAGCGTCAGGGGATGAAGCCCGGGCCACCCCTCGCCTCCGCGCTCCACGTAATCCCTGAGCTCGCTCATGATCCACCAGCCGGTGGACTTGAGAGCCGATTTCCGTGCCCGCTCGAACAGCCCGGGCAGCGCCAGCACGGCCTGGGTGGCCTCGCTCAGATTCTCGTTTGCGACATTCACACGCATGTCTATCTCTTGAAGGTCGGCCGGAGATCGCGCCGGATCTCGAGCCGCCACATGCCTCCGGCCCTCTCAATCTTCTGCGCCACGGTCCAGGTCTCGCCGGCGATGATGACCGTGTCCTGATACTCCGGGTCTCCCCCCAGGTCGCTTTCCCGCACCATCAGCTCCGCTGAGGCCTGGAGGGCCGCATTCCATTGGATGTCTTCCAGGTCACGGCCGCGGCTCACGACGGCGGTCGCTTCGACCGGGTCCCCCGACCTGGGAACGTAGGTCACCGGCTCCCCCAGGTGCAGCAGAAGATCGCGGCCGGCTTTCTCGAAGTATGCGTCCGCAAGCGCCATCAGCCGCTCTCAGTTGGACGTGAAAACGCGGACCAGCACCCCCGGCCGGTAGCAGATCGGCAGCGGGTTGGACTGGGTGTGGATGTCCACCCCACGGTTGAACTTCCGTGGCTCCTGCTTGGCGTACAGCTCGAGCCCGATGGTGTTGGCCGTCTCCAGGAAATCCGCCGGCGCGAAAAGCGTCTCGAAGGTCTCCATGGTGCCCATGGGGAATGCGTGACCCTCGCCGGCCGCGATGAACCGCCTCGACACTCCGTCCGGGTCCGAAGCCACACCGCGGTATTCCTCGAAGGTGATCCCGCCGAACTCAAAGCCCTTGCGCGGGTCCCCGCCGAGGCGGTCGGCCGCCGCCTGCCAGTTGGCGTAGGCCGCCTTCACGTTGTCGTGCTCGACGAGCTTGTCGAAAAACTCCTGGGAGACCAGCGCCCGCACCGAGCTCATGACCTCCCCCTTCAGGTTGTCCTCGATGTGCCTGAGGACATCCATGCATTTGGTGCGAACGGGAGTTGTGGTGGTGCCGAGCTTGAAATCAATGGATTTCTGCTCGATTTCGAATTCGGTATAGAGATTGTAGAGCGTCGAGCCGTCCGCATCCAGGATGACGCCCTTGAGCGCCCCCATGCGCAGGTGCTCCAGGGTGATGGCGTGCTTGTTCCTCATGGCCTGCAGATGGTTGTTCATGATCTGCGCGAGGGTGGCCATCTCCGATTCGGACCCGAAGGCGCGCACGCCCTCGTATTCGGAGGGCAGGATCGTGTCGTCGTGGGGGATGTGCGGTATGATGAACGAGCGGACCTTGCGCCGGCCGCGGGTCGCGACGGATCCCGGCGATCCCGGAGGCATGGTCGGAAGCAGGTTCAGCACGCCGTGCATCTCCTCTGCGATCACGGTGCGCGTGCGGACTCCCTTGGCCGGCATGAGATCCAGCTCGTTCAGGCGCCCGTAGGAGTTGGGCAGGATGTTGATCGCCCTCGTGAGCGAAACCATGTTGAAGGCGTCGGTGGCGAAGGGGTTGATCATTTCAGTGCCTCCTTGTAGAGCGGATGGTTATGGTCAGGCGTTGGACCGCCGGATGATGCCCCTGGCCTCGAGCTGCGCCAGCGCCGCTGCTATCTGTGACAGAGTGGCCCCGACCGGCCAGACCAGGTATTCGGGATCGATAATGGCGTCACGCATGACGGCGGCCGCCGGAAGCGCCGGCGCGTGGGCGCTCGAATTTCCGGCGATGGTGGCGACGTTCTGTTCATCCCTTACATCCAGGTTTTCCGACTGGAACGTCCCCGCCTGGCCGTCGAGGATCAGCGTGCCCGCCGCATCGCCGTCGCCCCACGCGCCGCTCGATACCGTGACGCTCACCACCCGGGCCGTGGCCCCGCCGGTCGCGCCGACGATGACGTCACCGGGCCTGATTTCGTATTCCCCGCCCGAGGTGAAGGCGAGCGAGCGCTGCGTGGTCGGCGGAGTCACCGTGGAGAGACTGATGCCGCAAGCGTCCTGAGTCCCGTCCACCGCCGAGAAATCGATGGGCTTCACCTTGCCGGAGCCGGCCGTGACCGCGATGGTGAAGGTGTCCCCCACGGCAAAATCCGTTGCCCCGTCGTTCAGGGTGAAATTGATGTGCGGGTTCGTGTAGGCGACTCCGACCTTGGCCTGCCCGAGGGTCGTGCCGTCGGGGGCCTGCACTTCGAACGTGCCGCCGTTGGTGGCCGAGGCGATGCAGAGCAGCGTGTAGGTTCCGATCTGCGCATTGGGGCCGAGGCTCACATCCGTGCAGGTGCCGTTGCCGGTGTTGCCGGTGCCGGCGGTCCCGGTCGTGGGGCCGCTTTTCGAGACCTTTCCGATGACGCTCCCGGGCACGAGCGACACCCCGCCTTCCACCAGGACCTCCTCTCTGGAGTAATACTTCTCGATACCTTCCTCGAATTTCAGGAAGTCATTGATCCGGTTGCTTTCCGTCTGAACAGGCATGGCCTCACGCTCCTTTCCCGGCCGACCCGGCCCTGCGCCTGGCGTCGGCGATGAGTGGGTTTCCGGCTCCCGTGGACATGGCGGACACGGTGGAGAAAATCTCGGTCGCATCGGAACGCTCGGCGGCCGCTCTCATGATGCGCTCACGAATTTCCTCCACGCTTGCATCCTCCTCCAGAATCAGGCTCCGCAGCGCGGCCACGGGGAAATGCGGGTCCGAGGCCTCGCAAAGGTCGCAGATCGCGACGACGCGGGCGAGGGTCTCCTTGCGCCCCTGGGCGAGACCCGCGGCGAGGCCGGCCTCCATTCCGTCGTTCCGGACCCGATCCAGGTCCGGAGCTCCGGCCTCCGGCTCTTCCATTGGGCCGACCGAAAGCCCTTCTCTCTCCTCGATCTCCGGCTCCTCAATCCGGGGTTTGTCCTTCTTGCTGAACAGCTTCATGTCATTGCCTCCTCCGCTGATGGTCTCGATCACCTCGCCGAAGTTTTTGACACCGTCGGCCAGACCCGCCGATACGGCGTGCTCCCCGTGAAAGATCGCCGCCTCGGTGCGACGCACGTCCGCCTCCGATAGATTCCGGTTTCGGGCTACGGTCCGGACGAACAAGTCATAAGTCTCGCCGACGATTCGACGCGCGACCTGCAGCGCAGCGTCGGAGAGTGGCTCGTGAGGGGAGAAGTCGTTCTTGCGATCCCCGGCAAAGATCACGGTGTACTTGACCCCCAACTTTTCGTCCCATCCCGATTGGTCCACGTGCACCATGCGCACGCCTACCGACCCGGCGAGGCCGGTCCTGGGCAGAAACACCCGGTCCGCAGCGCTGGCGATGGCATAGGCGGCCGAAAGGGCCGATTCGTTTGCGACGGCGTAAATGGCCTTGGTTCCCCTGGACTGATAGATGTGGTCCACCAGGTCGAATACCCCGGCCACCTCTCCGCCGCTGGAATCGATGTCCAGAAGCACCGTTTGGATGGACCGGTCGGCCATGGCCTCGTCGAATATCGACCGTATCCACTCATAGCTCGTGATGCCGGACCATCCATCGAAGCCCGAGGCCCGGTGGACCAGGGTTCCGTGAATCGGGATGAGACCGATGCCGTCATCGCTCTCCTCGCGGAAACGCTGGCTCACGGAAAAATCCGTGACGGCCTCGTATCCCGCAGGGAGGGCCGGAACTTCGAGACCGATTCTCGGCCCGAGGAAGGACAGGATCGTCTCGAGCTTCGTTTCCGTGATCATGAGCGGGGTGTTCAGCACCCGCTCCGCGATGTGCTGCAGCACGAATCTTCCAGGCACGGTCATGCCGGTCTCCCTTCACTCGACCGCGGCTTGATCCGCCAGCCGGTCTTCAGCCCGTTGCGCGGCGCCGGACTTGGCGGTCTTCCTGGGGTCGGAATCGAAAATCAGCCCGAGGGCGTCGGCGGAGGCGTTGTCTTCCGCGATCTGCCGGTCCACCACCTCCCGGTCGTAGCCCTGCTCGGCGATGACGGCCGAGCGGGACTTGAACCCGGATCTCACGGCGAGCTGCTCGGCCATGATGTCTTTGAGCGGATCCACCCACCGCCATCCCTGGGGCCTCCACTCCACACGCCTGTAGGCCCGCCGGTCCCGGAGATAATCCGGCAGATCCAGGGCCCGGGAGAGCCACACCGAGTCAAGCCACCGGTCAGCGACCGGCTTGCAGAACTGAAAGACGATGGTCTGCTGTTGGAGCATCTCGCAGCGGCGCCGGAACTCGAGCAGCCCGGCCCGGATGGACGAATAATTGACGTCCGAGAGATCCCCCGTGAGCTGCTCGTAGGTCACGCCGATCCCGGCGGCGATCTCCCGGAGCTGCTGCTTCATCCACACCTCGTAGGTGCCGCCGACGTCGGAGGGCTCGGAAAACTTCACGTCCATCCCGGGGGGCAGAACGGGAAACGTGCCCGGCTCGAGGGCGACCACTTCCCGGCCTTCCGAATCGGCCTCCTGCCGCTTGCCCAGAGGGGAAAGCCCGATTTCCTCTCCAGGCTCCTTCTCGGTGATAAATCCGCCGAACATGGCCGCCGTCTTCTTGCGGACCAGCTCCGCGTCCTCGTACTGGTCCAGCTCGTGGAGGCGCAGGATGATGGTCGTGAGCCACGGGGCGCCCCTCATCTGCCCGGGACGAAGCGGCCGGAAGATATGCAGAATCTCCGACGCCGGCACCCGGACCCGCTCGGACCGGCCGAAAAACGGCCACTGCTCCCCCGGATGCTCGGTCAGCACCCAGTAGGCGGCACGGCGCATGATGCGGTCGAACTCGATCCCCATCCGCACCTGGTGACCGTTTTCGAGGATCGTCTCGTAATCCTCGTCCAGGTGGTCGCACTCGAGAAGCTGCAACTGGAGAGGTACGGACAATCCGTCGGACGGATACCGGGGTCGGAACCGCACCAGGACCTCTCCACTCTCGATGAGCGCCCTGGAGACGAGCGCCTGCAAGCCGTAGAAATCCGTCGTTCCGTAGGAGTCCGCCTCGAGGACCCAGTCGGCCCAGAGCTCCTGAATGCGGGCCTTCAGGTCCTGGTCCCCGATCTTCCACCGAGGGGTGAGTCCGGTGCCGATCAGGTTCGACACCCAGGTCTCGAGGCCCGAGCCGGCGACGGGATTGTTGCGCGTGAGTTCGCGCACCCGCGCCCGCACCGTTTGCAGCGATCCACGGAGGACCGTGTTCGGGCCCCCCGAGCTTATCCCCCAGTAGCCCAGCCGGCGCCCGGTGCCTGCGGCCTCGTACCCGCCGCCGGACAAGGCCGATGCCGGGATCCGGTTCCCATGCGGATCGACTATGCGCAGATACCGCATCACAACCCCTCGGATATCCCTGGTTTCATCGCCTGAGTGCCTGCTCCCTTGTTTGCTTCAATGGGGCCGTGGAATCAGACCCCCTTGCTCGTGCACGTCAGCACGAACCGCCTGCGCCCGGCCGCCGCACCGAGCTCCGCCTCGATCTCGGCCTTGAGCGCCCGCAGCTTGTCGAGCTCCGCCTGGGCGTATTGCACCGTCCGGTTGCCGGCCGTGACCGACACCACCCGCTCACCCCTCGCCAGGGCGATGATGGCCGCCGTCACGCTCTCGAGATCCGCCCGCGTGTACGCCACCCGACTTTCTCCCCTGCCGTTTTCACCCTCGAGCCCCGCCGGGTTGGTCAGTCACCCCGACCCCGAAACCTGCCAAAGAAAAACGGGGCCCACTGCATCCCCCGCAGTGTAACCCCGCTTTTCGCCCAAAATCGCATATGACCGCGTATGACCACCTATGACCGCAAAACATACTATCTTTTGCTCTTGACATGGTTTCTTCCCGGAGGTCCTGGATGTAAGTTTCTCCACGGAGGCAGCCCCTGACGGTTTCAGTCAGAGGCTGTTTTGTCCCGGGACGGCTCCAATCCGGGGGACCTCACGGGCCGGGGGAACGGGTGGCAGGTCCGATAAGCGTTGAATCGTTACCTGGCGCGGATTCGGCAGGTTTTGGAGGCGGGTTCCGGGAAAAGGACATCCACCATTTCGATGACTTTAATGATTTCAAGTGTTTGCATATGAAAAGACAAATGTTTGACACCATTTTGACCCTCGGCCCCCATTTTGAGGGGGATATCCCCGGAAATGCCTCCACGGAGCCTTGACTGGCGCGGGCTCATTGGGGTAAGAGTAGGAAAGACCGCCCCGATTCGAGGGGATTGAGACTTGAGCTTTCTTTCTGGCTCTCTCTGCTGCTGCTTTGTAGGAAAGACCGCCCCGATTCGAGGGGATTGAGACTTGGTTCCGGCCGCTCCATGTCCACGGTCAGGGTGGGTAGGAAAGACCGCCCCGATTCGAGGGGATTGAGACTTGCTTCTTCAAGCTCGAGCTCAATGGACTCATCAATGGTAGGAAAGACCGCCCCGATTCGAGGGGATTGAGACGTACCAAAGGCTCGCTAAGTTCGAGGAGGGTCTTTGGGTAGGAAAGACCGCCCCGATTCGAGGGGATTGAGACT
>CAZLCS010000011.1:117336-124779 GCA_964557955.1 uncultured Syntrophobacteraceae bacterium
TTCGAGGAGGGTCTTTGGGTAGGAAAGACCGCCCCGATTCGAGGGGATTGAGACTGATAGCCAGTTTTTGGTGGACAGGGGCCAAATCAAGTAGGAAAGACCGCCCCGATTCGAGGGGATTGAGACTCATGGCCGTGTCGGGATCGACCGACAGGTGCTTGTTGGTAGGAAAGACCGCCCCGATTCGAGGGGATTGAAATTGAATACATGGATGGTATGTTCAGTCGGAAAGAGAGGGAAGGAGGAGTGAAAAATTCGGCGGACGCGGAACCGCTCGAAAACAGCCTTGGCGGACCTCAGCCCGAGCCCCTCGCGCCAGGCGGCGTTTTCCGGGGCATTCCCGCCCCAGCCTCATTGAAGCTACAATATGAGCGGGCAGACGGGCATGGAATCATTTGGTGGTTTGTGAAATAAATCTTTTGACTTGACATGCCGGAGACTCTGTACTAACGACCCTCAACGACGTCTTCTGGTCATAAGTCTCGGACTCATGTTCTCCCAAAACCATGGCCGCCCCTTCCATCAAGACTTAGATTTTAGTAGGAACATTGGAAATCCGAATGATCGGTTACGAGAAACCGGTGATCGTGATTTTGGATCTGCCACGGAGCAAAACGATAACCGCCGTATGTGATCGGGAGCCTCTGGAGTAATCAAAACAGAGCAAGCTGGGAGGGAAAACCATGCGAATGCCAGTGGCGCCGGAGGATGTTCTGGTTGGAATCTTCTTCCACCTCAAAGAAGATAACCGAGGAAAGATTACTGCTGACAGGGAGTCCTTGCATAAAGCATTCTATGATCTCAAAAGACGATATCCTGAAGTGCTGAAGCTCTTCTCCTTCCGAGAGAGAGAGCTTTTTCCAGAGAGTATGCAATTAGATCAAGCGCTGTCCAACCTGGATGCGACAGGGCTCATCTCGCGACAAAATCTGACGCCGCGATACTATCGATTCGAGGCTCCCCTGGTGAGCAGTTACCAGAAATTTTGCAGGGACATTCTGGCTTCCGCCGGATTCGACGACAGCAATCTCAAGGCCATCGCTCAAGAGGTTGAGCACCTGACCCACGAGAATGCATGATGGGAGCTGACAGTTCCCGTGCACTTGAGGGTTTTTATAAGGGGATCTCAGATTTTGCTAAGGAATTCGCTGAGGATTCTCGTTATCATAGGCCGTTGCCAAAAGCGCCCAAAATTATTCACGATCCCTTGTGGGGCACGATAAAGCTCGATCCATGGGAAGTCGCTCTATTGGATCTGCCTCTGTTTCAGCGACTTAGGCAGATCCATCAGACTTCTTTGGTGGCATATGTTTTCCCAGGCTGCAACCATACCAGGTTTGAACATACTCTAGGCGTCCTTCAACAGACCAAGAAACTCGTTGATGCGATCAACATACAATATCCTCCGAACGATCCCCGCTTTGATCCAATAACTGTCAGAAACCTCCGCCTGGCGGCCCTCTTTCACGACTCTGGACATTGTTGTCTCAGCCATATCTCCGAGGAACTTTATCAATCCTGCTCCGATATGGCTGCTTATGTTGAATCGGGAGAGTTCCCCCAATGCCATCCTCATGAAGCCCTCAGCGCTTTGATCCTTAAATCCGATCCTGTCAGAAAGCTCATTTCGCATATAGGGGATCATTACGAAATTGAACTTGATGTCGAAACTGCCGCTAACTACATAGTCGGAAAGCCCAGGGTTTTAGGAGATAAAAGGAAGAGTTATGAAGCCCAGGTGATCAACGGGCCGTTTGATGCAGACAAGCTCGATTACATTTTCAGGGATGCCCATTACAGTGGAATACCTGTTGGACTCGACCTCGATCGCCTTTGGGCTTCCTGCAGGGTTGAAAACGCACAAGACGGCGTTCAAGTTCTCACGCTTCACCAGGCGAGTGTTGCACCACTCGAACAGATTCTATTCAGCAAGATTAATCTCTTCGCTATAGTTTACCAGCACCCTAAGGTAAGGGCTGCGGAGCGAATGTTCCAGTCCATTATAGAGGCGGCTAAGGATGATTCCGCATCCATTAATTTCAGTATTTCCGGCCGAACATTGGACCTTAATCGAGCAACGGATTACCTGTGGCTTACCGATGAGGTTTTTTTTTCTGAGGCATTGAGGAGACCGCAAGAAGATCCCCTCCATAAGAGACTCCATGATATCAGATATCGACGCCTTTTTGTTAGGGCCTTGACCATCAGTAACGATACCGTAGATGATCAATGTAAAGAAGGATATATGCAGTTGCGCAAGCTAAATCAGCGGGAGATTTCATATTATCAGGCGAAGCGCGAATTGGCAGGGAAGATTCTGAAGGCTGCAGATCTGGAAGACAAAATGAATATTGGTGATATTTGGGTCGATTTGCCAGCCGATCCATCCTTTGGAGAAGCTGATAGAACTTTTGTCCGTACTCCTGCAAGAAGTCTGCGCAAAGTCAGTGACCTCTTTCCGATACACTATTGGAGCGAGCTATTCCAGAAATACAAATGGAGAGGCCATGTTTTTTGCCCTCAAGAGCACCAGCAGAAGATTCATAATGCCGCACTTGAGGTGTTCAAGAATGAATATGGTTTGAAGTTCAAGAAATCGGCAGGAGAGATCTCTCACGTGCCTGATCCCAAGTCCTCAACTTAGGTACCCTTGACGAGCCTGAGCCTTCACAGCATGTTTCCATGATCCCACGGGGCGCTACCCCCCCTTCAGCTGATCTCGCCGCCATTCAATGATCATCTCCGCGTCCGCCTCCCAGACGCCGTCCAGTTTGCGCGCGGGAAATCCCCGCTCGGCGATCCACATCGCGACGGTGGTCCAGGAGCGGCCCACGAAACTCGAGATGCTCTTCTTGCCCGAGAGAATGACGGCCGGCCTCGAAACCACGATCCTCTCCCTGTTCACCCCTCAGCCTCCCATCCACCTCGATCTCGCAATCCGAATCCCCTTTCCTCCCCCAGCGCCGCCGGAGACCTCGGGAGCGGATACCGCCCGGATCAGATGTACGCCCCCGCCCGGCCACTCCGGGTCCGCCAAAGCCAGATTCATGCACTCGCAGTCCAGCAGATCGTTGCGCTTGCGAACCCGCTCCCACCGTTCCACCCCGCGGCGGTCCCGCCGCTTTTCCTCGGCCAGGATGTGGCTCACATACGTTTCGTCCTCCGCCGTCCCTGAATCCAGATAAGCCCCGCCGGCCTGGCCGTTGATCGCGAGCTGGAGACGATAGTGGAATGCATCCTTGAGCTTCTCGGTATCCAGCAGCACGATCTGGAGCCCGCCTGGGATCGGGCGACCGGAAGGGGTTTTGTCGAGGGGTTTTCCGAGATGGATCTTGCCGGAAAGCGGGCTGCTCGCCCCCTTGGTCCCCCACACGCGGCAGCCGCGCCCGACGCCGTTGCGCCGCAGCCATGCGTAAGCCTCCTCGGTCATGGACATCCCTTCGTCCCGATCACCGCCCCCCGTATCGACCGCCGCTCGAAAGATCCGCATCACCCGGTCGCCGCCGGCCACCGGATAGCTTGTCGCAAAAAGGAGCTCCTCCACGTCCTCCCACGTCGAGAGCCGGCCGAAATGCACCCGCCAGCTCGTGAAGTCCCGGGCCCAGGCGCGCACCACGAACCAGAACCCGTATTTCTGGCAGTCCACCGCGGCGGTGAGGGCCACCGCCTCCGGCGGCACGGTCTGCGGAGCGAGCGGGGTCCTGGCCTTGTGTATCCGGGACCTCGATCCCGCCAGCACCACCTCCTTCCAGGGTTCCCCAAGCCAGGCGTTGACGAAGTTTTGCAGCTTTTCGGGATACGGCTTCGCCTTGATGAACTCCACCGCCATCTGCCCGAACTTCACCCATGGACTGTAGAGGCTCGACAGCTGAAATCCGATCTTCTTCTTTCTCCTGAAATCACGATCCGCCACCCACTCGCCGGCCTGAAGCATCCCGCCCTTGTGATGATCCAGGATAACTCCGCCGCAAACCGGGCAAACATAGTGCGCCTCCTCCTCGATCCTGCGGAACCGCTCCGGATCTTCCTTGTCGATCTGCGGCCATTTCACCTGGTCGAATCGCAGGGGCCGGTATTCGCCGCAGTGGGGGCAGGGCACATGGAAGTGGCACACCAGATCGCAGTCCTCGAGCTCCATGGTGATCCGCCCCGAGTCCGTGGTAGGCGTCGAGGCCATGATCACCTTCCGGGACCACGGAAAATTCTTGGTGCGCTCGATGGCAAGGGAAATCGGATCGGCCTCGTCCCCCACCACTCTCGGATACTTGTTCACTTCATCCAGCAAAATGAACTCGCATGGCTTACTGGCCAGGCTCGCCGCAGAATTCGCCCCGGACAGGAATAGATCCATCCCGAGAAAGGCCATGCGCAGCGTCGTGAACAGATGCCGGTCCCCGCGCTTCTTCGCTTTGAGCCTCTCGTGACCGCCGATCATGGGCTGAACGCGGGTCCTCGAGATGTCCTCGGCCGTCTCCACCGTGGGATAGACCACCATGCAGGGTCCCGGCCGCTGATCCACGATGTAGCCGATGATATTGAGCAATGTCTCGGTCTTGGCCACCTGCGTGGCTGTCTGGATCACCACGATCTCGATCTCGGGGTCGTTGAATGCATCTATCCACGCCCGCGCGTAGGGCGTCCGGTCCGTCCGCCAGGGCCCGGGCTCCGGCGATACGGCCGCATCCAGCACCCGGTATTTGTCCGCCCATTCCGACACCGTAAGCCGCTCGGGAGGCTCCCACACACCGAGCTCCTCCGGCAGGAACGCCTCGCTGAAATCGACCGTCACGCTCACGCCAGCGTCAGCCCGCATGGATATGATCCCCTTCGCAGAATGGCCTCATAGGTCACCTTCATCGTAAGCCCCGTCGTCGAAATATCGTCCAGCACCAGCACAAACAGCCCCGGTCCCAATCGAATATCCTGCACCCGCTTCTGGAAATTGCCGGCAGCATAGTGCATCTTGGTCTTCCCCGAATGGTCAGGAAACAGCTTCCTCAGATTGAATCCGCACTCCCGCTGCACCCGCTTCGCCAGCTCCCAGATCGGATAGCCGCCGTGCTCGTAGGAATGAAACGATGGGGCCGGCACCGTGATGCAATCGAATCCACCGAAATACCGGCCGATGACCTCGCAAGCATTATCGAACAGCTCCGCCGGCAATTCTGCCCGCCCTTTCTTCCAGTCCAGCACGGCATCACGGTCCGTGCCCTTCAGCTTGAAATATTTGAAGCCGTCCCGCGACCGGATCCTGAGCATATCCACTCCAGAAAGTTCCTGACCGCAACCGCCCTCCCGATATCCTGATCCCGCACCGCAAACTCCATGACACGCACGTGCTCAGGAGTCCTTGGCTCAGCAGGTTCGCCCTCAATCGCTTCCGCCGCTCCCTCCGAGCTCCGGCTCAGAAGCTCCTGAAGTTCCTCGCTCAAACTCATCCAAAGCCTCCACCGTCTTGGTGAATCGTCCCGACCGCCCCAGGAGCGTCAGGAGGAACACGACCTCCTCATCGAGGACCTGGCCCATCTGCCGCTCATCCATCCCTACCAGCCGCCCCGGCAGCCGCTTGGACCAAAGCATCAGGTGACGCTTCACGTGCGTGTAGCGGTGGCACCAGGCCCGCGTGACCTCCTCCCGTGGTAGCAGACGCCCACGCTGCTGCTCATAATCGAGCTCGGCCAGGAGCGCCTTGTAGCGGCGATACTCCCTGTCCCAGTCCTTCTCCCCACCCTCGTCGGATGTCCCCTCCAGGCTCTGACGCAGCTCAGTCAGCGCCCGCACGTCCGCTGCTGAGAGATTCTTCCCGGCCTTCGCCTTCTGAAGGATGGTCCGAATCACCAGCTCGAAGGTTCCGTCCAGAATCTTCTTGGCCTCCTCAGAGCTCATAAACCGCTATCCCCCGCTTGCGCGCAAACCGCACCGTCTGAGCCGTGCCCCCCTTTCCGGGGCCGAGGCGCGGAAAGGCGTACAGCACATCCACCATCTCGGCGATCTGACGGTTCCTCTCGGTATATCCCCTGCAAGCCCGGTAGTACCCGGCGCCGACCCCTTCCGGCAGCAGCTCCACCACCTCGAGACCCTGCCGGCGAGCCTCATCCGCCGCCCACTGGTCCACCCCTCGGGCCCCGCCAGATACCACCACCGTTCCGACCGGAAGCGACCGCACCAGCTCCCTCACCTGCCGCTCACAGTCCCTGGACCGACTCCCAACGATCCCGATTTTCATCTTCGCCCTTTCTCTCCTTCACCTGGGCCGTCAAGATAATGACTATCACAAATTTGACTCTTTGCGCGGCGCCACACCGCGGTGCCGCGACCCCCGCTCGAGAGGCGGCCGGGAAGGACCCGCGATAGACTATTCACACTGGCTCATTTTGCTGTTCCTTGTGATCGCTTAGCAGTCCTGCAATCTGATTCACCAAGGCTCCGAGGTTACCCTTGAGCTTAGCCCCGTCGGAACGCCCTGCGATCCTGAGGCGGTGCACGGGCACGTCGTAGTTGAGAGCTGCGTTATGTTGCTCATGTAACCCGACGAGGCGAGTTTGATCGCCGCCGTGGCTCAGTGATCTGTGAGCAGCGAGGAATTCCTTGCGCCGAAAGTGTAGCTCACTCACCGGCCACGAACAGACCTGTTGCCACCCGCCCATGGCTTCGACGATCCGCACGATTTTCGCATCGTCGAATTCCGGTGAGGCATAAGCTCCAGCCCTGCGAACGGCCTCCTGAAGCTGTTCCCAGGCCTCGATCGCCTGATTGTCCGCCCCTCCGCTTATCTCGTCGAGGATCTCTGCCGGAGAAGGCAGTCTTCCAAAGCATTTCCACTTCCGGATTCCGGTCATCACGGCGATCTCAACTTGGTCGTCGTCACAATCAGAGAGGGCGGCCCAATACAGATCCAGCAGCCCCTTGGTGCATTCCTTGCCGTAGAGTTCACCGAGACCCGTCATCATGTTTTTGAATTTTCTGGCGTCTTTCATCCGGAGGTCTCCAGTCCTGGATGTTTTGGATTGTTCGCCTGGTAATGTCGGAAACTGCCCCTGCCGGTATCAAAGGGGAGGTCCTTGTCTCGTTCAGGTAGCTCTCGAATTTCGGCCCGAAGAGTGTCTCTGGGCGTAGGTAGTCAATCATTTTCGGGTCAGTCATCCACTTCACTACCTTGCAGTCGATGACGTCGATGAAGTCCTGAAACCGGAACCCCTGATGCCATCTCGCCTTGATCACCCGCCTTGTGTGATCGCTTCCAGGTCGGAATGCCTTCCCGGTTTTTGCGTTCAGGTGGGCTACGATGGCCGCGAATGGGATGGGATCGTTCTGTTCCGAGGCAGCGGAGGCGGTTTCGGCGGGCGCGGCGTCGGGCGCAGCCCGACAAGCTTCCGAAGGAAGCTCAGGAGCAGGAGAAGGAGCAGGAGAAGGAGCAGGAGAAGGAGCAGGAGAAGGAGCAGG
>CAZLCS010000012.1:0-116446 GCA_964557955.1 uncultured Syntrophobacteraceae bacterium
ACAGCCGCAGCTCATCGACGACGGCCTTCAGGAGAAGGTCCAGGACGGGCGAGGGAAACCTTTCGTGCCACCCGAAGAGGAAGGAGTCCAGCGAGAGGGGAACGGGCTCCCCTTCGGGAACGCCGTTCTCCTTGAAATGCTCCAGGTAAGGCCCCCCTTGAAGCAGAAGCAGGCCTATGAACCCCAGGGCGGAGTAGGGTCCATGCCGGGATTCGTCCAGGCGCTGTTCGAGCTCCCCTTGAACCTTCCGAACAAACGCGACTGCATCGGATTCCATCCCGGCATAGCGCCGCGTCTTCTCCTGCTGGATGTGGAGCATGAGCCTCCCCGTGAACTGGGTGAGACCGTTGGCCTCGTCATAGAGAATTCCCTCCAGGAGCACATCCGCCTGGGGGAGCCGGGCGGGGTTCAATAGGTCCCGGGCCATCCCCGCCAGCCCCTCTTTCAGAAGGGGCAGCAGCTCTGAAACGGCCAGCCGGGCGGTCTCATCCGTGACCGTGAAGGGCAGCAGGGGAGGCGTCTTGAGCACGTCCCACAGCAGCCGCGACGCAAAACGCCAGCTTTGGCACATCAATCTTCATATTTTATTTTTCAATAATCATCAAAATGCTGTGCCTGGCTGAAAATGATTCCCCACCGGATTAGGATCGTCTTGACCTCAGGTTGCCAGCATTGGTCTACGGTATGTCTTTCAAAGTGTCTTTCGCCCATTGCAGCGACTCATTCAAATCGGCACGTCCGGTGCGTGCGACTTCTTCTTCAAGTACCGATATCGCCTGACATACTAGAGATTGAGCTTCCTCCGTAGCACCTAAGGCCAGCAAACAGGCCGCTTTGAAGACCTTCAACTTTGCAAGACCGCCCCGCAATTCCACCCGACCGCCTTCCACCAACCCCTCCCGGATTTCGATAGCTTGACTGCAGAGTGCCAGGGCCTGATCTTTCTCGCCTAGGGAGAGATGCGCAAGCGCCTTGTTTAGGTATGTCATCGCCAGTTGCTCGGCCAGTTCCCATCTCCCCTTCTTTGTGACTAGTCGCTCGCGGATCGCGATGGCTTGGTCAAAGAGTGCGATGGACGACCTCAGCTCACCCAAGTATTGAAGCCCTGTTGCCTTATTGTGGTACGCATTTGCCAAGTCGTTGGCTAGCTCCCGTTTGCCTTTCACTCTTACCAACTGCTCGTAAATCTCGATGACTCGGTCACAGAGTGTGATGGAGGACCTCGCTTCGCCCATCGAGCAAAGCACAGCAGACTTATTCTGGTAGGTTAACGCGAGGTACCTTGCCAGTTCCCATTTTCCCTCCTCTTCGATCAATCGCTCGCGGATTTGGATGGCTTGGTCTAATAGTGCGATGGACGATTGGAATTCGCCTAAAGAATAAAGAGCATTCGCCTTGCTTTGGTAAGTCACGGCTAACTCGTTTGCCAAGTCCCATTTCTCTTCATGTTTGACCAGTTGCTCACGGATATCGATTGCCTTGTCAGCAAGTGCGATGGACAATTGGAATTCGCCTAGAGAATAAAGAACATTCGCCTTGTTCACGTAGGATCGGGCCAGGTCATTTGCGAACTCCCATTTTTTCTCCACTTTGACAAGTTGCTCGTAGACCCTGATGGCTTGGTCGTGAAATACAACGGCCGAGCCCAGGTCTCCCAGAGAATCAAGTACGAGCGCCTTGTTATTGTAGGTCCCGGCCAAGTCGCTTAAAAATACTCTTCTGCCCTCGACCTCAACCAACCATCGCCGGATCTTTATGGCCTCATCGTAGCTGTTCAAGGCGCCGGGAAGATCATTCAAGAACTCATGTACCAATGCCTTGTTCGTGTAAATACAAGCCAGATCCGACTCAAAGCCTCTGGCTCTGGAGCCTGCTAACTCCGTGACTATCCTCACGAGTTCTTCATACGCTGCCAGATCGCAAATGGCCTGGGATTCACGGGATCCCGAACGTGGGAGAGAAATCTTCTCAGCCTCAGCGGTAACGAGACCGGCAACACTGAAAGCCTCTCTAAGCCACAAATGGGGGTCCTCCCAGATTCTTTCTCCAAGAGTTTGGACGATTAGGTCAGAGTCACGGCTCTCATTGCGCCGTGGAAAAGCGGGGACATGGCGAAACAAATCCTTACCGCTTGCCTCGACAATCAATCTCCTTAGCGCCTCCGCTGCCTCAAAAAGGGAGCTCCAGCGCATGACTGGTTCCTGGTGGAAGCACTTCCCGAGGATTTCCCCGACCTCGGGAGGAATGGCCGGTATGCGCGAATCCCTCTCGCTTTTGCGCAAGGTTGACTGAAGCACCTGGTCTGCCTGACAACCCCACTCCCACGAGACCGTCCCGGTAAACATTTGGAGGACGGAAAGCCCCCAGCTCCATACGTCCGTTTTGCGGGAGAGCTGGCCTCCTTGCTTCTGCTCGGGAGAGCAAAAGGCGTTGGTCCTCCCACCATACTTTGCATAAGAAGTCTCCACATCCCAACCTGGAAGGCTATTACCTGTCGAGCGAAGGCGAGCAATCCCGAAGTCGCACACCTTGACCTGGCTGCCGCCTGCGCTGAGCAGCACGTTCCCCGGCTTCATGTCCTGGTGGGTCAACCCCCACTCGTGGAGGGCATGGAGCCCCCAGGCAGACTGGATGGCAATATCCAGAATTCTTGCAAGGACATCATCGGGTTCACCCTTGTAGAGCGGGCCGTGCCCGTTCTTGATCCAACGGTCGAGGCTTCCTCCCTCGAGGTATTCGGCAAAGATGACGATCTCGTCCCCCACAGATCGAAAGAACCGGCAGGCTGCGAGGTTCGGGTGCACCGGAAGGTCGATCCACGTCTGCAGTTCACTCATAAAGTTGCGCCGGGCCGCATCACTTCCATCACCACCGATCTTCACTCGCTTGACGGCAAAGCGCTCCCTGGTGCTCAGGCTGCTCACCAGGTAGACCTTCCCCATGCCACCCTCACCCAGTTCGCCCTCCACCAGGTAATCCTTGAGGACGGTGTCTCCCGGCTTCCATTGATTACTGCCACGAGCGGGGGAAGGGGCAGCAGGGGGTCGAGACACTTCTATCCCTACATCCGCTGAGATTTTCGCCGACCCGAAGTCAACCCCATCCGAGTGGATTTCTTCCGAGCCATCCTTTTCCGGATGGTTCAACTCCTTGCCTTTGCAGGCTCCCGATGCTTTGCCACGCCCCGGGAAAACGAGGCTTTTACCTGCCATGGAATTCCCCCCCTTCTTCCCCTCCTTGCGATGCTCAACAGTGAAACCATGGACCTCTTATGAATCGCCGAGTGGATTCATGGGTTCACCCGGATTGCAGACGGTGCGGTTGGTCTAGATGCACGATCAGCAAATCGACCACGGGACCGTGGATTGTGTCTCTCTGATGGTCATGAACAATCTTCATTGGGTTGCTTGGTTGCTCGTTGTGCTAGTACATCCCCAGTTTCCTGCGGCACGCTTCGACCGCCTTTGTTGCCGGTCCGAAACCTAAATCGAGGGCCTTCTCGAAGTAGATCAGCGCTTCGTGGAACTGCCCAGAATTGCCCGAGATTGCGCCCTTATTATACCAGGCTTCCGCATTTTCGGCGTTGAGTTGAAGTGCACGGTCGTAGCACGCAACCCCCTCATCCTCCCGTCCTAATCCCGCCAAAGTCACAGCTTTGCTGTACCATGCTTCTGCATTGTCTGGGTCCAATTCAAGTGCCTTTTCGAAACAAGAAAGGGCCGTGTGCCACTCCTCGGCTCTCCCAGCGGCCATCCCCAGCTCGAACCATTTTGCCGCCTGGGATGAGCCCGCAGGAGAAACGGGGACGGGGTTAGTCAACATACTTTGGAGCTTTTCCATTGCCTGCGGTGCCTGAGGAAAGCCCAAGCGGTTCGCTGCCTGAAAACACTTCAATGCTTCCTGGAGGTTTCCGGTATTCCCCAACTCCGTCCCTTTGTTATACCAGGCCTGAGCATCCTGAGGATTTAACTCGATTGCCCGATCATAGTCGGCCGAAGCCTCTTCATATCGCTTCATTTTGAAAAAGGTCACTCCTCGATTGCAGTATAATGTTGAATCGGTGGGATCGAGCTGAATGGCACGAGTGTAGTCCGAGACGGCTTCTTCGTAGCATTTCATTTCGTCGTAAAGATTAGCACGTTGCTTGAGCGTCTCTGCAATGGAGGGGTTCAGTGTAAGCGCGCATGAATAGTCGGCCAAAGCTTTGTCCGTTTGACCGCAGATTTCATATAATCTGCCGCGGTTATGATATGTAGCGCAGAGAGAAGGGTTAATCTCGATGGCATGATTGAAGTCCTCCATTGCCTTGTCAAAGCGCTTCAGCCTCATATAGCTCGCACCTCGACCCGCATAGAATGATGCATCATTAGAGTCAATCTCCACGGCCTTACTGAAGTCTTCTACAGCCTTTTCAAATTCCCCCAACCCACAGTATGCAGTGGCTCGACCTGCATAAAACCGCGCCACGGTGGAATCCATCTGTATCGCCTGCGTGTAGTCTGCCAGAGCTCTCGGATACTGCTTGAGCAATTCGCGAGTATATCCTCGATTGGCGTATTCCTGGGAGCTAAACTCATGCGGACTCTCTATACAGGCTCTTGGCTGAGCTCCGAAATATATTTGGTACTGCATCAACAGTATATTAAGCAAAGTTTGAGCCGGTATACGCTGGGACGGTTTCTTTGCCAAGACGTACCGGAGCAATTTCTTGTCAAAACCGTCGGGAAGATTATCCAATTGCGGAAGCGGCGGAATCTCAGACTTCAGATGGTGGTGGCGCAGTTCATTCGGCGACGTCGCCGTAAATGGAAGGCGGCCGGTTAACATCTCGTAGAGCATGCAACCAATTGCGTAAACATCGGTGCGCTCGTCGAGTTCTCCACCCATCCATTGCTCGGGCGCCATGTATGCAGGAGTACCCACTGCTCCCCCTGCTTGTGGAACGCTGATAGTCTTTGTCGGGTCTTGAGGATCTGCCGATATGGACAACTCGGCCTGTACCGCGATCGCCGTCAGCCCGAAGTCAGTGATCTTGGCGACATGATCTTTGGTAACAAGCACATTCTCGGGCTTTAGATCACGATGTACAATTCCAGGAATTTTCTTCTGTGCATGCATCAACCCGCATAGGATTTGGATCGTAAATTGCAGCGCCATTCGCGGGAGGAGCGGCCTGCGCTGCAGCCAGCCTCGCAGATCGGGACCGCGCTCCTCATCACCTGCGATCCATTCCAGAATCATGAATGGCCGGTTTTCGATCATATCCATCGCGTGGCATGTCACAATGTGTGGGTGTTTCTCCAGAGCGACCCATGTATCAACTTCTTTTTTGAAAAGTTCCCGGACTCTGGGGCTACTCATGTAATACTGCCTGAAGGTTTTAAGAGCGATCGGTTGATCTTCTTTAAGATCGAGACACAAATACACTTCCCCCATCCCCCCCATGAGGGCTTGATGCACGAGGAAGCGGCCACCGATTCTGTCACCTTTCCGATAACTCAGTTGCGAATTCATCATTCATCCTCTTCTTTGCCGTCCGGCAGGACCTGCCCTGCACGGCTGCACAGCAATGCTTTTAAAGCCTGCCTAGCCCAATTGCAGCAGGGCAACACCGCGTTCAAGTCTGCAAAGCCGATGCATGCCACTTCTTCCTCAAGTATTGATGGCCCAAGTCGTGCCAAGGATTGAATCTTCTCCGCTTCACCCAATTCTACCCGCAACAGCGCTTTGAGTAATTGCAGTCTCGAAAGATTCCTCCGCAATTCTGTGACCTCTCATTCACTACTCGCTTACAGATGCCGAAACCCTTTTCGCAGCGGTGAAGTACCTTGGTACCTTGGGGAGCTATTCAAGCAAGCCCTGCGATAGGCTGGAGCTGTATCGAGCGATGCCATCCATAACCCCGCATAGACGGCCATGGAGCGGGTGCGCAAATTGGGTCCCTATTCTTGCCTGACAGCCTCAGAATCCCGAAACGATCACGTCAGCAAAAACCTACAAGAGACACTAGGCAAGCTCAACTTAGAACAAATCAAAAAGCAACGACTTGATCTATTTATAGTTGTGGTGTTATCCGTCCAGAAAGTTGTTAAACCCCTGTGTAAGGATGAACTGACAGCAGGCCTTTATTTGAGCACAGCTTCCAGGATGCAGGTCTTCGCAAAGTTTTAGTGCATCATTTGCATACACACGAGATTCTTCAAATCGATTTGTCTGATAAAGGAGCATACTCAGATTTCCCATAGACCTTGCAGCATCAATCTTATGTCCTGGGATGTTTTTATAAATATCAATAGCCTCCCTATAACATGTTTCCGCTTTTCCAAAATCACTCTCGCAAAGATAGACATTCCCTAGGTCGTTCATACAAGTGGCCTTGGCCAGTTCTGCCCCAGGAATAAGTTCAAAGATGCCTAGTGCCTCTATTTGTAGGGACTTTGCATCCTCATATCGATGTGTTTCCCAGTAGATGTTGGCCAACCTCGTTGTGCATTTAGCCTGATCAAGCTCAGTTCCGGGATTTCGTCGATACATTTCCAGTGCCTTTTCATAAAGAGCCTGTGCTGCAGCATGTTTGCCCATGGACTCGAATGCAATCCCCATGTTCATCATACACCCCGCCTGATCAAGCTCAGTTCCGGGAATCCCATGGAAAATAGCAAAAGCTCTTTCAAAACAGGCCTGAGCTTCTCTAAAACGGCCATTATTCCCAAACGCTAGACCTAAACTCGCGATACAGGTTGCCTGACTGAGCAATGTGCCAGGAAAATGCTGAAAGATTTCCAACGCCTCCTCATAACACGCCTGCGCCTCTAAAGAACGACGTGAAGCCAGATAGGTATTCCCCAAGTTCACAGAACAAGTGGCCTGATTGAGTTCCTCTCCGGGGAGTGAAAGAAACATTCGCAAGGCCTTCTTGAAATAAGCCTCTCCCTCTGTGAATTGGCTGTTGCCCCAATAGACATTCCCAAGGTTCATTAGGCACATCGCCTGGTTGGTTTCGGTACCGGGGATAAGGGAGTATCTTTCCAGGGCTTCCCGCAAGGGTTTTTCAGCTGAAGCGTAGCGAGAAATTGTTAGAAAAGCCAAACCTCTATCGAACCACCACTGTGCAGAATCTTCCGCCACAGTTATAGGAATCATATAGGTTCCAAAACGTGACTCATAAATCAGTTTCAAATCTTGTTTTAATTCTATCAGATTGACATACCGCTCAGATGGACACGACATGAGGACTCGTGCCATGATTCTTTCCAGATCCGAAGGCAATCCCATTCCGTCTAGTTCGCCCACTCCTCTCGCGATATAGTCTCTGGCTTGAGTCTCGTCCTCGCATGCTTCAACGCTAATGACAAATGGCTGCCTTCCTAGGATAGCTTCCAGGGTGATAAGCCCCACAGCAAATTGATCGGCTGCATGATCAGGAGTGAAATCGTAAGAGTAAATCTTTCTGCCCCGCTTGCTCCAGAGAGCATTAACCTGCTCCGGAGCCATATAGCCGGGAGTTCCGATCACATTGGCGCTGAAATCGGTCACTTTGAAGATCTCATCACCAGATACCATAATATTTTCGGGTTTGATATCCAGATGGGCATTCAGGCCATGCGCATATGCATGGAGCAACCCGTCACACAGCTGTATGCCAAGCGACAGCGATTCCTTGAGACCAAGTTTTCCGTTCGTCTGAAGATACCCTCTAAGGCTACCCAGCGGCATAAATTCAGAGAGGATAAACGGTATTTTTCTCCTGGAGTTAGGTTCGACAACATTTTGGAACAAATGGACGGGTACAATATACTGATGCCAGCCCATTTCCAGCCAGATGTGGGCTTCCTCGAGAAACTCCTTGCAGACTCTTTTCTGCATGCCCCCAGACATGTTGAGGTATTCTGGCTTCATAAAGGCTTTCAATGTCTTGGCAGCGTAAAGTTTCTTTTCGCCAGAACGTAGAGATTGCAACAAGAAAACCACCCCACATCCACCGGCTCTGAGCCCTGTCACGACAAAACACTTTTCCCCAAATTCCTGGCCGAAACACCATGGGAGATCAATGCCTTGATTCCGGACAGTGATTTCAGCCTCATAACTTTCTTTGTCCTCCCAGGTTCCACGACCTTGCAGGTGAACATATGAAGGCGCATCAAATTGCTGGAGTGAGCTGATTCGCCACTGTGAGAGGATCTCATGAGGATCGTTAGTAACAAGCTCCCGATTTCCAGAATGTTGATCCCTGTTCCCTTCCAATGTACCCATCTTGTCTAAACCTCCTCGCTAAAAGTGGGACGTTGGACAGCGATGACCGCTCAGCGTTCTTCCCCGTCCACGCAGGCTTTCCAGTGCTGCCATCCTTCGATGGCGCTGACGGGCAGGCCGTGGGCGAGCGTCAGGCCCAGGATCGCTTCGGGATCGCGGTGGAGGTAAAACATGGGGGCCTGCCCCTGGAAGGGGGTGGAGTCAAACTGGCCGGGGCTCGCCACGTGCGTCCCGACGAAAAACGCCTTCGGGGCATCGCGCCATGCGGTTTCGGCCACCCTGAGCATCGGCTTCGAGTGGTCCTGCAGAAGAGCGAGCACCCGCTGCTCCTTCCTGAGAAACGCCATAGCTTTCAGTACGTGCCAGTCGGTCACCCAACCGTATTTCCCCTGCGCATACAGGGCCAGGCTGTCGAGGAATCGCTTCCGACGGCTCTCCGACTGATACCAGCTCGAAAGAGCAGGCTTGCACGCCTCCTGCTCCCCCAGCTGCACGAGGAGCCCGGGCAGGCATTTGGGCAAATCTTCGGGATGAAGCTCACGGTGGTAGAGCCGGTCGATTTCCTCCGGCGTTTCCAGGATATCCCAGCATCGGGATCGGGCCGCGGCCTCCATCGATGCAACCCGCTCCTCAGCTTCCACGCGGTGGGCCTCGATCAGGGACACAAACTCCCGAGTGTCCACCCAAAACGGTGTGAGCCGCTCCGCAAGCTTTTCGGCGACGAAGGGAGCCAGGTAGCACGGGAAGATCCTTCGCCGGCTGGCCATCACTTTCTCGTAGGCGCCCCTCAGCTTCGCCCTGGCCTGTTCATAGTCTCGGGCTCGCTGCCACTTGGCCAGGAGTAGATGCCAGAAGAACGGTAAAACCTTCTTCCAGCCCAGGCCCTGCCAGCGCTCCTCGGCTTCCTCCAGCCTCTTTTTGACCCCGGCAACCTGGTTGACGATTCCCGCAAGGTGGGCGCGGGCTCTTGCCTCGATCCACTGCAGGATCTCTTCGAAGTCCTGTTGGGAGAAGGGCTTTTCAAAGGGGACCTTCCTGTTCGCCAGGATGACTTCCACCTTCCCCTTGAGGAGCTCGATGGATTTCCGCTCCGCGCCGAGGAGGGGCTCGAGCTCCTTGATCTCCAGCAGGCGGCTCAGCTCGTCCAGCAGGGCTTCCCACGTTCCGGGCTCGGGGAAGGGCAGGTGGCGGGCTCCATAGAACAGCCGCAGCTCATCGACGACGGCCTTCAGGAGAAGGTCCAGGACGGGCGAGGGGAACCTCTCGTGCCACCCGAAGAGGAAGGAGTCCAGCGAGAGGGGAACGGGCTCCCCTTCGCGAACGCCGTTCTCCTTGAAATGCTCCAGGTAAGGTCCCCCTTGAAGCAGAAGCAGGCCGATGAACCCCAGGGCGGAGTAGGGTCCGTGCCGCGATTCGTCCAAACGCTGTTCGAGCTCCCCTTGAACCTTCCGAGCAAACGCGGCTCCATCGGACTCCATGCCGGCATAGCGTCGTGTCTTCTCCTGCTGGATATGGAGCATGAGCCTCCCCATGAACTGGGAGAGACCATTGGCCTCGTCATAGAGAATTCCCTCCAGGAGCACATCCGCCTGGGGGAGCCGGGCGGGGTTCAATAGGTCCCGGGCCATCCCCGCCAGCCCCTCTTTCAGGAGGGGCAGCAGTTCTGAAACGGCCAACCGGGCGGTTTCATCGGTGACCTTGAACGGCAGCAGGGGGGGCGTCTTGAGCATGTCCGACAGCAGCCGCGACGCAAAACACCGGCGCCAGTCTTTTGCGGGGAAGACAATCTGCGCTGCCCCAAATGAGCTCGCGGCGAGCGGCCCCTCCTTTTCCAGGCGCAGCCGCACCTCGGCGTTGAAGGGCTCGTAAACGGTCGTCGCCAGGAAGACGGGAAGGATCTCGGCTACCGGGTCGCCCTGCACCCGATCCCGGTCCAGGAGCCACACCTGGAGCGGGTGGAAGTCGCAGGCTCCGGAGTTCAGTCGTTCGAGGAAGCGATGGCAGATGGATTTAGCCGAGTCCTCCGCCTCCAGGGACGGGAGCAGCAGGAAGCCTTCGACTTCGGGGGAGATCTGGACGATATCGGCGTGCAGCGTCGCAAGAGCTCTAAGTACCCCCGACCACGAAGCTTCCTCGCCATTGGCGGGCTCGAAGAGGATACAGTAGCGGACGGTTTCGATCCCACTCGCCTTGAAGGACTGGCAGAGAGCAATGAGACGGGCTTCCAGCCGTTCCTCGGTGAGGAAGGTCCACTCCTCCCCGGTCAGATGATGGTAACGGGTGCTCCCCGAGGCCTTCGCCTCCTCGCTCGATCCGGTTAAATCGATGACGACCAGGGCTTTTTTCATTGCGGGACTCCGGCGGCGTCTCAAAGAACTCTACTGAACCCGGTGAAACTGAGTGTCGAAGACTTTCGGCTCAGCGGAAGGGCTCGAAATGATGCTGATGCGGAACAAGATCTTCAACCCACTGATTCACCGCAAAGACGCAAAGGACGCGAAGAGGGACAACCAGGATTCCTTTGCGGTCTCCGCGCCTTTGCGGTGAGAAGAGGCATCTCAATCGTAACGAGTCTGTCTTCCTGCTCGCCACTGCATGCCTCTCGCGCAGCGGATGTCTTTGCCGCTTTGGCTATCCCAGGAGATTCCCCACGTCACCTCCGGAGCGCTGGAGTGCGTCAAGGAAGCACATCTGTTTGAACAGCAGGATCACGTCCCCGAGACACATGCTCCCATCTCGCTTTTCAAAGGCCTGTTTGACGCTCCCATGATAGGAGATCAACGCGTCTTTCAACGCACTAGGATTCGAGCGGACCTCTTGTGCGAAGAAATCCGCGAGTGATTCCAGCAGAACCTTGTTCTGAGGTTTTCCAAGCTGTTCCATGACCTGCCATCCCGGCCATCCGAGCTCAACGGAGCTCTCGCCGGCTCTCAGGAAGCGTGGATCATCCAGCACGAACCTCCGGTTGATCCGATCCTCCTTGATCAGTCCGGCCATCACCGCGAGCAGGGCCACGCGGAAGGTTCTCCTGTGCAGCTCTGTTTCCGGGAACAAGTCCGGCAGGACGAGCTCGATCTTGTTTTCGGCATGCGGGGTGAGCTCCACCGGGGTATCGAGATAAAGCTGCCGGTAGCGCTCCATATCCATCAAGAGGTAGGCCGGGAGGGGCGCCTTGAATTTGAAGAGGAAGATCTTGTGGTCGTCCATGGTGCTCATGAAGGTTGGCGGGTACTGAGAATCGGAAAAGGAAACCTCCTTGATGGCGGTCCGATATTCGTCCCCCACGCCGACGATGAAGATCTCATCCATCATGGCCTTCATCTCCGCCATGGCGTTGTGGTGCCACAAGGGTGAGGCGCGGCGCGCGGCTTCCCTGAGCCAGTAGAGGATCCCTTCTTCCCGCAGGGGGAGGATCTTTTCGATCCCCAGGCGCGTGATGGGTTCAAGCTGGTCTCGAACATAACCCATGATCTTCTTCTTGATGGCGTCGACATCGGCTCGTTCGATGTCTTGAAGAGTCAACTGGATTGCGGACAGCAAGTCCTTGGGGTCAGGGGGGGGGATGTTCAGCTTCTCAAAGTCCGATGGCAGATCGATGAGCTCCATGCCCCGTGAGACGGGGATGACGGTCCCGGGAGCGCCCGACTTCTCGACGAAGATCTCTCTGGGGTAGAGGATGAGCGAGCATTGGCCGTACTCGTCCAGCAGCTGCGAGCTCCCGAAGTAGTCCTCCTCGATGGAGCGCCTCACCTCGGAAAGCTGCACCTCGACGGCCCCCAGGCCCAGCGACTCGAGGTATTCTTTCAGCAGCTTGACCATCTCCCCGATGAGGGCGAGGGCCTTGCGCCTGCGATCGATGTCGAGCTCCATTTCGAAAACCTTGCCGGCTCGACCCAGGTAATCCTGGTAGATCGATTCCCGCTTTCTCAGGAGCCGGTCGGTGAGCCCGACTCCACGGACCCGATCTTCGAAAAATTCTTTGGAGCCCTTATCATAGACGGGGAGCTCCCCCTCGAGCTGCCTCACTTCTTCCAGGATTTCGTCCCGGAAGACATTGAAGCGGGCGGCCATCTTCTCGCACGCCTTCCGAGCGTAAATGATGCCTTTGCTTTCCTCCCGATTTTTGAAGTAGCCCCTTATCCGCTCCTTGTGCCGCTTCGCCCCGACGGCATGGCTGTCTTCCAGCTGTTCCTTGAGGGTGTTTCTCTTTCTGCGGCCCAGTTCCACTTCCTGTTCCAGGTCGCCGGTGGAGGACAGTCCCTCGGCGGACAGGCTGTGCCTCAGGCTCTCGGACGAGAGAAGCCCCTGGAAGAGCTGATCCTTCATCAGCTCGTTTTCCGTCATGAACTCGCCGATGTCTTTTTCGATCTCCCGCTCGCGCTCCTCGTCCAGTCCCCCTCGAACGAGACCGAGGAGACCGTCGATGAGCCCGTACGCGTAGTAGGCGGAGAGCTGGTTGAAGTGTTTTTCCATGGGGTAGATGATGGACGAAAGTCCGACCGTGGAGAAGTGAGGCCGTTTCCCGCCCCAGTCCTGAGAAGTCTGGGCGGCAATGAGACCATGCAGGTTGTCGCAGGCCGATTCGGCCCTGGCGCCGATGTTCCCGACGTTGAGGGCGATCCCCTCCCCGAGGATGCGGCCCAGGTTCATCACACCCCGTTCCGTGCCCTTGCCCGGGATGACCTGCCCGTTTTCCTGGACCGACTCCACCAGGTTGACCACGTCGTAAGGGGGAAGGTCGGGTGCGAATTCATCTTTTCCGAAGACAAAGCGCGGCTTTTCCTTGAGGTAGTCGAGGTTGAGATAGTGCTCGATCTCCTTCAGGGCGGCGTAGCCGTTGATTTTCACCCGCGGGGTGGCGGGCAGCCCCTCGAATATCGAGGGCGTGATGAAGAATCCGACCACCCTGTGCCGAACGCCTTCCAGGGCCTTCCGCAGGCAGAAGCCCGCATCGGTGAAAGCGCCGCTCCCGGTTCCTCCCGCCAGCGAAGCCACCACGTAGACCTCAACGGCGCCTTCGATCGCGCTCAGTTTTTGCTCCTGCAGCATCCGGTGCGCGCTGTCCATGCTGAGAATATCGTTCACCGCCCGCTGGATGATGCCCTGGATGCGATCCGCATGGGCGTGGAAAGCCAACCTTCCCCTGGCCCGATAGCCTCCTCCTCCATTGAGGATGGACTTTGTGGGGATTCCCTCGGGCCACCATTTCCTGATGGAAGGCGAGAGCTCGATGACTTTGAGGGGCTGATCCACGGACAGATAGAGGAATTCATGATCATCGATCCCCACCTTTTTCCACTGGCTGCCTTTGAGGTTGACCTTGGTCGGGTAAGGACGGCGATTGTCGGTGTCCAACACCAGGAACTTCACCACCTTCGGCACTTCGCCGTAGAATTGAATGAGCGACCTCTTGGCATAAAGGGCCGCCAGGGCCCCTGTACCCCCAATCCCCACGATGATGCTCGATCGAATCCTGGGTAGGTTTTCGTTCATGCTCCCCTCCTCCTCCCTCTTCATAGGTCAGTGAACGTATGCCCCTCAACTCGTCCGCGTTCTATCGCCTGGCCCTCCCTCCTCTGGGCGGCCGTTTCGGCGCGGTCACTTCGGCCGAGTACTCCCTGCCGCCGTCGGTGAACTGGATCCTGTCACCCCGAAAGATCTCCTCCCGCGAGATGGGTCTCCCCATTCTTTCCAGGTGAATCGTCCCTCTGAGCACCTCGATGACGGTTCGCTTGAACCGTCTCGAAGATACGGTGAAGGACGTCTCCTGCAGCTCCTTCAACGCTTCCCCGCCCGCACCCAGCCGGATGCCATCTCCAGCAAAGGATTTTCTGGCGCCCTTGTGGCCGGTCAAGACGATGCGTGCCATGTCGGGCGGCTTTTCAAAGGTCAAGGTCCCCTTCAGTCTCGGGCGCACCAGAAAGAGAAGGAGCACAAACAAGACAGCGCACAGCAGGCCAAGAATCGGCCAGATCCAGTCGGGCCGCCGGAGGGCGAAGGAGAGCTCCGGCGACTCGATGCGGACCTTCTTTCCGTCCCTGAGGCTCCCTTCCATCACCATCGAGCAGGTGTATCGACCCAGGTCCAGATCCTCCAGGATCTTCTGATAGACTTCCCTGGAGCCTGCTCGTTCATGGGGAAGCTCTACGGATGATAGGGGCGTCGGCTCCGATTTCTCGCTCAACCGGGAAAGAAAAAGCGTCGCTTTGGGAGGCTCCCGAAACCCGGGGTATTCTTTGTGGGTGCTGTCCACTTCCAGGGCCGAGCGCACCCCCTTCCAGAACAAAGGCCATTTCTCATGGCTCCCTGACGGCAGCGTGAATTTAAAATACGCCTCCTTAACCTTCACGGGGATCGGGGGGCTGGTCCGGCTCAAATGGCTGTTGTTGCCGTCGGCCCGGATCTCGAGCACGTAGTCGCCTGCCTGCGGCTCGCCCCCCTTGAGCCTCAGGACGCCCAGGTAGGTCCTCTGCGGGGTTCTTTGGGTGGGAAGGGGGTTGTCCTCCTGGCCGGAGGGCGACCGCTCGTTGAAGGCCAGGTTGATTCGGCAGTCCATTTCGGAAAGGGCACCGGTCCGCTCATCGAATAGCCAGGCCATCACGACCTTCTTTTCCGGGTCCCAGTACTCTTTCGGGACCAGGTAGCGCAGATGAACCCAGTTCCGGATCAGCGAAACCAGCCTGGGTTTTTCTCCGGACGCCAGCTTGAGCTCCCACTCCCCGGGGGGAGGGTTCTCCACGACGATGAGGTCGTAGTAGGCGCCGGCGCGCCAGTTGACACGGGTGCTGCCGGAGCCTTGCTTTGCCGTGTCGGCGATCGCCAGCTCCCGTCCCTGCGGGTCCTTGAGGCGGATGTCATTGGAGCTGTACAGTTGCTGGTTGGGGAGTCGTTTGATCACCAGAAAGGCCAAGCGGGATGTGCTCTCGTCCGTTCGGTAGACATCGCGGACTCCCATTTCCCCGTAGCCTTTGGTGACCCGGATGATCCCGATGCAGGTCGAAACAAGGTCGTCCACCGAGCGCACCGGGTAGAACCGCCCGCCGCTTTCGCCGGCCATGCGGTTGAGGAGGATCTCGCCGTTCACGCCCTGGACGAAGAAGTCCCGGATCTCCGTTTCCCCCATGCCGAGGGTGTAGAAGGGTACCTGGGGAGCGAGATGCTGCCAGTCCTCCATCAGCGCCTGATAAGCAGGCTGGATGTTTCCCTTTGGCTCCAGCTTGCCGTCACTGATGAGGATGACGGCAGGCCTGGCGTTGCCGGGCTCCCGAAAAAGGGAGGCGGATTTTTCCCGGAGCAGGGCCATGCCCTTGGAAATGTCCGTATGCCGCCCCTTGAAGGTGAGGCCCGCTTCGATGGCGTCCTTGAGCCTTCCGCGGGTCCCTTCATCCTGGATGGTTTCACTGGCGATGAGCTGCGCTTCGGTGTCGAAGGCAATCACGGAGACCCGGTCGGCAGCCTCGGTGAGATCGATGAAGGCC
Organism: uncultured Syntrophobacteraceae bacterium; assembly: GCA_964557955.1. Classification (GTDB taxonomy): domain Bacteria; phylum Desulfobacterota; class Syntrophobacteria; order Syntrophobacterales; family Syntrophobacteraceae; genus JALOOX01. Next base: position 15,732 of record CAZLCS010000012.1, read on the forward strand.
TTGATGGCTTCCCGGGCGAAATTCCTCGCCTCCCCAGCCGGGATGCTGCCCGAGTTGTCGAGGAGGAGCACGTAGTCCACCGGGAGCCGCTTTTCCTCCGGGATGGGGGGCGGCTGGAGCACCTGAGGCTGCTGGGAGGGAGCTTCACCCTTGCATCCGGGCAGCAATACTAGAAAGGATAGTATGACAAGAAGTATCGGCCTGACGGTTCTTGATGGCATGGTTCACCCCGGCTGAGAGCTGAGAGCATTTGCGCCGTTTGATTGACGCAGGATTCCGCCTGGTAAAACCCCGCTTCCCACAAGGCCTGAAGGGGAATGCTGATGGATATGGAAGCTCGATGTTGAGATGTCAAATGAGCGGGTACACTATGAACAGAATTGGTATCCGATTCAAGCTCGGAATGGCCTCATCAATGAGAATGCCGTGATCACCCGAATGATGGAGCCGTCGACAGGGAGAGTCGACCGACTTGAAGAGAGCGCAGCCTTGCCCCATCTCAGGGGATGACCGTAAACCCCTGCTCCTTGAAATGGGCATCGAAAGCAAAGGCGGTCTTGATACCCAGGCTGCGCATCACCTCGAAGCTGACGCAGTCGACGAAGCTGAGATTCCGCCTGGATGCGGCAAGAAGAGCCCCGATTCCCGACCGGTGGACGTCGGAGGCGACGAATTCGACATGGACCAGCGGCACAATGTCTTCATGGAAACCTCGAACGGCCTCCATTCCGAGGCGATGCTGCAGGAGGGCCAGGGTTTCCACCAGCACGTAATTGCTGGTGAAAAATGAATTCGTGCCTTCGAGGAGAGATGTCCACACTGCCCGCGCCTCCGGGTGATTGGCGTCATCCCGGTCCAGCAGCGCGTAAAAGGCCGATGTGTCGATGAAGACTCTCATTCGCCGTAGGAATCCAGGAGGTATTCGTCATGTTTCGCGGAAATATCGTGCTTCCCGGAGCTGAACTTCCCCACGATATCCAACGCTCGCTTGCGTCGCTCTTCAAGCTCAGCCTGCGGGCTCGATTCGATCATGGAATCGATGGCCTGCCGGATGAGCCTGGCAACGGAAACCCGCCTGGATGCGGCCAACTTCCTGAGCGCCTGCACCTGGCTCTCGGTCAACTGAATCTGCGTTCGGATCATGGATGCCTCCAGTGATTACACTTTTAGGGAAACGATAACAGGTCAGCCAAAGACCGTCAAGTTAGTGATCGGGTTGCCTGCGGGCCAGGGACGGCCTTCAGACGGCATAGATTGAAATGGGTCGGCTTCAGGCCACGTCAGGCCTGACTCCCCTAAGAATTTCGCAACTCGACATTTGCATATCTGAACTTCCTGCATTCATGCAAACTCTTCTGCAAAACCTCAATTCTAATCAAGCCCTCCCGAGAATCTTATTACATAAAGCCCTGATCCGACTGGTAGCAACTGGATCCAAATTCTGACAAAGCTCAAGCGCTTCTCTCGCATACTCAAGCGCTTCACTATGCCGACTCATTTGAAGATGAAGAAGTCCCAGATTTAGCATACAGCCGGCCTCAGTAATCTCGGCTCCAGGGAAGCGCTGACAAATCCTCAGGACATGGCTATAGCATTTATCTGCTTCTTCAAAACGGCCAGTTCTCGAGTACAGATTTGCTAGACTCATCATACAATTGGCCTGTTTGAGGTCTGTTCCGGGGATACGTCGATAGATTTTCAGAGCTTCTCCATACAACCGCTCGGCTTCGGCTAACCGTCCAGTGCTCCAATAGACTACCCCCAGGTTATGCGTGCAGCGAGCCTGTTCAAGGTCGGTTCCAGCAATACCCTCACAGAGATTCAGAGCCTCAATAAAGGATCGCTCAGCTTCCGAAAAACGGCCAGTACTCTGATAAACATTACCGAGTCCCACAGTGGCCGCAACCTGTTCAATTTCAGTTCCGGGAACATGCCTGTAGGTCCCTAAAGCCTGTTCAAAGTACCGCTCGGCCTCTGCAAAACGGCCAGTGCTGCAGTAGATAAACCCCAGGTTATGCGTGCAGCGAGCTTTTTCAATGTCGGTTCCGGGAATCCGCCGAAAAAACTCCAAAGCTTCACCATAGCACTGCTCCGCTTCTCCAAATTGGCCGACACTCTCATAAACTACACCTATGTTCATTATGCAGTTGGCCTTTTGACGTTCGATTCCTGGGATTTGCCGATAGATCGCTAGCGCTTCTCTATGGCAGCGCTCCGCTTCTCCAAACTGGCCGGTGCTCTTGTAAACGATACCCAGGTTCATCATGCAGTTGGCTTGGTCAAGTTCTGTTCCAGGGATTTGCCGATAGATCGCTAGCGCTTCTCTAAGGCAGCGCTCCGCTTCTCTGTATCGGGCAGTGCTCTCGGCGACCGCCCCGAGGTTGTCAAGGCAACCAGCCTGCTCAATTGATGTTCCAGGGATTCGCCGAAAGATCTCCAAAGCTTCGTTATGGCAGCGCCCCGCTTCCATCAGGCGACCAGTGTCCCAGTATGCGCGCCCTAGAGCCACCGTGCACCATGCCTCTTCAATTTCGCTTCCGAGAATCCGCCTGAATCTTTTACGGGCTTCATCAAATTGCCCTGCCGCCTTTCCGTGCTGGCCTAAGGTTGCATAGGCTTTTCCTCTGGTATACCAACTGGCTGGTGAATCATCCACTGCCTCCGAGGGAGTTCTGAAGGGGTGAAATTTCGCTTCGTAGACATCAGACAATTCCTTACGCAGGGCCGATAGACTAGGATAACGGTCCTTTGGATGGGATTGAAGGGTGTGTGCCAGGATGATCTGAACTGAAGGAGATAAATCAGCTCCAGGCGTTCTATGATTAGTGTTTTCAAGATAGCTCCTGGCTAACGAGAGACTATCTCGCGCTGCAGAACATATGGGAAAAGGGTGTTGCCCCAGAAAAGCTGTCAGAACGATTAGCCCGATGGCGAATTGATCGGCACGATGGTCCAGAGGGAAATCGTAACAAACAAGCCTCTCTCCCCTGTGCCGCCAATAGGCCAGGACCTGCTCTGGGGCCATGTAGCCAAAAGTGCCGAACACCCCTGAACTGAAATCTGTCACTTTGAACACTCCATCAGCGGCCATCATGATGTTATCTGGCTTGAGGTCGAGATGGACCTTTAAACCATGGCGATAGGTGTGAAGCAAACCGTCGCAGAGCTGAATGCCCAACTCCAAGCATGCCTTGAGGCTCAGCCGATTGTTCTCGGCGAGGTGGCGCTCCAGGCTCCCCATGGGCATAAAACGGGACAAGATGAAAGGGACATTCCTCTGAAATGATGGGTGAACGATGTTTTTCAGCGCAACCAGGGGAACGACATTGGGATGCTGGCCCATCTCGAGCCAGGGGAGGGCCTCTTCAAGAAATGATTGGGCGATTTTTTCTTGGGCGGTCTGGGGCAGAAGCAGATAATCAGCTCTTAGAAAGGACTGCAGCGTCTTGGCGGCATAGGTCCTGGTCTCTCCGAATTGTATGGATTCCACAATGTAGACAAGCCCAACGCCCCCTGCCCGAAGTCCAACCACCTTGGTCTCTTTATCTCCGAACTCTTGACCGTAGGTCCAGGGAAGATTGATGCCACGGCCTCGCAGTCTCGCTTCGGCCGCACGGCTTTCCGCGTCGGGCCACGAACTTGCTGCAACGGGTTCGACCCTTGCGGGCACTGGGTCATTTCCAAGGCTCTCAAGCCGCCAGCGCATGAGGGTGATTTCAGGACCTTCACCCCTGAGGATGTCAGTGATCGGCGTTGAAAGGTCCTTTTCGTCTTCGGTAGGCACGCTCATGGTGTTAGCCCTCCTTGGTTAACCCCTTCTCGAATCGATCGAAAACCTTTTGTCCGCTGCTGATCAGGGAGAACTATTTCCAACCCCGCACGACTAGGACGGTGACGTTGTCCACCCCACCCGCATTGTTCGCTGCTTCGACCAGCATCTCGCAAGCCTCCTGAGGATGGACGGTTTTCACCAGGATGGCTCGGATATCCTCATCGCGAAGCATGTCGGTGAGCCCGTCGCTGCAAAGGAGGAGCGTCTCGCCGGCGTAAGGCAATTCCTGGAGGTCCACCTCCAACACAATATCCATGCCCAGAGCTCGGGTGACCACTCCTCGTCCCGGGTGGTTTTTTGCCTCCACCTCGGTGATCCGTCTTTCCTGGATCAGCCTGAACACCAGCGAGTGATCGTTGGTGAGCCGCGTCAGGCTCGACTCACTCAGGATGTAAGCCCTGCTGTCCCCGACGTGGCCGACGAGCAATCGATCTTCCCGAAGCACGGCCACGACCAGGGTTGTTCCCATCTGGTGACAATTGGGGTCATCCAGGGACTGGAGGTAAACCGCCCGATTAGCGATCTGAAAAGCCTCCTCCAGGTCGTGCAGCGACACCTCATCCCGCAGGTGTGCCACAAACCGCCCGATTTCCTCTACTGCGAGCCGGCTCGCCACCTCTCCCGCACGGTGGCCGCCCATTCCATCGGCAACAGCGAAGACTCCACTGGCTTCGTCGACGAAATAGGCATCCTCGTTGGTGGATCGCCTCTTGCCCAGATCGGTCCGGGCTCCCACGAGCAATCGCATGCCCGTCATGCTCCGAGGAACTTCAGCCAGAGGGAACGCCCCAGGATGATGATGTCTCCGGGCTCGATCTCCACCCGGTCCCCGGGAAACGGGGGAGCCTCGTTTCTCCGCCGAATTTCCAACCGTTCCCCGGTCGTCCTCAACACCACGGTTCCATTGGTGCTCCCTTTTCCGTCGTTGCCCACGTCGACCAGATGGAATCGATCGTTCTCATGGAGCATCTCGGCATGCAGGCTGCTCATCGTCCCGGCATAGGGAAAAGGGAAGTCATTGGCGATGCCCCGACCCAGGGAGACCTTGTCGGCCGGCACGGTGCACTGCTCGCCGTCCTGGGGTCCGAACAGGATTTCGATTCTCACAGTCTCAACTCCTTCGTGATGTCTTCCGATCGGAGCCCGTGCTGCCGGAGCAGGTGGGTGAAGAAGGTTTCCTCCTCCAGAAGGCATCGAAGAAATACCTCCTCGCTCACCCCATCCGAGAAGCGTTGCCTGGCGGAATCCACGATCCGCCGGAGGCGGGGTGCGACCACCCCAGGGCCGGGACCGGCCTCGATGCGCCTGAGACCAATGAAGATCTTCTCTCTCAGCGCTTTAGCCGCAACACCGCCTTCACCGAAAAGAGCGGGAAGCAGGTAGCCTCTCTCGAGAAGGACCCACAGGATGTGCTCGAGCCCCAGGTATCCATTGGCGGTTTTGCCCCGCATGGGGGTCAGGCTGAAAAAGGCCGCCCTCTCGAAGGCCTCCAGCATGTCTTCCTTCATTCCGGACAAAAGCCCATCCTTCTCGGCCTCCCACATTCTCATGAAGGCCTGCTCACGCTCGCGGCGCTGGGAGTTCATGAAGCTCGTGAGATCCGGTTTCGCCTGGCGTCCCATTTCGGTGGTGGCGCAGGCCGTGGCGTGGACCCCGCAGCCGATATAGGGCGCCAGGGCCTCGATGACCTCGTCCGCAGTGCCGCGATCCTCGGGAAGAGAGGCACACATCCTGCGCAGGGCTTCCGCAAGACCTGTTGGCCTCAGGCATTCCAGAAACCGCTCGCCATCCCTGCCCCGGCTATTCCCCCCAAGCGATTCCAGCAGGCAGATGCCCAGGCTGTAGATATCGCTCGCCGGGGAGTGCTCCGCCCCCCGCATCACCTCGGGGGCCGAGTATCCCTGCTTGAAGGCCACCCCCCGCGTGACATCGCGCCGTGAGGCCAGGCCGAAGTCCCCCAGCCGCGGCAGATCCTCCGAGTCGAAAAAGATATTGTCCGGTGAGATGTCGCGGTGACAGACGCCGATGTCGTGCATGTCCCGGAGCGCGTGCGCCATGCAGAAGATGGCGCGGACCGCCTGGTCGGGCGCGATGCCCGCTCGCATCCTGGTTCTCAAGCTTCCGAGCTGCATGTATTCCATCAGGATGTACGGGTAGTGGGAGTCGATGCCGCTGGCTCCCAGGAGCCTCACGAAATGGGGCCTGTGGTTGAAAAGCCCCATGATCATCACCTCGTTGAAAAAATCGGTCTGATCCAGGGACGGGTCGGTATAGAGCTTGAGCGCTGCCTCACCCAACCGCCGGTTTTCCACCAGGTAAACCTCGGCAAATCCCCCTCTCCCGATGGGGCGCGCAACGACCCACTCATCGAGTCGATCCCCCGGCTGCAGTACATATTCATCCATTGGCTCGCCCTCGTTCTTCACATCCTCGGTTCATGCATCCGGTCACCCCCCAGCTCTTTCCCCCTTGAGCGCGCGCTTTTCGAGGGGGTAGTCCCAGTAGAGGGCCTCTACAGCCGGTCTGGCCCCAATCACCAAGATCCTCAGCGCGGAAAGCTTTCGACTGCCATCCATGGCAAAGGTCGTGTCGGAAACCCCGATGTCGATGCCCACACCACCGCAGCTGGGGAGCCAGAGCTGGGCGATCTCGTAACCGTTCTTCAGATCCCGGCGCTGTTCAAACTTCTTCACGTTGCAAAGACCCGGGAGCTCGCGTTGCACAGGGGTTTCAGGAAGGGTGCAATCCTTGAGCAAAACGTCCACGTCGAGGCCGGCTTTCTGAAACACATCCTTGAACTTCATGATCTTTGCCAGGGCCACCAGGCGATAGAGGTTCTCGAGGTCTTTGTAGATCGGCCTCTCCCTGGCGATGTCGGCATATCTGGCGCTGAAGCTCCTGGTGAACTCGACAGCCAGAGGACTGCCCTCTCCGCTGCCCGTGATCTGCCCTCTCTGGTTCAGGTACTCGGCCTCGGTGAGGAGCACGACGGGGCACTGGTCGATCTCGACCACCCCCTCATCCTCCAGGTAGCGGTTCTCTCCCGGATAGAACCAGAAGCGGTTCATGGCAGCGAGGGGAATGGATGAAGATCGCCCCTGGGACATATCCTCCTTGATTCGGTCCAGAGTCATGTCGGTGAGGCTGCTGAATTCGGGGATGGCCAGGCTGTCCGACCCGTCCACGAGCCTTTTCATGTCATAGTCGGCCTTCACCATGGCCCAGGCGAATCGGGAGTCAAAGGGGATGCCCAGCACCCGCACTTCTTGAGGATTGCCGCAGACTTCGCGCCACTGGCCGATGCCCTTTTCGACACTATCGGGAGAGGATCCGCCAAGGGCTTGCTTGGCGATTTCCTGAAGCCGAGCCATGACTTTGGGATCGGGATCGATCGAGCATCCGGGGTGGCTGTAATAGATCGTATTCCCCTTGCGCTCGGCATATTTCATCCACGCGTTCCGCAATGCGATGACAAAATCCTCCAGGTTCAGAGGGGGGAGGCTGCTGTCCACCTCCCCGAAGAGGATCACGTCATGGTTGGCGTTGTCCAGAACGTAGCCGTTGATGCTCGTTATCCCGGCAAGGTGCCGCACCTCGGGAGGGCATTTGAGCAGGCTTCGACACTCTTTCACCTTCTTCTGAAGAACCTTGAGGGAGACGGCCCTGTCCCCGGAACCCGCTGGGATGGTGGACTCGACTCTCGGAGGGGGCTTCTTCTCGGTTTTGGCCTCGCACCCGAAAGCCAGGGACAAGCTCAACAGCAGAAGCGGCAGCGCGAGCAGTTGAGTGACCTGTGTCATGTCTGTTCCTCTCTTCCGATGCAGATGCGTTGATGCTCGTGCAGGTCCGAAAGGTTTTTCGCCTGATGTGCTTTGGCCGAAACGGCGGTCCGGACCTCCTTACGAACAGGTTTCATGGCCCTACCAGCTGAGAGCGTCCCCCGACGGCCTGGACCCGAGCACTTTCTCCCTGATCGCCCGGCCTCCCTTTCCGCCCGGTTCCGGTTGAGGGGAGACTTCCACCCCGCCGACCGGATCAACCGTCGCAGCCTGAGGTGGCGGTGGCGGCGGGGGTGGGGGGGGTGGCGGAGGCGGTGGACCGGATGAGCTCCCCTTCGAATCGGAGGGATCCTCCTCATCCTGCCGCCGCGGCGAACGGGACTTGGGGGGAGTCTTCCCACCTGAGTGACTCGGTTTGTCGAACAGGGCGTTCCGCAACTCCGAGCCGCTCATCTTCCCAAGTTTGTGGTATGCCTTGCCATCGTACTCTTTCACCTGAAACGAATAGCCCGATTTCATGAACTCAACGTGATGTTTGAAGAAACGATTGATCCCTGGCTTCGAATCAATCCAAAAGATACGCAAGTTGGGACACTGGTGTTTCAGACGTTTGGCTGCGTCATGAAGCGCGACCATCCGCTCGTTCCATCGCAGAACGGGCAGAGCAGATTTATTGGGTCTTGCCGGAGCATCCCCGGCGGTATTGATGATGGCCAGGTTTCCACCCAGCGTGCCGTAGAGTTTTTCGACATCGGATTCCCACGCTCGCGCATCCACAAGGATCCCGGCATCGACGATTCTTCCTTTTGCCTTGGGCAATACCACGGAAGCCGCATAGCCTCCGTTGCTGGCCCATATGCCTCTCACATTGACATCATGCGTTGCGGCCAGCTTTGCTCTCAGACTGGAGAGGGCATTCACGAAGCATTCCGTGAACCTGATCACATCTCCCTGTTCAACGGGGTTGAAATAGGTGGATTTTCCAAGATCCTGAACGGTCCGGATCTCGAATTGAGTGGCTCCCTGGGCCATGGCCTGGTCCATCCTGGTCTGCATGACCCTGAGAATGTCCTGGGACAGTTGCTGCCATTGCGCCTCGGTCTTGGGAAGATCGGTCCTTGGCATGGGGACCAGTATTTGAGCCAGAGTATCGTCCACAACGATGGTCTTCACCTGCTCCGGGCTGAACATTTTGAAATCCTGCCCCAGCTCCATCCCTTTCTGCATCTGGCAGATTCCCATGTCCGTCCAGTAGATCACCAATTCGCCCGCATCAGGGGAGGGATCAATCCAGGCCGAGAACAACGCCACGCCGATAGCAAGAACAACCCCCCACTTTTTCATGTCAAGAGTCCTTCCACGCTCCGATGTCATGCATCTTGCCGATCCCTTCCTGGGAAGCCGGCGCTCAACCCTCTGCTGCATATAGGAGGTGACATGGCGTTTTCTCGCTCTTGATTGAAAACAAAAACCCGGAAGCCGGTGGCCGGGAACGCAATTGCCGGAAAAGCGGCTGAGGGGCATACGGAAGCGCGGAAACGGCCGCTTTCGCACCAAGGCCCGCGCCTTGTCTCATGGCCGGGAACGGGTCCCCTGGCAGCGGTCAGGTTTCGTACGTCGTCTCCACCACTTTCCACTTGAACTCGCCCTCGAACAAGCCCTTGAGGGTTCGCCGGTCCGCCCCCAGTTGCTCGAACACCCTGTCAACACTCTCGCTCTGGGAAAGCAGAAGGGCATAAAAGAGGTGCTCCTCGTCGACGAACATCACCCGATCGTTGCCCGGATACTTCCCCGCATGTCTCCCCTCGACGAACATCACCTGGCCTTCGCCTGCGATGATCCTTGCGTCCTCCAGGCAGCGGCGGTAGTTGATGGTGGGCATTGGAAAGGCGTCGGTCGGCTTTCCCTCCGCCCGGCTCGGAAAAACCATCCGCTCCGCAGTGACTCCAGCATACCGCAGAACACCCCTTATCCCCCGCTCAAGATCCACGTTCTGCAAAAACGCGAGAAGGATATGCCGAACTTCGAGCTTCCCGCCGGCTTCGTCTCGGGCCAGCCGCTCGGCCTCCGCGAAAACCCTCGTCACCTTGGGGCTCAGGGGGAACTGCAGGGGTACGACCGTTTGCCGCGCCGCAGCCACATCCAGGGCGAATACGAAGGTCTCTCTCGTGAGCTCCTGCCTGGCCCTTTTTTCCGCCTCTTTAAAGGACAGGCCTCCTCGGCCATGATTGTCCGTGACTCCCGTTGTCTCAACCAGGATCAGGCCGCCATGCTGAAGGGCTTTGCCAATCGACCCAAACTCAGTGATCACCGGCTTGTACCGCTCGCTCACATCCCGCCAGCAGCCCAAAAGCGCGTGGCTGGGGCGAGATGCGTTTCCCGTGAGAATCACGAGCGGCTGAAGGTGGACATTTTCGAGGCAACCGGCCATGAGCAGGGCCAGGTCGATGCAGGTCCCTTCGCCTTGCCGTGATTCCATGTTTGTCACCACGTGGTGGGGGGGGCGGATGTTCTGACTCCCCGGCTCGAAGCTCGAGGCCTCCCCTTCATAGCGGATGGTATATTTTTCCCGCAGGCACTCGTAGATCGCCTGCACGATCCGCATGGCGCCGTCTGCGCTTTCCATTCTCCGGGTCTGCTCGAACGAGGACGGCAACCCCCATCGGTCGAGAACCCCGGCCGCTTCGGCCACTATGTTCAGGACAGCGGGATGGGCGGGCTGGACGAAACAGGCAAGGCTTTTACGAGCGCAAACATCGAAGGACCATTCATAGAACCCCAGGATCTCGATCTCTCTTTCAAAAACCGTCTCGCCGTTGATTCCGACGGTCAGGCTGGTCTTTGCCTTTTGAGTCTGCCCCTTGAGGACTTCGTGTTTGAGAAGCAGGGGGATTCGCTCCATATGGAAGATCTTCCCTGGGGCGAGCGGCTCGATGTCACTCTGCCATGGGGTGCTGTAACCTTGAATGGAGATATCGAGCCTGAACGGCCGTTGGGGCGCATCGCCGGGGTTGGTGATGGTGAGTTGAGAGAGGATGGGAATGGAGCAGTGATGCAGGGAATAGTTGATGGCCGGAGCGGCCTTAAGCGTGAAGACCAGGCCGCCCCACCGGAAACTGCAGAGATTACGGTCGCCAAATGTCCACAGGGTCGTTCCCGTGCGGATGGCGGCTCCCGGAAGGATTCGAGTCGGCTGCGGCGCATCCTTGAGCGGCTTCCCGCCGAGAAAGGTCCCGTAGTGGCTGCCCAGATCTTCGATCCACCACGCGCCTGATTTCCAGTAGACCCTCGCGTGCTTCCGGCTGACCTTGAAGTCGGGGGAAAGATCGATGTCCGGCTTCCAGTCACGGGAGGGATCCGCACGCCCCAGGATCGCATCCCCGGTCAGGGCGAACACCTTCTCTTTCGAGGCTCCCTCGAGGACCTTGAGCTCCATCTCATGGATTGTGCCTTTCATGAAGACCACTCCGCTCCCAGGTCAGTGAAAACTCCCCTGAAGGCAGCTCGTCAAACTCGGCCAGCAACTCATCCGTACCCTCGATCCGCTGAAATTCGGCGACCAGGCGCTCGTCCGTCGCTGTGGAGTGGAGCACGGCAAGGGGCCACGGGGGTTCGATGAGACCCATCTTGATCGAAATCCTCTGCGTCACCGGGTCTGCCATCACCTGGACCCGCGGGGGCCCCTGAGCCTCGAACGCCACAGTCGATATCGGTTCTTCTCCCCGGACCCTCACGGGAGCTGCAACGGGCGCAAAGGATAGCGCCGCCCTGTCAAGGCCCAACAATTCCAAACCTTCGTCGAGGACTTGAGCTGTCTTTTTCCTGACATTCAAGGCGATCTTCAGCACAGCGGCGGCCCTGCCCTTGAGATCGGTCACCAGGGCCCTGGCACGCGCTCTGAGCTCCGGGTCGAGTGGCTCGCCGTCGGCGGCTGCGACCCGCCTGTCCGCACGGGACTCATCAAACAGTCGCCCTGACGAAAAATCCTCCCATACCTGGTCAAAATGATCCTGAACATACTGATGCGCCCAGACACGGTTGACGCACTCCTGGCAGCTGGCCAGGTGCTCGTCGATGGCAGCCATTTCCTGTTCGCTCATCCTCTTTTTCCCATAGCTCCCGATCGTCTCCCAATCTATGTGCTTCATTTCCGTTACCTTTCCACCCGTACCCAAAATATTCTTATTTATGGGATCATCTTCACAAGGCTTCACGTTCTTTTTCTTATCATGTTCTCCGGAGCGCCTGGCTTCTTCAATATGTTCCTTGATGCGCGTAGCCAATTTGTTGTTCCAGTCATCAACTTGATGGTGTCTCTTTTTGTCGTGAGTATAGAACACGTCATACAAAATGTCTTTGATCCGATGAGTCCACCAATCTTTATATCGTTCCTGTTTGTATACTTCTTTTACCTTCATATCAATTTTCAGTAAGACAAACTTGGAAATATTATTATAGTAAAAATCATTCGGCATGAATGGATCAATGAATTCATGACAACTGCTGCAAGCTTCCTGAGCCAGATCATCTACAATCGATCCAATCGATTTATCAACAAAATCTTTCGATTCCAAATCAAATAGCTTCTTGAATACAAAAGATATAACGGCATGAGGTTTTCCACAGAGGAAGACCAGTCGCATCAGGATTATGGCGATCTCCTTGCGGGAAAGAGCATCGCCGGGGATGGGAGGCTGGGGAATATCTTCCCATTCCGTGCCGTCCTCAGACTGCGGAGTGGGAAGCTGGATATTGAGAACCGTGGTCAAGCCCTCTTTCCAATATATATTCAGAATAGACTTTCCAAGGTAATGGGTAACGAACTGCTGAAATCCATATTGAGGATTATACTTGTCGATTTTCTCATAAGCCAATGCAAATGCGATATCGGCGAGGTCTCTACCGTCTTGAACGTTTCGAGTCTTGCCATTATAGAATGCACGAATTTTATTGATATATTTCGCATAAAGCAAATGGTAGGCTTTTTGGTCTGGATTTTTGATGTCATTGACTAAAGAAATTTCGGAAATATAATTGCTTAGCAGATCGATATAGTCATCAATTCTATATCCTTTAAACATTAAGATCGCTAATCTATAGATAAATTTTATAGCATAGGTCCCATTCTCTTTATGCTGGTACTTCCCATCAATGCAAAAAGCGACATGGTCTCTCAACGCATCGAAGGCTTCACGGTCTCCCTCGACATAGCGAGTATACACCTTTTGGGAGCCATCCGCTTTGGTTACCTCCAGACGCTTTTTCTTAATCGCCTTGCTCAGCAGCTCCATGAATTCAGCATGAGATAAAGTCGAGGTTGCCATGACTCGGGATCTCCTGTTGATTATACTGGGAAAAAAGCTCAAAGCGCCGTGTCGAAAGTGTGTCTGAAAACCAGTTGGTCGTTCACAAGCTCAATGCTGATGTGATCTCCATCCCGGATCTCGCCGGCGTGGAGTTTCTGACAGAAGGGATCTTCGACGACCTTCCTGAACGCTCCCTCCAGACATCTGGCCCCGTGTTCTTTCCGATCGCGATGCTCAACCACGTGCTCGACGGCTTCGGGTTTCATGGACACGGTGATCTGTTTAGGGCCAAGTTTTGACCGAAAAACGTCGAGGAATTTGTTCACGATCCGGATCAGGTGTTCTCTTTGAAGAGGGGACATGAAGAGGATTTCGGTGACACGATTCAAGAATTCGGGCCGAAAGGATGATTTCAAGCGCAGATTGAAGGCCTTTTCGACGCTTTTCCCGTTTTCGGCATCGAGATCCACAAAGCCGATGGGTTCCCGCCCTACAGGATCGCTGCCACTGTTACAGGTCATGATGAACAACGCATTTCGGGCGTCGATGGTTTTTCCGAGACCGTCGGTGAGCCTCCCCTCGTCGAAGAGCTGCAGAAAGACGTCGAGAACCTCCGTGTGGGCCTTTTCGATTTCATCGAGCAGCACAACGGAATAAGGCTTTTGGCGCAGCTCTTCCGTCAGCTGGCCGCCGTCTTCACATCGGACATAACCCGGGGGAGCCCCGATCAGCCTGGAAACGCTGTGCTTTTCTCCAAACTCGGTCATATCGAAGCGAATCAGGCGTTTCTCCGAACCGAAGAGCGCTTCGGCGAGGGCCTTGGCCAGCTCGGTCTTTCCCACTCCGGTGGGTCCCACGAGCAGGAAAACCCCGATGGGATGCCTCTGATCCCCAAGGCCGATCCTGGCCGCCTGCACCGCCCGGGTGATTCGGTCGATGGCCGCGTCCTGGCCAATAACCCTCTCCTTGAGCCGGTCGGCGAGTCCTGCCAGCTTCTCCTTCTCCCGCCCCTGGATCCGACCGAGGGGGACTCCCGTTAAGGCAGCAACGGTTTCCGCCACCGTGTCCGTCGTCACCCTGTGCACTACCCGTGGGGGAGGGTCTTCGGCGAGAGCAGTTCCGCAATTCCGATGCGGATCATCCGGCGCCGCAGCGCCGAGTGCAGGGAGTTTTGCCCTCGCGCAGCATCGATCCATCAGGTCCACGGCTTTCCCGGGCATCCGGAATTCCGTGAGATATCGCATGGCAAGGTCCACCATAACCGGCAGGGCATCGGAGTCTATGACCACACCGTGGTGCTTCTCGTACAGATGCTCAATACCCTTTAAGATGCTCAAGGTTTCCTCGGGGCTGGTCTCCTGCACCTGGATACGCTCGAAACGGCGCCTCAACGCGGCATCCTTTTCGATGGAGCGCCTGCATTCCTCCGGCGTCGTGGCGCCGATCACGCGGATCTGTCCGCGCGCCAGGACCGGCTTCATGATGTTCGCCGCATCCAGGGCTCCGCTGGCCGCGCCGGCCCCGACCAGTGTGTGGATCTCGTCCAGGAACAGGATGACGTGGGGGTTGGCTTCGACCTCGTCCATGACGCTTCGAAGCCGCTCCTCAAAATCCCCCCGGTAGCGCGTGCCGGCCAGCAGGGCATCCATCCTGAGCTCCACGATGCGCACACTGCGAAGCTCTTCAACCACACCTTTCCGCACTGCTTCCCGGGCCAGACCCTCCACGATGGCCGTCTTCCCGACGCCCGATTCCCCAATGAGCAGCGGGTTGTTGTTTTCTCTCCGAAGCAGGCTCCTGCAGACCTGAAGGAGCTCTTCGCCGCGCCCGATCAGGGGTTTGAGCTCCCCCTTGAGGGCCAGGGCCGTCAAGTCCCTTCCGTAGCGGTCGAGGGTGGGGGTGCCAGGCCTGGCTGGGGGGGCATTCGGGTGGACTGTTGCGGCCAACAGGCTTTGGGAAGAGCTCCCCACCGCAGCCAAAGCGGCATCGATGGGCTGAGTTGAGAGGATGCACAGAGCTTTGAGCAGATGGAGGGGAACCAGAATTCCTCCCCCTTCGCTTGCAGCCATGTGCTCCGCTCGAGAAAAAACCTGCCTGCATCCATCGCTTCGGTGAACGACTCCCCCCTGCTCTCTCAAATGGGACCCCGTACCCACAAGGCTTCGCAGCCGGCGGCGCAGCCCCTTGGGATCGATGCGACATTTCTCGAAGGCGGTGGAA
The DNA here is from genome assembly GCA_964557955.1 of uncultured Syntrophobacteraceae bacterium. Lineage (GTDB taxonomy): Bacteria > Desulfobacterota > Syntrophobacteria > Syntrophobacterales > Syntrophobacteraceae > JALOOX01. The sequence continues at coordinate 30,869 of CAZLCS010000012.1, forward strand.
AGGGGTGGGAGCTCATCCGCAAGCACGTTGCCCGGGATCTGCAGGCCCGCTGCCTGCACTTTTCCCCCGTCCATAAGCTCGTCAACCTTGCACAGAGCGATGAACAAGTGCTCCCGCCGGATGAATTCCCACTTCAACCAGGCGGCTTCGTTGGCTGCAAGCTGCCAGAATAGCTTGGAGAGGTCGGTGTAGACGGTCATGGAGCATTCCCCCTGGCTGTCTCTGTTGCGGTCGTTCGTTCACACGGATGGGCGCCTCTTGGTCGGAGTCCGGCACGAGCAGGGGAAACCGCTCCAGAACCCCACGGACTCCTCACCTATCCATAGTGTGCAGCCGCAACCATTCTCGCTCCCCGTTCCCGGAAAAATCACATTTGCCCAAAAAACGACTTGCACCGAGCGAGAAATGCCCCCCGGCCCGCCTATTGCCCACAAAAGGCAGCGAAGCAACGGAAACCCGGTGGCACTCATGACGAGGAGGGACAGGGTATGAATCGGATCGTGAGAAACTTACATGGCTTTTTCGAGAGATGCAACTTCAAGGAAACGAGACCTTATCCACGCACGGAGGGCAGGACGATGAGCAAGATGACGGTTTGGTCCATGTCGATGATGCTGGTGTTGATCAGCGCGCAGGCCATGGCCGCCGCTGGGGATCCCGTTTCGATCAAGCTGAACTGGAAGCCGGGAGAGACCTATCAATATAAAATGGACTTCGACACGAGTACATCCTCTCAGGGAGAGACCATGCACATGCAGTTCTCGACCAAGGTTTCCCTGAAAGTGCTGGGCATCGGCGGAACCGCTGCCACGGCACCCATCCCCAACGGGGCGGCGCAGATGGCTTCTCAGAGCCAGTCCTTCTCGATGGGAGGCCACACCACCGACATCGAGCTTCGTTATGGAGACATGAATATGACCATAGGGGTCTCGGGCCGAACCCTGGCGATCCACGTGGACCAGAATGCGGCCAGGGCGACCCTGAACGGGTCGCCTATCCCCGCGACCCAGTTGGAAGCGTTCCGTAAGGAGGTCAAGCCGCTGCAGGAATTGCTCAGGACGGTCGTCCGCATCCAGATGAGCGATTCCGGTCGCATTGTCAGCGTGGCGGGGCTGGAGAAGCTGGATGCGGCCACTCAGAAGGAACTGGCCATGGAGATCCTCGAGAGCATGCTTCTTCCCGACAAACCTCTCAAGGTGGGGGAGCACTACGTGGAAAAGAAGACCCTCGGGAGACTCGCCTCAGGCAATCCTGGTGCGGGCGCCGGTGGACGCGACGGCGCGACGGTGGAGCTCCAGCGCACGCTCAAGTCCGTCCGCAAGACGAAGGGTGGGATCAACGTGGCCGAGTTCTCGGCTCCCCTGCAGAGGAAATTCGAGAACTTCCCCCTGGACGATAGGGGTACCAGCGGAACTGCCGAGACAAACCTGGTCTTCAAGTCCCACATCGACGTGGACAAGGGCACCATTCTGAAGGAAACGGCGGAGGGGACAATTCTCGTGACTCCCCGCGGGTCCGGAAAGATGACCGTCAAGACCAGGCTCACCATGTCTCTCGTGGAGCCCAAAAAGTACCAGTCCCTGGCGGCCAGCTTCTGAAAACAGGCTTCCAGTGCAACCAGCCATCAAAGGAGGACCCGGAATGGATAGGAAAACGTGCGTCAATCTGGCATCGATCTCCCTCGGGTTGTTTGTGGTGCTGTGCGGCGGCGCCTGGCTGGTCTCGTCCCCCGGCAGCCGGATCTATGAATTCTTCTTCCATCGCAGCTTTGTCCAGTTCCTGACCCTCTCCGTGTTCTCGCTGCTGGTGGTGCTTGTCGGCCATCGCGGGCTCCACTGCGCCAGAGAGCACAAGGTCCTCGAAGCTGCCAGGAGAGGGAGCGGCGACTGGCGCAAGGGCCCCGGCGTCCTCGGCGAACTGCATGGGATGCTGCGGAACGCGCTCATCGAGCAGGGGGCGCAGGCCGTGCCGGAGGCCCTCCGGAAGAGTGTCCAGGTTCAGAAGGAGAAGATCCGGAGCGGTCACGAGGTCCTGGGATTTCTCATGTGCGCCCTGCCGGCCCTGGGCCTCTTCGGCACGGTCCTGGGCCTGAGCGACTCCCTCTACGCCGCCTTTTCGGGAAGCCGAGGGGGGCCTGAGATGATCCACCAGTTCGTCACCGCGCTCTCCACCGCCCTCGACACCACCATCCTGGGCCTTGGTTGCAGCATGCTGCTCGGAGCACCCATTTGGCTCCTGGGACGATTGGAGAACCAGCTGGTGGTGGATTGCGCCGCCTACCTCGATGGAACGGTCTCTCTTGAGGAGCCCACGGCGACCGTTGCGGAGGAGACCCAACAAGGGGGGGCCGACCGCCCTGCCCGATCCCTCGATGTGCTGCGTGCCGAGCTCCGCGCCTTGACGTTGGGGATTGTGGAAGAGGCTGCCGCCGGCTTTCGGCAGCTCGGTGAGGAAAGCCGCGACTCCCTGCGGGATTCTGTTCGACAGGCCATGCTGGAAGGTTCAGACGCGCAGCGCCGGCGCGAGGAGGCGATGGTCGCAAAGCTCGCCTCGGACGTCTCCCGGAGCATGGACCAATCCCTCAAAGCCATCGGGGCGCTGCTTGAAAAGCAGAACGGTCGTGCGGCCAAGGATTTCGTGCAGCAGGTCCGGCAGCTCGAAAAGACGCTGCGCAGGAGAACCCCCGATGAGGTCATCATCCGGTACGATCACAACGGACATTCCCAGCGTGAGGTGGGTCATGCGGAAAGCTGACAAACAATCCCTTTTCATGGTGGTTTTTGTGGTCCCGATCCTGCTCTGCCTCATTGGCGCCGGCGCCTTCCTGCACCTCGTCCTCGCCACGGCGGGCACGACGGCGAGCGCGGAAGGGCCGACTGTGCGTCAGGAAGACGACCTGGCTGCGCTCCGCCAGAAGGTGGCAGCGATGGAGGCGCTGCTTCGCCAGCTGGAAGCCCTTCGCTCCGAAAGGGGCACCCGCGAGAGGGAAAGACACGATCTCGTGAAGAAGCTTCGAGAAGCCGAGGAGCTGCAACACCGTCTCCTCTCCGAGCGCGATCGGGCGAAGAATGAGATTCAGCCGGGCCCCAAGACCTATTCGGTCACCGCCTTGAACGCGGGGGGAGCTCGGCGGAACAACCCGGCGCTGTTTGCCGAGTGTGGGGCTCGCGGGGTCACGCTCCAGCCCATGGGGAAGGCCCTGAGCTCCAAGATTGAGAGCGGCGAGCAGGAGTCCTTCCTCTCCCTGGCCAGGCAGGCCGGCCATGTCGTTTTTCTCGTACGCCCCGAGGGGTTTGAGAGCTTTTATGGCTACCGGTCCCTTTTGATGTCCGAGAACCGGCGATCCAGTCGGACTATCGAGATGGGGCTGGAGCCGGTCGATGCGGACTGGGCCTTGAAATACCCGGGAAAGGAGGGCTAGATCCATGCAGGAAGATCGCAATCCCCTCGGTGTGCAGCGACTGCTGCCGGTCTTCGATTTCTTTTTGCTCCTCATGCTCATGATGTTCGGAACGGCCGGTCTGAGACAAGTGCTGGCGCCCGCAGCGCTCGACGTGAACGCGACACCCGGCCCGACCCTTGAACGAAGCGGAGGGCCCGTACAGGCTGACCCTGTGGGGGCCGGGACCGACCGGGAGGAGTCGGCGAGACTCCGGAACGTATTGGAAAATCTAAAGAACCAGCGGGCGGCCCTGGAACAGGAACTGGGGAGCTTGGAGCCGAGTGGAGGCCATGCTGACGACGACGAGGAGGCGCTCCGGAGGATCACCCGGGAAAACGAGGACCTTCAGAAGCACATTGCAGCGCTTCAGTCGGAGATACACGGGGAAGGAAGACCGGCGATCCAGGTGGAAAGCACTCCCCTGGTGAACCTTGCCACCCGGCGCAGCCCTGTGCACGTGGCCCTGGTGGGGGGCAAGGTGGCGCCGCTGCGAGAGCCCTTCTACTCCATGACCCTGGAAACGGCGGCCAGGGGCGGGGGACGCTTCGAATCGGTGGTCAAGGCCTCGCGCAAACAGGCTGGGGAATCGGTAGAGGAAAGCCTGGCAGCAGGCTCGGCTTTTATGAAGCTCCTGGAAGAAATCGACGCCAGGAACCAGTACGTGGCATTTTTCGTGGACGGCTCGTCCTTCGAGGCCTTCCGCTCCCTTAGGGACGAACTCCGCAAACGCGGAATCCCCTTCGGCTGGGAACCCTCTGTAGCGTCTACAATCTACTTTGCTGCCACTGGCCAGATCATAGGGGAGGATTTATGACGACAGAGCATGTGTCACACCGCCAACGCTGAAGCACAGCCTTAAGGTCTTGGCTAACCCAATTAAAGCCTCATTCGCCGCTATAGATGCTGTCTCGCGCTCTCTGGAGCACTTATGTCTTACCTTCCTTGAGGCAGGCCTGATCGTGCCAAAATTCAGTGCGCCCCGCCTCAAATAGTCGAAAGCCGATCTCCATGGCCTGGGCTAAGAGGGCCTCGGCCAGCTTAGGCTCGCCAAGACGCGCAAGCACCTCCGATTTGTTCTCGTAGGTATTGGCCAGGGATCCTGCCAAATCCCATCTCCCCTCCACCTTCACCAGTCGCTCATAGATCTCGATGGCTTGGTCGTAGAGGGCTATGGCCGGCTTTAACTCACCAATAGAGTCAAGCGAGACCGCCTTGTTCATGTAGATCCGTGCCTGGTTGCTTGCAAGCTCCCGTCTCCCCTCTTTCTTGACCAGGCGCTCCATCATCGCGATCGCCTGGTCGAAGGTGGCTATCACCCGCTCGCGCTCATGAGAGGGATCAGAGAACTGCTGCTGCTGCTCGCACTGCACGTAGGCCTTCTTCTGATAGGTATTGGCCAGGTCGTTCGCAAGCTCCCATCTCCCCTCCTCCTTCACCAGCCCCTCCATGATCGCGATCGCTAGGTCATAGGAGGCTATGGCTCCACCAAGGTAGCCCTGATCGTAATACGCGGTTCCCTTTTTCTGATAGGTATTGGCCAGGTCGTTCGCAAGCTCCCATCTTCCCTCCTCCCTCACCAGCCCCTCCATGATCTTAATGGCTTGCTTATACAGGGTTAAGGCCGGCTTGTTCTCACGAAGAGTGCAAAGCGCCTCCGCCTTGTTGCTGTAAGTCCTGGCCAGCTCGCCTGCAAGCTCCCATCTCCCTTCCTCCTTCACCATCCGCTCGTAGATCTCGATGGCTTGGTCACAGAGGGCTATGGCCAGCTTAAACTCACCAAGAGAGCAAAGCGCGTTCGCCTTGTCGCGGTAAGTCCTGGCCAGCTCGTCTGCCAACTCCCATCTCTTCTCCTCCTTCACCAGCCGCTCGTAGATCTCGATGGCTCGGTCATAGAGGGCTATGGCCGGCTCAAGCTCACCAAGAGAGCAAAGCGCGTTCGCCTTGTTGCGGTATGTCCTGGCCAGCTCGTCTGAAAGGACCCCACTCCCCTCCATCTTCACCAATCGCTCGTGGATCTCGAGTGCCTGGTCATAGCAGTGCAGGGCTCCGGGAAGATCAGACAGGAACTCATGCACGAACGCCTTGTCTGCATAGGTTCGAGCCAGTGCGGGCTCCAGGCTTTTCGCGCCTGAGGCAATGAAGCGTAACAGTAACTGCACCACCTCTTTGTAGGCTGCCACGTCGGAAATCCCCTGGGCCTGACGGGAACCAGTACGCGGGGGAAGCTCCACCTCCAGATCCGTTGCATCGAGATCGGCAGCCTCAAAGGCCTTTCTCAGCAGCAGCCGAGGATCTTTCCAGACTCCGCCTTTGCAGGTTCGACTCTCCAAGTCCGGCTGCGGGAGCTTAGCCTTTCGCGGAAAAGCTGGTACTGGGGGCAAGAAGCTTTCAGCCATCCTTTCGGCGAGCACTTTGCGCAGGACCTCTGCTGCCTCAAAAAGCGAGCCCCACCGCCTGGTCGGGTCCTTGTGGAAGCATTTATCGAGGATTTCCGCGACCTGAGGAGGCATGCGTGGAACGCGTGAATCCCTACCGCCCGACTGCAAAGTAGATCGGAGTCCCTGTTCGGCCTGATCTCCCCAATCCCAGCAAACGGTCCCGGTAAACATCTGGAGGACGGAAAGCCCCCAGCTCCACACGTCCGTTTTGCGGGAGAGCGGGCGCCCTTCCTTCTGCTCGGGAGAGCAGAAAGCGTTGGTCCTCCCACCATACTTCGCATAAGAAGTCCCCAAATCTCCGCCGGCAAGGCTTTCCCCAGTCGAGCGAGAGCGAGCAATCCCGAAGTCACAAACCTTGACCTGCCCGCTACCTGCGGTGAGCAGCACGTTGCCCGGCTTCATATCCTGGTGGGTCAGGCCCCACTCGTGGAGCGCATGGAGCCCCCAGGCAGACTGGACGGCGATGTCCAGGATTCTTGCGAGAACATCATCGGGTTCACCCTCGTAGAGAGGTCCATGCCCATTCATGATCCAACGGTCGAGACTTCCTCCCTCGAGGTATTCGGCGAAGATGACGATCTCGTCTCCCACCGACCGGAAGAACCGGCAGGCTGCGAGGTTCGGGTGATCTGGAAGGTCTATCCAGGTCTGCAGCTCGCTCACGAAGTTGCGTCGGGTCGCGTCACTTTGAACAATAACCCGCTTCACGGCAAAGCGTTCCCCGGTGCTGAGGCTGCGCACAAGATAGACCATCCCCATACCGCCCTTGCCCAGCTCCCGCTCCACCCGGTAGTCTTTAAGGACAGTGTCTCCCGGCTTCCATTCACCGCTGGCCATAACCCGGGAGGAGGCTTCCGGGGGAGAGGGCGCCTCCTTCACATCAGCGGCCGAGATCTGCACTTCACCCATCTCGATGCCGACAGATGGGAGAGGGTATGAGCCGTCTTTCTCCAGGGGAGTCTGACCGTCGCCCTCACCAGCTCGCGACAGCTTGTTGTTTTCAGGCAGTATATCCAGTCCGCTATCTTCATTTTCGGCCATGGCCACGGTCCTTGTTTGAGGTCGCTGTCTACCGAAAAAAACCTGTTTCCTAGCCAAATCTCATTTCATCAGGGTCATGATCAACGGGCTGGCGAATGAACGATCATGTTAGCCAATCCCTGTGGTCTCATCTCAGAAATCTATTCTCGGTTGCCTCTGCTACGTTCTTTGTCACCATAGACTCTTAAGTGCACCTTTGGCCCAATTGAGTGCTTGCTGAAGATCACCGCGGCCGGTGCGGCCCACTTCTTCCTCCAGGACTTCCAAAGCCCACTTCGCCTCTGCAGATGCTTCCCTGCGTTCTCCGACTTCGCGCAGCGCCGCAGCCTTCTGTGCTCTCACCCACGCCAAATCACCACGCAGGTCCGTTTTCGCCTCCAACACCACCAGTCGTTCATAGATCTCAATGGCCCGGTCGTTGAGCGCCAGCACCTCCTTGAACTCTCCCAGGGAGTAAAGGGCGTTTGCCTTCCTGTGGTAGGCGCGGGCCATGTCGGTAGCAAGTTCCCCTCGGCCCTCTATCTCGATCAACCGCTCGTAGATCTCAATAGCTCTATCGTAACAGCTCAGTTCTCCTGGAGAGTCTCTCAGGGACCAGTGAACCAAAGCTTTGTTGACATAGGCAGTGGCTAAAGTGAGCTGGAGGCTGCTATCCCCTGAGGCAATACGATGTATCAGTTGACCCAGGATCTCTTCGTACGCGGTGAGGTCGGTGATCGCCTGGTCGTGACTGGAACACCGGTGCTCTGGGGAATTAACCCCGACTTCCTGAACCGGAGTAACAACGTCTCCAAAAGCTTCTGCCAGGAACAACTGGGGATCTCGCCAACCCGTGCTTCCGGAAGACCAGGGCTCCAACCCAGGATCGCGAAGCTCGAGCAGGCAGGGAAAGCGGGGCGTCGGGGGCGAGAGGCTATCGATTTTCATTTTAGCGAGCACTTCCTGGAGGATCCCTGCTGCCTCGGACAGGGAGTCCCAGCGCTTGGCGGGATCCTGTATGAAGCATTTCTGCAGGATGTTTGCGACCCGAACAGGCATGACCGGAGTGTGCAAACCATCGCTGTTCGAACTCAGGGCCGATCGGAGAACCTGTTCAGCTTCCGTTCCCCACTCCCACCAGACCTTTCCAACAAACATCTGTAAAACAGAAAGCCCCCAACTCCAGACGTCTGTCGTGTGGGAAATCCGTTCTCTTGCCTTCTGCTCGGGTGAGCAGAAGGCACGGGTCATCCCAGTATACTTTGCACGTGAAGTCTGCAAAGCTGTATCATGGAAATCTTCCGATTCCATGTGAAGCCGGGCCAGACCAAAGTCGCTCACTTTGGCCAGGAAACCATCCTGGCTCAGCAGCATGTTTGCAGGTTTCACATCCTGATGGGACAGTCCCCTCTCATGGAGGGCATGGAGTCCTTGGGCAGTCTGAATGGCTATGCTCAAAATCCGTGAAAGCACGGCATCGAATTCGCCCTCGTAAAGCGGGCCCCGTCCGTTCATGATCCATCGATCAAGGCTTCCTCCCTCCATGTATTCTGCGAAGATGACGACTTCATTCCCGACAGTTCTGAAGAACCGGCAAACCGCAAGGTGCGGGTGCTCGGGGAGGCTTCTCCAGATCTTCAGTTCGCTCAAGAAATGAAGGCGGGCCTTTTCACCTTGAAATAAAGCCCGCTTGACGGCAAAGCGATCTCCGGTGCTGAGGCTGCTCACCAGGTAGACCATTCCCATGCCACCCCGGCCTAACTCCCTTTCCACTCGGAAATCATCATGAATGACGTCTCCAGACCTCCAGCTGTAGCCCTGGAAGACCGATGGCCCCGACTCAAGAGGTTCCGTGTTTTCCCTGGACATCGGAGCCGAAATCCAAGCTTCGTCCAGTTCGCCCACATTAGAAATGGTCTTGTCCGACTTGTCAGTTTCCAGGTGGCTGCGCTGCTCCCCTTTGCCAGGGGAGTCCGCCTTGCCGTCATCCATGGGATCAGTGATCCAGGAACTCTCTGTGTCTGACATGAGGTGGCCTCTCTCTCACGCTGCTCCTTGTTCGATGACAGGCAGCATTGAAGAATCGCCAGGATAACGATAGGTTATCTGGCTTCGTTTCTGCGTGCCAGGACCCGACACAGTTTTTGGTTCTCGCCGTATTCGTACTGCACCGTGGACAAAGGAGATTTAGCGTCTTCTTTCAGCAAGCGGGCCTGGACGATTTTGGGGAATGCGTTCCCGGGAGCATGGTCGAACTCCACCCGGAAATCCCCCTGGCTCATGGACTTGACGACTCGAGTCTTGATGCACTCGACACGACCGCCGGGGTCGAATGTGATCCGGTTGTTGGATCGGTCCATCAGCGTAAAGGAGCCGTCGGCCATGAGGGCCAGGATGCGCCAGCGGCTTGCCGACTCTTCCTCGGGGACATAGCCGGCCACCCCAAGGCTGTTCTGCGCGGAGAAAAGAAGCGTTTCCCTGCCGCCGCGAGTCAGATCCAACACCGTGAGGGCTCTGGGCAGTCTCACCCCATAAAATTCCTCGCAGGGCCCCTCCACCGGCTCCAGCCGGTAAGGCGCCTCGGTCATTTGTTCTGAAGTGGTCTCCTGATAACCATACGTATATTTGATGTGAAAGTCTTTCGAAAAGATCATCTCGGTGAGCTGCCCGCTCGCATCGAACTGGAGCTCGGTTCCCAGCTTATCCGCGAGGCGGAAGGACCCGTCGGAGAGCAGGAACAGCCCTATGATGCCACTGTTTTTCGGGTCGTCGGGAACATAGCCGGCGATGGTGTAGCGATCTTTGCTGAAGGTGAGGATTTCCTCTCTCCCGGAAAGGAGATGTCTGAGGACCATCTTCTCGGGGATGAGCGCGTTGAGGAAATCAATCCGCTTCGTGCCGTGGGCTTCCACCTCATAGGGGATCAGCAGATGCCAGCCGTCCCCGAAATCCCCGGGGGACCGTCTGCCCGGCGCGTGGTAGCGAACGAGCTCCAGCCCGGGCTCTTTCCCGTTTTTCAGGGCCAGGTCCGTCTGGTACCGGGTTCCCCCGCCGTCGGAGCCGGCCGTGAGGGAATCCCGGGCCACCAGGGAATAGCTCTTGTCGTCCAATCGAAAGGACCCAGGCCGAAGGCTCGCCGTCAAGGCCTCTTTTTCTGGAGCTCTCGCCGCAACGGTGTGCCGCTGGGCGGGAACCCGGGACATCCCCTCGGCAATGGAGCGGACGGCATCCTGGTCGAAGACGTATTTGCCTGGCGGGTGCAGATCCACGCCGCCTCGAATCTCCACTCCGGTGAAGTGCTTGGAGCCCCGGGCCAAACCCTGGACCGTGCCGGGAGAGTCCTCGGTGATGACCGCTTCCTGGTTGGCCAGCAGGAACCAAAGGAGCGGCACGCCGTTTTCCTTCAAGTATTGGCACAGGCTCACCAGCTTCGCGTAATCGAAGAGCTCCCGGTACACTGGGTATTTGTCGGCGATGGCCTGGTAGTTCTCGGTGAAGAAAGTGGCGAAGGCTTCGTCCGCCGGTTCGGCTTTTCCCTTCTTGTTCTGGACCAGGTATTCGGTTTTGAGGGCCATGCGCCCGCTTTCAAAGAGAAGCAGATCCCCGCCCCGCTTGAACCGCATTTCCCCGGGAATGAACCAGAATCGCCTGCTGGCGCCCAGAATCTTCAGCCCATGCTTTGCCGTCAGGTCGTCCACGCCCTTGAATTTGGGGATGTCAGGCTTCTCCGTACCCACGGCCCACTTTTTCATCAGGTAGTCGGCCTCGCGGCAGACCCGACCCAGGTCACTGTTCACGACGCCGCCGATGTAGCGCACCATGTGGCGGTCGACGTTGGGGGCGATGGGATCGATGGAGACCCCCGGGGCTTCCCTGTTGAAGTACACGGCCCACAGCGCCGTAACGAACTTCCTGAATTGATCCGGGGAGAGCCGCGCATTTTCCCCTTCAACAAGGAGCGAGAAATGGCCGCCCGACGCGCTGATTTGGGTGCGCTCGGCGCCTGTGATGCGAGCCGCCTCCTGCAGCATGACCCCTCCAATCTTGTTGCCGCCCCTGGTGGAGGGAAGATTTCCGGCAACGTTAAACTGAGGGATGGATGCCCTGGGGGGAGGCACCATGTGCAGGGAGGAGCTCGGGGGTATGGGCGCTGCCGCACCCCTGTTCAGGAATTGCTTCTCCAGCGAGAAGCCTGCGGCCTTCCCGGGGGACGATGGCGCCGTGAGTGTGGACGAAGCCGTTCGAGCCCCCGGGATGTTCCAACCGTCCAGCGGAGGCTGCCAACTGAGGGCGTCACGGGCAGGTCGAGAACGGAGGACGGCTTCCCTGAGGGCCGAAATGTCCCCGGATTCCAACCGCAGGACCATGGGATTGAGCTCGATGCCGCCGCTCAGCAGCATGCTCACGTCCACACCTTTCAGTTTCCGGGTAGTCTCGATGAGATCATACTCCCCGGGCGTCTCCACGACCGGCACGGGGTAGTCCTTGACCCAGTATTCGAGGTTCACCTGGCTGCCGAGTCCCCGGATGCCCTCAGCGAGGGCCACGAGTGCCAGGATGGGCCTCACCCGGGCCAAGGGCGGATGATCCCGGCTGAGATCCGCCAGGTTCCGTTCCAGCAGCTGCGCAAATCGATCGCCCGCTTCGTCTCTCGAGCCGGACGCCTCCTTCAATGCTTTTCCGTTCAGCACGCTGCCGAGCACTTCGGTTTCGACTCCCACGTCCAGGTCCATGATGGCGAAGACGTCCTCGCGAACCGCGAGGGAGGGCCTGCGGGGAATGAACCAGAAGCGGCTGCTGATGTGGTCTTTTCGGTGAGACTTCTCGGCTGCCTCGGCAGAGAGAGTCACATAGGATTCAACTCCCCAGATGCCGGCGCCGACCCGGTCCAGCGCGATCTGCTTGAGGAGCACGTCCGCGGCGAGCATGTCGGCTCCGAGCTGTGTGTTTTCGACCCCTCCCTCGAAAACGACCTTCTGCTTTCGAGTGGTCGCGGTCTCGGGCGTTCGGTCGATGCTCACCAGCGGGTATTTCCGGTGAAGAAATACCGCGCGGGCGACGGTTGCGAAATCATCCAGCGTGATGGGCGGATGCCTGTCGTCGACCTGTCCCACAACGATCAGATCGTCTGTGGCGCGATCATAAACCAGACCCGCGATGAGGGTGATCCCTCCCAGGGAGTGAAGGTCCCGGGCGAGACGGGCGGAGGAGTCTCCCTGCAGGCGTCTCTCGGCTTCTTTCAGGGAATAGGCGACGAAAGAGGCCGCCTCACAGAGATGGGGAGTCAAGAGAAGGAGCGCAACGATCAGCAGGCGTGTCGGGTTCCTCGTGCGCATGGCGGGCCTCCTTTTATTGGCCGGTGGCGTCAAGGGCTGGTTTTGCCCGATACAGAAGACCGTACAGGGGTTCAAAGGGCCATTCACCGTCATCCCAGGCGGCCTGTACGGGGGCGGAGGAAAATCCCCCGGGGGATTTCATGCTTGGGACAGGAGGGAGGAGCTCCCGCGCCCTGGACCAGGTGGGAGCGTCGCCGAATTTCAGCTTGTGATCGGCCCAGTTCACTCCACCCGATTCGATGGTCCCTTCGAGCTTGGCCCCATCTTTCCGGTTGACGCCCGCGGTCACGCTCACGGTGAGGTCCTTGACCTGGCTCCACCAGTCGTTCACACCTCGCCCCCTCTGGAGCATGGTCGCCTGAAGATTTTGATTCACTATTGGAGAAAGGTCCTGAGTCTCCTCATTCCATGTGGCCATCAGATGTGGATTGTCGCGCATCAGCTTGATGTTCTGGTTCAGAGGGCCGTTCCAGCCGCCAAACGACCCGTTCCTGATGGCGCTCATGTTGTCCATGAAAGTGCGCTCGATCTCAGTGCCGGCTTTTTTCCCTTCATTGCCTTCGAGCCACTCGCGCTCTTTGGCGGCGATCTTCTGGAACATCGAGGCCAGGCGTGAGCCGATCAAGTCTTTGGCGCAGGAGGACCTGGCGACGGCCGTTTTCAGATCCTCGGCGGAAGGCTGCCAGTCGCCCGAGGCTGCCAGCACACAGCCTCGTCCGTAATGAGCCAGAGCGAAATCTTTCCTGGACTTGTCGAGAGCCTGGTTGAACGCATCTAGCGCCCCTTTGGCGCCATCCCGTTTCTGAACCCACATGAAACCCTGGCTTGCATGGGCATCCGCGAAATCCGGCGCCGCCCGGTTCGCCCGCACGAAATCCATCAGGGCAGCATCCCAGTTGTTCTGAAGGGCATGGACGACCCCTCTTGCGTTGAGGAGGCAAGCGTTGTCGGGCTCGATGGACAAGCCCGACGTGAATGTTTCGATGGCGTGGTCCCACTCCTGGAGACGGGCCAGGGCATCGCCCCGGAGGTAGCAGGCCACGGCTGACGTCGGTTGCCTGGCCATGAGCTCCCGAGTCCACCGCTCCCACACTTCAAGGTCCTCCGGGCTGGAAGCGCTCAGAAAGAGGCAAAGGGATTCATTGTTGCGGTTGCGAGCCAGGAGAGCGTGGGCCCGGATGAGACGGAACACCTGCGGAGCGAGATTCTTTTCGGCGCGAGGAGGCAACCGGAGAACAGCATCCGGCCAGTCGGCAGCGAGAAGAATCGACTCCCACTCGATGTCCCCGGTGAGGGGGCGCTTCCCATGGACATTTTGGGGCAGGATGCCGAGCAGGAGCCCAATCGCGAGCGGGATGACGATGCTTCGGCATAGAAGGCAGAGGTTCCTGGATTGTTTATGCATGCTCCATTCCTCCTTGTTGACTCCGGCGGACCTGCCGTTCACAGAAACGCAGCGAAAGAAACCATCGCCCGCGAAACAGAACCCTCACTTTCCCATAGATGCACCGTCGCCGTTTTCTCGCTCGGAGAACGCAGAATGTCGAGAAAGGGACAACCGGACGGGAAAGGCCCAATAACGACAGGCCAGGATGTCGCCCGGAGAGAATCTGGATCGCGAAGCGAGAAATCGACTCCTGCCCCTCTATGAGTAGCAAACGATCAACCCACAAACGGAGGAGGTAAGAGTCATGGGAGCGAACATTTTGATTTGTACGTTGATCATGTGGGTGGCGACCGCCGCTGTCGTGGTGCCTTTGGCCAACTGGCTCTTTGCCAGGGCCCTCTCACGAAACGGGGAGCTGGTCGCCCTGGGTGGTGCGGGTGCTCTAACCGAGGAGCTCAAGAACTCCTATCAGGCGCTCTACAACACCAAGTTCATCCAGGCTGACGTGCTGGTGCTGGGGTCTTTGGGGTTCATGGCAGGGCTTGCCGGGTTTCCTTTGATCGGCGTTGCGTGGCAGTGGAGAGCCTGGCCCGGCCTCCTGGCCATGATCGGAGCCAGCTTTCTGGGTTTTCACATGGGCGTTCACAGGCCCTTCTGACAGAGGCCTCGATTTCCGTTGCAGTCTGCGATCTTGAGTCATGTTTGGAGGCTGCGCCTTTTCCTTCGAGGGCGCAGCCTTAGGTTTTGTTTCGGAGGCCTTCGGTCGTGAAATGCGAGCTGTTTTGATGCGCCTGACGATGCGCCAGAGGAATGAAAGAGCCCGAGGGTTCCCCAAAAGCAGATCCTATGATGATCTGTAGCACAGAAGTCTTCCCCTGGAGGGCGTCTTCACTGACTCTGCCTACACTGCAAATCTTCTTTCCAGAGAATATCTCTCCCTCCTGATGAAATCCCTTGACAATGGGCATTCGTATGGATAGGTTGTGGACGAAACGGCTATATATTAGATAGTCGATTGAGACTGTTTCAAGGTAGGTGAGCTGATGCCCAGGCCCGCGAAACCGCACAGGGTTTTGAACATTAAGTTGAGTGATCGTATTTATGCGTGTCTTGAGGCGCTGACGTGGGTCTTTTCGTGCTCCAAAACAGCGGTCGTCGAAAGGTTGATCGATCAGGAATATCGCAAATGGTATGGCGTTCTTGGAAGGCTTTGTGAACTGTCCGGAGAGGATATTTCGGAATATCCTTTACCGCTCTCGGGGCCGACTCCTGCTGAAGAGGCGCAGCAGATTAGGCAACAGGAAGAGATTTTGAGCCAGCAGATTGCCCGCGTTGAACGCCGCAATGAGAGACGTATGCAACGCATGGCGGCAGATGATGAGATGACAAGAAAGATCACTGCCGAACAGTGGATATACTTGCTCAGAAAGGCAAAGGAAAGGTACGGAGAGGATGCCTTCAGCACTCTGACAGCAGAGCACGTCATTGCGCTGTTAAACGAGGATTAAACCGGACACACAGAGGGTTTCAAGCCGATCAACATCGACAAGGTACATAGGTCACACGACGATTGCCTGCAAGTCGGCGGAACTGCCCGCTGCGCTGCTCGAACTGCGGCATCACGGGGACAGAGTGCGTGGCGAAACCAGAACGTGGGGACATCAAGCAAAGAGGAGAATGACTATGTCAAAAGGCTGAGGACAATTGGAAGAAGTGCACTCAACTGTGCGAAAGGAAACCATTACTCAAGACATGGTTGAGCGAGGTTTCCAATCCTTGCGGAACAACTATTACCGTATCATTCAATGAAAGGACTCGAGAATGTCTGAGGAGAGAAACCCACTAACTGTCGCTTTTTTAGAGGCACTCATTGGAATTGGCAAGGTCAGAATTTTGCTTATGGAAATGAATACGTTGGATGTCCACTCCCAAAACCCTTCACAACTGGAGGGGGGGCAAGACCAGGCACTGAGCATTCTCAAGCATTGCATATTAGAAATGTTTCGCCGAATAACCGGATATAAAGGTTGCGATGAGGAGATTCTCGCGTTCCTCTATGCGGAGGCGGTATCCTTTTTTGAAGAAGAAACGCGGCGGAATGGGCAAGCGTTAGCACGACTGAAAGGTGAGGTTGAAGTGGCTGTCCGAGAAATAAAGCCATTCCACCACATGCGGCATATGTTGAACTAGATTATTCTTGAAACATTCAACTATAGGAGTGATGATAATGCTCAAGATTGACGTAGTAGAAGTCGATGCAATAATGGACGATGATTTTCAACCGACAGAACTGGAAGGGGTTTATATATCCAGCACTCTTGATAAATTTGCTTGTTTGGACTACGACAAGGTAATCCTGATTCAATTTAACAACAAGAAATGATATCATATTTTCACAAATTAGAACATTTAGCCAGCATAAAATAATATAAATTATCCATATGAGACATGTTTAGAATAAAATGAAACAATCTATAAAAAAATTTAATATTTCTAAAATCACATGCTCATCCTGTAAATCCAAAAAATCTACAAAAATCTGAATACTGCATCCTATTAAAAATATCAAAAAACTATAAGGTTCTTATTCCAATTTTTGTATCTAAGACAGATATGAATACTTAGGTCAAGCGCCAGGGGTGCCTTCACATCTGGCAACTGCCGCTGTGAGCAGAAAGGATCAACACATGACCATGAGAGCCCAGAAGCTCCAGTCGACCGTCAATATCCTTGGGGGCTTCCAGACATTCCAGGAGAAGGCCCGTACCGTCGGATCGTTGAATCCGCAACCAACGACCGATAACAGCGAGGCTGATCACACTATCTCCTTACGGGCTGGATATCCGGTGGATTTCACCTTCGATCACAGGAGGATCAAAGAGAGATTCATTGGAGCAACGACTCCCGCACTGAAACCACAGTGGGGCACAACCATCTCCATAGCCATAGGTGAAAATATGGTGAAAGTAGGGGCATAACGGCATGAACACAGACAAAACTAAGAATATTAGTCATACGAATCAAGAAGTTAATCAGACCGCCACCCCCGTCCAGAGGATTCCACGTCCGGGAAGTCTGGCCACCGTCTTGAGAGTGAGACAGGAACTCGCACGACTTTACAGGGATGCCAGACTTGGACTGATACCAACTCAGGACGCCTCAAGGCTTTGCTACATGCTACGAAGTCTCGTTGATATTATCAACGCCACACCACCTCTTCAGCAGGAGGATGGCTTCGACCGCCTGGTAATGCTGATCGAAAGAGATCGCGCCGCCGGCAAGTATGATTGCGAGTCAGAAGGCGAGACTGACCAGGAAGCCGAGACATCTGCTGACCCTGATGCAAAGAGACCGAAGGCCTCTCATCAAGTCACCAATCCAACCCAGATGGCCACCAAGACCATTACACAGAAAGGAACCGAGGATGAGTAGAAGCGAGCTCAGGAGACATGCCCTTGAGAAGATCATGATCGGCTTGGCGGGAGTCCGTTACCTCGCCATGACCCTGTCATCAACAGAACTCGACGAACTGACAGCAGATGAATGGGGAGAGATGCTGGAAAGCGCCGCGCATTTCATAGAGGACGGTGTTCTGGTCTTGTGTGAACCGCGGAACAAGGCGCCGAGAAACAGTCAATCAGTTTGGATGCAGTTGTTCAGTGCGTTTCTTCATCCAAAACCATCACTATTCTACAAGCTGCAAACCGAGTCCGCAAAGCGACTGAAAGAGTCCTCACCTTCAATAAAGGCCAAAGAGCGAAGCGAAATGAATTCGGACGCCAAGGCAGCCACACAGTCCTTGACCTGATCCCTACCGCTCAAGCCCATTTGCCACCAGCAGAGCCGGCCATCCCGGCGGCTCTGCCATCTTTGCCTGGAGAGAGCTCAATGAATACTCTTGCCATGGATACTTTCGTTGCCGCCCTACCACATAAGCCATATGCAACCTATGATTTGGCGGCAGGGCTTCGGATACTGCCGAAAACGATGGCAATCACGATGCCCTACATTCAATTGAATGGGGTTATCCGAGCGTTCATGCCATTCGATATAGATAGAGCCGGAGCGGCATTCGCCTACGAAGAGGCTGGGCTTCCGGCACCAACCTTCACCATCATCAATCCGTATAATGGGCATGCACACCTGTTGTTTGGCTTGGAGGCCCCAGTCGCATTCAAGAATCGATTTGGCATGGGCAGAGCACGAGAAGGGCCAGCTCGGTATTACCAGGCCATCAAAGAAGCTTACCGGCTTCGCTTACGGGCGGATCCAGCTTTCGTGGGCATTATCGTCAAGAACCCAGCCCATGAACGCTGGGAGACCATCACGTTGGGCCGTTTCTATGAACTCCATGAACTGGCTGATTACGTAGATCTGGCCCAGGTGCATCGTCATCAGGCAGCGGACGACTACTTGGTTCCCACAGGACCTATCCTTGAGGGCTTTCGAAACGATGCCGTCTTCGACCTTGCAAGGAAATGGGCATACGGACAGGTAAGGACAGCCGCATCCACCGGCGATCTCTTTGATGCCGTTCATCGCTACTGTCAGGAGCTAAACTTCCAGTGCCTCCCTCCGCTACCAAGCCGAGAGATCCGCTCCATAGCTCGGTCTATCGCACGGTATTGCTGGACCCACAGGGAGGCCATTTTCAGAGGTTTCAAGAACCGGGGAGTCATGGGATTCACCCCACTCCCCCCAGTTATGGCAGCAGATGATCGGCTTGAGGAGCTTCGGCGCCGAAGAGCCCTTGGTGCTCGGTACGCGAACGAGACCAGACGAAAGAAGAATGAAGAACGAATACTGGCAGCCATCGCCAAGCTCGAAACCCAAGGGCAACGAATCACCAAGGCTGCCGTCTCCAGAATCACCGGACTCTCCAGGCAGACCGTGATCATGGCGTACCGCCATCTCTTCCCGTAAAGGGTCAAATACGGTGTGTTCAGATAATAGCCCTGAAGGGCTTTGGATGCAGTCCAGTGTGAACCATCAACGAGATGGAGGTGTACCCAACCAGATCAGGAATCCACCAAAACCTGCAACCAAATCCTCCGGAAGAACGAAGTCGACGGCACGATGGCGCTTCAGGTTGCTCTCTTCTTCAGTCCCAGCTCCCCCGGGACCTCAAATCTGATAATGGAAGGAAGAATCGATATGAAAACAGAAGCACATTCTTTCAACACGCGCAGATCTAAAGGCCGCATTGCAACAAACCTGGCCGGTCGGGTCTACGGGAAACTAAAGGTCCTCGGGCGCTCCCCGGAAAATGCAAAAAACGGATCTTCACGTTGGACATGCACCTGCCAGTGTGGACGCGCGGTCATCGTCAGGTCCGACAACTTGACCAGCGGCCGTGTTTCCTCATGCGGCTGCAGCCGGCATGGTTTCATCATCGTCCCTGCTAAAGATCAGGCCATACCTACAGACATCGAGACCCTATGTCATCCTGGCCCCCAAACACCTGCAAACCAAACACCTGCGAGTGAGACACCTATTTGCCATAACGACCTAACCTTCATGGACGAAAGGCTCGCATCACTGGACGATCCCGAGACCTTCATGGAGGGTAAGCCGGACAACCCGTGTAGCGTTGGTCCGGATCCGGATGTTTTCTGCGGCTTCACCCCTCTTGAGTTTGCGGCCGTTAATGAGGTCATCAAGAAGGCCATCGCCCAGATCATCGCGGAAGAAGCCAAGGCCAATCAACCACCCCGGAAGACGACGAGCACCCCCTCCACCGCCAAACATGACCCATGGGCCGCCAAGATACTCTCCCTTCTTGAGGCCCAGAAGCGCGCCGAGCCCATCCGGCAGGCCGAATACCTCAGAAGTAGTCGGGCCGAATGGGAGCGTCGGAAGCGGGCAGAGTTCTATGAGCGAGCCATGGACATCGACACTCCCGAAGGCAGCGTTTTGGTTTATGAACACAAAAGGTGAGCGCCTAGGTCACACGAGATTCCTAAAGACGGGCCCAGCACGATATCAACATTCAACAATGAAACAAAGTACAGAGCTCCCAACAAACATAATTCTTGAATCATTTGAAATATAAACCAGTTAAATCAAAACCCATAAGGCCCCTTCCAAAAAGACAAGGCTTCAAGCGAACAAAATAATCTACTCGGCGAAGCTTACGGTGCAGGCGAATCCCCACAGCCTCCACCGTCATCATCTTGTCACTCACCATCCCAGCCACGGGATGACTGTCTGATATCGGAGGGAGTCCGTGAACGAGTCCTCATCACAGATCCAGCCCGCATACTTAACCATTGGACAACTCTGCGTCTATTCTGGAGTATGTAGAACCATCTTGCGAAAGTGGCTTCAGGCTGGTATGCCTCACTACAGAATAGGGCGTTCAATTCGTGTAAGGCGTAATGATTTCGACAAGTGGTTGGAGCAATTCAGGACTGAGGGCACTGTCCCTGCCGATCGACTCGTCAGACTATTGGACGAGGCGGTTAAGGAGGCCAGTGCGTGATGTACCCTACAAAAGAGGGCAGAAATGGAACCATTTACTTGATAGCTGAAGGCATCAAGGTAATACCCAGGAGTGACGGATACTGGAGCCTGGATGTCCATATCGAGGGAAAGCGGCAAAGGCGCAACTTTGACAAGGGCGACGAGGGCTTGGAGAAGGCCATCAAGGCCAGTGAGTTGTTGGCGGCAAAGCTGAGAATTCCCTCAAATAGCGAGGCAAGCAATGAAAAACCGAGGCTCTTTGAGGTGGTGGCTGCAGAGTATCTCACCTCAAACCGTTCCAGGTGGACAGTTGGAACGCTTGATCGCTACAGAGCCGTGATCCGAGATTTCATCAACCCAGCGCTTGGCAAGAAACCGCTTGAGAAGGTGAGCCGGGGGCACATCAAGGACATGCTCGTCGACATTCTGGCCATTCGCTCAGCAAAGACGGTTGAACTCATCCATGCGGTTGTGAGCGGCATTTTCAGTGAAGCCATTGACCGGGGATACACCGAGAGGAACCCGGCCAATGGCCTGTTGAAGAAGGTGCTCCCGCCAAAGCACAAACGGACGGAGAGTACACCGGACCCATTTTCCAAAGATGAGCTTAACCTTTTGCTGCTGAGAGCCCGACAGAGTTTACCCCAAAACATCGCGCTTGTGATCGAGACGCTGGCATACTCAGGAATGCGACTGGGAGAGGTGCTGGCGATGCATGCCGATCACCTTGACCCTTCAAACCTTCAGTACATGGTGAGCGAAACAGTGCGAAACGGCATTTGGGGATTGCCAAAGACGGGCAAACGGTTGATCGACCTCCCAGCTAGTTTGGTCGAGTTGCTGGAAGCCCATATCAAAGCCATGAGGCGGGACGCTCTGAGGACCCGGAAAGATGTTGGGCATCTTTTCCCCACTCTCACCCAGAGAATTGTCCAGGGTTCAATGAAAAGAACCTGTAAACTGGCCAGGCTCAGGGTGAGAAGCCCGCATGATCTCAGGCACACTTATGCCTCTCTCTTGCTTATGGACCACTACAGCCCGGCGTATGTTCAGAAGCAACTGGGGCATCACTCCATCACGATGACCTGCGATATTTACGGGCATTGGATACCGGGCGAGGGGAAGCGAAACCTGGACCAGACTTTCGGAGGTCGAAAACTCCAGCCAAGATCTACCCTCAAGCTTGCGACTGGAAGCCGACCGTGATGAAGAGAGGAACTTTGAGACAAGCTCGTCTCAACTGTCTCAAATACCAGACCCTAAAGCACAAAAGCCGCTTTTGCTCACAGTGCGGGCTCTGGAGCAAAGCGGCTTTTGAGACAAATCTTGGGACAGATTGACAACTGTGAGGCGATTTTCTTAATAAAATCAAAGGATGGTGCCGAAGGCCGGACTCGAACCGGCACGGGTCGCCCCGCCACCCCCTCAAGATGGTGTGTCTACCAGATTCCACCACTTCGGCACGAGCTACGCATTATATATATCCGGAGCCGTTGTGCAAGCACTATCTGCGACGTGCTCCGCTACAGGAATCCTCCCGGACCTTTGACTCGGCAGCATCGTCGTTGCGACTCCCCTTGCGGCTGAATCAGCCGAAGGCAGCCTGTGCCTACCGGGCCGGAAATGCCCTTGCTAAGGTTTCGGCGCGGCAGGCGCCTTTCCCTGAGAGGCAGGGGCTTTCTCCTGAGACGCAGGAGCCGGCGGTTGAGCGTCTTTTGCAGGTTCCGCGGCCTTGGTCGGCGCCGGCTCGGCGGCAGTACTCTCCTGCGGCCTGGCCGGCTCAGCCGCCGTGGGAGCCTGGCCGGTCACAGGTTCGACGGGCTTTGCCTCGGGCAGTGCCGGTCCCTCCGGCTGCTGGGCCGGAACGTTTTCCATGATGGACTTGGTTTGAGGACCCGCAGCAAAGTAGCTCAACCCCAGGCAGGTCAGCATGAAGACGACCGCCGCAGCCGTCGTCAACTTGCCGAGGAAGGTCGCTCCCCCCGTTCCACCGAACAATGTCTGGGAAGCCCCACCGAAAGCTGCTCCCATCTCCGCCCCTCGTCCCGTCTGCAGCAGCACGATCAGGATCAGAGCCAGGCAGGCCACAATGTGTATGAGTATGACAACAGTGTGCATTCAGTTCACCCAATTCTCTCACAGCTTGACAAATTGCACGATACGCTGAAAAGAGGCCACCTCCAGGCTTGCACCTCCCACCAGCAATCCGTCGATGTCCGGCTGGGCCATCAACGCATCCACATTATCGGGCTTAACCGATCCTCCATACACAATTCGCAGGATGTTTGCAACGTCTTTGTCGAAAACAGACCCACAGAATTCCCGGATGAATCGATGAACCTCCTGGGCCTGATCGGGTGTGGCCGTCCTGCCCGTGCCGATGGCCCATACAGGCTCGTAGGCAATGACCAGCTCCCGGGCTTCCGAAGCGCTCAGACTCCGAGTGGAGCTCGAAAGCTGCCGCTCCACCACGGCGGTGGTCTGCCCCGACTCGCGCTCCTCCAGCTTTTCTCCAACACACAGCACGGGAGGGATTCGGTGGCGAAAAGCCGAGGCCACCTTTTTCGCCACGTCTTCGTCGGTCTCACCGAAAATGTGGCGCCTTTCCGAATGGCCCAGGATCACATACTCGCACCCGGCATCCTGCAGCATCCCCAGGCTCACTTCGCCCGTGAAAGCCCCCTTCTCTTCCCAATGGCAGTTCTGGGCGGCCAGCCTGAACCCGCTCACCCCCATGGCCTTCCTCACAGCGGCCAGGGCAGTGAATGGGGGAGCCAGAACCACTTCCCTGTCGCTGACGGCACCCACGGCCTTCTGGATCGCCTCGGTGAACGCCACAGCCTCGCCAATGGTTTTGAACATCTTCCAATTGGCCGCTATGAAGGGTATCCGCTCGCTCATATGCACCTCACATTTCTTCTGCCCCGCGGTTTCACTCCATTATGCGCAGGCTTCCAGGGCTTCAATTCCCGGGAGCTTCTTGCCCTCCAACATCTCCAGGAAGGCCCCCCCGCCCGTGGAAACATAGCTCACCTTCTTGTCCGCTCCCGCCTGCCTCACGGCAGCAGCCGAATCCCCTCCCCCGATCACGGTCAAGGCATCCAGGTCACCCAGGAACTCCGCCAGTCCGAAGGTCCCCTTGTGAAAAGGCGGGCGCTCAAAGACACCGAGAGGCCCGTTCCAGACCACGGTGAGGCAACCGCGCAAAACAGATTTGAAAGCCTCGAGGGTCTTGGGGCCCACGTCCAGGATCCTCCGATCTTCCGGGATCGCGTCAACCGACACCTCCTGCGCCGCGTCCGGAGCATCCAGGCTGGGCGCCACCACGGCATCCACGGGCAAACAGACTTTCACACCTTTCTCTGCAGCCCTGGACAGCAGGTCTTTCGCCGTCAGCAGAAAGTCGTCCTCGACCATGGACTCGCCCACTGCCTTGCCCTGAGCCTTCAGGAACGTGTTGGCCATGGCCCCCCCGATGAGGAGATACTCGGCTTTGTCCATGAGGTTCCGGAGCAGCTCGATCTTGGTCGAGACCTTGGCGCCCCCAATGACCATGGCCACGGGCCGCCTGGGCTCCTCCATGGATTTGTGGAAGTACTCGATCTCTTTTTCGAGCTGCACTCCCGCAGCGCACACCGGGACCAGACGGGTGATTCCATGCACCGACGCATGTGCCCGATGAGACACGGCGAATGCATCGTTCACATAGACATCGGCCAATTCGGCCAACTGCCGGGAAAAGGCTTCGTCGTTCTTCTCCTCACCGGGGTGAAAACGCAAATTCTCGAGGAGCAGAACGTCTCCCGGACTCATCTTCCCAACCATGTCCTTGACGACATCCCCCACGCAATCCGGTGCCAGAGGTACGGGACAGTCCAGAAGCGACGAGAGGTAGTCGGCCACCGGCTTCAGGGAGGACTCCGGGGCCACTTTACCCTTCGGGCGGCCCAGATGAGAGGCCAGAATCACCTTCCCCCCAAGATCAACAATCCTGCGAATGGTGGGCAGGACCGCACGAATACGCAGATCGTCCTTCACCCTCCTCTCCTGGTCGAGCGGAACGTTGAAATCGACACGCACAAAAACCCGCTTTCCTCCAAGATCCAACGTGTCCAGGCGACGTACCATCTTTTCCCTCCTATTCCATGGACTGCCCCATCATGATGGCGAGGTCCGCCACTCGGCTCGAGTAGCCGTATTCGTTGTCATACCAGCTGAACAACTTGACCATCCGGCCGCCGATGACGTTGGTGAGGTTGGCGTCCACACTGGAGGAATAGTAGGTGTGGTTGAAGTCCGTCGAAACCAGCTCCTCCTTGACGAAGTTCAGAATTCCCTTGAGCGGTCCGTTGGCGGCGTCCTCGAGGACCTGGTTCACTTCTTCCCTGGTCACATCCCGGCCGAGCCGGCAGACGAGATCCACCAGCGAGACGTTGGGCGTCGGGACCCGAATGGCCACGCCATCCATCCTGCCCTTGAGCTCAGGGATGACTTCGGCCACGGCCTTGGCAGCCCCCGTCGTCGTGGGAATCATGGAGAGTGCGGCGGCTCTCATGCGCCGGCGGTCCTTATGCAGGGCATCCAGAAGCCGCTGATCCATCGTGTACGAATGGATAGTCGTCATGAGCCCGTGCTCGATGACGAACCGATCATGAAGGAGCGACGCGATGGGCGCCAGGCAGTTGGTGGTGCACGATGCGTTGGAGACGATATGATGCTTGGACGGATCGTAGTTTCCGTCATTGACGCCGAGCACGAACGTGGCGTCCATGCCCTTGCCCGGGGCCGTCACGATGACCTTGCGGGCCCCCGCATTGATGTGCTTCTGGCAGCCTTCCCGGTCAACGAAGCGGCCGCTGCTCTCCAGCACAATGTCCACCTTGAGGTCATGCCAGGGGGACTGGGCCGGATCCGAAACTTTCAGGCAGCGATACTCCTTTCCGTCCACCACAACGGCGTCTTCAGTGGCTGAAACCTCACGAGGCCACACCCCGTGCACCGAATCGTATTTGAGGAGATGGGCCAGGTCCGTCGGCGAGGACAGATCGTTGAACGCCACAACATCCAGGGGGGCGTTGCGATCCATCAGAACTTTGAAGATAGTGCGCCCGATGCGTCCGAAACCGTTGATCGCTACACGAGTGGCCATCATGATCTCCTTTCATGAGAGTTTGGTTGAGCAAACACCTTCGTGCGCTTCCCGCATCTTGCGAGAGCAAGCTTTGCTGTCCTTTGCTTCCCTGCCGTTCCCCTTCTTTTCCGGGCTTCTCATGCGCTTCGGATCATCGTGAACCTTCGACGGCCAGCCGAACTGAACCTTCAGATTGCCGGTCGGCGACTCGTAGGAGATGTTGATCCAACGCATAAACATTAAACAAAAGCCATAAGGCCCCATGTCCCGGACGAGAGGATAGCCGACCTCCCTAAACAGTGGTTCTATGCCGGTGAAGAGTTCCATGGCCCCCTCCGCTCAACAACTACATGCTCCACTCCCCTCAAATCTACCTTTCAAAACCCCCACCGTTCGTCTTTGGATACCCAGGTACGAACGCTATTCAAAACCCTGAAAATATGACCCGCTATTGCCCTCAATGCTGCATCATCTCGGCAATGCTTACCGTACGGTCGCCCAGCATGTTGGTGTAACTGCCCAGTTCGTTGTCATACCATCCATACACCACGGCCTGAGTCACGGGCACTTCCAGGATTTTCGAATGCTGCGTCCCCAGCTGGGTCTCCGCGGCGGCCTTCATCTGAGTCACGTCGAAGGAAGCCGATGTCCCGCTCTCACCGAGTGAGCTCAGGTACGCACAGGCCGTCAGGACACGATCCATATCGATGCGCACGGCCGCCGTGCGGGTGTGGTTTTCTTTCCCCTCGATAACGGCCGCAGCGCGAGGAAGACCGATGATGTCCGTGGAAACGTTCTGCTCCTCGGAAAACACGAGGTAACCGTCGGGAAAGTGATTCACGGCCTGTTTGTAAACGTCGTTGATCTTTTCGCGGCTGATGGGGTTGCGCATGCTCTCGTCCTGAATCATCATGACAAGGATGATGAGCGATCCCGACGTCACGGGAACGCGCACCGACTCAGCGATGAACCCGATCTGTTTCATTTCGGGAATCACAAGCCCCAGGGCCTTGGCTGCACCCGTTGTGGTCAGGATGATGTTGTTGAAAACCGAGCGATTCTTGCGCAGATCCGTCGCCTTCGCCTTGGCCGCCCGGTCCAGAACCTGCTGGGAGCTGGTGGCCGCATGGACTGTGGTCATGGAAGCCGACAGGATCCGCTGGGCCCCGAAGTAGTCGAGGAGCGGCTTCACCATGTAGGCCAAACAGGTCGTGGTGCACGATGCATTGGAAATCAGCACGTGCCGGACCGGATCGTAGTCGGCGTCATTGATCCCCATGACCGTCGTCACGGCATCGGCGGGCATTTCTTTGCTCTTGTCCTTGATTTTGAACGGCGCCGAAGCGATGACCTTCTTGACTCCCCCCACCATATGACCGCGCAAGGCCCCCTTGGGATCATCCGCCGGCACCGTAGGATCGAGGAAGGCCCCCGTGGCATCGACCACCAGCTCGACCCCGTGGTCCCTCCACTCGATGGCCGCCGGATTGCGCTGCTTCCTGAGGAAAGTCGCCTTGACCCCGTTGATGCGCATGCTCCCCTCCGCCTCGTTCAACTCCTCAACGGCGCGCTTTGCCCTGCAGCCATGAAGGTAGGTGTGCAGAGCGCCATAGGTCGAGTCCTTCTCGATGAAGTGGGCGATGTCCGCAAGACTGACCCCGACTTCACGCCCGATGTTCACAACGAGCTCCGAGAAGTAACGGCGATCCACGTGATGCCAGATGCTGAGCTTGGCAATTCTGCCCAGACCGTTGATCCCCAATTTCATCGGCACCATTCTGTCTTGATTGGTCATATCCTTCCTCCCGGGTTTTCGGTTTGAAGTTTGGAATTTCAAGCTTCAGACTCAGGGTTTGAGGTTTTGGATGGATTGCCCATGTCACAGGAAGTGAAACGGCCTTGGCCGAAAAGATACCACAAAAGCTCCTCTCCTGTTTCAGATATTGCTTTCCGCCTCATATGATCCAGAATGCTTTTTCCGCCAGGCCGGCAAAATCCCGGTGGCGCCCGCCCCCCCCCGACATGAAACCTGGAATCTGAGACTTGCGGTAGTTCCCGCTCAAAACCTGTCAGCTGGTGAGGTCCACCTGCTCCGTATCGTGCAATCCCGTGTAAATGGCACCGCTCCTGCCGTCGATGGCGATACCCTCTCCCGTGCGGATCACATGACCGTCCACAACACACTCGGCCTTTCGCTCCCAAACCCGCATCTTGCTGAAGCCCACCACACAGGTCTTCCCCAGGCGATGCGCCACAATGGCGGCATGAGAGGTAGCCCCACCCTTTCCCGTCAGGATTCCCTCGGCGATGGAGATTTCGTGAATGTCTTCGGGAACCGTGTCCGAACGTATTAAAATGATGGCCTTTCCCGGATGTTCACGTCTCAGATGTTCGATGTTCTCCATGTTGAACGCAGCCAGACCGGCCAAAGCACCTCCACTCACCCCAATGCCGCTTCCCAGATAACTCGCATGAAGGCTCTCGGAAATCTTGAACACCGGAAGCGGTCGCTTCACGCGCGGCGCCATGTTTCGAGACTGCAGCACATAGACGCCATCCTCGTCGTCCCCCTGAAACGTGAATTCGATCTCCTGAGGGGCCCAACTGTGCTCAATGACCAGCTTTCTCGCCACTTGAACCAGACGCCGGTATACCCTCGGGAAGAGGGTTTCGAGAGAGAATTCCTTGGTCTCCCGGGCATTGAGGCGCTGCTTTTCGGAAAGCGGCAGCGTCTGCACCAACCCGCCGACCACGTCCTCCCCCTGGTTGCCCCAAGTGAAGTCGCCCACCGGATCGATTTCGTCCTCAGAGGTTCTGGGATTGTGGGTGAACATCACTCCGGCCCCCGAGTGGGTATCCAGATTGCCGAACACCATAGCCTGGATCGTCACCGCCGTCCCCCAGTTTTCCGAAAGCCCCATGATCTCCCGATATGTTTTGGCCTTCGGGTAATACCAGGATGCCATCACCTGGCGGATGGCCGTGAACAGCTGCTCCTTGGGATCGTCAGAGAAGGCGATGTTGTGATCCATGAGGGCCCGTTTATAGGCCAGCGCCATCTCCCGAATCTCCCGGGGCATGAACTCCCGTTTGACATCCCGCTTGTGCAGCTTCTTGAAGCTCCGCATGATGGCATCGAATTCACCGCGCTGCATGCCGAATGACATCCCCCAGGACTGGATGAACCGCCGGTAATTGTCCCATCCGAACCAATCTTCGCCCGTCTGGGCGATAAGCCCTTCGACAATCTCTTCGTTGATGCCCACATTCAGAAACGTCGTCATCATTCCAGGCATGGAAACCGCTGCGCCCGAGCGCACCGAGATCAGCATGGCATTGGTCCCGGATCCGTACTCCCGGCCCGTCAGATCCTCGAGCTTATGGATGTGCGCCATGACACGATCTTCAAAGTCCTGGCTGGACTGGGAAAAACTCTCGATGACACTGCGACACCGGAAATACTCGGTCGTGATGACAAAAGCCGGAGGCACCTGGACGCCGATGGTGTGCAGGTTGGCCAGGTTATACCCCTTGTTGCCCATGTGGATGATGTCACACACCATCTTCTTGGGCTTGTACACCGTCGTGACCGTCTTTTCGGGGTCGTAGCTGAGAAGAAGGTCCAGCATGTCGGAGCTCAGCTCTTCCCTCTGCGTGGCCAGAGTGGTCAAGATGCTGCTGATGAAATGATCAAAGTACTGCAACCCAAAAGTACGGGCAATGATATCTCTCAGGAAACTCTCGGACACCCGCTGGACACGCTCGGTCTGGGACTCGGCTTCCGTCTCCCGCTGATATCGGAACAGCAGGTTTTCGCGCCCCAGCTGCCGGATGATGGTCTCCAAATTCTCCTCGTGAGCGGCGTGATAGTTGGTCTGGATGATCTGCTTGATAGCTTCTGAGAATCCCCTGAAAATGTCAATGTACTGGGAATGCGAGAACCGCCGAACCTCCAGCGACTTGTCAAACAGCTCCGCCTGAAGCTCCAGCCGATTGGACGTGATCCCGTCTATGGCCAGGGCCTTGATGAATAGAGGTAGAACCTTTCCGATCCTGAAAAAGCTCGCCCGCGTAATGAAGCTCAGATCGAAGGCGTAAATAATCTCCTCGAAAAGAACGTTGGCCAGGTTCTCCAACCGAAATGTGAGGCCCAGAGCGTCGAATTTACCCTCATTGTAGGACCCGTACATGGACGGGATGTCCACGGCAATGTGCCGCTTGTAGTAGATGTTCTCAAGAATGTTCATCTCGCCGGGAGTGAGGATCACCTCCTTGAGCTCCCCCAGGTAATCCAGGATGGCGTTCAGCTTCTGAAAGGCATCGGAGCTGTCCAGGACCTCCAGCAACCGGCCCGGGTCCGGGAGCCCCAGATTCGACGCCCGCATCAGATGCTGACGCATATCCTTGAAGCTCAAGGCATATTTCTCATGGAGCAGCTGGTAGAGCTGAATGAGGAGGAAGGTCCGCCTCTTTTCCCGCTCGGAAACGCCCTGCACGGCATTGACGATCTCCTGCGTTTCCTCTTCGGTGAGCTCCAACAGATCTTTCACATGATGAATCGTATTGGACTGGAAAATCGACTCCATGATCCGGTGGACATCATCCACAAGCGGCCCCGAGGTTGCGATCTCCGGGTAGATCTCCCGCGGAACCCGGTCCTGAAGTCCTGACTTGTCCAGAGTCCTCCAGAACTGGATGATCGCCTCTATGAAATGCACAATGACATTGTTGCTCTCGACATGACTCTGCTTGCGGAGGAAATGAATCAGTCGATCGCTGCGCCCCGTCATCTCGTCCACATCCGTGGACACCGCCCGCAGCTGCCCTTCCGCACCGATCTGGTTGAAATACACGGGAAAAAGCTTGGCCAGCTGTTTCACCAGGTTATAAACGGGCCGGATCGGGGCGTGCAGAAGCTGGCTCACATCCTTCTGGAAGAGATCCGTATCGCGCACGTAGATCCCGCCGAGCGAAAGATTCAGGATGAGCGCAGAAAGAAGTGAACGGGTGCGCAGCGGGTTCTTTTTGATGATCTCCAACCAGATCCGGATGTTGGGCAGGTGAGCCGGATTGGTCTCCATCTGCCAATATTGGCTGATTTTTCCGAGCTTGGGGAGCTGAAACCCCATGCTGATGATCCGCTTCAGGAAGAAGTCCGTCGTGACGCGATCGCCGCTGTCGATGACCTCCATGCCGATGGTTCGGACGATCTGAAGTGCGGCTTCGGGGTAGTTTTTGAGGCAGACGGCCAGAACGTCGAGGACCTTCTCCAGAAACCTTTGAAGGTTTTCGTCCTGCTTTCGTCGAACCCAGTCGGCAATCTCAAAATTGATCTCCCTCAGCGTCTCTTCGTGGATCCCCTCGAGCCCCCTGATTTCCATGATCTTGAGGCGGATGAGCATGCTGAGAGGCGATGCCACATCGGGGTCCTCGAAAGGCTTCAGCGTTTCGGGGAGCTTGAAATATTTCCGAACAATCTCATGAAAATCGGGCAACTGGATCAACTGTGCCACTGCCTCACGATGATCGGACTCGGATTCTATCTCTCCATCCAATTGCCTCAGATAGGCATGATACTCGTCGTGGCTCAGGATCGTGCAAAGACCAAACCACGGAGGCTCTGCGCTCTCCGCCAGATCCGCCTGCTGGAGCAGCCACTCACAGGGATCTTCTCTTTCCAGCCAGAATTGATACGTTTCCCGGTAAAGCCGCGTCAAGAGGCCGCGCAACTCCTCGAACGACGCCGACGACGGCCACACGTTCAGGAGCTTTCCGGCCAGCTTCTTCAGCTGGTAATAGCTCCGCATGACCTCATCGAGCCCCCCTTCGGGCAAATCCCTCAATTTCTGGAAATAGTATCGCAGGATGCCTTCATGGCAGAA
Organism: uncultured Syntrophobacteraceae bacterium; assembly: GCA_964557955.1. GTDB lineage: Bacteria > Desulfobacterota > Syntrophobacteria > Syntrophobacterales > Syntrophobacteraceae > JALOOX01. The sequence goes on from CAZLCS010000012.1 coordinate 61,967, forward strand.
GGAGTGCTCGGTCAATGCCTGATCCACTGTATCCACCACGACGCCATCGGGCAATGGGCGACCCAGCGGCCCCGGAAGCTCATCCGCCAGTTTCAACCAGAATGCAATCAGATTATTGGCTGCCAGGCCACGGATTTCGGGCCGCTCCGACTGCGAAAGGGCGTGCACAAAGACGTGTGAGAGCAGGAAGACCACCGCACCGTTCTGAGGATGGTTGGAGATCAGACGGAGATTCGAAACCGCATAGCGCCATGTCTCCGATATTACGAAACGCCAGTTGCGATACTTGTGGTGATACTCAACCAACAGCTCGCGTGCCTGCCGTTCCTTGCCCGCATAGCCCTTGACCGCCTCCTGGAGGATCTCAAAAATCGGTGCAATTTCAACTTCTACTTTGGTCAGATCGAGGTTCTTGATCAATGCATCGGATTGGATCTGGCCTGCCGCCATGCTGACTTTCATACATGTTTCCTCAACGGGTTTCGAAACGCATCCGGCTTGTCATGGATAGTTTCGAGTATCGAGTATCGTGTTTCGAGTTTCGGGTTGTATGGCGCAACGGACAATACTCTGTTCATCATGCAGGGTGCTCAAACGGGTCATGACCACCGGCAATCTCCCGGCCATTCCCACGGCACCGAATGGTTGGCACTGGAAGCCAGGAACAGAAGGCCATCACTCCTCCCGTTCCAGCTCCATGATCATCCCCGCCTCCTTTCCCTCGGCATAAAACCCGGGCCGCTCCCCCACCACCCTGAATCCGAGAGACTCGTAAAGCCCCCGGGCTGCCGTATTGGATGGTCGGACCTCCAGAGTGGCCCGTGCACATCCCCTCTGCCACCCGGCATCGATAGCCCTTTGGAGAAGCGCTCGTCCAATGCCCCGATTCCAAAAGCTGCGCTCAACCGTCACATTGAGAATCTGAAGCTCGTTCGCAACAACCCAGGAGCAGATATACCCGACGACCACGGTCGTTGATGAGCCAGGTTCCTTACCCGCCGGGCGAGATGTCCTGGCCACGAGGCACAGGGCATGCACCTTGTGCAACTCCTCCCGAAACGCAGACTCGGACCACGGCTCCTGCTGATGCGTCCGATCGATCTCCGCGACTGCGGCCAGGTCTCGCGAGGTCATGGGTGAGATGGTGATCATAGGCTGATGCATATCGCAGGTGATACGCCCTCCCTCGGACGTACCCTTCATGAACTGCTCATTCTCGGCCGGAGTTGGTGTTCCGGGAAAGAATTTCACTGGCCAACGAGATGTGTCTCTGTCCATATTCCTTGACGGTCGAAGCCGCCTCGCCCAAAGGCAGCTCTGTCCTGCATCCTGCCAGCTTGATGAGCATGGGCAGATTCATGCCGCACACAACCTCGACCCTCGGTCCCAGAAACGAAAGACTGATGTTGGCAGGCGTCCCTCCGAAAAGATCTGTCAGAATCAGCACGCCACGGCCTCGATCGACTTCACGTATGGCGTCCTTGAGCTCGGCAGTCATCTCCTCAACAGCCTGCTGAGCCCGGAAACATACGGCTTTACAGGCCTCCAGGTCTCCAACGATCAACTCAGCTACTCGAACCATCTCCTCAGCAAGCCCACAATGGGATACGGCAACGATCCCAATGGGCGCCTTCTGATTGTCTCCGGACATTCAACATCCTCATTCAAGATGAATATCGCGATGGAAGACATTAACAAAATAAGAGTTCTCCTCGAGAATTCCAGCCAAACGGGTCGCAAAAACCACCGAGCGATGCTTCCCGCCCGTGCATCCAATGGCAATGGTGAGGTAGCGCTTCCCTTCCTCGATGTACGCAGGAAGCAGTCGGAGAATCAGTCGGCCATAGTCATCGATGAACTCGCGAGCCGCCGGCCACTTGAGCACCCACTCGCTCACTTCGGGGTCCGATCCGTTCTTCTCCTTCAGCTGCTCCACGAAATAGGGATTCGGCAGAAAACGAACATCCATGACCAGATCAGCTTCAAAGGGAAGCCCATGCTTGAAGCCGAAGGACAGCACCTGAATGCTCAAGCGCTCACTATCGCTGATCCCGGAATAAGAGCGGATGACGAGAGACTTGAGCTGGTGGACCGAATACACGCCCGTATCGATGATCCTGGTCGAACGAGCCCGCAAGGCCTTCAGCTTTTCCTTCTCGTCCTGGATGGCATGCAGCAGGAGGGCTTCGGACGATGCAATGGGGTGGATCCGCCGCGTCTGGCTGTATCTGCGCTGCAGAACGTCCGTGGGAGCTTCGAGGAAAAGGATCTCGAACCGGTATCCATGGTCCTCCAGAGACTCGAAAATCTTATCGTAATCTTTAAGAAAAGAGCGCTCTCGTATATCGATCCCCAGAGCGATCTTCTGGATATCCGGCATATCCTTCTCACAGAGAAGCAGGAAGTGGGGCAGCAAGGGAACCGGCAGATTGTCAATGCAAAAATAGCCAATATCTTCAAAGGCTTTGATGGCGGTGCTCTTGCCGGATCCCGAAAGCCCGCTCACAACAACGATGTGTACGCTTCTCTCCATGGTCTTCCCTGTCGGTCCTTCATCGGCACAAAAACAGATCATCCCCTCCCGGAGCGCCTGCTGCGGATGAGCACATGAAGGGGTGTGACACGATCAGATGAGAAAACACGGGTTGGGCGGCACGGATTGAGACTGCATGGAAGCGAAGGTCCATGAGCTCGGCATGGCATTTCGTCAGCAGGCCGTTCTCTTCGCAGGATTCAGAAGTCCTCGTCTTCTTGCTGAATGACCGAATACACCTCTTCACGGGTCGAGACGGCCCCCAGCCTTTTCCTCACCGTTCCATTCTTGAGGAGCCTGGCGATCTTGGCAAGAGCACGCAAATGGATTCCCGCACAGCTTTCGGGAGCCACGAGCAGGAAAAAAAGATGAACCGGCTTTCCGTCCATGGACTCAAAATCGATCCCTCGCGTGGACTTCCCGAAGGAAAGCGCCAACTGGTCGAGATCCTTGAGCTTGCCATGGGGAATGGCAATCCCGTCCCCAATACCGGTGCTTCCCAACCGTTCACGCTCCAGGAGAACCCGCATCAGGTTTTCACGATCCAGATGAGGCCTCTTTTCGAGCAGTGCTTCGATCAATTCCTCAAGAACCTGCTTCTTGGAAGCACCCTTCAGTTCGGTGACAATGGATTCTTTATCCAAGATATCCAGGATCTTCATCGATATCCTTTTCAACCCCTATGGCATGACTCGGCCCCGATTGCCCAATGAGAAGGCGCACAGGACCAGAGGCTGCAATCATCGGAAAACAGGACTGACGACTATGCGGTCTCGATGAGGCCGTAATGACCATCCTTGCGGCGATACAGCACATTGATGCGGTTGGTGAGCCGATTGGTGAAGACAAGGAACTCACCGTTGGACACATTGAGCTGCATGGCAGCTTCATCCACGTCCATCGGTTTGGCGTGTACCTGTTCGGTTCGAATCACACGCCGCTCGAGGTCGTCCTCAGGGACCGCCGTTCCGCCCAGGTCCGGAATGCCCAGCAGATCTTTGGCTCCCCCACCTGTCTTTCTCCTGCGAAACTTGTCTTTGTTGCGGCGAACCTGCCCCTCTATGGTATCGGCCACCAGGTCGATGGCCGAATACATGTCATCGGTTTCTTCCGCACCGTTGATCCGCAAGCCGTTGGCGTCGATGGAGACCTCGGCAATATGCCGGAATTTCTCGACTTTCAAGACAACATGCGCCTCAATGGGCTCATCCACGTATTTGCGGATCCGCGATATTTTCTCTTCAGCATATTCTCGAAGGGGAGGAGACGGCTCAATATGCCGGAATGTGACGTTAATCTGCATGGATAAGGACCTCCTTCACGTGGTCAGCTCGTACGTTTCGCTCGATGCCCCCAGTCCGATTCCCCTCAACAGCATCAACCCCAGGACGCCTTCCTGCGCTTGCTCGAAGGCAGAATTCCCAGCACCTCTCTGTACTTGGCCACAGTCCTGCGGGCTATGGAGATGTTCTCTCTTTCCAGGATACCGACGATATCCTGATCGCTGAACGGCTTGGATGGATTCTCTTCCTTGATGAGCTGGCGTATGCGCTCCTTCACACTCTCGGAGGCCACCGCATCACCAAGAACGCTATTTATGGAACTGTTGAAGAAATATTTCAACTCAAAAATCCCGTGGGTGGTATGCATGTACTTGTTGGCCGTGACCCGGCTGATGGTGGATTCATGCATGCCCACATCCTCGGCCACATCCCTCAAAACCATGGGCCTGAGATGGGCCACCCCATTGTCGAAGAAGTCCTGCTGCAGCTTCACGATGCTCTGAGCCACCCGGTACAGGGTCCTCTGACGCTGGTGGATACTCTTGATGAGCCAGGCAGCAGCCTTTAATTTGCCGTGAATATAGTCCTTGGCATCGGTGGGGATGACCTGGTCGCCGCTGAGAGCCTCCTTGTAGTAGGAGCTGACCCTCAGCTTGGGCATGCCGTCCTCATTCAGGAGGATCACGTATTCACCGTCCACTTTGATGACATAAAGATCCGGGCTGACATACTCGACGGACTCGTCGCTGAATGCCCGACCGGGGCGAGGATCCAGCTTGAGGATGGCTTCCACTGCCTCCTTCACCTCTGAGGGAGACCGCTTGACGGCTCGCACCAGCGCCGCATAGTTCTTGCTCTCCAGAAACTGCAGATGGTTCTCCAGAATCTCAACGACCAGTTCGCAGGGGGGATTCAGGTTGCGTGCCTGAATCAGCAGGCATTCCTGGAGATCCCGTGCACCGACTCCGATCGGGTCGAAGACCTGAACCCTTTGAAGCACCGATGTCACATCATCCACATGGGCGCCGGTGGCCTCGGCTATTTCTTCCACCGTTGCATCCAGGTACCCGTCCCGATTCAAATTCCCAATGATATGGACGCCGATTTCCTTTTCAGAGTCGGTCATATGAGACATTCGGAGCTGCCAGGCCAGGTGATCCTCAAGGGAGGCGGGAAGGCTCAGTTTGCTGTCGAATGAAGGCCATTCCTTGTTGGGATCCGTCTCCACCACTACCGGACTTCCGCTGCTGTATTCGTCCAGGTAGGATTCCCAGTCAAAGTCCTCACGGACCTTTTCGACGACTTCAACCTCTTGAAATGAATCCTGAACGGGAGCCTCACCATCGGGAGCCGCCGCTTCGGGCTCACCACCCTCTCCGATGCCTTCCCCTTCCCCCACCTCTTCCTGAACCTCCTCAAGCAGAGGATTGGTCTCCAACTCCTGACTGATGGTCTCGAGCAGCTCCAGCCTGGAGAGCTGGAGCAATTTGATTGCTTGCTGCAGCTGAGGAGTCATGATCAGCTGCTGGCTCAGTTTGAGCTGCTGTTTCAGTTCAAGGGCCGCCATGATGTCATCCTGAATTACGTCAAGCTGAATTCATCTCCCAGATAGGTTCTCCGGGCCAGATCGCTCTGCGCGATGCTTAAGGGCTCACCCGCCTCGAGGATCCTTCCCTCGTGCATGATGTACGCCCAGTCACAGACTTTCAACGTCTCCCGAACGTTATGATCGGAAATGAGCACCCCAATGCCCTTGGCTTTTAAGGAACGTACAAGCCCTTGAATCTCGAGGACCGCGATGGGATCGATCCCCGCAAATGGCTCATCCAGGAGAATGAAACTGGGCCGCGTAACCAGGGCCCGTGTGATTTCCACCCGGCGCCTCTCTCCCCCCGACAATCGATCGGCACGACTCCTGGCCAGGTGAGCGATATTGAGCTCGGCCAGCAGCTCCTTGAGTCGCAACCGCCGCTCTTCCTTACCCATATCGAGCGTTTCGAGAATGGCCATGATGTTTTCTTCGACAGTCAACCTCCGGAACACCGACGGCTCCTGGGGCAAGTAGGTAATACCCTTTCTGGCCCGAAGATACATGGGAATCCCGTTCAGGCTTTCGCCGTCAAGTATAATCGCCCCGGCATCCGGGCGAATGATGCCCACGATGCTGTAGAAGGTGGTCGACTTTCCCGCCCCGTTGGGCCCCAGAAGCCCAACGATCTGGCCATCCCGCACCTCCAGCGTCACGTGGTCCACGACGGCACGCCCTTCGTAAACCTTGACCAAATCCTTCACCACCAGACTCTTGCCGTCGGATTCAGACCCCAAAACCTATTCCTTTCGAGGATGGAGCACAGCCTGTACCGGTGACGACTCGCCTCCCTCCACCACGCTTCGGCCGTCGGCCAGATACAGAGTGATGAGCCGCCCCTGAACCGTGTCGTCACCCTGGGAAACTATCGGATTGCCCATAAGCAGAATCTTTTGCTCACGATGATAGTAAACCGATTTGTCAGAGGTGGCCACCTTCTCACGCTGGGAAATCCTCACGTCTCCTTCGATCTCGATGCGATCGATCTGATCCATCATGGAGGGCTCGGACTCCTTCCCCTTGCTTCCCGCTGCGGCATAAACCATCATCCGTCTGCCCGTGATCGTCAAATCCTCCTGCTGAATCACGACATGTCCTTCGAACAGGATCGTCCTATCCAGCTGGTTCACCTCCATCCTGTCGCTGGCGATATTGAGCGGGGCATCACTTTTCAGCGGACCCGTCCGGGCCGCTGCCGGCTTCGAGCTCTGCTTTCCAGCAGAATATCCAAAACCCGGGCAGCAAGCCATCGCCAGAATGACCAGCCCAGCAAGCCATCCTCTCCGTGCAAACTTCACCCCAGCCGATTCCACCGGACCTCCTCCACGTTCATTCTCTACAAGGCTCCGCATATACCTCCTGGCACCCTGGCGACCCCAATCGGCCCTGATTCGTCGACCCAACCAGAACGGCCCTCCGGCCAGCAGCTTCCATGCTCCCAACTCCGACAAACCTCCAGGATTCATCGGGGTGCCGGGGCCGGCAAGAAAACGAAACTTGCGCGGACGTCCCCCTCAACCATGCCTTTGCGCTCTGGGATCCGATACTCCCATCGTTGCCCGGTCAGAGTGAATTCAGGACCCGTCACCCGGATGGGCGCCTCGGAGGTAACCAGACTCTTCTGATGCTCGTAATACGCCCGATCACTCAGCAAAGTATACCCACGAGGAAAATCAGCCCGGACATCATTCCATAACTCGATGTTCTTGGTCCCCGCATAGAGGGCTCCATCCTCGCTCTCTAGATAGGCCTTGTCGCCGTCTTCCAGAAAAAAGGTCAGGTGAACCGATTTGAGAACCGTCTTCTGGTCCTCCTGATTGTACGTGGCTTCGGAAGCCTTGAGGGCCCACAAACGCCTCCCCTCCTGCATCTCGATATATTCCATGTCGGTCAGCTTCATCTCAGCCTCGGCACGCTCGCTCGCCTGCTCCAGCTGCTGATCCTTTCGCATCACACCCTTCCAGACGGCAAAGACCAGGACCCCGCTCGCCCCCAGAACGATCAGCAGAAGCAGCATGCGAATCACCTTGCGAGAATTCAGCACCATCCACGACCCCACGTTCCCGGACCGTCCCAGCCCCTTTCCGCTCCACTGCACAGCAAACCAGCCAAGGAATCAGACCTTTCTATCCCCGCTGTTCCACCATCGCCAGATCCAACCCAACCACCCGAAAGCTATTCAAATTTTTATAATGAATTCCGTACATTGAGAACCGCAATGAGTCTAACATGCAACAGATATGCCTGTAAAGGTTTATTCTCGATCCAAAAATAGATCCGTTGGTGATCAAAAGGCAAACCGGCGAGGCGGAAGGGAGGAAGGGGCTTGGCCCTCAAGCTCGGAAGTAGCGATCGGTCACTTGTTGCCAGAGTCCTTGAACCTGAAGGATCATCTCACACACCTCCCGACACGCTCCGCGCCCCCCACCCAACCTCGTGATGTAGTGAGCATACGGCCACACATGGGGCGAAGCATTGGGGACCGAAACAGCAAAGCCGACCCGACGCATCACGGGGATGTCAATCAAGTCATCGCCCATGAAACCCAGCTCGTGATCCCGGAATCCTGTCTCGGACCGAATCTGTTCATAAGCCTCCAACTTCACCTTGCTTCCCTGGTACACTCTCTGGATCCCGAGCCCATTGGCCCGCTGATCGACAGCCCGGCAAGATCTTCCCGTGATAAGCGCCACCTCCAATCCGGCACGCTGGAGCAGCTTGATTCCATGTCCGTCCTGCACATCGAACACTTTCAGCTCGCTTCCGTCGTCATGATAGACGATCCGACCATCGGTCAACACCCCGTCGACGTCAAAGATCATCATTCTCAAGGGGAGGATTCGAGCTCGAACCTTTTCGTCCAGATCCATTCCGCGCAACCTTTCCATCGATGCTTTGGGAACCGGCGCCCCAGAATTCATTCCACTCGCGGACCATACACCCTGCGAACCTGGCGGTAAATGCTTCCCAGCATCTCCAACAGGGGTGGAGCGTCCTGCAAAGCCAGCGAATTCGGTCCGTCACAAAGGGCGCGATCCGGATCTTCATGCACCTCGATGAAAACGCCATGAGCTCCAGCCGCCACGGCAGCGCAGGCCAACGGGGCCACGAACTGCCGCTGGCCGCCCGAAGAACCGCCCTGCCCGCCGGGCAATTGCACACTGTGGGTCGCATCGAAGACCACAGGGTAGCCCCACTCCGACATGATGGCAATGGAACGCATGTCGACCACCAGGTTGTTGTAGCCGAAAAACGTTCCCCGCTCGGTCAGCAAAAGGTTTCCGTTGCCCGTCTGTCGGATCTTGGAAACTACCTGCGACATATCCCATGGAGCCAGGAACTGGCTCTTTTTGATGTTGATCGGCTTCCCGGTGCGCCCCGCCGCCAGGAGAAGGTCCGTCTGGCGTGCCAGAAAAGCAGGAATCTGGAGAATATCAACCACCTCAGCCGCCCGGGCAGCCTCATTCGCACCGTGCACATCCGTCAGAACGGGCACCCCGACTTCACGGCGCACCCGGGCCAGGATTGCAAGCCCGCGGTCGATTCCCGGCCCCCGGTAGGATTCGATGGACGTCCGGTTGGCCTTGTCGTAAGAGCTCTTGTAGACATAAGGAATTCCGAGCCTGCTGCAGGTCTCTCCCATGAACCGGGCCGCCGCCAGCGCCGAATCTTCACTCTCTATGACGCAGGGTCCCCCGATCACGAAGAATCGGTCCCTCGAAATCCTCTGCCCCAGAACTTCGAACGCGCTCAACGGAACGACTCCTGTCCAATCAGCACTGACAGTCCTTGAATCCCTCCGGGTTTTTGCGCCTGGCCTCTTCGAGGGCCGCCCCCACAAATGCCTTGAACAGTGGATGGGGCTCCATGGGACGGGACTTGAACTCCGGATGAAACTGGCACCCCAGAAACCAAGGATGATTCGGCAGCTCGACAATCTCGACCAGATTGCGATCCGGCGAGAGCCCCGTAAAACGCAGCCCCTTTTCGGCCAACAGGTCACGGTAGTCGTTATTGAATTCATAACGGTGCCGGTGCCGCTCGGAGATTTCCGGATAGCCGTAGGCGCGTGCAGCCAAACTTTCCGGCTCGAGGTGGCAGGGATATGCACCAAGGCGCATGGTTCCTCCGAAATCCGATGTTTCGTCCCGGCGAATCACCCGGTTGTTCTTGTAGTCAAACCACTCCCGCATGAGGAAGATCACGGGGTAGGCCGTGTGCTTGTCAAACTCCATGCTGTGCGCCTTTTCGAGGCCGGCAATGTGGCGCGCGAATTCCACCGTGGCCAACTGCATGCCAAGGCAGATGCCCAAGAAGGGAACCAGGTTCTCACGGGCGTACCGAATGGCCTTGATCTTACCCTCGATCCCTCTCTGTCCGAACCCGCCCGGAACCAGAATGCCGTGGGCCCCTTCAATGAGGGCCTCCCCCCCTTCCTTCTCGACATTCTCGGAATCCACGAAATCGAGCACAACTTTGGCCCCATGGGCGACTCCGCCGTGCACCAGGGCCTCATTGAGACTTTTATAGGACTCGGTGAGGTCGATATACTTTCCCACGATGGCAATGCGCACTTCGTGAGCAGGTTCCTTGAAGCGCCTCACCAGCTCCTGCCATTGGTTGAGAACAGGCGCCCTCGTCCAGATATTGAGCAGCCGAACGATCTTCTCGTCCAGACCTTCCTGATGGAAGAGGAGCGGCACTTCATAGATGCAGTCCACATCTTTGGCCGTGATGACGGCATCGGGCTCCACATTGCAGAAGTGAGCGATCTTGACCTTGATTTCGGGAGGAAGGATCTTTTCGGTGCGACACAGCAGAATGTCGGGCTGAATGCCAATTCCCAGCAATTCCTTGACACTGTGCTGAGTCGGCTTCGTTTTGACCTCACCCGAAACTTTCAAATACGGCACCAGGGTCACATGAATATAGATGGCATTCTCACGGCCCACATCATTGCGAAACTGGCGAATCGCCTCCAGAAAGGGAAGGCTTTCTATATCACCGACGGTCCCGCCAATTTCGACGATCAGTATATCCACATCGTCCACGGCACCCCGGATGCAGGCCTTGATCTCGTCGGTCACGTGCGGAATGACCTGGACGGTTCCGCCCAGATAATCCCCACGCCGTTCCTTGGAAATCACTGAGTAGTAGATGCCACCCGAGGTATAATTGTTTTTTTTCGACATGCGTGCATGAGTGAAGCGTTCATAGTGTCCAAGGTCGAGATCGGTTTCGGCGCCGTCGTCGGTGACGAAGACTTCCCCATGCTGGAAAGGGTTCATGGTGCCAGGATCCACGTTGATGTATGGGTCGAGCTTCTGCATGGAGACCCGCAGTCCACGGCTCTCCATGAGCGCACCGATGGAAGCCGCTGCAAGCCCCTTCCCCAGGGACGAAAGCACCCCACCCGTGATAAAAATGAATTTTGGCTGTCGCAAAGCACCTTCTCCAGTATTGGCTGATAGAAGCAGGAGATCTCGATTAACAACCCGGCCCAACAAATACTTGCGGCGAGTATAGCAGAAGGTCCTTCAAAGTCAATTGACGCCCCTCGAGGAGACAGCGGGGAAGGTGTTGATGAGGGGCAGGCCTCTCCCTGCGAGATTGGCCAGGGCTCCGGCCCCCGTCATCATGCCTCCGGTACTCTCTTGTGCGAAGCAGAACTGCAATTCCAAACGGGGTGCGGGTTTGTGGAATTTTTCTCTTGCAATCCAGTTCATTCTCGCATAGGTTGCGAGGTGGATATGTGGAGAGCCTCGGCAGAACCACCTCCGAGGTTTGAACCACAGTCGACTCCACCCCACATCAGCTGATCAGGGGAAATTTGGGTGATAGTTCGCCATTGGATGACTACAAGCGTTGTCAGCATTCACAAGGAAGCTTCCATACAGGAAGCGTTGGCCTTGATGAAGCAGGGTTCCATTCGGCATCTGCCGGTGGTCGACACGGAGCAGGCGCTTGTGGGCTGGGTTACGGACGCGGATCTGAGAGGGGTCCTCATCGCTTCGATGCTTGAGGAGCTTACGCTCGAAGACGTCATGGTCCGCAAGCCCTACAAGGCGTCTCCTGACATGCCCCTGGAGGAGGCCGCTCGGCTGATTCTTTCGAAAAAGATCGGTGGACTCCCCGTTGTGGAAGACGGCAGATTGGTGGGTGTCATCACGGTTGTGGACATTTTGTCGGCATTCATCACGGTGTTGGGCATGCTGGACAGCTCGTCCCGCGTGGATGTCAAGATCTCAACCTCTGCCAGTCCTTTGGACGAGATCACCCGCCTGGTTCAGAAGCGCCGGGGAGAGGTGATCAGTATCTGTCATTTGTCGGCCGTAGAAGGTCCAGATCGAGTCTATTCGCTGAGACTGAAAAAATGCGATCTGAAACCCATTGTGGACGAACTCAGGAAGCACGGGTTTGAAGTGGTCTCTTCGAGCCCATAGTTGTCATTGCAGCTGACCTCCCAGGTGAAGCGAAACAGTGCAGCAGGTTCTGGATCTCAAGTGCTGACTCACGATGCAATGAATTCATCGCGATCATGACCCCTCTGCCGAACCTGCTGGTTCCAATGCGGAGCCGTCCAACCCCGAGCTCATTTTCACGCGGCGTGTGTGAATTCTTTTGCGCAATATCATCGTGCGGTGCGACCGTTAACCATTGAAGGACCTTGCCGGATTTTCCTGCCGTCACCTGCTGGCTGACGGCGTGCATCAGATGCGAAAGGAGGTGGTCCGAATCAAGTTGGAGGAGTGCTGAAGGTCCCTTGCTTTCTGGTCGCACGACCACGTTGTCTCTGCAGCGGTCCAATTCGGATTTTTTTATGAACGCATAGGAGGGATTGAGGATGGGTAAGATACCGGAGAATTATATTCCACCTAAAGACACCTGGCCGGAGTACATTGTTCCCGATGAGTTTGCCAATCTTCCTGCCGAGCTCAATATTGCCGACTTCCTGCTCGACCGGCATGTCCGGGAAGGCAGGGGCGACAACCCCGCCATCAAGTTCATGGACAAGGTCATCAGTTATGCCCAGCTCCAGCAAATGGTCAACAAGTTCGGCAATGCTCTCAAGGAGGCGGGTGTTGAATCGCAGGATCGAGTCGGAATCCGGCTCGTCAATTCCCCCCAGGCGATCGTAGCCATCTTTGCCATCGAGAAGATCGGAGCGATTCCCGTCCCCACGTCGCCTTTGTGGTCCGGAGAGGAAGTGGCCTTCGTGGCCAACAACGCCGAAATGAGGTATTTCATTGTCAACGCTCCTCTGATGGAAGCGGTGACGAAGGCTAAGCCCGATTTCAAGCACGGGACCAGGGTGATTGTCATCGGCGGCAAGGCCGACGAAGTCAAAGCCGGAGGAGACCAGGTTTTCGAAGAGATGATGGAGAAGGGCTCTCCGAGCCTGGATGCCACGATGCTCAAAGCTGATGACGTGGGCATCATCCTGTACACCTCGGGCACGACCGGCATGCCCAAGGGCTGTATCCATTTCGTGCGTCCCGTCATCATCGAGGCTCAGATCGTCAACAAGTACGTTTACAAGCTCGCCCCCGGCGACACCTTGGGAGGTGCTGCACCGGTTTCTTTCGCGGCCGGGTTCGGCACCTTCACCCTTCTGCCTTTCGAGGGAGGTGCGGCTATCTCGCTCATTCCCAAATTCACCCCGGCAGAGATGATGGAGCTCATCTCCAAGCACAAGATCACGGTGCTCACCGGTCTTCCCACGGCCTATCGCGGTCTCATGAAGTTCCCCGATTTCAAGAAGTACGACATCAGCTCCATCCGCATGTACACATCGGGCGGTGACGCGCTCGGCGCCGAAACCCTCGAAGCCTGGAAAGGTCTCACTGGAAAGCCCATCTGGGAAGGTCTGGGTGGAACCGAAATGTTGCACCTGGTCACATCCAACACCATGAACCCCGAGCCGGTTCCCAACTCCATCGGAAAGGCCCTGCCCGGCGTTGTGGTCAGAGTCGTGGACGCCGAGGGTAAGGATTGTAAGCCCGGTGAAATCGGAAGCATGCAGCTCAAGGGAGCGTCGGGCAGCTTGTATTGGAAGCCTTATGAGGACAACGAGAAGCTGCTCAAGTCCCAGAAGAAGGGCGTCGTCAACGGCTGGAACCAGATGGGCGACGCGGTGTTCATGAACGAGGACGGCAACATCTTTTTCGTCTCGCGCGAAGACGACATGATCAAGAGCTCCGGCTATCGCATCGGGCCTGCGGAAGTCGAGGAAGCCATCGCCAAGCATCCGGCCGTGGCCGATGTCGGTGTCGTGGGTGTCCCCGATCCCGACAAGGGTCAGATCACCAAGGCTGTTTTGGTGTTGAAGCCTGGCTTCGAAGGCGGCGACAAGCTCAACGAAGAACTGAAAGAGTTCTTGAAGGATCACATCGCCATTTACAAATTGCCGCGTGTTTTCGAGTATGTGAGTGAACTGCCGCGTACACCCACCGGCAAACTGCTGCGCCGCAAGTTGCGTTAGGCGCTTCGGCTTCAGCTGGACAATCTGTGCTTGAACCTACCCCCGCCCAGCGCGGGGGTAGGCTTTTGGGAGGTGGACATGGAGTTCAAAATCACGGTTTTGTGTGAGAACACTGTGCCGACCCCGGGACTATTGGGAGAGCATGGCTTTGCAGCTTTCGTGGAGACTCCCGGCGGAAACATCCTTTTCGATACAGGCCAGGGCTTCAGCCTGGTTCAAAATTCGCTGCGGCTGCAGAAGGACCTCAGGACGGTGTCGAAGCTGGTCCTGAGCCACGGTCATTTCGACCACACGGGGGGGATGATCGCTTTCCTGGGGGTGCACGGTCCCTGCGAAGTCGTGGCGCACCCCGACGTTCTCGGCGAGCGATTCCGTTGGATGCCCGTGGGACCTGAAGAGAAGCCGGTCTCTATCGGGATCCCCTGGAGGGAAGCCTACCTGACCACAAGAGGAGCTCGCTTCAACTGGCAGACGGAATTCACGGAGATCATGGAAAATGTCTTCGTGAGCGGCGAGGTACCGCGCACGACGCCTTTCGAGTCAGGCGACCCGAAATTCGTGGTGCGGAAGAACGGCGACTGGACGCCCGACCCCTTTCTGGATGACTATTCCATGGTTCTGAGGACTCCCAAGGGTCTGGTGGTGATCCTCGGCTGCGCCCATGCGGGGCTCATCAACATTTTGAACCATGCCATCGCCAGGACGGGCGTCGAGAAGATATACGCCATACTCGGAGGCACACACCTGGGGTTCTCTCCCCGGTCCCAATTGGATGAGACCATTCCGGTCCTGAAACAATATCGGGTGGAGATTCTCGCGACAAGCCACTGCACCGGGCAGGGCCCCATTGCCCGCCTGGCGGCCGAATTCGCGGGTGGTTTCGCCTTTGGACATGTGGGCTTCACTTTGACCGCACCACAATGAGGGTCAGGAGAATCCGCAGAATTCCGCAGGGCGTTGCAGCCGCCCTCGTCCTGTGGTTGCTGGTGGGGTCGCTCGGCATCGGACCAGGGTTCACATCCGGAACCGAAGACCCCACCGGCATCAGCATCGGCGAGATCGACCCGCTGACGGGAAAGCTCGCCAAACACGGCCTGGAGATCCACGAGGGAATCGTTTACGCCGTTGAGGAGGCCAACGCTCAAGGAGGCATCCAGGGGAGAAGGATCAATCTCATCAGTCGGGACGACCAGAGCCTCCCGGATGTCGCCATCAACCAGGCGGAAGACCTGCTTTACCGACGCAGGGTGAGCGGGTTGGTGGGCGGATATGTCGACTCCCTGGTGGCGCCGGTGAGCGAGCTTGCGGCAAAGTACGGCGTGCCCTACGTCGCCTCCGCCAGCCTCCAGCGCACCCTTACCCTGGGCCGGGACAATCCCTTTTTCTTCCGTGTGTCTCATCTGGACGGCATTGTCGAACCACTCTGCAATTTCCTTGAGAAAGTGGTCCGACCATCGTCCGTCGCTATCCTCTACACTGCCACACCCGGCTCCACGGAATTCGGCCAGGAGGTTCGGGCTCACCTCACCCGGGCGGGCCTGGCTGTCAAGGTTTTCGAGAAATTCAGGCCTGGAAACCCTGACTTTTCTGCATTTTTGCTCAAGATACGCTCTGCGGGGGTCGAGGCTCTGGTCTGCGGCGGCTTCTTTCCAGACCATCTGATCCTGGTTCGGCAGATCAGGGAGCAGAACCTTTGCCTCAAGGCGTATGTGGGACCCTGGGGTGTGGCTTATCCCAGCTTCATCCAGGAAATGGGAGCCGCCGCAGAGCACCTGTTCGGCATGTGTGCATGGAATCAGGGGATCACGCTGCCGGGAACGGAGGCAGCTTCCGAAGCTTTTGCGGAGGGATTCCTGAAGCGTTTCGGCAAGCCGGCGAATACGACCTCCATGCACGGCTATACATCGGCCAGGGCATTGATCGCAGCATTGGAAGCGGACCTGAAATCGGGGGGCAGCCTCAAGGGACGGGACGTGAGCCGGAAGCTCAGAGAGCTGGATGTCCGCATGCCCATGGGGCATCTCGCCTTTGACCAAAACGGGGATCCCAGGCATTATGAGCAAGTCGTCGTCCAGATTCAATCCGGGAAACTGGTCGCCGTCTACCCTCCGGGTCGGGCCGGAGGGCACATTCAATGGCCGGACCCGTGACCCTGTTCAGCCATGGAGGTCTTTCCAGTCGATTTCATGTGGATGCAGCTTCTGGTCAATTCCCTCACGCTCGGCTCGTTCTACGCCCTGATTGCCCTAGGCTTTGCGCTCATCTTCGGCGTCACCCACACCTTTAATCTTGCCCACGGCGAACTGATTCTGCTGGGTGGCTACATCGCCTATTTTCTCTCCAAGGGGCAGGGGATCCACATCCTCTGGACGCTGCCTTTCAGCATGCTGGCACTCCTGGGCGCCGCCCTGACGCTGCACGCCGTCCTGAAGAGAGTACGGGAGCCCTATGAGCTGAACACGCTGGTGGTCACATTCGGCCTGGCTCTGGTACTCCAGAATGCCATGCTGTCTTTCTTCACAGCTGATTACCGGTTGATCAGCCATGGAAGACTGTTCTTCATCGAACCCCTCGATGCCTACGTGTCGGACACACAGATCACCGTTTTTCTCACGTCCCTCCTTGCCACGCTGAGCGTCCACTTTTTAATGAGGAGAACTTTCCTGGGGAAGGCTTTGCGGGCCACAATCCAGGATCGTGAGGCGGCTCGACTCGCCGGAATTCACGTGGAGCACATGACCCTCATCGCTTTCGGACTGGGGGGAGTTTTGATCGGGCTGGCCGGACCGCTGTATGCCCAGACCACCTATTTGCATCCCTTCGGCGGCTCGGAGCCGACCCTTCTCGCCCTCATCATATCCATATTCGCAGGGGTTGGCCGCACCCGGGGGCTGCTCCTGGGAGGATGGCTGCTCGGCACCTTCGAATCCGCAACGGTCTTCTTTCTTGGAGGCAGTTGGCGCGAGATGGCCAGTGCGATGATTCTCATCAGCCTTCTCCTCCTCAGGCCGGAGGGCCTGTGGTCGGAACGGTGCAGGACGAGGGGAGAACCGTGAGGAGGCCCTTGCGCTCTCAGATCATTATTGGGGGAACGGGAGTCCTTCTGATTCTCTGGCCATTCTTCGTCGAGGGAGGGGATTTGTACTGCCGCGTCCTGGGATTGGCCTTCTTCTATGCGGCGCTTGCACTTGCCTGGAACATTCTCGCTCTGACCGGTTCGATCTCGATTGGGCACACTGCTTTCTTCGGGCTGGGCGCCTACACTTCCGCTCTCTTGAGTCACTACCTGCATCTTTCCCCATTTCTCTGCGTGGTTCTGGGGGGAGCATCGGGCATGGTATATGGAGTTGTCTGGCATCTTGTATTCAAACCGTTGCGTGGGGCTCGATACGCCCTGGCTACACTGGCTTCGGTCGAGATCCCCCGCGTGATCGTTGACAACTGGGAGGGCCTCACCTTCGGATCTCTCGGCATTGTGGGGATCGAAGCTCTTCCGGGGCTGCAGCTCGGCGGCATGGATCTCTCGCCGGGGGAGACCATGAGGAATCAGTACCACCTGCTCTTCCTCATGATGGTCGTTTACATGCTGATTCACTACCAGGCTGTCCGATCGCGCTGGGGCTGGGCGATGAGGGCCGTTCGCGAAGACGAAACGGCTGCAGGAAGCATCGGCGTGCCGGTCAACCGCATCCGGTTTTGCGCGATCACCTTCAGCGCATTCCTGACCGGGATCTGTGGCGCCGTATACGGTCATCTCATGGGACTCATCGAACCATCTCTCGTCTTCAGCCTCCACATTTCAGCCATGCCCCTCGTTCTGAGCATTTTCGGCGGCCGATATCAGATTGTCGGTCCCGTGCTCGGTTCTCTCATTCTGTATCCCGCTGATCAGCTGTTTTTCCACGCATGGTTTCCGTCCGCACATGGAGCGCTGTACGGTCTGGTAATCATCCTGACCCTCATTCATTTTCCGTCCGGAATCGGTACATGGCTGCAAGAGAAGCTGGCATAGCGCTGGCCATGGAGAATGTCGGCGTCCTCTTCGATTCGCGCCCGGTCCTGAAGAAGATTGACCTCGCCGTCGAAGAGCGGACCATTGTGAGCATCATCGGTCCGAACGGAGCCGGCAAGACCACTCTGTTCAACGTGATCTGCGGCACAGTGCGGCCGTCGAGCGGGAGGGTGCTTTATCGAGGTCTGGAGATTACCCGAAGGCAGCCCCATGAGATCTGCCATGCCGGCATCTCCCGTACCTTTCAGATCCCGCGCCCGTTTCCGGAAATGACCGCCCTTGAGAATGTCCAGATGGGACTCTGGTTCGGGAAGGAAGGACACCGAGAACCTGGTGATCTTACTGCGGCGGCGGATCTGCTCGAAATCGCAGGATTGACTCACAAGAGACACACGCGGGCCAAGGAGCTCACCCTCTCCGAACAGCGCCGCCTGGAGGTGGCCAGAGCACTCGGAACCCGGCCCAAACTCCTCCTTCTGGACGAGATCGCTGCAGGTCTCAGTCCCAACGCCATCCGACACGCCGTCGAACTGGTACGTAAACTCAGAGAACATGGGCTGACCCTTCTGATTATCGATCACTTCCTCAATCTCACAGCCCGGGTTTCGGATCGACTGATTGCCCTGGACCACGGGGAAATCATTGTTGAGGGAAAACCCTCGGAAGTGCTAAATTCACCTTCAGTGATCGCTTCGTATTTGGGAGAGGGATTGCGTGAGCCCAGAATGGCCGAAACAGACGGAGTTTGAGTAGCCCATGGTACCCTTGCTGGAAGTGCACAATCTCTCGGTCGGCTACAGTGAAACCCCTGTCCTGCAGCAGGTTTCCCTCTCGCTTTCCGCAAACCAGATCGCAGCGGTCGTGGGCCCCAACGGCGCGGGGAAGAGCACTCTTCTCAAGACGATTGCCGGATTGAATCAACCCACCGAAGGCCGGATCCTTTTCGAGGGCGAGCCCGTGCAGGGCCTTCCGGTCTGGGATTTGGTCCAGAAGGGTATTGTCTACGTCCCGGAGGGCATGAGCATTTTCCGGGACATGAGCGTCCTCGAAAACCTCGAGATCGGTGCCTATTTGAATCGACCGCTCATTGCCGAACGGCTTCGGCTCGTCTACGATTTATTTCCAGAGCTGAAGGAGAGGCTCACCCAGAAGGCTTCCACCCTGAGCGGAGGGCAACAGCGCATGATCACGCTGGGCAGGGGGTTGATGGCGGGTGCGCGTCTGCTCCTGCTGGACGACCCGTTCCTGGGACTGAGCCCCATCATCGTCCGCAGGTTCTGTGAAGCGTTTAGAACGATCAGGCAGGCCGGCGTTACCCTGTTCATTGCAGGCCAGCATGTGCGGAGAATCCTGAATGTTGCGGATCTGGCCTTTTTGATCGAAGACGGGAACATTACCCTGTCCGGGTCGGGGGACGAGATTTTTGGTGATGCACATCTCCAGCGGATTCTTTTCGGGTCCGACATCCCACCCATCAATCCTTGATCCGTCATCCGCTGCTTGCAGCCCGCCCTGAGGCATTCAGGAGCCACCGCTGGCGAGCTGGCCGGCCCTTCACTCACAGCCGTCACCTGCAGTCGCAAGAGGAAGCCGGGACCTCCACCTTGCAGCTTCATCCCGAATCACGGGAATGGAGACCCGCTTCAAGCTTCGCTTCCACCAGGGAGACGAGCTGCGAAACCGAAAGGCTGCCATCTGGTGCGGGGAAGGAGACCAGAGTCTCTTCCTCATCCCAGGCATCCTTGAAGATCTCGACATCCCGGCCTCGCGGTCCCCAAACGACCGGGTCCGTTGGCCCGAAGATGGCGACTGTAGGCGTTCCCACGGATGCCGCCAGGTGTGTCGCACCCGAATCATTGCCGACGTAGAGGTCGGCATCGCTCAGAAACGCCGCCAGGGATGGAAGCGGTAAATTGTCGACAACGGGGATGCCCTCCCCGTTCGCAATTTCCTGGACGAAGGGACGTATCCGTTCGTCCGCCGGTCCCATCACCAAATAGACGTGTACATCCTTCCTATCGCAAAGACTTTCCAGGAACATTCTCCAGCGTGAAAGCGGCCAGATCTTTCGCAGTCCGCCACTTCCCGGATGAACAACGACCTGACGCCGTTCCTCCGCCTCGCCGCATCGCCGGGTCAATTGCCTCACAGCCGCCAGTTCCTCGGGGGCCGGGGTGATTTGCAGGGGCGCCATAACCAGTGGCAGGTGGCATTCCCTCACCTGATCCTCCAGGAACTTCGTGACATGCCTTCTTTCATTATCATCCGGGAAGGACTTGATCCAGTGGACCGGGGCTTGGGCTCGAGCTTTAAGCCGTTCCACCGCGACAACGCTTGAGCCCTGACCAAATACCAGGATGCAGCAGGCCTCAGCCACACCCCGCGGGAGAGGGCAGTCCTTCCACCGGTCATTGTCGAAGAAGGGCGTCCATTCGGCCCCGGATGCCTCAAAGGCTGAGGCAAGATAAGGTTTCCCGTACAGGAGAGCGAGATGGCCGGTGCGCGACCAGAAATCGAACTTCAAGTGTGGTGAAGCCCGATGCAGCCCTTCGACGACGGGCAGCGCCAGCAGAAAATCACCGAGAGCGCCCTGATGGACGATGACACCAGTTGTTCCTGGCACAGAAAAGAGCTCCTCCATCGAGTCTCTATTCACACGGCCCGGAAAGATGCAATCCATACCTCCTTCGGTCACTGGCTCGGTCGAGCCTCAGGGAAGAAGGGGAGGCATGGTTTTGCTCACGACTTGACCTGTGAGGATTGACTATGGGAGAGCTTCTGGCGGGACCAACGCTTGAGGAAGCCCGTCAATCTGGTCGCGGCAGGCGACTCGAGGATGGGAGTCGGCAAAACCCCGCTGGCCCGCAACGCCTTTTGAAGGCATGCCTTCACAACACTGCAGCTCAGGCACTTCTCCTGCGGCTGAAAAAAACCTCTCTCGTCCTTAGGGCAGACTGTAGAGGGGTCCCCAAAGCACGGTGGGGTCCCTTCAGCCCCAGCTTGCTCCGACTGCCTGTCCGTGTCTTCCTTTGACTTCATGGTCTCAATGGCGAAGCTGATTCGCTATTCCAGTATCTCGAGAACAGCCCTTTTGCGGAGCTTGGTGGCGGCCGCATTGACAATGGTGCGAAGAGCGTGAGCATTGCGGCCCTCTTTGCCGATGATTTTTCCAAGATCCCCCTTGGCAGCCCTCAGTTCAATGACGGAGATCTGATGCCCCACGATTTCCTTTACCTGAACTTCATCCGGGAATTCTGCCAGGGCCCTGGCAATCACTTCGACGAGCTCCTTCACTTGGATATCTTCTTCCATGCCCCTACCCCGCTCCATTCGATTCGATGAGGATGGTCAACTTCCAGCAGACGGTGCTTTCAGAACATGATGCCGGCTTGAAACAAAATCTCATGATTCGCAGCAACAACAGACAACTCATCCACGGTGTTCAACAGCACGGCGCATGATGATGCAAGACCAGCTTTCTCTCTACGTTCTGCACAAGACGCTTGGCACGTTACCACGAGCACAAATTCCTGAGATCAGGTCCACTCTGTTCCCAAAAACAATGAGCCCAAGCGGGTTGATCAAAGGCAACTTACGGGAAAGTCAAAAACATGTCAAGACGACAACCTCCATGGGGCAACGGACAATCTGATGCTCATCCGTGTGGTCACCCACTGAATCCACCTCCAGTTGAAGTCAATAGCATATTTGTGCTAGCGACTTGTTTCCTTGATCACTTAAGAATCAAACCATAAACGCGGGCGTTTCCGTCATTTTTGTACGATTTCCATGTGGAATTCCCGTTGGCCGTCTGCTATATGAAATCAGGGAGATGAATTTAGCGTAGGTGGAGAGTATTTAACGGTAAGCGTTTGGGCATTAGCCACCAGTATACAGCCAAGGCAGGGACGCGTGCGATAGGTTCACGTAATGATGTCCGCACGAAACCCTCTATAATTCTTTAGATTTGTGAATCGTAATCCTTTCATGATTTGAGAGTGAGCTGCCCGATGCGCCTGACACTTCCCGGATGGCTTCAACACCTTCCCATGGTTGAATCCATCCATATGGAACTTCCACCTCCTCATCTCAATGACAATACCGGAGATCTGGATCGATTGCTGCGCAAGCTGGCAGAGATGGGCTACTCCCCCATTCAGGTTCTTCCATCGAGCCTCAACCGTATCCTTCGGCGGATTCGCGAAGGGGGATTTTCGGTGACAGCGGTCCTGGGATACACTCTGTGCCACTGGGAGCTCATCGATGTCTTTTCCGGTTTGTTGGAGGATCCACCACTCGGTTTCGGAGTGGATCTGGGAACCTCCCGTCTCGCCTTCTACCTGATGGATCTCAGAACAGGAAAGATCCTGGACGAAGCTTCCGCAGACAATCCGCAAATCCCGCACGGCGAGGACATCCTGACCCGAATTCTCTTTGCCAGGCAAGAGGCCAACCGGCTTGAGCTGCAGAAGCTTCTCATCGGAACATTCAATAGGGTCATGGGGGACCTTACAGCGCGTCACGACTTCAGCCGGGAGCAGGTCTTTGCGGTCACTGTGGCCGGAAACACGACCATGAGCCACTTCTTCCTCGCCCTCAACCCCTGCAACATCTGCAAGGAACCCTACATCCCGGCAGCCAATCGATTCCCCTTCTTCCGAGCTTCCGATCTTGACCTTCATATCCACCCGCAGGCTGTCGTCTACGTCCTGCCCAATGTGGGATCCTATTTCGGTGGAGACCTGACCGCCGGCATTCTGGCCGCTGGCTTTCATCGCTCGGAAGAGGTCAGCATTCTGGTTGACGTGGGAACCAATGCTGAAGTGGTGGTGGGCAACCGTGACTGGCTCATCGCCTGTGCCGGTGCGGCGGGGCCGGCCCTGGAGGGGGGGGTGGTGGAGCGAGGCATGATGGCGGCTCCCGGGGCCATCGACCGCATCCGTATCGACCCTGAAACCCTGGAGCCCACTTATCACGTACTCGGCGATGTTGCCCCGGCGGGGATATGCGGGTCGGGCCTCATCGACCTCATCGCCGAGATGTTTGGGGCGGGAATCCTGACCGTTCAGGGACGTATCAACACGCGCCTGGATTCTCCCCGCATCGTCCGGTCGCCCGACGGCATGTCCTATACCGTGGTTCCGGCTGAGCAGAGCGCCGATGGCATGGATATCGCCATTTCTGACATCGACATCGGGATCTTTCTCAAATCCAAAGCCGCCATGTTCACCATCCTTTCGGTGATCATCAACAAGGTGGGACTCGGCTTTCACGACCTGAAGAAGTTCTATGTAGCCGGAACCTTCGGCAACTACATCGATCCCGCCATGGCCATTCGCATCGGTATGATCCCAGATCTCCCCCTGGAGACCTACGAGGGTCTGGGCAATACGGCAGGGCGTGGAGCAGTGATGGTCCTTCTCGACCGTTCTCTCCTGGGGGAACTGGAAAAGGTATGCAACAATATCACTTACATTGAATTGAACGTGAACATGGAGCTCATGAACGAGTTCAGGGGCGCCCAGTTTCTGCCTCACACGGACCCGCGCCTGTTTCCTTCTGTGCAAATCCCCCGGAGAGCCATGAACGGGGGCTGACGCACAGAGAATGGGGAACATGATTAGACCCGTCGGATCATGCATTTCAGGAGGAAGAAGATGATGAGCCAGGCTCGCCCGATAAGACAGTTTTTCCGGTTTGGACTCCCGGCGATGGAGCTGCCGGGAACGAGTATTGTTCAAGCACTGTGTGTGATCATGCTTGTACTCAATATCGTGATGTTTTATGCGATTTTCTTCTCCGATCGAGGTCTGCCCGGCTACCGACAGCAGAACAGGCATGTCGAGGAGTTGGCCGCCAAAGTGCAAGCGCTCAAAAAGCAGAACCGGAAAACCTTCAACCGGATCCAGGCGCTCAAGAACGATCCCCGGACTCTTGAAAAGATCGTCAGACAGGAGCTTGGCTGGGCCCGTCAGAATGAGCTGCTCTTCGAGTTCATTCCACCAAGGAAATCCACGCCGTGAATCCGCCTCTCTTACCTTTGCCCCGGGAGTGACGGACGTATCACCGGCTCCCCACCATTGCCCCGTTGCACAGCCTCGAGCAACCAGATCGGCAAATGAGAGCTGGACCCGGCATTCGAGCATTTTCGCCCGCCAGCAGGCCTACATCCACGGCGCCCTCTGCCGTAACCCCCCATTAAGATTCTCCTTGACGGTTTTCCTCGCCATATGCTAGCAAATGCAGTTCTTAAATATCAGGCTCCTTGCTCCAACCGGTATGGCCGGAAGGGGCTGCCAACCCACAAGGAGGAAATCACAGATGAGAAAGTACGAAACCTTCTTCATTGTCGATCCGGACTTGACCGATGAGGTCAATGCCGTCATCGACGAAAAGATCAAGAACGTCGTCAGTTCCAATGGGGGCAGTGTTTTGGACTACAACCCCTGGGGCAAAAAGAAGCTCGCCTACCCTGTGCAAAAACGCACGCGCGGGCACTACGTATTGATGGAATATGCCGGAGGCCCCGAGCTTGTGGCCGAGCTCGAGCGCAACATGCGACTGGATGAGCGCATCCTCAAGTTCATTACCGTGAAGCTTGAAGATCGTTTCGATCCTGAAAAGGAAGCAGCCCGCAGGGCCGCTGCCAGCCCGACCTCATTCACCGAGGATGAGGAAGTGAAGCCGCTGCCGATTGCCGGCGCAACGGAAGGTGCGGATGAAGAGGAAATGGAGGACGAGGAGCAGGAGGAAGGCGAAAACGAGGAGGAGTAGCCTTGCCCCTACTATCGCCCCTGGCATCGACCGAAGATTGTCGCATGAACAACGCCTGAGTG
The DNA here is from genome assembly GCA_964557955.1 of uncultured Syntrophobacteraceae bacterium. Lineage (GTDB taxonomy): Bacteria > Desulfobacterota > Syntrophobacteria > Syntrophobacterales > Syntrophobacteraceae > JALOOX01. Next base: position 86,701 of record CAZLCS010000012.1, read on the forward strand.
AGGGAGTAAAGATATGGTGATCCGTCGGAAGAGACGTACATTTCATCGTCGTAAGGTCTGCAGATTCTGTGTGGATAGCGAGCTCCGGATAGACTACAAGGACCCCAAGACTCTGCGCTATTTCGTCACGGAACGTGGGAAGATCGTTCCCCGGCGCATCTCCGGGAACTGCGCCAAGCACCAAAGGGAACTGACGCTGGCGATCAAGAGGGCTCGGCAGATTGCCCTTCTGCCTTTCACCACGGTCCAAACCATCTAAGGGACCGCAGGCGCATTTGCCGGTCCCCGAGTACCTGGAAAAACAATGGCTGTGGGCAACGAGAACAACATGCAGGCCATCAGCCCCTCTGTCAGGAAAGAGCTTGCACTGGGCATTGCCGCAACTCTCCTCTTTTTCCTGTCGGCACTGATGATCCCTGTCATGGGTTTTATGGCGGGAATTTTCACGCCCTTGCCCACCCTGTTGACCTTTTACCGCCTGGGAGTTCCGCTGGGTCTTTGGATCCCCGGGGGAGCCGTTGGACTGGGGTCAATCCTTCTGGTTTTCCTGGGAATGGGGTCGAGTATCCCCTATCTGCTGGAAATGGTCATTTTCGGATTGATCCTCGGAGCGGGCATGCGTCAGAACTGGTCCACCGAGAGGACCATAGGCGGCTCCGGCGCAATCATCTTTGCGGCCGGGGCCGTAGCCTTCTGGTTGGCCAACGGGGGTCCCGAAGGAACGCTTGTGGCTCAGGTCGAAGATGAGCTGAAGCAGACCGTCGCTGCGGCTCTTGAGCAATACGGGGGCACTTCGGTGGACCGGCAGATGATCGAAGGTTCGCTGCAGCAGGTCATCCCGCTGATCGTCAAAATGATGCCGGGATTTTCCCTTGCAACCTCGATCCTGATCGCGTGGTTGAACGTTCTGATCGCCCGGAGGTATTGCAGGATTCACCAGGTCGCTCTGCCGCAGTGGCCTGAATGGTCTCAATGGAAAGCTCCCGAGGTTCTGGTTTGGGCCGTCATTGGAGCCGGCTTTGTCCTCCTGCTGTCGGACGGAACATTGAGGATCGTGTGTCTGAACGTCCTGATCGTGTTGAGCACGGTCTATCTGCTTCAGGGTCTGGCCATCGTGGCCTATTTCTCGGACAAATGGAAGATCCCAAGGCTTCTCAGGGCCTTCATTTACGGATTCCTGCTGCTGCAGCAGTTCGCCACTCTGGGCGCGGTTCTGATGGGACTCTTCGATATGTGGTTTGATTTCCGGCGCCTCTCACGGAAAGCATCTGAATCTGCACAAGGCCCGGGTTCTTGAGATTTTGAAGGAGTGAGTCATGAAAGTGATTTTGACGGAAAACATCGCGTCCCTCGGTGAGATCGGGGAGGTCGTCAACGTTGCGCCCGGTTACGCCAGGAACTTTCTCCTGCCCAAGGGGATCGCCCTTGAAGCCACGGGGAAGAACGTCCGCGAATTGGAGCACAAGAAGCGTGTGCTGGCTATGAAACGGGAGAAGGTCCGGCAGGAGATGATGTCGCTGGCCGAGAAGCTGAATCAGGTGAGGCTTGTGATGCGTCGCAAGGTTTCGGAAGAGGAGAAACTGTACGGCTCCGTGAGCCCTTCGGACATTACTGCAGCTCTGGCCGAACAAGGATTCGAAATCCAGCGCAAGGATCTCCTTCTCGAACAGCCCATCAAGCAGATCGGTGAATTCACGGTACCCGTGCGCGTGCATGCCCAGATCTCAGCCAATATCAAGCTGGTTGTCGAAAAGGAAGAGTAAGCCGATGGAGAGCAGCATCTCCAATGAGCTCCAGAGGATTCCCCCTCAGCAGATAGAAGCCGAGCAATCCCTGCTGGGGGGCCTTCTCATCGATGGAGACGGATTCCCGACCGTCGTGGAGGTTCTCAAAGGAGATGAGTTTTACCGTGATGCCCACCGAACCATTTTTCATGTGCTTCAGCTGCTCTTCGAATCCAATCAGCCCATTGACCTGATCACGGTGGCGGAAAAGCTCGCCGACCGGAACGAACTGGAGTCCGTGGGCGGCGCCACATATCTGGCAGCCCTGGCCGAGCGCGTCCCTTCCGCCGCCAATGTCGCGACCTATGCCAGGATCATCAATGAAAAGGCTTTGCTGCGCCGGCTGATTCAGGCCGCAGGCGAAATCACCTCCCACTGTTATGCCGGCGGCAAGACGGTCGAGGAAATCCTGGACAGCGCTGAATCCACTATCTTTTCGGTCACCGAGCGCACCATTCGCAGCAGCTACCACCCCATCAAGGATGTGATCAAGAAGAGCGTTGAGGTGATCGAGAACTTTCACGAGTACCACGGCGTCTCGGGCATTCCCAGTCATTTCGCAGAATTGGACAAGCTCACGGCGGGCTTCCAGCGCTCGGATCTCATCATTATCGCTGCGCGCCCCAGCATGGGCAAGACCGCCCTGGCTCTCAACATCGCCAGGAATGCGGCCCTTGAGAGCGGCTACCCCGTGGGCTTTTTTTCGCTGGAGATGAGCAAAGAGCAGCTGGCCATGCGGTTGTTGTGCTCCGAGGCCAGGGTGGATTCCCAGAAGATTCGGACCGGCTTCCTCAGTGCTCATGAAGGTGCCAAGATGATTCAGGCGGCCAGCGCCTTCATGGAGGCCCCCATTTACATCGATGACACCCCCGCCATTTCGGCCCTGGAGCTCAGGGCCAAGGCTCGGCGCATGATGGCGGAAAGAGGGCTGGGCATGGTCATCGTCGATTACCTCCAGCTCATGAGGGGACGAGATGGCACAGAGAGGCGCGAACAGGAAATATCTGAGATTTCGCGCTCCCTCAAAGCTCTGGCCAAGGAGCTCTTCATCCCGGTCATCGCCCTCTCCCAGCTCAACCGCAAGGTGGAGGAGCGGCACGACAAGCGGCCCCAGTTGAGCGATCTTCGCGAGTCGGGGGCCATCGAGCAGGACGCGGATGTGATCGCCTTCATTTACCGGGATGAAATGTACTCCAAAGAATCCACTGACCAGGGAGTGGCGGAGGTCATCATCGGCAAGCAGCGAAACGGCCCCACGGGAACGGCAAAGCTGGCCTATATCAAGTCTTACACTCGTTTCGAGAACCTCGCTTACGGCTCGTGAGCACCAGACCGGCATCCCGTTTCCCCTGATGCAGATAGAGACAATACGTGAGCTCCCCGGCAAGCTGCGGCCGCATCTCTGTGCTGATCCTGCTATTGCAGCTGAAGCCGTCAGCGATGAACACGTGCATGGTGCGGGTGCGGGACTCTTTGGGACTGATACTGGCAAACCCCTGTTTCGCGAGATCCAGAACTTGGAATCACTCTTTTCGCTGAGGATGAGGAAAGACCCGTGGTCACACATGAAGTGAGGAAGAAAGCCGGCAGGTACTGGGACGAATACGTGGAAACTCTCTCCGAATCCGAGATCCAGGCTCTCCAGTTCTATCGATTGAAGCAGACTCTGGAACGGGTCTCCCAGTGCGGTTTCTACGAAAAACGCTTCAAGGAGGCTGGTCTCGACATCTCTTCCTTCGAGAGTCTGGAGGACCTCTCCGGATTTCCTTTCACCACCAAGCAGGACTTGCGCGATGCCTACCCATACGGCTTCCTTTGTGAGCCCAAGGACCGACTCGTTCGTCTCCATGTTTCGTCGGGCACGACGGGACAGGCAACGGCCATGTTTTATACTCAAGGGGACCTGGAGTCCTGGGCCGACCTGATGGCCCGCTGCATGCACATGACGGGAGCCCGGCCCGGTGACACGTTTCAGAACATGATGGGATACGGCCTCTTCACCGGGGGACTCGGATTCCACTACGGTGCAGAACGGCTGGGGCTGCTGACCATTCCAGCGGGGGCAGGCAACAGCAAACGCCAGATTCAGCTGATGCGGGATTTCTCGACAACGATCATCCACATCATACCCAGCTACGCCCTCCACCTTATCGACATCATGTCGGACCTGGGCGTGGATCCCAGGCGCGATCTTCAGCTGCGGATCGCTTATACGGGCGCCGAGCCCTACTCAGAGGAGATTCGCCAGCGGATCCAGGAGTACTATGGCGTGAAGGCCTACAACAGCTACGGCCTCTCGGAAATGAATGGTCCGGGGGTAGCTTTCGAGTGTCTCGAGCAAACCGGTCTGCATGTCTGGGAGGATTCCTATTTTGTCGAGCTGATCGATCCGGAGACCCTCGAGCCCGTACGCGAGGGAGCCATTGGAGAGCTCGTCCTGACCAGCCTGCGGCGCGAGGCCATGCCGCTCATCCGCTACCGCACCAAGGATCTCACGCGAATCATTCCCGGCCATTGCGCCTGTGGGCGCAAGCATCGCCGTCTGGACCGGATCCAGGGACGATCAGACGACATGTTCATCATCAAAGGCGTGAACGTCTTCCCGATTCAGGTGGAACAGGTTTTAATGAATATACCGGAAGTGGGAAATAATTATCTCATCGTGCTCCAGCGCGAGAACAATGTGGATCATATGATCGTTCGCGTTGAAGTGACGGACCGGACCTTTGTCGAGGACATGCGCCATCTTCAGCGCATTCGGACGAAGATCACGCACGAGCTCAAGGGTGAGCTCCTGGTCACCCCAAGGGTTGAGCTGGTGGAGCCGAACAGCCTTCCCAGAACGGAAGGCAAAGCCGTGCGACTGGTCGATGAGAGAAAGTTGTGAGAAGGGAGGACGCCCATCAGCAAAGTCTACGGCAGTGTACACGGGCTGAAAAGCAGCATCCGCCAGAGAGTTGAAGCGCTCTACCGAAGAAAAGTCACCTCGAAGCAGGTGATCTCCCCCGAACTGGCTCGGGATCTTGCCCGTCTATCGTTCGAGTCAGGCCGTCAGATCGGCCTCCTCCTTGCCCGCGACGGCACCGTCGAGATGGTGCTCGTCGGAAGTGCACGCTCCCTGTTCATACCCGATCTCCCCAAGAGCCGTGAAGGCCGCTCCCGGCTGCGGGGGCTGCGTCTCGTCCACACACACCTCAACGAAGACCCTCTCACCCAGGACGACCTGATGGATCTCGTCTTCCTGAGGCTGGATTGTGTCGCGGCCATCCGCGTAGATCAGCATGGCGGAGCCACTCAGCTGGAGGTGGCCCACCTGGTGCCCTCAACCGGAATGCCCGGAGCGGGATGGGACATCCTTCCCCTCCTGCCCTGCTATGATCCCGACCTGGATTTCCAGAACCTGGTCCAGTCCCTGGAGGAGGAGTTCGACCGGGCTCGGCTGTCCATGCCGGCTGAAAAGCAGCAGGACCGCGCCATACTGGTGAGCGTGACCAGTGCGGACAGAGAGACCGCAAGGCAATCCATGGACGAGCTGGTGGAGCTGGCCCATGCAAGCGGCATCGTGGCGGCTGACGTGATCATTCAACGGCTGAGGGATGTGAATCCCAGAACGCTTATTGGCAAGGGGAAGCTGAGCGAAATCGTGCTCAGAGCCCTGCAGTGCGGCGTCGATCTGCTGATTTTCGATCAGGATCTCAACCCCTCACAGGTCAAAGCCATCACCGACACCACCGAGCTCCGGGTCATCGACCGGACCCAGCTCATCCTCGATATCTTTGCTCAGCGGGCTCAGAGCCGCGAAGGAAAGATTCAGGTTGAAATGGCCCAGCTCAAGTACCTGCTCCCTCGCCTCGGAGTGAAGGACGACGCCTTGTCGCGTCTGACCGGCGGAATCGGGACCAGGGGCCCGGGAGAGACCACGCTGGAGATCAACCGCAGGCGGACCAAGGATCGCATCGCCCACCTGGAGCGGCAGCTGGAGGCCGTCCGCAGGAACCGGGGGCAGAGGCGCTCCAGGAGAACACGCAAGGAGCTCCCCACCATCTCTATCGTGGGCTACACCAACGCAGGCAAATCCACGCTGCTGAACACATTGACTCAAAGTGCGGTCTTTGTTCAGGACAAGCTCTTCGCGACCCTCGATCCGAGCAGCCGCCGCCTGCGCTTTCCCGAAGACCGGGAGGTCATCATCACGGACACCGTGGGGTTCATCCGCGACCTGCCCAAGGATCTGATGGAGGCCTTCGCAGCAACCCTCGAGGAGCTCGACGACGCCGACCTCCTCCTCCACCTGGTCGACATCAGCAACCCTCGCTTCGAGGAGCAGATGGCCGCTGTCCGGCGCATTCTCGAAAAACTGGAGCTGGACCGCAAACCCACCCTTCTCGTTTTCAACAAGGCCGATCTCGTGGACCCATTTATCCTCGAGGAGCAGGTGCGAAGGTATGGAGCCGTTCCCATTTCGGCCCTTTACAGCGGGACTCTGGGACCTCTCATCTCCGCCATGCAGCGGGAGGTTCGCGGCATTTTGAGCAATGTGAGCCTCCCCGGCTGCAACGATGGCCGCCCGGTGGCTCCTCTTCTGGAAGGCGAGGCCACGGAGGAGCGGGATGCCGTCCCGCCCCTTTAACGGTTCAGTCCCTGCACGCTCCCAGACCGAGGAGGGGCCGGCGGGAGGACCGGGCATGCGGCGATGGACAGGTTCAGGAAGGGGCCGCAGGCGGGCAGTTACGCAGGATCTCGCGGGCGCGCTCCACATCCAGTGAGATCTGCCGGGTCAGCTCCTCCACCCCCGCGAATTTCTTCTCATCTCGCAGTCGGTCGATGAATCGCACGGTGACATTCTTGCCGTAGACGTCGCCGGAAAAATCCAGGATGTGCACTTCGAGAGAAAGCATCGCGTCACCGAAGGTGGGATTGTATCCCAGATTGGCGGCTCCTCCGTACAGGCGACCATCGATTTCCACCTGAACCGCATACACCCCGCCCTTGGGCGCGGCATGACCGGCCATGTCGATGTTCGCCGTGGGGAATCCAAGGAGCCTGGCACCCCGGTTGCGGCCCTTGACAACCGCGCCCTTGATCTCGTAAGGGCGTCCCAGGAGGCGACCGGCCTCCCGGAGGTCTCCGCCGTGGATGCATTGCCGAATCAGCGTGCTGCTGACAAGGGTTCCCTCGACATCAATGCCCGAGACGGCTTCGACATCGAAGGCGTGTCGCTCTCCCATCTTCCTGAGCAGATCGATATCCCCTTCCCGCCCCTTTCCAAAACGGTAGTCATGGCCGACCACAATGGCCCTGATCCCGATCCGATCCACCAGCAGGTCTTTCACAAACTCGGTGGCCGAGATCTGGGCGAAGGCCCTGTCGAACGGAACCACTATGGTCACCTCGATGCCCGCTTCGGCGATGAGATCCAGCTTGCGTTCGTGCGTAGTGATGAAAGCCGGTCCGTTGCCAGGCCTGAAGACCGAGAGGGGGTGCGGGTTGAAGGTCATAACGACGGACTGCCCCTCCAACTCCCTCGCCCAGCTTCTGACCCTGTTGAAGAGAGCCCGGTGACCGAGATGAACGCCGTCGAAGTTGCCGATGGTGAGAACAGGATTGGTGAGTGGCTTTCGGATGTTGGAGATACCCACGATGACTTCCATAAAGAACCAGCGAACCTCCGGAGCACTGAATTTGAACCTTGACACATAAAGATTTTTAGAATACGTTCTCGCCCACTGAAAAGCAATGCTTTTATATGCCGAAGTGGCGGAACTGGTAGACGCGCTAGGTTCAGGGTCTAGTGGGCGTACGCCTGTCGGGGTTCGAGTCCCCGCTTCGGCACCAGCAAGTTCAAGGGGTTGCGAGGATGACTCGTAGCCCCTTTTCTGTTGGTGGGCACTGGTGTGCACATAGTGTGCACGAATGTCTTCTGAGCGCGGCTCACGAGAACAATCGTGCGGAATCTCTCCCCCCCATCCACTGACCCCCGCAGACAATCGGTTATTGATCTTCTCGTGGGCTATACACCTCCTTCCCCGAGGTGCGATTCATCTTGTTACGAAGCTCGCCGCCGTGTTATCAACTTGCAGGGTGCAAGTTCGACAGTACAGTATGTGTGGAGATGACGGTCATTCGATGTTCTGAGCTGTCTTGGAATACGGGCGAGCCCGCCGAACACGGTCAGACGGGAACTAACGGAAGGATGTGGATGGCCCCCCTGCTTCCATCAGTTGGCTTGGCCACACTTCGAGGATTACTCAGAATAGCCCATCGTATTTGCCCTTTGTTCAAAGGCGATGCAATCCATTCATCGGTTGTGCTCGAAGGAGGGCGTGATCAATGACTTCAGAGCAGGATGTGGTTCCGGAAGATCGAACACCATCTGAGCATGTCCGACAATATTGTGCGGAAAACTATATAGAAACTGCTCGACGCAAGAAAGAATACGTGGTTGCGATACGTGCCGGTGATGTTCATTCAGCACTTGGATTCACAAATCGTCTCCCACTAATATGCTCTGCCATCGGGGCCAAGACCTTTGAAGATGAAAACCATGTTAAGAGAATCGCGATTGATGGTCCCCTAAATGGGGCAAGTACTTTGTTTGTCTTCAGAATCCTCTGAGGATCTGGCATAATCAGCAAGTTGCAGCGGACCCGCCAGTCCGTGGGGGGGGACGGAACGCAGTGACAAGGGTGGAAAGTCTGTACCTGTTCAGGCGATCCGCTGGTTTTGGCCGATCGACCCTCCATACCGGAGACCTGCAGTTGCACCGCGGGCAACATCCAACAGATTTGGAGGCAGTTTGTAGCAAGAAATGGGGTCACACCTACACACTTGACAATATGAAATGTGTAGGTGTGACCCCGCGCGAACGGTTTCTCCTCCACATCCTGCCCGAAGGCTTCATGAAGATCCGCCACTACGGCATCCTCTCGAACCGACACCGCAGCACCAGGCTCGCTCGGTGCAAGGAGCTTCCGGGAGTGGCCCAAGAGCTCTGCAGGCCGGACAAACCGGAGCCCTGGCAGACACTGTTCCTTCGGATCACCGGAATCGATCTCACCCGCTGCCCCGCATGCGCAAAGGGACAGATGGTGACCATCGAGAGACTCCCCCGGCTTTCTTCCCGAGGCCCGCCATGAAGAAAACCCCGGGAAAGCAAACAAGCAGACGGCTCCACACAACTTCTTTCGGGGAGGCCGGCGTCCTGCGGCCCTCTTTCCAAAGAACCCTCATCCCAACAAGGCTCCCGAAAAACTTTTCGAAGACTTCGCCCTCCTCCGCCAACCCAAACGCTATTCCAGGCATCCGTTTTTGCATTCTCTCAGAAATATAGATTGCCGCCAGCACCGAAAAATCGGATTGAATCTCCATAGCCCGGGCGAAGCGGCATAGTTCAACAGAATTGTATGGGGAATGGGAAAAAAACCCCACTCCCCATACAATCTTATGTGTTCAGCCGCCTACGGCGCCCGAACCCGGAAGGGGTGCAGCTCATCCCCGGCCGTTGTGCCTGTGTACCCGAGATTCAGCCAGCAGTAAAGAATGAGTTGATCCCAATTTGGGAACGTGCTATTTTTTGTCCATGCGGATCATATCCCGAAAAACACTCAAAGAGTTTTGGGAGCGGCACCCTGATGCGGAGCAACCGCTACAGGCCTTGTATGCGGATCTCAAGGCTTCCCATTGGAAGTCTCCTTCTGAAATCAAGAGTGTCTACCGGAATGCGAGCTTTGTCGAAAACAATCGGGTTGTCTTCAACATCAAGGGCAACACGTACCGTGTTGTGGCAGCTTTCCAATATCAGTTCGGTATCGTCTACATCCGTTTCGTGGGTACTCACGAAGAATACGACCGGATCGATGCTGCAACAGTATAGCGAGAGGTCCAAGGATATGAACATTAAGCCGATCAAGACAGAGGCGGATTACGAAGCAGCATTGGATGAGGTGGAGCAGCTCTTTGACACCACCCCAAACACGCCAGAAGGTGACCGTCTGGAGGTATTGACCACCCTCATAGAGGCATACGAGGAAAAGCACTACCCCATCCCCTCCCCAGATCCAATCGAGACCATCCTCTATTACATGGAGAGCAGAGGACTCTCTCGTAGTGATCTTGAGCTGTACATTGGCAGTCGCGCTCGGGTCTCTGAAGTGCTGAACCGAAAACGTCCTCTCACCATCTATATGATACGGAAGCTCCATGCTGGCCTGGGTATTCCAGCTGAGATACTCATCCGGCCTTATCCCTTGCGGGAATCCGCAGCATAAGGGAAATCGTGGCACAACGAAAAAATGCAGCGGATGGCGGGGGAAGCCCTTTTTTCTCTTCTTGTCCCCTGGCCTGCCACCGCTGATTTTCACGTTGGGCGGCGTGAGCCATCTTGATGTCTGAGATCCAGCGCCAATGGGCAAGGCTCCATCGGCTCCTGCCGCTGTAGCGTCAGCCGTTGCGCAAAAGAAAGGCATTCAGTTGTTGACGCGCCTTGCGTTCTGCTCTTTTGGCATCCTCCCGGGCACGACAGAGATCACGCATGGCTTCATCTTCACTGTGAGGAACATACACCGGAGTCAGTTCCCCTGCTCGGTGCAGGCGGGCCAGCATCATGGAGTCGCGCCGGTCGTTCTTGATCCTGTCGCCACTCTTTCTGGGGATCAATGAAGGTGCAGCCACCACAAACTCGTACCCTTGGCGGGTCAGGTGCCGGTAGATCTCATAGCCGCATGGACCCGCTTCATGGACAAATCGAGGCTCACGGCCCTGGGACACCAGTTTCTTCAAAAGCTTGTCGAGTGTTCCCATGTTCGAATTAATCGTACCGTAGTGGCGAACCATGTCATTTGGGCCACCGTCTGCAAGTGCCACATCGATCGTGTTTTTGTGAGCATCAAGCCCAACATAAGTGATACACTCTTCCATGATCTGCCTCCTTGGTTGTGGCTCGGTTCTGATGACTCAACGCCCTCAGAATAACCCACCTTCGCAAGGGGCAGATCACTCAACTTTCGTCATCCATTATGCCTGAGAGGAGGAATGATGCCTCAGGAAACAAAGCCCTTGGTCAGCAAAGAGGAGGTCTTTGATAGGCTGGAAATTCGCGTCGGACGCGTCATCGATGTGGAAATCGAGCCATCTGCTCCCAGGCCGAGCTACAAGATGTTGATCGATTTCGGGAAATTTGGAAAACGAGTCAGCGTTGGTCGCTTCACGCAACATTCCATTGAAGACATCAAAGGCATGCTTGTCCTTGGGGTGCTAAACTTCGAACCCAGGCCGATCGGGGAGGTCGCCTCCGAAGTTTTGGTGCTGGGAGTCCAGTTTCCGAAGGCAGAGAGCGGTGAGGCCACTTTTGTATCACCGGTTGCCGGTGCGAAGGTAGGAAGTAAACTCTTCTGAGGAATATCACCTATCAGGTTTCTTTTCGGGGGGAGATTGCAGAATGTCCACCACTGCTGCGGTGATCTGCGCCTGGATAGTCTGCGGACTGTTGAACTACTGGGTCAAGTACAGCAAGTTCAAGGATGCTTGGAAAGAGGAAGGCAATCAGGTGTTCTTCGTTGCTGTCCTGATTGGTTGCCTCGTATTTGGCCCTGTTGGCTTGCTTGCGGCAATGTTTCATGGGAAGGGCAAGGCCTTCTGAGTACTGAGTGCTTGAGATCGAGCCGTTCCATGGTAACTCTCCCAAAAGCATCCGCCAGGAGCTCTACGCCGTGGCCATCATGTCCGTGATTGCCCGAACCCTCATGGTGGTCACGTTTCAGGTACGTGGCCCGTCCACAGCAGAATTCCAGTTCAAGAACGCCATCATGACACTGGCGGCCGAAGCCGCCGTAATCGCTCCAGATGATCCCAAGAAGGCTGTCGAGATCTTCTCTGAGATCCTTGCCGCCATCGCACGGGTCAAATACTATAGGCCCCAATCCCCCAGAGCCTCAGGGCCCAGAGTAACCAAGAGACCCCCCAACAAATGGTGCTCGGGGAGGCGCAAGAAAATGGAGAAGGCTTGAGTCAACCCCCATGGGCTTGCACCCGCAACGAAGGATGAAAAGGGAGTCCACTCATCAGACAAAAAGCATTGCGGGAGACCGGTGAGCTGTGGTTGAGAGACAACAGAGTGTGACTGGACCTCTGAAATCTATTGCCAGCGCCGGCTCTGGAACCATCAAGGACTTCGATGTCAGGGACCAGGGAAAGGCACGGCGTTTCCAATGTCGAACCCATCGCCCGTAGCCGTACAATTTCGGTTTGCGCATCGACGGTGCAGTCGATCAAAATCTCGACTCGCAGTTGGGGGAGTGTTGTGTCCCAAAACCAGAACAACCTGATCTGGATCGATCTCGAGATGACGGGACTTGCCGTCCTATCCAACACCATCCTCGAGATTGCCATCGTCATCACAGACGCGGATCTTCGGGAACTTGGCCGATGGCCTCCCGGACCTGTGGGCCAGGCCATTCGTCAGCCGGAGAGCGTCTTGGCCGGGATGGACGAGTGGGGGAAGAGAACTCACACACAGACCGGCCTGCTGGAGAGGGTCCGGGAATCAGCATTGGACCTCCCAGAGACGGAAAAACAGGCACTGGAGCTCGTTCGCCGATACTGCCCGGACCCGATGGCGGATCGCGCAAATGGATGTCCACTCGCAGGCAACTCCATCGGCATCGACCGCGCTTTCCTGCAGGCTTACATGCCCCGTCTCGAACGTCACACCAGCTACCGGAATGTGGATGTTTCGACCATCAAGGAACTGGTGAACCGGTGGTATCCGGACCGCAGATACGATAAGCCCGAGACGGGCAGGCACACCGCGATGGCCGATATCCTCGCCTCGATCGATGAATTGAGGTACTATCGCTTGAAAGTGTTCGGGGCGTTCTAGCGGAGGTCGTGTTCGAGTGACGGAATGTTGGAGGGGAGCATCTCCGCTCAGCAGATTTCGAGGCAAGGTGAGCACATCTCCCGGAGGGCAGACCGTGGATCAGACTGACGAATGCCATCTCGAGAGAAGAGGGATCCGTGAGCAGTCAGAAACTTCCATCGTGGTCGGAGATCAAAACACGCTTGAATCAGCGTTCGACGAGGCAACCAACTTGATGAGCGGATCTGGTATCCCGCATCTGGTCGAGAAATTCCGTCCTCGCGTGAAAGACATCGTTTCGACTACGGTCGATATCGGCTGGGGGTTTCACGAGCATCTCGAAGACGTCTTCTACAGCGAATATCCGGGCGAAGATGCCCAATGAGCATCAAAGGATTGGCGAGAATTTGACCTCACCCACCCGGTCGTGCAAGGCTGTTGCTTCCCCGAGCTCCCACGAACCGATGCCACGGAGATACATAATGAGCCAGGTGTCATAGGACATGATGTCATGAGCGGCATGCACGAACCGGCTTTCGAACACTACATCGGGATCGACTACTCCGGTGCAGAAACACCGAGATCGAGCCTCAGCGGTCTTCGGGTCTACATGGCGGATCGCGAGTCACCAGCCACCGAGGTCAAGCCTCCTCCGAGCCCCCGCAAATATTGGACGAGGCGGGGCATCGCCCATTGGCTGATTGAGCTGCTTTCCGAAGACCGGCCAACTTTGGTCGGAATTGACCACGGATTTTCTTTCCCACTACGCTATTTTGAAACCTATCATCTGCTGCCGGACTGGACCTTTTTCCTCGACGACTTTCAAAAGCACTGGCCAACCGACGGGGACCACGTCTATGTGGATTTCGTACGCCAGGGCACCGTGGGGAGCGGTCAGGCCCGTAGCGGAGATCCAAGATGGCGGCGCGTGACGGAAGAGCGGACCGGCACGGCCAAATCAGTCTTCCATTTCGACGTGCCCGGCTCGGTCGCGAAGTCTACCCATGCCGGCCTTCCCTGGCTCCGGTATCTCCGTCTGCATCTGAGAAGGCGCGTTCACTTCTGGCCGTTCGACGGTTGGGACATTCCCGGCGGACGCTCGGCCGTCTGTGAGGTCTATCCCTCCCTGTGGAAAGGGGACTTTGAACGGGAAGGAAGAACGGCCGACCAGCACGACGCATATTCTGTCGCTGAATGGATGCGCCGGGCCGACCTCGATGGGATCCTGGCGGATTTCCTGGATCCCATTCTGCCTCCAGAAGAACGCTCGGTGGCAAAGATCGAAGGGTGGATTCTCGGAGTGAGGTGAACGCCCTGATCACCCATGGATACCTTGATCTGAGGGGCGCATTCCTTGCTGCCCGGGAGGAATCAGGCAGTCCCCGGGATACTGCCAGACAGGGTATGAATGCGGCTGCCGCATGGGCTTCTTTTTTAAAGTGCGGAGTCTGTCGACCTGGAGAGGACGTCTTTGATCGGGTCGGGCGTAATGATTCACAGCTTCACATACCCGATCAGATCCGGCATTCGATAGACTGTGTCGGCATAAAAGATCTGGCGAACCCGTACCATAATGAATCGATTCACATGGGAGTTGGAGGAATGGATGAGCAAAGCCAGAGTCACTCTTCCATGGTCAGTTTGTTCCTCTGTGGCGACGTAATGCTGGGACGAGGCATCGATCAAGTGCTGCCGCATCCAGGTGATCCAACCCTGTACGAGCCCTACGTCAAAGACGCCCGTGTTTACGTGGAACTGGCCGAAAGGGCCAACGGCCCGATCCCTCTTCCCGTCGACTTTGCTTATCCCTGGGGAGATGCTCTGGCTGAACTGGAGCGAACGAAGCCGGATGTCCTTGTGATCAACCTCGAAACAGCCATCACCCGGAGCCCCGACTACTGGCGGGACAAGGGCATCAACTACCGGATGCATCCCAGCAACCTTCCGACCCTCCGGGCCGCAGGAATCCGGATTTGTAGTCTGGCCAACAATCATGTTCTCGACTGGGGGTACGCCGGACTTGAAGAAACCTTGAATGCCCTGAATACGGCGCGGATTGCCTGGGCGGGGGCAGGCCGTACGATCCAGGAAGCCAAGGCTCCGGCAGTCGTGCAAGTGGGTGGAAGGCGACGCGTGCTTGTTTTTGCGTACGGGTCGGTCTCCAGTGGCATTCCGGCGGAATGGGCAGCAGGGAGGGAAAAAGCGGGAATAAACTTCCTGCCCGACTTTGAAACTGAGACGGTCAGCGGTATTGGGGAGTCGATCCAGGCGGTGAGGAAGGCGGGGGACATCGTCGTAGTCTCGGTGCACTGGGGTGGAAACTGGGGATACACAATACCCAGGGAGCAGCGGATGCTTGCCCACAGGTTGATCGATTCGGCAGGGGCGGATGTGATACACGGTCACTCCTCCCATCACATCAAAGGGATCGAGGTATATAGAGGAAAGCTCGTCCTGTATGGTTGCGGGGACTTTTTGACCGACTATGAGGGAATCGGCGGCTATGAGGTGTTTCGGGGCGACCTGGGTCTCATGTATTTCCTGAACCTGAACACAGCAGACGGGACCCTCAAATCCCTTGAGATGATTCCCACACGGGTGCGGAACTTCCGAGTCCAGCGAGCTTCAAGCGAAGAGGCACAATGGATCAAGAACACCCTCAACAGAGAGGGAGGACCTTTGGGAACGCATGTCGTGATGGACAAGAATCAAGCCATTTGGCTGCGCTGGGATTGAGGGGTGGAGCGGGCCAGGACCCGGGGGCGCTGTCCAGCTCGGTTTTTCCCGGATCCCGTGGTGCGTCCCATTGCCCTGGACTCACTGATCCCCCATCCTCCCTGATCTCGGATGTCCCGATCGCCGTAAAAGTGAGATGTCATGATGATACTCGATTTATGGCAGCGCCCGCCGGCGGTTTCTGAGTTGCCAAGACAAGTGCACATTGAACGGGTGAGACCCTGCCGGATGCTTGGCTTTGGCATGCCTTGCCATCGGTCGGGAGAATCGACCAGGCTTTTGACGGAATACACTTCTGGGGTCACCCGGCAAGGACCTCTAGCACCTGCTGGGCTCCCGCAGCCTGTGGGGCCATGCCCGCCACATTACTCTGCTCCGCATGGAACCTGTATTTCTATTGGTTCGCGGAGGTGCCTGAAGAAGCAGCTCTTCGAGTTGCTCCAGGTTGAAAGATGTCTCCTGAGCCTGTGACATCCGCCTGGCGCATCGATTTGCATTCAACGGAATACCGACGGGGGGGATGCCTGTGCGGATGCACAGTCTCATGCCCATGGCCGGCTCTGGAATGCATGCGATTCCGAGCGCATCGACGCTCGGGTGCTCCTGCTTGAGTCTTTCAAAGAGTCTTTTCTGGTCACGTTCTACGGAAATGAAAGCTTTGAAGCCATGTTTCTCGAGGAGAACAGTCCCCAGATGAACGGGGATCAACCATCGAACGATCGGATGTGAAATCGAGGTGGCGGCGAACTCGCGACTCAGCGACCCAAGGTCTCTCGATTCTGCTGCTGCTTGGCATCCCGGGGTCCAAAAGGTCAAAAGGTCTCGAGCAAATGCGTTATGCACGGCGTCGTGATCAGAAGTTCACATCGTGGCAGATGCAGCGACGTTCCGGTGTTTTGTCCCGACACGGAACTCTTGAGGTGTTTATCACACACTGACAGGCAAAGCCGATGGCAGGAAGCTTTCGAGTTTCTCGGCATTCCTTCAACTCGGCATGTTTTCTGGGCAAGCCATGGAATGGGGATATCGGTGTTTTGAAAACCTGCAATGATCAGGAATGCATTGTGTGCTCCGCTCTGCATGGGGATCGACACGTCACTTCGACCCATCGCCACCGGGGCCGTGGCGTTCACGACGTGGCGTTCACGAAATGCCGAATACCGTGTTTCGATTTGGAGGATTCCCTCATGTCTTCGGCTGCACTTTGAAACAGAGTGTGCATCGCGAGGGCGTCTTCCCCGTGAGAGGGAATGGCGTGGAAATCCAGGTCCAAGGAGATCCCTCGATCAAGGCCCAGGTTTCCCATGGCATCGGATCAACGCTTGAGGAGCTTGGGCTGGCAGGCGGGATCGATCCTGCAGCTGTATTCAGTCAGAATGGACCTCTTGGGTGTGCGGTGGAGTCCGGCAGATAAGGCGAGCCCTTTATCGAGGATGTCGCTCATCACATGAGAGTGTCGAGGGTTCCCAAGAGTTTCCATGCCGGAAGAGAGCGCACGGCATGGCCGGCCGGGACCATCTCCCAGCAAATGATTTCTTGATTGACAGATAAGAGGCTTCTCAATACAATGCATTGCAATAGCAGATATTTCTGCAAAGTAGAGACGGACTTTCTCTCGCAGGATTCTTCCTTCTAGACATCATGATATTGTATAGTGACAGTTCTTTGGTGATATGAACTTGATTTCATATCGACGCAATTCAAAGGCCAAGCTTATAGTTTGCGACTCATGCTGGTAATATAATAACTGAAGCTCTATACGTTTTATTCAAAATAAGTATCTTGTTAAATAGAATATATAAAATCTTTACATATATTGTACATGTTGTGTCGAGTCTTACAGCTAAGGCTCAAACAAAGATCAATATCAGTCTCTGTGGAGGGTGCAATGGAGTACAATACACATTTCTATACTTCACTCCTGAATCAATCCAGAAAGAATTTCCTCTTCAGACCAATATTCGCATATATACATGTTACTATCATACTGACTCTTTCTCTGGAAATGAGTGGATGTGCTTCCGTTCCCATCGAGAAGATTCAGACTTATACCTTGGCTTATGAACAGGTCCGCCTTGGAGGAGACCTGGTTTATGATCAAATAGCTCCAGTGGTTAAGAAGGGAGCTGAAAGCACTGCTGGCTCCTCTGAGGACTGTACAACGACGGAGAACGGATATCCAGATTGCTTCGACCCCGCTTTGGCGCTCAGTACCTCCGGTACACGAACAAACGAAGATATCTCCATAAGGGCGAGAAGGGTGGCCCTTGCAGCGGTAACACAGTACAATATGGTCCTTCTCGACCTTGCAAATGGGAAGACGGCTGCCGAAGCTCGACAGCGCATTGAACAACTCACAGAGTTCATTAAGGTTTTCAGCAGCATTGGCGCCGTAGCGAACCCCGGCGTTGCCGCTCTTGTGACTTCAGGAGCCCAGATTGCCGGACCTTTGGCCGAACGGCTGGAACGGGCACGGGCGAATGCCACCATTCGTAAATCTTTGATAGAGAGCAAGGGAGACATTCAGGGTCTTTATCAGCTCCTCATCGATGACACATCCAAGATCTATCGTATCTATGTCAGTTCCAAGGAAATGGCCATATCGGAGTTCGATGACCTTAGTAATAGAGCGCGCATCAACAGGAAGCCCGAACAGCAGGCCGCCTATGAAAAAGAGATTGCGGGAATCCAGGCTCAAATCAGAACCTTCCATGCAAGCCTCGGAGCGTATGTCAATGTTCTTCACAAGTGCTCCGCATCGTTGGACGACCTGGTCCAAACCGCCAGCAACCAGACCTTCTCTATCCGTGAGGCGACTGAGATAGCTCGTGAAACAGGGGAGCTGAGTGCAAAAGCTGAGGCATTCTTGAACCTTATTCGCGCAGTCCGAAAGCCGCCCCTCGGTTCAGCCTAGATCACCCTCTGGTGGCCACATACAAGGAGGCGTAAATGGCGACAGAGTTGACTCTCAAGAAGTTGTCGGAGATGCGGGCCAAGGCTCAAACAGAGGAAGAGCTCGACGCGATTAAGGAGATGGGCGATTTCATCTTGAAACAGCGACTTGCTGACGCCATCAATGATTTCGCGAGCAGCTCCATACAGTTCGTTGATGTGTCCGCGAGGATCTTGAATCACATCAAGGAGATTCAGTCCAAGACAAAGAAGAAAGCCCCCGGGCTCGAGGCCCTTTTCGATGAGTTTGCCGAGCTGCATCGGAAGATGCATGAATCCGCTGCCATGGGCAAAACGGAAGGACCGGACGCGCCCAGTCAGCCAACTGTAATCATTAACGATGAAGAGGACCTTGAACCCGCCAAAGAACCGGAACCTCTCACTCCTGGCCCTCGCCCCGAACCTCCCCTGGAGACACCCCGACCTCTCAGCAGCAAGAAATTTGAGGAGCTCGCAGACGAATATACGACTTTTTTTCTTAGATCCGTCATACGTCCCGAGCGAGAACATAAGGTTCGGGCTTACGCAGAGCAGGCCGGACGCTTCAAGTCACGCTATGACGCTGTTGCCAAGGATTTGAACATTCCCTGGTGGTTCATTGCCGGGGTCCACCTCCTGGAGTCTACATTCAACTTCAACACCCATTTGCACAATGGGGATCCTCTCTCGGGGAGGACGAAGCGCATCCCCAAAAACCGGCCTTCTTCCGGCAGTCCGCCGTTCACCTGGGAGGCCAGCGCCAAAGATGCCCTGAGACTGCAGAAACTCGCTGATCTCACCGACTGGTCCTTACCAAGAGCCCTTTGGCGATGGGAGCGGTATAATGGTTTTGGCTATCGATCTCGAGGCGTTCCAACACCCTATCTGTGGAGCTTTTCAACCATCTACAAGCGTGGCAAGTTCGTAGCGGACGGCGTGTTCTCAGAGACCGCAGTATCTGAGCAATGCGGTGCCGCAGTACTGCTCAAAGCGCTTCATGAGGCAGGTACAGTGGACCTGAAGCTGGACCTCGTCGCCGACAACGAGTTGAATCAACCAGACTCGGATGGAGACGCTCAGAGAGTGGTGGATGGAAACCTACCCAATATCGATGACTCTGTTCCTGCCGGGCATCCCTTTGAAGCCTTTTTTGCCAGAAACCTCCCTCATATTAAACACTTCAAATGGCACGAATTCCTGGTCAAGGGCGGTTCCCATGCGGCCAACGGCCTGAATACGGATCCTCCTGAGGAGCTGTGGCCCAATGTCGTCAGACTGGTCAATGTTCTCGACAAATTCCGAGAAGCAGTGGGTAAATCTGTCGTACTGACGAGCGTATATCGCAGCAAGGCTTACAATCGAGCGATTGGCGGTGCAGAGCGGAGTCAGCACACGGCTTTTTGCGCCGCAGATTTCAAGATTCCCGGCTCGACCAACACGGGAGATTGGGCCAATAAGCTGAAATCGATGCGGAACCAGGGGGTTTTTGAAGGCGGGATTGGCATCTACAACACGTTTGTCCATGTGGATTGCCGTGGATATCGTGCAGACTGGGACAGAAGAAGCTAACCTCTATCGAGCATGCCTGTTCTCGATCTGCATGGCGGGGCGGCAGTGAGTCCTTTTGAGATCGTTCCGGCCTAACGACTCAAGTAGCCGAACAGAGAATACGATCCGGGCCGGCGAACCGGTAGAACACCGGCTCGCTCTTCAACCAGTGCATGGGTTTGCCCTTGTAGAACCTGGGCTCATGTTTCTCTGTGTCCATTGCACCCTGATTTTCCGGACCGGGGGGCATCGGGCGGCCTCGCCATCGAGAGGCAGCGGCGATCAGGCAACCGTCAGTGAACTCGATGCGAGCCTCAAGACTGGTCAGGCCCGTCAGCAGGGCAATGCTTCCAGGCAGCATGCAGGGATTCCCACGAGTACCAGGGCAAGCAGGGGATTTGCGGCAGCAAAAGGCACGGTGACCCCGCAGGCCAGCGCAGAAACGCCGATGATCGTGCACAGTACACCTGACAGCTTGCTGTGGTATGTCTTGCTTCCCTCAGCGGGCTTCATGAACCTGAACCCCCGTTTTTTGGGGGGCCGGAAAGTCGGGAAAGCACACCCGAGGCGACGGACAAAACCCCACACGGTAAAGAGAAGCCGCTCCTGGCTGCAGGCAGAGGAAATGAGCGCACCTGTGCTATAATGAGCCGGCCAACAAATTGAGTCTGTCAATTGCTCCAGATCCATGAGAAGCCACCATGGTAACTTCCTGCACAGGACGAAGCGGCAGGGGTACTCCACCGGTCCCATGTCCGCATGATCTGCAGGCCCGGGCTCTGCAACCGGACTCTCATCACCTGATCTTTTCGGGGGAGACAGATCATAAATACCGGATTTTTGCCCCTTTGCTTTTGACGTTTTATGCCGGTCGTGTTGTGTGGTCCTTTGACATTGACAGTCTGGAAGGCCACCGTTAAGCTGGTTGCAATCCTTTATCCTTCCCAATGATAAAGGCGAATGAAGAGCAGGCGACAGCAGACGCACCCCCCTCGGGAGGCGGCAATGCTGTTTGTCTGAAAAGTGGACTCCCTTTTCATCCTTCGTTGTGGGCGCAAGCCCATGGGGGTTGAATTAAGGGGGTGGCACGGGCCAAGCGAAGCTTGCCCGTGAGCAGAGGAGCTCGCATGGGCATGCTCCGCTTAACCCATGGCACCCGACCCCGACCGGGCAGATGAGCTTCATTCAACAGCATTGTCGGGAGGCGGGGACGGAACGTGACGGCTCTCCATTGACGGCGAGTCGACCGTGGCCGACGGGCCGTCGGCATAGAGTGTTTTGCCCAAACGTCTTCCGTGGGATCTCGCAAATGGGATCTACGAAGGCTGAGACCGGGGACGGTAAGGATCCGGACAGCAAGAAACCGAAAGCATCTCCATAGAAGCGAGAGCATGAAGAAGGCGTGCCAGCCATTGAGCGGCTGTCTGGGGTCTTTTCAAGAAAGGTTTCCTGCCATGGCTCCAGGTCTGGTGAGCAGCCCGACACTTGCAGGCAATACATGCACCAAGGCGAGACCGTTCACAAGGTGCCTGTTGTGCGAGCCTATGTTCATTCTGACAGCTGTGCTCTGGCTCCTGTTTTCATCAGTATCCTCATATGCCGCCCCATTCTCCAGGTATTTTCTGTTTACACAGCCTGGTGGCGCTCAACTCACTCTATGGGGAGAAGGTGATGAATTCCAAGCCGTTTTCGAAACGACTAACGGCTATACCGTAGTCTTCGATCCAGAAGAAAGAGCCTACTTCTATGCGGTGCGCTCCGCCGACGGCAGTCTCATATCGTCGGGCGTGCCGGCCCACGAGCGGGTCCCGCTGGGCCTTGCCCGGCACCTCCGGATGGATCGCGAAGCTGCGGCTGCCGCTGCTCGAGCTCTCCGGGAGCGATGGGACAGGGAAACGGGGCTCTCCCAGCGCTGGTCCGGACGTAAGTCACAGACCCTGGGCACACCCATGGTGCCTGACGATGCCGGCTTCCTTCCGGCGCCTCCTGATGCGACGACAACCGGCACGAAGGTGGGTTTGACCCTGCTGATTGACTTTTCTGACGCGCCCGCCACCATCAATCAATCAGAAATTGAGAACTTTCTTAATGGGGATTCCTATACAGGCTTTGGAAATAATGGTTCTGTAAAAGAGTACTTCCGTGACGTTTCCGGTTCTCGCTTGACGTATACGAATGTCGTGACCATTTACGTCCGCATGGAAAAGCCGAAGAGTTATTATAATGACACATCCAGCGCTTGCGGTACCCAGGGACGATTGCTCATCAATGATGCCCTGGCCATTTTGCAGGCCAGGAGCGACTACAACAGCCATATTCTGCCGACCTTCAGTTCTCTCACAACGGATGGGTCCGGCGAGGTGGTTGCCTTCAACGTCTTTTTCGCCGGATTGGACAGTGGTGTGTGGTCTTACGGGCTTTGGCCTCATTCCAGCGCACTGGCGAGCCGCGTAAGTCTCGGTGATGGCAAGTCAGTGAGAAGGTACCAGGTTACCAACATCGGGACTGCTCTGGAGCTCGGAACCTTCTGTCATGAGAACGGTCACATGCTCTGTGATTTCCCGGATGTTTACGACTACGATTATGACTCGACTGGAGGAGCTGGAAGGTTCTGCCTCATGGGCTACGGCTGCTTCGGCACCAATCCCGCTCAGGTGAACGCCTACCTGAAGCTCGCTGCCGGATGGGCCACGGTCGTTGATCTGGACAGCACCTCCTACCTGACCGGAACACTCGCAGCCGCGCCAGACGAGGGGTTTGATCAATTCTACCGCTACCAGCGACCTGGGGTGGCAACGGAGTATTTCCTGCTCGAAAACCGTCAGAAGACGGGCAGGGATGCCTCTCTGCCAGCGGCTGGGATTGCCGTCTGGCACATAGATGAACTGGGAAATCATAACAATCAGAACCTCGAACCGAACGCTTTTCATTGGAACTACGAAGTCACGCTGGTTCAAGCGGACAATAAGTGGCATTTCCAGAACAACGTGAACCGCGGCGATGCGCAGGACCTTTACTACCAGGGAAACCCCGCCGCCGCCTATACCAACCGACTGGACGATTCGAGCAGCCCGCATACGCATTGGTGGGACGGCTCGCCGTCATGGATGAACCTGCATGATTTCAGTGTTCCCGGGGCTTATATGACCTGCGAGATCGGAGACAGTGTTCCGCCCGCGGGATCTCTCATGGTCACCATTTTGCCCCAGGGAGCCGTCGACGCCGGCGCCCAGTGGAGGCTGGATGGAGGAGAGTGGCGGGATAGCGGAGTAGCCATTTCAAACGTCCCCGTTGGCGCGCATACCGTTGAATTCAAGGAGGTCCCGGGCTGGGACAAACCGCCAGGTCAAAGCGCGATTATCAACAAAGACCAGACTACATATACCAGCGCCTTCTATGAGCAGCAGAGAGGAGCTCTCAGAGTCATCATCGGTCCCCAGGGAGCCGTCAATGTCGGCGCCCAGTGGAGGCTGGATGAGGGAGACTGGCGGTATAGCGGGAGCACTGTTTCAAACATCCCCGTCGGCGCTCATAACGTTGAATTCAATGTTGTCCCGGGCTGGGACAAGCCGCCAGATCAAAGCGTGACCATACTCAAAGACCAGACCACATCGGCCAATGGCTTCTATGTGCAGCAGTTGGGGGCCCTTACGGTCGCCATCAGTCCCCAGGGAGCCGTCGATGCCGGCGCCCAGTGGAGACTGGACGGAGGAGCCTGGCGGAACAGCGGAGTTGCCGTTTCCAGTATCCCCGTCGGCGCTCACACCGTTGAATTCAAGGATGTAGCCGGCTGGGACAAACCCGCAGATCAAACCGTGACCATTGTCAAGGACCAGACCACATCGGCCGATGGCTTTTATGAACAGCAGATGGGAGCCCTTACAGTCACCATCAGCCCCCAGGGAGCTGTCGACGCCGGCGCCCAGTGGAGGCTGAATGGCGGGGCCTGGTGGGACAGCGGAGTCGCCCTTTCAAATATCCCCGTTGGCGCTCATGATGTAGAGTTCAAGGAAATCAGCGGCTGGACAAAGCCTGAAAACCAGACCGTTACAATATTCCATAGCCAGACCACTTCGACTGCCGGAGCCTATCTGCTCAAAACAGGGTTCCTGGTGGTGACGCTTTCTCCTCAGGATGTGGTCGGCCTGGGGGCTCAGTGGAGGGTTGACGGCGGACCCTGGCGGAACAGCGGAGAAACAGTCCCATCCCTGGAGCCCGGTCTGCACAAGGTCGACTGCAAACCTGTCGATGGATGGGACAGTCCTGAAAGCCGATACGTTGCCGTCTCCGCCGGGGCGGTCAGTCAGCTTGCCCTTGTTTATTCCATGGCGCTACCCCAAACCGGTCCGGTCGTGACGATCTCTGCTCTTGAAAGTCAGATCCTGGAATCATCGCGAATCGCCGCTGCGTTCAGGGTCTGCCGAGCCGGAGACATCGCCGGCGCCCTGACTGTCGCTTATGCCGCAGGAGGAAGCGCCACAAACGGCATCGATTACAGCAGACTGAGCGGATCCGTGAAGATCCCGGCGAATGCCGGTTGTGCGGATGTCCTGTTGAAACCCAGGAACGACAGGAACTTTGAGGGCAATGAAACGGTCGTGGTGAACCTGGTTGACCGCACGGGTTATCGGGTTGGCGACTCTGCTTCTGCTGTCATAGAGATCATTGACGATGAACAGCCCCCTCCTGTCGTGACCATAGAGGCGACGGTTCCCACAGCCTTTGAGGAAGGCCCTTCTCCCGGGCAGTTCACCATCACGAGGACGGGCGGCGTAGAGAAACCGCTTGCAGTGAAATGCAAGGTTTCAGGCACCGCCAGGAATGGGTCTGATTATGAGAGACTCAGGGGGTTCGCAATCCCTGCCGGGCAGACTACACTGGCTGTCATGGTCCTGCCGAAAGACGACGCTGCAGCGGAAACCGAAGAGACGGTCACGGTCACCATTTCGGCAAACCGCACCTATCGAGTTGGTGCATCCGGTTCCGCCACCGTGACGATCGTTGACAATGATTAGGAGGCTGCAGGAAGTCACTGAGTACACCTCCCCAGAAAAAGATGTCCATTTCGCCGCTAGTCATGCAGCAATCTTTAAGCCGGCATCCAGCTCTTTTGTGGATTCCGGTCAAAAGACTGCCGGAATGACGACTCGAGAGGTGGACACTCTATTGTGTTGGCCTGTACTGAGTGTCTCAAATGGAGAAGAAGACCTGCACCTCAATGGGCATCTTGTTTGTGTTGGCTCTCAGTTCCGGAAGCAGCCAGAGCCGGACCAGTTGCTCCAGGGTCATATCCTCAAAACCTATGAAAGATATGTAAGCCTGAGTCAGTGGGTCCGGAGGCAGGCCACTATTATTGATGAACGAGCAGATGCGATGGCTGACGTACAGATAGGCTACGTAATGCCTGATATCGGCATCAAATTCGTTCGGAAGCGTGAAATCACATTGCTCTTGAAGCTCAACAGCCTTGTAGATCGGCTCGGGTAACTCCCACTTTGCGAGAAGCATCGAGCCGAGCTTTGGTCCACTCAATTGATCGACCAGAACATCCAAGCCTTTATGCTTCTCCTGGATGAGGGATTTGAAGAGCTCCCCAACATCGTGAAGGATTCCGATGGTGGAGACGACAGGCGACATCCTTTTGTCTCTTCGTGCGCTGAGGAGTCCGGCCACATTTGAAATGATAATGGAATGGCTGCAAATATCGGACAGAAGGCTGGATTTGCCGCCAATCCCCTGGAGGCTCGAAGATATAATGATTTGAAAAATTTGACCGAGACCCAGGTAGAGCACTGCATAGTTTACATCAGAAACCTTCTTGTGCAATCCATGATAGGATGAGTTGACAATCTTCAGGACCTCGGTCGCCAGAGATGGATTATTCTTAATATATTCAATAATCTCAGCATTTGAGATCGAGCTTGATAGTGACAATCCGATGAATTTCTGGGTAATTGTTGGGAGACTTACCACTTCATCCATGGCAGCTCTAATAAAGTTCGAGCTTTCATACTGATTAAGGACCAAAAGGTGCTTATGTCTGAAAGATGATCTGACATAGCTATCGATTCGATTATTGAATAACTCTAAATTATCAATATAACCTTTTACTTGTCTTACGAGCTCCTTGACCTCTTTATCTATCTCAGACTTGATTCGTGTATCAACTGATTTTATGGAAATGTTCGACAGGTATGCAAGCTTGAATCCATCACGACTCTTTAGCGACAGAGAGTGATGTCCTGAAGCGGAAATCATCAATGTAGATATCCACTCACCTTCCTTCATGGGCTTGATATCAATCTGGTCGTTGAGCCGAAGAGTTGGATAACCTGTTGTTATCACATAATAACCTTCAGGATCTGACTTTATCTCAAATATTTCCGAAGGCTTGACACTGATGACCTTGCCGAGGTTGTAGAGAGTATGCCGGTCATAATCCACAGAATGCCCTTTGCTTCCGACTCCATCAGCAGCAGGCGGTTCCTTGCCTGGCTCAGTCGATCGTCTTTTGAAAAACCAGAGCATAAGGCATCCCCCAGGTCTCTGCTGAAGAAGATCTGGATAAAGGATTCCGGGATGGCAGGCCATCCAAAGGGCCAAGGTTCCGAGAGAAACCCAAAGGCAACCCTCCACCCATGTTGAGAAGATTGAACCTCTTTTGGTTTTGGATTACATGAATGCGCTCTTCTCGTCAATTCATTCTTCGGGCTAAATAGAATCCCACCCTTCACTAGGGCCATCCTGCCATGACAGGCACCTCATCCAGCCTCCTTCATTACTGGCCCTGCTTGTGTTGGCGCTCCTTGTGTTGGCATCAAATAGTGTGCTGGCAACTCCTTGTTGACAACCCGGGACGACTTGGCTAGCATGATTATCATTTTTTCTTCTTCTAAACGGGGCCTTGGAGTAAAACGTCAGCGAACGCCAAACTCAGTGTGAGGCGGTGACGGAAAGCTATATGGCTCCGGCTTGTTCGAGATACAGGGGTTGCCTGACCAAATAATTTAGCTTTTTCGGTTTTTTGAGCATCGCGTGGTGATGACCGAAGGGGGGAATCGTGAAGGCAAAGGCTGCTTGGCTATTTTCGCTCGCTCTGGTGCTCTTTCTGCCATCTTCTGCGGTTCCGGCTTCATTTAAAGGTCTTGGCGACCTGCCTGGCGGTGATTTCTACAGTCAGGCCATGGACATATCCGCTGACGGAACGGTGGTAGTCGGACAGAGCTGTTCGTCTGATCAAGCCCCCACTCGCGAAGCTTTTCGTTGGTCGCAGAGCACCGGGATGGTTGGGTTGGGGTGGATCCCTTCGTCAAACCTTTACGGGAGTTACGCGGCAGGAGTGTCATCCGATGGCGCGATAGTGGTGGGAACGAGTTGGGGGGGGATGGACTGGCATTCATTTCGCTGGTCAGCCACCGACGGCATAGTGGACCTGGGCAGACTTCCAAACGTTTCTTTTAGCAGCGTAGGTTCATCAGCAAGTGCAGTAAGTGCGGACGGTTCCGTGATTGTGGGTAGTGAACATTTGGGTGGAAGCGGCGCTAACCACATTCCTTTCCGTTGGACCGAAAGCGAAGGCAAGGTAGGTGTACCATGGTTTGGAAATGAGCTGGGGCGAGCCAACGATGTCAGCGCTGCGGGCCGAGTCATGGTCGGCGGTGCAGGGATTATTAATGTAGGGATAATACTTGCTGTTCGATGGGTGGAGGACACCGGAACCATTGCCCTTCATGATCCCCAGGATTATGTCAGGAGCGAAGCTCTCTCAGTGAGCGGCGACGGTTCTGTCATTGTGGGCTACTGCGACCACTTTGTCGCTCCTGATATCTCTTATCCTTATTCTCGAGAAGCTTTCCGCTGGTCTGAAAGCGGAGGCATGGTCGATTTAGGATTCCTGCCCTCTATCGATGCAAATCCTTCGAGTACAGCCAATGGCGTCTCCCACGACGGGTCGGTAATTGTCGGAACCAGTCGTACTGATTTTGGAGATGAGGCCTTCATCTGGGATGAAGAGAATGGAATGCGGAGCCTGCGGGACGTTTTGGTCCTCGAGCTCGCTATGGATTTGACTGGCTGGAATTTGACAAGCGCTGCAGGTATATCGGCAGACGGCTGCACAATTGCTGGCAATGGAGTCAATCCAGACGGAAAAACGGAAGCATGGCTGGCCAATCTGACGCCTGAGATCAACTCCTTTGCCCTCAACAATGGGGCGTCCGAGACAACCTCCAGCACGGTGACGCTCAACAGCTCTATGGAACACACCGCATCCCATTGTATGGCCAGCGAGTTCTCAGACTTCAGGGATGCGGCATGGTCCCCCTATTCCTCCAGTGTCCCCTTCGTTCTGAGCCCCGGTTTGGGATTGAAAACCGTCTACTTCAAGGTCAAGAATGCTTACGGCGAATCCGCCGTCGTGTCGGATTCCATTCAGTTGATTTCGCCTCCGGCGGGCTCACTGACGGTCGCCATCCATCCGCAGCAGGCCATTGATGCTGGCGCCCAGTGGAGAGTGGACGGCGGGGCATGGCAAAACAGCGGGGCCATGGTACCCAGTCTGAGCTCCGGTCAGCTCCACAAGGTGGAGTTCAAGGATCTGGCCGGCTGGACAAAACCCGTCGATCAAACCTTGAATATCCCTTCGGGGCAGACGGTTTCGACAACTGGAACTTATGTCGCACTGTCTGGCTCCATCAGGGTTCACATTTCCCCGAGCGATGTGGTTGCCCTTGGGGCGCAATGGAGGGTGGACGGCGGGCCATGGCGGAGCAGTGGGGACACCGCCCAATCCCTGGCTCCCGGCCAGCATGAGGTCGAATGCAAGGTGGTCGAGGGATGGAACCGTCCCGAGAGCCAAGCTATCAACGTTTCGGCCGGGGTGGCCAGTGAGGTTACCCTCGTTTATTCCAAGGCCCCTCCCCAGGGAACCGGTCCGCATGTAACCATTTCTGTGCTCGACAACCCCAACGAGGTGTTGGAGTCATCTCGAACCCCTGCAACCTTCAGGATATCTCGAAATGAAGCCAGCAGCGGAGCGCTGACCGTCAAATATTCGGTGGGAGGAAGCGCCACAAACGGAAGCGATTACAAGAAGCTGACCGGTTCCGTGAAAATTCCGGCGAATGCCGGCTTTGCGGACATCCTTTTGAAGCCCAGGAATGACAGAATCCTTGAAGGCGACGAGACGGTTGTAATCAGTCTTGCTGCGGATGGGGCCTACCAGTTCGATGAGAGTTCCGGAACTGCTGTGATCACCATCCTCGACGATGAGCAGCCCCTTCCCACCGTGTCCATCCAGGCAACGGATGACCGGGCTTCCGAGGCTGGACCCGACCCGGGCCGGTTCACCATTTCAAGGACGGGCAGCACACAAACGGCGCTTGCGGTGAAATGCAGGGTGTCGGGCACAGCGAAGAACGGGTCTGATTATCAGAGGCTCAGCAGGTTCACCATTCCTGCCGGGCAGTCTTCGCTGGTTTTGACGGTCCTGCCCAAAGACGACGCTTTGGTGGAACCCGAAGAGACGGTCATCGTCACGATCCTTCCAAACCGCGCATACCGGGTCAACGAGGAGGACCCGAACGCCAACTCCGCCACCGTGTTCATTTCGGACAACGATCAGATTTGACGGTGGCCGGCATGCCAGGGGAGAGGATCAATGCTGTTGAAGTGAGCTCATCTGCCCGGTCGGGGTCGGGTGCCACGGGCCAAACGGAGCTTGCCCATGCGAGCTCATCTGCTCACGGGCAAGCTTCGCTCAGTACAGGCCAACACAATAGAGTGCCCAATACCTGGGTCGTCATTCCGGCAGTTTTCAAGCCGGAATCCATAAAAGACCTGGATGCCGGCTAAACAAGTCATGAAGCGCCCTGCTCTTCGCTCCCGATGATGA
>CAZLCS010000013.1:0-115290 GCA_964557955.1 uncultured Syntrophobacteraceae bacterium
CAAATCCTTTCGGTCGAAGTAGCTCATTCTGACCTGCTGTGCTCCTCCTGCCGTCCAACAAGTGACTGAACAGATCTGTTCATCACCGCATCTTGAGTGATATGCAGAAAGTTGAATGCCTCAAGATCGAGCATCCAGTCGCCCCTCCTCGATGAGTCGATCGCCATCGGTCGAGACCGGAGTCATGTCCGAGAGATCGAGCACCCTTTTGTCAATTGCTGCCCTTCTTGCGAAGATGAGATGTTGGTCCCGTGCAGCGGAAACGAGCTTGGAGGTGGAGACCCTCCCGGATGCCGACTGCATGCCAGAGATTCCGGGTGGGGGATTCAGGACGATTTACGCTCAGTCGCATGGTCTATTCCTTCTGCAGGCGACATCAGCACAGTATATGCGAATAACTGCTTGAGGCCGCCGGCCGGCAGGTCCAGGACACCAAGTATCTTGATCGTTCCGCTGGTCCCGGTTCTGCCATCCGTGAGTTTCCTCTGAAATCGGGATTCGCTGACGATCTCCTCCTGGTTGACAAGAAAGCGGCAGGGGTTGTTGAAGCCAAGTCGGAGGGAACCACTTGAGCTCGTCAGGGAGCTTCGGACTCGCAGGTTTCGCTGGCACTTTCATTCATCCCTTCTTTGTCGGCATTGGCTCTCCTCCCTATTTCTTGTCGCGGTCTTTTCCCTGCGACATCTCCTTTCGGGCTTCGCTGTAGGCTTTCAGCCGCTGATAAGTCTCCTCCTTCGTCATGGTTCCTTCCGGTTCCTCGTCTTCCTCCCCATTTTCGTCTTCATTTTCGTCTTCATCTTCATCGAACTCCTCACCGAAGGGGGAATAAACGGGAAGACGGCGCTTGCCACTGCTCAAGGTGAACTTGGCGATGCATATCAGGAGAAATGCAGCGAGCCACGTTTTAAGAGCAAACTGGATTTCGGTTCCAAACAGGGTGTTCAGGCACCATATAAGAATCACCGGACTGAGGAGATGCAAAATGATACGGAGAAATAAGCTCATCCAAGTCAACCTCATTCTGGCAGCATCCAGATTATACAAGGTTCTTTCTGTCATATGATTTGACCTCATCGTCTTCGGGGATAGTCAGTCTGTGTTTTGCCCGACTCGATTCATCGTATTGATTCATGGCATCCCTCAAGCCCCCTGAGCACTCGAACGTGATCACCCTGCGAGACTGGAAAAACTTCCATTCTCCGCTCTGAGGATTGCAGGGAGGAGGAAGCGGCGAGTTCTGTCATTCACCAAGGGATGTGGCTGAGAGATGGGCGGTGCCCCTGCCTCTAAGCATTTACCACACAGGCCAACCGCAATGCCAGATTCTTCAATGAGGGGATGTGCAGTTCGCCGTTTGCTTTAGCCGTGCCAACATCCGCCATTCGTCTCAGGATCACGATGCCCGTTTCTGGTGAGCGGAATCTTCGCTCCCGTCGAAAGGCATGATGCGATGAGAGTAAGGCTGTTTCTGAAGGGCAAGATTCTGGACACTGTGAAACCATCCCTTCATTTCGTTGCGAAAATCGCGTTGCAGAGGGCGAAATTGACGGGGAACGGGGAATGCAGAGGAGAGAGTTGGGTTCGCGCTGACTACTCCGCGATCCAAAAGGTACCCGCGTTGTTTAAATGTGGCGCATCCAGGAAGACATTGGATTCGGCAGATCTTCTTCCTGAAACCAGATGCCCCTGCCCCCGGCCCTGGCTGAAGAAAGGATGCGGAAAAGGGGCGAATGGGCGATCGAGAAATCGAGGAACCTTCGGGCGGGCTTGGAAACCGACTTGGAAAAATTAAGAAGGGGTTAACCGTTGATTGGCTAACCCCTTGAATTGGCTGGCGGGGTGGAAGGGACTTGAACCCTCGGCCTCCGGCGTGACAGGCCGGCGTTATAACCGTCTTAACTACCACCCCATTTGATATTGGTGGGCGGAACAGGGCTCGAACCTGCGACCCTCGGCTTGTAAGGCCGATGCTCTCCCAGCTGAGCTATCCGCCCCCCCATGAGCCGCTCGGGGCAGGTGCGCTGCCATTCAACCCAAGCGAGGTCTCTAGGTACATGATGAGCCTCTGGAAGTCAAGCGGATTTTCCCGGAGGGCTTTGGGTGAAAAACATTGACAAGGCCTGAGCCTCTTGCAAGTATTTTCCAGGCCGCGGGCCGGCGGCGCTGCGGCTGAATGGCATGAATCGGGCCGAAGGAAACATGGACGTCATGGATCGCTACGGATCGGGGAGGATGAATATGGGGCGCCTGTTCCTGTTTGACACGACACTTCGAGATGGAATGAAATCGCCGGGCACCGTTCTGACTAGAGAGGAAAGGATTCGCATTGCCAAGCAGTTGGCTCACCTGGGCGTGGATGTCCTCGAGCCGGGGTTCCCTGCGGCCTCTGAAGAGCAGTTCGCGATTTGCGAGCAGATCGCGCGAGAGGTCCAAGGGCCGGTCATTGCCGTTTTGGCGCGGGCCACGAACCCCAGGGATTTCGAAATCGCCTGGAAGGCTGTCCAAACCGCACAGAGGGCTCGTCTCCACACCTTTGTCCCGGTTTCCCGCCAGTACCGGGAGCACTTTCTGAAAAAGAGCTTTGATGAGATGTGTCGGATTGCAGCCTCAGCGGTCAAGACGGGCAAGGGTTTCACGGGTGAGGTGGAGTTTTCCCTGGTGGATGCCTTTCGTGCCGACGCGGCCGAAGTGGTTCAGCTCGTTCGGGTGGCTCTGGAAGCGGGAGCGACATCCGTCAATCTGGCGGACACCGTGGGATGCGCCATGCCGACCGACGTCGAGAAGCTGGTCGCGACGGTCCTCTCCGAAACGCAGGGGCTGCCCGGCGCTTTACTGAGCATCCATTGCCATAACGACCTGGGGCTGGCGGTGGCGAACTCCCTGGCAGCCGTGCGGGCCGGGGCCCGTCAGATCCACTGCACCGTCAACGGGATCGGGGAGCGGGCGGGCAATGCGCCGATCGAGGAACTGGCGGCCCTGTTTGTCCTGCACTCTGCCGAACTGGGGCTGGAATGCCCAATCCACCTGGACCAGGTGGGTCCGACGAGTCGGCTGGTGAGGCGGCTGTCGGGGATCGGGGTGCAGCCGCACAAACCCGTCGTCGGCCCCAATGCGTTCCTCTGCGAATCGGTCGTTCCACAGCTCGCTGATGCGACGACCCCTCCTCCTTTCGAGATCCTGCAGCCCGAGATCCTCGGCGTCCGAACGGGAATGGATGCTCTCAACCAGGACAGCAGCCTGGAAGACTTCGCCAGCCGACTGTCGGAGCTCGGATACGGATTCAGCAAGAGCGAGACGCAGGAACTCTTCAGCGCATTCCAGGAATTGGCGGCTCGCAAGGAGCACGTGTTCGACGCCGACATCGAGCTCCTGGCAGGAGCTCGTGAGACCTCCGAAGGCTTCCGCTATCGGCTGCTCTATCTCAATGTCACCGCCGGCTCCATTTCGGTTCCCAACGCCACCGTGCAGCTTGAAGTGGACGGGCAGGTCGTCCAGGATGCCGGGTTCGGCCACGGTCCCGTGGATGCCGCCTTCAAAACGATCCTCAGGATGGTAAAGCGGTTTCCAAGACTGGTCCGCTACGAGGTCAACGCGGTCACACCCGGCACGGACGCCCAGGGCGAGATCTGCGTTCGGCTCGAGGAAAACGGAGTTCTGGTCGACGGGAGAGCGGTCGGCACCGATATCGTGCTGGCCAGCGCCAATGCCCTCATCGACGCTCTCAACAAGCTGGAGCACGTCCGGTCCTACACGGCCATTTCCGAGTTCACGGACGAGGAAAGCTGGCTGCCCAAACTCTGATACTACGGAAAGTTTCGAAGCCCCCTCTCTTCCAGGGGGAGAGGGGTGGGGTGAGGGGGCTTGCGACCCGGCCTTCCCTCACCCTGACCCTCTCCCGGAGAGAGAGGGAACAGTCGGAAGCCTGAGCGCGGGCCGGAAACCTCGTTCTGGCACCGGTTCGAACAGGCGAGCTACCAAACCTGCAGGATATGACATTTGAGGTACTGGGTTTCGGGCATGGAGAGGAGGATCGGGTGGTCCGGAGCCTGGCCGCGGGCTTCGAGGAGGCGGAGCCTTCGGCCGCTGGCCTGGGCGGCCTGCAGGAGGACCTGGCGGAACAGATCTTCCGAAAGATGATAGGAGCACGAGCAGCTGATCAGGATTCCACCGGGCTCCAGGGCCAGCATGGCTCGCCGGTTCAGGTCCGTATACCCCTTGCGGGCCTCGGGCAGCGAAGCCTTCGTCTTGGCGAAGGCCGGCGGATCCAAAACGATCAGGTCGTATGAGCCTCGGGGCACAGCTTTCAGGAACTGGAAGGCCTCGGCGACCTGAAACTGACAGCGGTCCTGCAGCCGGTTTCGAGCCCCGTTCAGCGTTGCCTGCTCGACGGCCTCCGACGATTCGTCCACCCCGGTCACCTGCGCCGCTCCGGCAGCCGCAGCCACCAGGCTCCATGCACCGTTGTAGCAGAATACATCCAGGACCCGGGCCCCGGGAGCCCAACGGCGCAGGGCATTTCGGTTGTCGCGCTGATCCAGGAAGAATCCCGTCTTCTGCCCCCCCAGGGCGTTCAACTTCAGCTGGAGGCCGTCGAGCTCGACCCAGCTCTCCCCCGGAAGCTCCCCGAAGGCGACGCCTTTCACAAGATCCAGACCCTCCAGAGTCCTTGCCTGCGTGTCATGCCGATAAACCAGGGCCTTGGGAGAGAAGAGCTCCACCAAAAGTTCCTGCAGGAGGCTCTCGATTTTCGACATTCCGAGGGTTCCGATCTGGTAGACCAGAATATCATCGTATCGGTCGACGATCAGTCCCGGCAGCCCGTCGGACTCGCCAAAGGCCAGCCGATAACAGGTGGAGTGGGGATGGAGCTTCTGGCTGCGAAATGTCGCCGCCTTCAAAAGCAGGCTTCTGAAATGATCCCGGGTGGGCTTCTCTCCGGGCGAGCAGACCAGGCGTACGGCAATCAACGACCTGGGGTTGATGTAACCGCTCCCCAGGACGACGCCCTTGCTCGAATAGACCCGAACCCAGCTGCCGGGCTCAAAATCCGAGAGCGGTTCGGCAATCTCATTGCTGAACACCCAACGATGGCCCTGGAGCACGCGTCGTTCTCTGCCCGGCTGCAAATGAATGGGAACCAGATCACCCAAATCCATCATGGCTATCCTCGTCGACAGGTTCTCAAACGAAAAAAGCGCCCGGGCGGGGCGCTTCCCTTAACCAGATTGAGGATCCTCAGCCTTCATTGGCGCTGCGGATGGACT
Source organism: uncultured Syntrophobacteraceae bacterium (assembly GCA_964557955.1). GTDB lineage: Bacteria > Desulfobacterota > Syntrophobacteria > Syntrophobacterales > Syntrophobacteraceae > JALOOX01. The sequence continues at coordinate 5,265 of CAZLCS010000013.1, forward strand.
CCAGAAGAATCTGATAATTTTCGTAAATCTCTGCCGAGCTCTCGATGATTTCGTAGAGGTCGTCCAGTTCCATGTTGATCACGGCATCCTTGTCCGGAGATTCTTCTTTAAGCTCGATCCAGATCCAGTCGAGAAGCATTTCCTCGCGATCGTCGTAGCCCTCCTCTTTGGCGTCCAAAGATCCATCGTTTACCTTGCGTGCAACCCTCTTCAGAGCTGCCCTGACGAAGTCCTTCATATCCATATGTGAATGCCTCCATAATACTCAGAGCATGCGCCTGCATGCTCTGAAAAAGTCTGCCAATCATGGCTGCTGTCCAAGTGCTGCAATTCTATGATGTGGCTTCATAGCCCATTTGTCAAAGTGATTCAATGGCCGATGCCATCATTTTGGCGCAGGGGGAGTCGCTCAGCTTTGGAGGCTCAGTATCAGGTGGGCCGCCCGTTCAGAGTGTTTACCGCCGGGTTTTTACCATTCCTCAAGGTGAAGAACGAATTGGCCGAGTCACTACAGTGCAAATGGCTTGATTTTGAGGGATTCTGGTCTACACTTGCACCTCTTCAAATGGACTGAACTACGGTGGGAGCCTATGAGAAATCAAACCAATGGAATGGGGAAGGCCAGGGGTATGACCGAGAAGCAATACATCATCGATGCATTGACCATCCAGGATTCCTGGCGACTGTTCAAGATTCTGGCTGAATTCGTGGATGGATTTGAGGCCCTTTCGGATCTTTATCCGGCCGTTTCCATTTTCGGTTCGGCGCGTGTGACTCCGGGGGATGCAACGTACGAAAAGACGGTCACCATTGCCCGAAAGCTGGCAGAAAACGGGTACCACATCATCACCGGAGGCGGCCCAGGAATCATGGAAGCGGGCAACCGGGGCGCCAAAGAGGGGGGTGCCAAATCCGTGGGGCTCAACATCGAGCTGCCCCTGGAGCAGGAGCCCAATGCCTACTCCAACCTGCGTCTGGATTTCCAGTACTTTTTCGTGCGCAAGGTCATGTTTGTGAAGTATGCTCAGGCTTACATCGGGATGCCCGGCGGCTTTGGGACCCTGGACGAGATCTTCGAAGCCCTTACCCTCATCCAGACCCGCCGGATCAAACCGTTCCCGGTGATCCTGGTGGGAAAAGACCATTGGAAAGGCATGCTGGGCTGGCTCAAGGACAGGCTCCTCGCCAGCCACTACATCTCTCCGGGAGATTTGAACCTGGTCACCGTTCTCGACGACCCCGACGAAGTCGTTCAGACCATCAAACGCTACGTCATCGTTTGACCGAGAAAGGCTGCGATGCTGCGGACTCATCCCTCACGCGGGATGAACTCGAGGTGGCCTGAATTGGGCAGGACGCCCGGCGCCCCCTCGATAATAATGGGAACCTTGAACCTTTCTTCCAGGTTGACGATGTCGCCGCGCTTCTGATTCAGCAAATAGTTGGCCACCTCAGGGGCGACGGTGGCTTTGACGAGGGCTGTCTTTTTGTGTGAGAGCGTCATCCAGATCTTCCGCAGGTACGCGAGGGCTGCCGCTTCGTCCGATCGGACGATTCCAGCCCCCTGGCAGATCGGGCATTCACGGAAGGAGCCGCGCAGGATATTGAGCCCCAGGTGCTGCCGGGAAAGCTCCAGGAGCCCAAAGCGCGAAATCCGCCCGAGGGTGATCTTGGCCTTGTCTTTCTTGACTTCCTCCTTGATTCGCCTTTCCACATCCCTCGTGTGCCGGTTCTCCCGCATGTCGATGAAATCGATCACCACCAGCCCCCCGAGGTCCCTCAGGCGCAGCTGACGGGGTATCTCGGTGGCGGCTTCCATGTTGACCTTGAAAATCATCTCCTCGAGGTCTCCTTCCCCGTTGGTGCGCCCCGAGTTGACGTCAATGGCCACAAGGGCTTCGGTTTGATCGATGAGCAGGTATCCACCCGATTTCAGGGGGACCTTCTTTCGGAAGATCTGCTCGATCTGGTCTTCCAGATTATACTTGCTGCAAATGGGACCATCGTCTTTGTGGAGCTTTACAGCGCGCTCGTGCCGGGGGCTGATGATGTGGAGGAACTCCTTGACCTGCCGGTGAACTTCCCGGTCGTCAACCAGGATCGATTTGATGTCCGAGCTGAAATAGTCGCGAATGACGCGGATGGCCAGGTCCTGCTCCTTGTAAATGAGCGCGGGGGCCGTCGCCTCCTGGACCTTCTTCTTCACCTCTTCCCAGATCCTGAGGAGATTGTTCAGGTCCTTGCTGATCTCCCTTTTGGTACGGTTCAGGGCGGCCGTCCGGATGATGATTCCCATCTCATCGGGGACCGTCAGACTGCGGACCAGCTCCTTGAGATGCTCCCTTTGCTCCGTTTCATCAATTTTCCTCGATACGCCGCGCTGGGATTGCCCCGGCATCAGGACCACATCCCGCCCGGCCAGAGAAATGTAGGTGGTGAGCAAAGCCCCCTTGCTGCCGACCTCTTCCTTCACTACCTGAACCAGAACCTCCTGGCCGGTCTCGATCACATCCTGGATGCGGACGGGCTCCGGAAGATCCTGGCGATAATACTCGGGATGAATCTCACTGAAGGGCAGAAAGCCGTTGCGCTCCATGCCGAAGTCGACGAAGGCGGCCTGGAGGCTGGTCTGGACATGAACGATGATCCCTTTGTAAACGTTTCCGACGACCTTGCCGCGACTTGCTGTTTCAATGAAGAAGCCTTCCAGGGTCTGGCCCTCAACCAGAGCGACCCGAAACTCTTCAGGGTGCGCAGCGTTGATGATCATGACTTGTTGTGTCATTTCAGGGTGTTTCCGTTCCTTTCCTCTTTCTGCTCGATTCCCTGTGTTGTTTGGCCTGGTACATGAAAGTGCGTATCGCCACTTCACGGTTGGGCTGGATGGCTCCATCATAAGGGGCGTCGAGGTAGGGGATCTGCATTTCATGGAGCAGAGGCCTGAGCACCGACGTGGCGATGGTGCTCGGCATGCAGGTGAAGGGGAAAACGTTCACCACTCCGTCAAAGCCATGGTGGACGTATTCCAACGCACCCCCAATGCTCAGCACCGCTTCGGTGCCTATGGCGAAGTGAAAGATCCTGTTGCGATCCAGGCGCTTGTGCACGGATCGGATGCTGTGATCAGGCTGGATGTCCAGGTGCTCGAGTACGGCCCTGTAAACCTGGTGCTGTCGCCACTGCTGGTAATATTTTTCGATCTGAAGCCCAATCCATTGCCGGAGTACCTGCCGCAGGATGCTGTGGTTCCGCTCCCTCCAGGCCTTCTTCCATTCGTGCTCCACTTTGCGAATGGACTCGACATTCACGAAGTTGATCCACTCGCCCAGCGAGGCGTTGACCACCTCGCCTCCGTGAGCTTCAAGCTTCCGAATGATGTCCTGGTTGGAGTCCGTATGGCTCCTGAGGTAAATCTCGCCGATAATTCCGATCCTGGGTCGCCGAGGTTCCCCGGGCCTCAACAGAGATCGGGCCTGGGCCGCAATGTCGCTCACCTGGATATAAAGACTGTTGAAGTCGATCTCGGGTCCCATGGACTCCACGGCCCGGATCATGCGATCCAGCGCCCCCTTCATGAAGGCATCGGTGGCCCCCGGTTCCTTCTCGTAGGGCCGGACCCGCCAGGTGATGCGGTCCAGAACGTCCGCAATGATAATGGCTACGTAGCTCAACTTCCTGAAGTACGAGGATCGTCCGGGCGGGATGATGTCGGCCGTGGCATAGTTGTTCTTGGTGGAGATGTAAACGATGGGAACTCCCCGGTAGGCGTCGAAACGGTCCAGAACCAGCCGCTGCAGTTTGTTGTACATGCCGAAACGGCACGGCCCGTCAGCCTCGGGGAGGAAATAGACGTAGCGTTCGGCGGAGAATGCACTTCCCAGCCGTTGCCGCTCGTTCTCGAGGTGATGCAGGATGTCTCCCAGGGTCACCTGGCAGGGAAAGCACTCTTTTCCCGACGTGTATTCCCTGCCCAGAGCCAGACCCTGATACGTATCCATCACGGCCGCATCGGCACCGACGGCTCGGAAGCTTGCGGCAATGAGCCTCGAGCCGGCATGGGACATGTCGGGGATGAGCAGTCTGCGGCCCGAGACATCGAATTGTTTGACACTCTCTTCGAGGCGGTGGAACGCCGTTGAATCCATACCCTCCCTTTTCGTGGATTCGTTCTCACACGGGGAGACCATTTCATGCAGGCGTGCAGGAGAGATTACTGGCATAGGACCTCGTATGGCTTTCTGCTATCGAAAGTGGCCTCCCGCTCACGCCTCTGAATGTTCCTGACGACGTTCTGATAGGCCTCGATGCGCGTGAGCATACCCGCGACGGCGCTATGTTCGTCCAACTCGAGGATGAGGAAAGGTTTTTCCTTCAGCAGGTGTCTGTAGAAGTGTTCGATGAATGAATCGGCCCCGCAGCTGAAATTGGTCAGGTGAACTCCAAACCAGCTGGGGTTCCGGGCGATCTGCTTGGCCGCCCTCAGAATCTTGGCTCCAAGACCCCAGTACATACGCGGAAAGTCACTCATGCTTTCGCCGTCGAGGTCCAGGAAATCAGTGGGCAGTGCTTTGATGCCAAGTTTTGCCAGCTGTCTGCCGAGCTGCAGGTTCAGCCTTTCGTCGTAGAGATTGTAGGGTCGCCCCGAAACAATCCACACCGCCTGATCCGGCGGCGTCTGGGCCAGAATCTCTCTTCCTCGCCGGATGAGATCCTGCCGAAAACGGATCTGCCTCTCCCAGGCTTTCACTACGGCTCGCTCCATCTGGTTCCTGGAGGGCATCAACTCCTTGGGGAACGACCGGCGGATCGGCTCCAACAGATGTTCGGGGCTGTCCTTCATGTGCAGCACCGGCCTGATGATTCTGGAATCGGGAATCCGAAGGGCTGACCGCACCATGTACTGGGAGCTCTGGACGAGGGGGCAGAAAAAGCCGTTCTCATTGAGGTCCGGTGTGGGCATGTTGATGACGGTCGGCAGGAACAGCAGGGAGGCATGATCGAGCAAGTGGTGGACATGGCCGTGAAAAACCTTAACGGGGAAGCAGGTTTCGGCCGTCATGCTTTCCACGCCGCGCAGAACCACTTTGCTGTTGGTTCTGGGGCTGATGAGCAACGGATGGCCCAACTCCCCGAGAAGATGGGTCCAGAAGATTCCCCATTCCAGGGTATGGAGCCCGAGGGGGATTCCCACCGAAGGGCGGGTTGTGCTTCCCCTGCGGCTCACTTCGAGACGTGCGGCTCCGACCTCGTCGAGAGCCTCGTCGAACAGCTTCTGGCGATAGAGAAAATGATTCTCCTCCGGTGTGCCGTCGTAGCGGCTGATCTCATACCGCCCGCAATCTCCACCCCAAATGCTCTTGGAGCCCCCGAAAGTGTAAATCTTCAGCTTGCATTCATTGTGGCATTTCTTGTCGGCCTTACAGATCGTTTCACTGAATTCCACCCGGGTCTGGACAAGGCCTTCCAGATCGCGGACCTGCTCGGGAATCTCCTCCTTGTGGAACAGCTCCCGTACGGCGAGCGCTGCGCCGAAGGCGCCCAAAACCTCCCGATGTTTGGGGACGAGAACCGGCCGTTTGAGCACCTTCTCAAAGGCCGCGACGATTCCCTGATTGAGGGAGGGGCCACCCAGAAACATCACCCGCTGTCCGACAAAACGTTTCTCCACCACACGGTTCAGGTAGTTGTAAACAATGGCATAACAGAGCCCGGCGATGAGATCCGGGCGCGATGCACCCTTCTGGGCGTACCCCACCAGGTCGGATTCCATGAAGACCGTGCAACGCTCGGCCAGATGAATGGGTGAAGTCGCGGAGAGCGCGATGTCCTGGAACTCGCCGACGATATTGATCCGCATCTTGTTGGCCAGCTCGTGGAGAAAACTGCCGGTGCCAGCGGCGCAAACCTTGTTCATATCGAAGTCGAGGGGATTGGTCTTGTCGATGCGGATGTACTTGGAATCCTGGCCCCCGATCTCAAAAACCGTGTCGATCTCCGGGTCGACGGCCACGGCGCCCCGGGCATGGGCGGTGATTTCATCGATCACCAGGTCAGCCGCCAGGAAATCTCCCACCACGTTGCGCCCCGAGCCCGTCGTCGCGATCGCCTGCAACCGGATGCGCTTGCCGACTTCGGAGACCAGGGTTCGAATGAGCCGTTGAGTCACCTCGATGGGTTTTCCCTGGGTCGGGACATAGGATTTATGGATGATCTCCCCCTCGTCATCGATGAGGGCGTACTTGGTGGAGGTGGACCCGATGTCCACGCCCAGGAAGGCTGAAATGTCGCCCTTTTTCCTGGCGGTCCAGGGAGACAGCTGGTTATCGGGATCGAAACGTGTCAGCTGCAGGGCCAGGGGCTCCGCTTTGGGGAAAGAATAGGCAGTCTTCGATCCCAGTTGCTTGAGCCGCGACACGTCAAACCTGCTGGTCCAACCCTGCTCCTGGGCCTGAATTGCACAGCCCAGGGCGCCCAGGGAAGTGTGGTGGGGCGGCACCTGAATTCCTGGAAAGTAGTGCTGAAACGCCTTGACCTGAAGACGATTGGACGCCAGTCCGCCCACGAATACAATGGGCTCGGCAAGCTCCCGACTGGCCACGATCGTGCTGACATAATTAGCCGCATTGCCGTAATGCAGGCCGGCGATGATGTTGGGCAGCGACTCACCCTTGTTCTGCAGGTGAATCATGTCCGACTTGGTGAAGACCGTGCAGCGGCACGCCACGGGAGCAGGGTAGGTGCTCTGGGCCCCCAGCGCGATGAAGTCCTCCAGGGTCTGCTGGAGCTTCTCCTGGTTCATGTGGAAATCGGGGCCGTAGAGCGACTGGGCGAGCCGTTCGGCCTGTTGATCGATGAACGAGCCGGTCCCCGATGCACACGGACCGTTCATGTTGAAAGACTCCAGGTGCCACTGCCCGCCTTCGTGCGAGAGCTGGAACAGGGCGGCATCCTGTCCGCCTATACTGATGACGGTCCGGACGCCAGGAATCACCTGTGTCACTCCCAGGACCTGCGCAATGGTTTCAACCTCGAAGGGGGCATCGAGGATTTCCGCCATCAGTTGGCCGTGGACACCCGTAAAGGTGACGGATCGAATTTGCCGGGCTCCGGGAAAGTGCGAAGAGTCCAGCATACGCGTCAGAAGGTTATGAGTTTCTTCATGAAACAGTCCAAAATGACGCAGATAAGGAGTCTCCAGCACCACCCTCCGGTCCTGGTCGATGACCATGCAGTTGATACTGACTGATCCAACGTCCACTCCAACATCATAAGTCATGGTCTGTTCCTCTTGCACTCGAATTGGCTGATTGTTCATTTCTCCACGCCGGTTAAATCTTCTCATGGTCACGATCGAATTGGATAGTCAAGACTCTCGGCAGGACTGCACAAGATTTTTCTATAATAGGGTTTGTCGCAGAGATGTTCAATCATTCGTTGGATATTATCCGGTGGCGCCCGGCGCGAGCATGCGGAAAAACATGAGCATGCCGCTGTCACCCGTCGGACAACGGTTCAACCGCACGGGTCAAACGGGGAATCCTGAGGGTGTTGGCCAGGACTGTCAGACTGCTGAGAAACATGGCTGCGACGGCAAAGATTGGGTTCACAAGGCCTGCCATGGCAACCGGGATGGCCAGCGCGTTGTATGCGAAGGCCAGGAAAAGGTTCTGCCCGGCGACTTTGGCATGAACCTCAGAGAGGCCAATGGAAGCCGGTATGCCGGACAGGTTTCCTTTCAGAAGCGTGATGGCAGAAACCTCCCGCAGAAGATTAGCTCCACTCCCTACCGTGAATGCAACATGCGCCAGGGCGAGGGCAGGAGCATCGTTGATTCCGTCTCCCACCATTGCGACTCGCAGTCCTTCCCGCTGCAGGGAGCCCACGAAGTCCGCCTTGTCCGAAGGGCGCATCCCGCCCCTGAATTCCGGGATTCCCAGGGCCCCTGATACGGATCGTGTCGTTTCGGTGGAATCGCCGGATATGAGGAAAACCATCCTGCCCCCATCGTGGAGTGTACGGATCGCTTCCCTGCTGCCCTTTCCGACCTTGTCTCCCAGGCAGAGGAATCCTCTCACGGAGCCGTTCCAAGCGAAAAATGGTGTGCTCATCCCCTCGGATTCGAGCTGCAGGGATTGAACCTCCAGTTCCTGCGGAATGACAAGATTCCTCTCGGCCATGAGCCGACGGTTCCCGACCAGGATCTCCTCACCACCCACTATCCCACGGACGCCCATTCCTTCATGGGACTCGAACCCAGGACAATCTCTCAGCTTGATTCCCATTTGATTGCATTGTCGCACGACTTCCCGGGCAATGAGGTGGTCCGAGCACGCCTCGACTGCTCCCAGGCGCTGAAGCACTTCAATCTCTCCGTCGTGTGGGGCAACGATCTTGAGAAGGGAAAAGACGCCCTCCGTTACGGTCCCCGTCTTGTCAAAGACAAAAGCATCCACGCTCCTGATGAGGTCGAGGGCTCCGGGGTCCCGAATGATCAGCCCGTGCAGTTTTCCCGCACTGATGGAGGCCACTTTGGCGAGGGGTATGGCAATCCCGAGGGCGCAGGGGCATGTGATCACGAGCACGGTGAGCGTCCTCTGCAAAGCCTCTTCAAGGGAGGCTCCGCTCACCCGGACCCAGACCCCCGTGGCCGACGCCAGGATGATGATCGACGGCACAATCCAGCGCATGACCCGGTCCGCCATCTGCTCTGCAGGGACCTTCGCCGCAAGTGCTTCCCGAATCAGGGAGATCATCTGTTGGATCACACTCTCGCTGTTCGGACGGATGACGCGGGCGCGGAGATTTCCGTTCAGCACCAGCGTGCCGTTGAGGATCTCATCGGGAGGTCTTTTCGTGGCGGGCTTCGACTCACCCGTCAGGAAGGATTCATCGATGTCGGCCCTGCCTTCCAACATTTCTCCGTCCATGGAGACCCGCTCTCCCTCGCGCACGAGGAATTCATCGCCCACCCGAACCTCACTGTTCGGAACCCAGGCTTCACGCCCCTTTTTCAAAATCCTCGCTTTATCGCCGGCGGCCCTCATGAGCTCAGTCACTCCCCGCGCGACGTTGTCGCGGGCCCCGGCCTCGATGGTTTTGCCGAGCAGGACCAGCGTCACCAGCGTGGAGGCCGTGTCGAAGTAGACATGCAGGCTGCCGGAAAGCGTTTGAAGGACACTGAAAAAATAAGCGGTGATGGCGCCCACCGTAATGAGCGTCTCCATGGAAACAGCTCCGTGGAGAGCCCCTCTGAACGCCTTGTTCAGGATGGGGGCGCCTGAATAGAAGACGACAGGCGTGGAGAGCAACCACAAGGGCCACGAAAGATACAGTACCCCTTCAGCCCCAAGGTCCTGGAAGAACCCGATGTAAAGAGCCCACGAGATCATCATGATATTGGCCGTGAGAATGGAGGCCAACCCCAGCCTCAGTTGGAGGGATCTCCGCTCCCGTGCGCTCTCCGATTCATCCACAGCCTGAAGGGCCGAATATCCCAGTCGGGACACGCGATCGAATATGCGCTCCGGACTGATGCGCTGCGGCAGGAATTCAACGCGCGCCGAATCGGAAAGAAAGAACACCCTGGCGTCCAGCACACCCTCGGTGCGGCGGAGGATGGATTCGACGAGCAGAGCACAGGTTGTGCACCACATTCCGCCAACGTGGAAGATGAGCTCTTCACCTTTCAATGGCTTACGGGAGCCGTCCCCGTCGGGCAGCGGCTCGCTCGAATCATCGCCGGGTCGAGGGACCTTGACTGGAGTTGGGACAGGCGGCGAGGATGCCGTGGGTGACGTCTGCCCGTCTTGCGGGGTATCCGCCGCACGCAGCGGTCTCACGGCTATTGAAGACGCGGCTCCCCCGTTGGAAAGCTCTGCGCCTCCCGGGGGAGCGGGGATGATGCCCGCTTCGATGCAGGCGCGATAAAGATCCGTGTCACGGTAGTCGACCGGTGGACCCTCGGGACGATGGAACAGGATATCGAAGACCATCTGACAGCCGGGGCAGCAGAAATGAAGAGTCCTCCCGTTCATCGCTGACCGGATGCGAGAGCGACCCACGGAGATGCCGCAAAGGTCGCAGGCCGGTGCTGCCCGCTGAGCGGGACCAGGGGCATTCATGTCTGGAGTCTGCCTGTCGTCATGGGCTTCATTCAGTAAGGCCCGCTCCTTCCATCAGCAGGTAAATCCCAATTCCGATAAGAAGGAGCCCTGGCAATGTCTCCCCCATCCTGCGATACCATCGCACCAGGGTGGAGGCCGAAAGACCTGCGAGGAAAAGCGCCGGGACGGTCCCGGCTCCAAACGCCATCATCATGAGGCTGCCGTCCAGAGGGCTTTCGGCGGCAGCCGCCGTCACGACCATGGACCATGAAAGACAGCACGGGAGAAGACCGGTCGCGAGGCCCAGTATCAGCATGGCGCCGGGATGGCGGGGAGAAGCGAGGGCAGGGGTGCGATAGAAGAATCTCAGCAGAGGGTTTGAGAAAAGGGTGGACCAGGAGGCCGGCAAAGGAACGAGTCGCATCAAGGCCAGTCCGAAGACGATGAGGAAAGCGCCATACATCGACAGCAACAGGGACCGGATATCCGAAGAGGTAAGGATCAACTGAGCCGTGCGTGTGAAGAGTGCCGCCAGGCCACCCAGCAATCCGTAGGTCAGCAGCCGGCCCAGATGAAACGTGGCCTGCAGCAGCATGACTCCCAGGCGGGGCCGGTGAGTCAAGCCGACGGGTGAACCCGGCGGGGCGCCGGTCCGCAGGGAAGTGGCGACAACAATGGGACCGCACATACCCAGGCAGTGAGCGCTGCCCAAAAATCCCACCACGAATGGGAACCACAGCATGGTCATGGAGCACACCGAAGGTGAATGAAACCGACGCGGGGACAGAGGAAGAACATCAGAGAGTGGCCTGATCAACGTGTAAAAATAAAACATTCGTCCGATCGGTGCGACCTGTCATGTCCCTTGGAACGGCTTCCATCGGATCGCTTGAAAGAGAAGACCTCCGACTCAGGGCATCAGGTAGAACCCCAGGACCTTGCGGGTGTGGTCATCCAGGGCCACAAATTCGACTCCGATGTCGCGCTCGCCTATGCTTTTGACGATGGCGCCGGCTCGAATCATCGACTTGTTCTCGTCGTCAAGGCGGAAGTCGACCGTCACCAAATCCCCTACCACAAAAACAGTCTTCCCGCTGGGCTCGAACCGCAGTCCTCCCATCGAGAGGTCGCAAACCGCCATCTGCCCGAACTCGTCTCCGGCGGCATCTTTTCTCAAATAATGGCCCTCGAGAGAGGTATCCTTACGATATTTCGAACGGGCCTCAAATACCACCTGAAAACTGTGCCCGCAGTTTTTGCATCGAACCTGGGCCGTCTTGCCTCTTACATCCTTCGGTTGGATATCGACGGTCTTGGCCTGACCGCACTTCTTACAGACGATCAATGTCTCCGACTTACCCGATACGAACACTTTTTGCTTACTCATCCACCGCTGCTCCCCTCAAAATCTGTGTGAAGGACTATTGACTTCCTCCCCGCTTGAATACCCACGGCACGGGGATCACAACTTCGCGAGTTTTCACGCATGTTCAAAAGATTAAACCATAAATGCACACTACGGTAGAGCTTTTTGCAGCTGGCCGTTGGTGGACAATCGCATTTCTTGGCGTTAATGTGAACCAGTTGTCTACTCGAGGATGCCGGGTGCAGCCCCCGAATAGTGAGGGGGCTGGTGGTCCTTGCCCCGGGCTCCGGCATCCTGGAAATCCTGATCGTCGTTTTCGCTAAACAGCCCTGGCGCCTGAGGATTGTCGTCCTGCTCCAGGGACCGAACGGGAGATTGTGCATGCCTGCGATCAGACTGGTGATATGCCTGGGATTCTGTGTTGTTCTCCTGGGTTTGATGCCTGCGGCCTTGCGGGCACTAACTCTGGAGGAGGCCATGGTCCTTGCGGAAGGCAGCCTGCCGGCTCTCAAGGCAGCGGACGGTCGAGTGGACTCGAGGGAAGCCCTCGACAAGGCGTCCCTCTCCCCCTATTTTCCCACCCTGGATGTCGCAACCATCCAGGAAAAACGAAAGCAGAATTCCCTCAGTTTCGACAGGAGCACTTACGACATCACCATGTCCTACACGCTGTACGACGGAGGGCGCCGGAAGGCGGATCGCAACATTGCCCGTCTCAGCAGAGATTTCGAAAAGGAGGAGCGGGCCAGGACCCTGCTCGATCTCCAGTTCGATGTGAAGTCCGCATTTTTCAGCGCCATTGCCAGGCGCGAGATCCTGCAGCATCGGAAGGTGCAGGTGGAGGACTCCAGGAAGGACTTCGAGGTGGCCCAGGGCCGCAATGAACTGGGAGTGGCCAAGCTGTCCGACGTTCTGCAGTCTTCGGTCAGACTCGAGCAGTCCAAATTCAACCTGGTTCAGGCTGAGGGCGAGCTGCGGAAGTCCCTCGCCGAGCTCAATTCGCTTCTCGGAAGACCGCTGGAGACGGAATATGACATAACGGGGGAGCTCGAATCGCGAGTGAGCATGCCGGGTCCTGAAGCTCTCGGGAAGGCGGTGCTGGAGCGCCCCGAGATAAAACAGAATGAATATGCCGTCGAAGTGGCCAGGAACAACAAGACTCGACAGTTCAGCGAGTACCTGCCGATCATCACGGCCAACGCATCCTACAACAAGTCGGAAGCCAATCGGCTGATCATCCCTCTTGAAGATAAATCCATCGGCATTACGGCCACCTGGAACATCTTCGAGCTCGGGAAATTCTACAGGACGAAGGCGGCTGGATTTGACGTCCAGGTTACAAAGGACAATCTCGACGAAACCATCCGCCGGCTGCTTCTGGAGCTTCGGGTGTCCTACGAAGACTTCGTCACCGCCTCCCGAAACGTCCTGGTGGCTGAGGAGCAGCTCAAGCAGGCCGAGCACAACTATGCTCAGACCTTCGGAGAGTATAAGATCGGGAAGTCGGACATCATCGCTCTGGTGGCGGCGGAAATCGCTCTGTCCAATGCGAGGGAGCAGCACACCGTCTCCAGACTGAACGTCGTCCTGGCCAAGACCCTGATCGAGCGGGCTACGGGGGTTGAGCGCATCGAGTCGCTCCAATGATGTTTTGACTTTGCTATTCACTCGTCACTATTCACTCGTCACTTGTTTTTTTTGAAGTGCCGGCTCAAACCGGCGGGTTTGTGATTCTTGCGGTTACCCCTCCGTGGAGGTTTTTGAGTGAAACGGGTTCTGGTTTTCTTGCTTCTGGGTGCCTTTGCTCTGGCTGGCGGTTTCTATGTTTATAAAAAAGCTGTCCAATCGCCGCCCGTCCAGGTGCTGGAGTCTGCCAGGGTCGAGCGCGGCAACATACGGGGCGTGCTGGTGGAAAGCGGCATTCTGAAACCCCAGGTGGGAGCGGTGGTCAAGATCGGAGCGAGGATCACGGGAACCGTTGTGTCCATGAAAGTCAAGATCGGTGACAAGGTCAAAGAGGGACAGCTCATTGCTCTCATCGACGATCGTGAGATTCTGAGGAACATCGAGCGACAGCGGGCGTCTCTGGAGAACGCTCGCTGGACCCTGCAGCAGGTGGATCTCACCTTTCCGCAGCGGATCAAGGAGGCCCAGGCGAATTATCGCTACGCCAAGGTGAATTATGAGCGGGAAGAGAAGCTGATGGAGCGGGAGTACACCACCGGCGACGCCCTCGATCGCGCCCGGAGCCAGTACCAGGCCCTGGAAGCCAATGTGAAGCGTCTGCAGGACGAGTACAGGACTCAGCTCGAAATCTCGAGAGCGCGGGTGGAAGAACTGGAAGCTCAGCTGAAGCAGTTGGAGGTCAACCTTTCGTACACCAAGATCTATGCTCCCATTGACGGGGTGGTCTCCGACGTGACGATCCAGGAGGGTGAGACCATTGTCACGGGGCTCCAGGTCGCGAACCTCGTGACCATCCTCGATCCCACCCGTCTGGAAATGTGGATCTATGTGGATGAGACCAATATCGGGAGGGTCGAAGCGGGACAGGCTGTTGAATTCTACGTGGACACCTATCCCGACAAGGTATTCAAGGGCACCATTCAACGTGTCCATCCGCAACCCATCAGCAAGGACAATATCGTTTACTACCTGGCCATCGTGGAGGTGACTCCTGAAGACGCCGAAGTCCTCAAGCCTGAGATGACCACACACGTCAGGGTCATCTTTGAGCAGAAAGACAACGTTCTCACCGCTCCCAATGCCGCCCTCAAGTTTGAAGAGGGTAAGCAGGTGGCCTATATTGTGGTCGGGGAGAACAGGGTGGAGAAAGCAGTTGTCAAAGGCGGTGTACGCGGGGAGGACCGAACGGAGATCATTTCAGGAGTCAAGGAGGGAGATCTGGTGGCAACGAAGATCATCATCCCGGTTGAACACAAGCCGTGAACGCCATGCCACTGTGCCTTTTGGAGGATATCAAGAAGACTTATCTTCTGGGAGAGCAGGTTGTGGAGGTGCTCAGGGGGATAGACCTTGAGATCGAAGGCGGGGAGTTCGCCGCCATCATGGGGCCGTCCGGTTCCGGTAAGACGACACTCATGAACATCATCGGATGCCTCGACATTCCCACCTCCGGAAAATACACACTGGCGGGAAGAGATGTGACTCTGCTCTCTGACGATGAGCTTTCCACTTATCGCAATGAGCACATAGGGTTTGTGTTCCAGAATTTCTTTCTGTTGCCTTACGCGACGGTTCTGGAAAACGTCCTGCTGCCGACCCTCTACGTGGACCGGTCCAAGTGGGGTGACACGCAGAAACGGGCGATGGAGATCCTGAGCATGGTGGGTCTCAAAGAGCGGGCAAAGTTCAGGCCCGGTCAGCTTTCGGGCGGTCAGCAGCAGCGTGTTGCACTGGCGAGGGCGCTCGTCAACGACCCCGAGCTGATTCTGGCCGATGAGCCCACGGGACAGTTGGACAGCAACACGGCATCGGAGATCATGGCGCTTCTTTCGGCCATGAATGAGCGCGGGAAGACGGTCGTGCTGATCTCACACGACCCGACCATTGCCGCTCATGCGAGCCGGATCATCCACATCAGGGACGGCCTCATCGTCTGAGCAGGAAGGCAATAGAGGCCATGAATCGATCCTTGAATGTTTTGAGCCAGTCCCTGCGGGCCGTACGGGCTTTCAAGCTGCGGACGTCCTTCTGCCTCATCAGTGTCGCCCTGGGGATTGCGTCCATCACCATCATCGTGGCGGCGACCGAGGGAGCTTACAAGAAGGCTTTTGACATCGTCGCCCTGTTCGGTCCAGATTCCGTTCTCGTGATTGGCGGAAGCGAGGAGGCCCGAGCCCTCGGCGAGAGGGAAAAGACCCTGACGCTGGACGATGTGAAAGCCGTGGAAGAGTCCTTTCCACAGGCATATCTCGTTCTCCCCATGACCGCCGTTGGCAACACCACGATCGCTTACAGGCAGAACAAACATCAAACCTTCGTGGTTGGCTCTACCGCCGACTACAGCCAGGGATGGACCTGGCCCGTGGTGCAGGGCTCCGATCTCACGGAAGACGATGTGAGGGGAGTGCGCAATGTGGCCCTTCTGGGTGTGCAGGTGGTCAAGAATCTTTTCGGAGATGAGGAGCCTATCGGGAAGTACATCTTTGTCAAAGGGATCCCGGTTCAGGTGGTTGGCGTGCTGACTGAACGCGGAATGACGCCGACAGGCGCCAATATGGATGATCGTGTGGTCATGCCGCTGACGACGGTGATGCGCAAACTTCAGAACGAGAGGAAATACATTACCGTCATGCGAGTCCGGTTTACGGACCAGGCGAGACTCGCCCATTATCAGGAGGAGCTCCGCCTCTTCCTGAGGCAGAGGCACGGACTGCCCGAAGGCGTCGCTGACGACTTCAGAATCATTTCTCCCAAGGAGATCATCCTTTTTCTGGTGGCGCTCACGGGTTCCCTGGTTTTGTTCCTGGGCCTCGTCGGATTCATCTCGCTGTTGGTGGCCGGGTTTGTTCTGGCCAACCTGTTCCTGCTTTCGGTGAAGGAGCGGACCAAGGAAATCGGAATCCGGAGGGCGGTAGGGGCCACCAGGGCTGATATCCGTTTCCAGTTTCTGGGGGAGGCGGTCCTTATCACGACACTGGGGGGGCTGGCCGGCTTCATCATCGGCGTATTGGGCTCCAAAGTGTTGACGCTCGTTGCCGACTTTCCGATCCTTTTCTCGTGGAAGGCTTTCACTGCCGGCCTGGTGTTGTCCTGGATGGTGGGGATCGGTTTCGGACTCAAGCCGGCGACCTCAGCGTCGAACCTGAATCCCATAGAGGCCATTCGCAGATGAGACGCATCGGCATCAATCTCAAAATCGCTCTTCGGTCGCTCTACAGCTTCAAGCTGAGGACTGCCCTTGCCGTGCTGGGGGTTTTTCTCGGCACATTCTCCCTCATCGTGGTCACGAATCTTTCAAGCTCCCTGGAGAAGAAGACCGAAGAGGAACTGGCTCGGCTGGGGAAGAATGTCCTGGTGGTGAAGAGCGGCACCATCCTGAGGCATGGGGGAAGGACACGGCTCCTCAGCGAGGCCACGACTCTGACCGTTGACGATGCCAGGGCCATTCTGAACGAAACAACGATGGTATCAGCCGTGTCACCTTCGAGCCACAAGAGCTACCCCATCCGCTACGGACACGTCAAGCTCAGCGGGATTCTGGTCACGGGTGTGACCTCGAATTATACGGAGATCAGGAACTTTCGGGTCAAGGATGGCAGGTTTTTTGGCGATGAGGAGGACCAGCGGCTCGAGCGCGTAGTGGTGCTCGGCAAGAAGGTGGCGGAGAAGCTTTTCGGGGATGAGAGCCCGCTGGGACGGCACATCCTGGTTTTCAGGGTACCGTGTCGGGTCATCGGGGTCATGGAAGAAAAGGGCGTCGATGCATCCAACGTGGACCAGGATAATCAGGTCTTTGTTCCGCTCAACACCTTTTTGCGGCGCCTGGTGAATCAGAGCTACATCAACACGATCTACGTGCAGACGGTGAGCGACGAGGTGATGGTTCAATCCCAGCAGCAGATTGAGCAGCTACTTCGGACGCGGCACAAGATCCGCCGGGGACAGAAGGACGACTTTGCGGTCATCGACAGCAAGGATGTCATGGCAGTGAAATCGCAGGCCATTTCAATGATCAGCGTGCTTGGAAAGATTGCGGCGGGCATATCGTTCGTCATCGGAGCGCTGGGTATCCTCTCCATCATGATCCTGATTGTGAGCGAGCGGCGCATGGAGATCGGCATCCGGCGGGCCGTCGGTTCGAGGAAGCGGGACATCGTTGTCCAGTTTCTCCTGGAATCGTCTTTTATATCCTTTATGGGAGGGGCGGCGGGAGTCCTCTTCGGCTTCCTGGTGAGCGTCCTCATCTCGAAGCTCTCAGGCCTGCCTTTTGCCCTGGCTCCTTTGGGCCTCGAGGTTTCCTTTGTGGCCTCTGTCATGGTGGGAATTCTGGCCGGCATTTACCCATCCAAGCGCGCGACGGCGATCCAGCCTGTGGATGTCATCCGGGGCTGAGCGGTTTTTGCGATGTTGAGACTCAACCGGGCGGGTGATGCGGGGGGGCTCCATGGTATCGTATCGGGAACATTGATAAATTTTGATCCTTGAAGCACTTCTCGCGCATAGGTCCTTCTGTTGACTTCATATAGGCCTTGTGCTAAGAGACGGCGGGACTTGAGGCGGGAAATCCGGGGCGGGGAAACCTCACATTACTGGTGAAAGACGGTTGTCTTGGAGCAGGAATTCATCGTAGCGAACCAGCTGGGAATCCATGCGCGGGTGGCTGCGCAGATCGTGAAAATCGCAACCCAATATGATGCCGAAGTTCACATTTCCAAGAGCGGCAACACCGTGAACGGGAAAAGCCTTTTGGATTTGCTGACTCTGGTGTGCCCTAAGGGCAGCAAGGTGTTGATCACAGCCCGCGGTCCGGATGCTAAAGAAGCGCTGGCGGCTTTGGCTGCACTCTTTCAGACCAAATTTGGAGAAAGTTGAGCAATTTTCGAATACTTCCCCGACTGATGGCGCCCCGGTCACAACAAACGGGTCCGCAGGCGATCCCGTCGACGTCCCGTCCCCCTGAGCTCATAACGGATTGGTTTTCATCAACACTGAAACTTCAGCCTTCGATTGGTTGAAATGCCCCTTACAATCCTCCCCCCATCGAATGCTTGGCGCCTTGGATACTGACTGATGGATCGTGACGCGAGAATCATACAGGGAATCGGCGTTTCCCCGGGCATTGCCATCGGCAAGGCTCACATCCTCGAACGCGGCAGGGTGACCGTACCCTACTATGTGCTCATGGATGACGCTGCGGTAGAGGAGGAGTGCGCTCAGTTTGAGGCGGCCATCAGCAAGGCGGAAAAGGACCTGGAGGAAATCAAGGAGAAGGTCCGGCCGGATCTCAAGGAGCACGCTCACGTCATCGAAGTTCACCAGATGATCCTTCGCGACCGGTTGATTTATGACGAGACCCTGAGGTTCATCAAGGAAGAGCGGCTCAACGCACAATGGGCTCTGGTGCGTTCTCTTCGCAAGGCTCACGACTTGTTCGGGACTCTCAAGGATGAGTATATTCGGAGCCGGGTTGCCGATGTGGATGCCGTGGGAGAGCAGGTGCTTCGGAACCTCTCGGGGCGCAGCGACGACTGGCTCGAGGGAATACGCGAGCGGGTCATTGTGGTCTCTCATGATCTCTCCCCGGCCGATGTGGGCCAGTTGCGTTTGGAGCGAACGCTGGGGCTGGTCACCGACATGGGGGGCCGCACGTCCCACACCTCCATCATTGCGCGTTCGCTGAATATCCCCGCCGTTGTTGGAGCCGAGCGTGCGACCGAGCGCGTCTCCATGGGCAGCGTGATCATCATCGATGGTGCGGCCGGCAAGCTCATCACGAATCCGACCGAAAAGGAGATCAGCTACTACTACGAGCGCCAGGACGAGATCGAGACCTACGTCAAGGAGATCAACCGCAAGGCGCACCTGCCTGCCCTGACCCGGGACGGGCAGCACGTGGGGGTGGAAGCCAACATCGAGGTCCTGGAAGAGGTGGTGGCGGCGAAGGACAACGGCGCCGAAGGAGTGGGGCTCTATCGGACCGAGTTCTTCTTCATGAACCGGAAGGAGATGCCTGACGAGGAAACCCTTTATCACGAATACAGGGAACTGGCTGAGCTCATGGCGCCCCAGCCGGTGACCATGCGAACCCTGGATCTCGGTGCCGATAAACTGGCTGCCTGGTACCCGCGCCTGGAGGAGGCGAACCCGGCCCTGGGGTTACGTTCCATTCGTCTGTGCTTACGTTATGTTGAACTGTTCAGGTCCCAACTGCGGGCCATATTGCGGGCCAGCGCCTCGACCAGGAACATCCGTCTCATGTTTCCGCTGGTCTCGGGGATTGCGGAGCTGTTGGATGCCAAGCGCATTCTCAAGGAGGTGAGAGAAGAGCTGATCTCGAGGCGGATACCCTTTGATGAAAAGATGCGTGTGGGAGTCATGATTGAAGTGCCCTCGGCGGTCGCCATAGCGGATCTGCTGGCGCGGGAGGTGGGTTTTTTCAGTGTAGGGACCAACGATCTCATTCAGTACAGCCTGGCCATCGATCGCGGGAATGAACATGTGGCTTACCTTTACGAGCCCCTCCACCCCGGCGTGCTGCGGTTCATCAAGCAGACGGTGGATGCGGGTCACAAGGCCGGAATAGAGGTGAGCATCTGTGGTGAGATGGCGGCTGAGCCCGTGTACACTCCCGTCCTGCTGGGGTTGGAGTTTGACCGGCTGAGCATGAATCCCCAGGCGGTTCCCAGGGTGAAGAATCTGATCAGCCGCTCGTTCATGAAGGACTGCCGCAAGTTCGTCAAGAAGGCTCTGCAGATCAGTACGGCGGAGGAGATCGGAGATCATCTGCATGAGATGATGATGAAGAAGTTTCCTGAGGAGTTCCAGATATTTGATCCGAGTGCGCTCGTCGCTCGGCCGGCCCTGCCCCGGGCCAAGCGCGATCTTTGAGGGTGGGAGTCATGGGTCTGAAGATGCAGAAGAAAGCAACGAAGGGTACCTCCCCTGATGGGCAGCGGCTCGTCTGTCAAAACAAGAAGGCCTACCACGATTATGAAATCCTGGAGACTTTCGAGGCGGGCATGGTCCTCGTGGGGACCGAGGTGAAGTCTCTGCGGGACGGACGCGCCAATCTCAAGGACAGCTACGCCAAAGTCAAGAAGGGAGAAGTGTTCCTCTACGGCCTTCACATCAGCCCATACACTCACGCCACCTATGACAACCACGATCCCGAGCGCGTGCGCAAGCTGCTGCTCCACAATTATGAGATCAAGCGGATACTGGGCAAGACCCAGGAGAAAGGTTTCTCCCTTATCCCCCTCAAGATCTACTTCACCAAGGGATTGGCCAAGGTCGAACTGGCTCTGGCACGCGGGAAGAAGGCCTACGACAAGCGGGAGAGCATCAAGCGAAAAGAGGAAAACCGTGAGATCGAGCGCGTGCGCAAGCAGCGCAAGCTGGAGTGAGCTCATGCGTGGATTCTGGATCCTTCGCGGAGGAGTGACCCTTTGTTGGACCTGAGGGAGAAGCGAAAGCGACTGCTCGAAATCTATGCCGCATTCGAGGTGGAAAGCGCTCCATTCCGATCGGGTGCCGTCTGTGAGCCCGGGTGTGCGGACTGCTGCACCAATGTGGGCGACGTCGGCATGACAACGCTGGAGGGACTTTTTCTTCAGGATGCCGTTCGGAGGCAGCCCTTGCCGCTTCAAAAAGAACTGAAGCGTCGCCTCAAAGAGAACCGGAAGGTCAAGGGGCAATCACGCTATGCACGTTGCGCTTTTCTGCTTTCTGACAAACTTTGCGCCGTTTACTCATCGAGGCCCTTCAGTTGCCGGAGGCTCTATTCCATGAAGCGTTGCGGTGAAGCGGGCCCAGTGGTCCATCGCAGATTGTGGGTGCTGGCCGATCGGTATGTCGATTCGCTTCATGAACTGGACGACACGGGCTGCTCGGGGCACATGTCTTACGTTTTGTCGCTGCTGAATGACGCTCGATTCCTCAAGTCCTACCTCGAAGGGGGCTTTGCACCCGACCAGGCGCGCGAGATCATCCGTGACCATCGGTTGACCATCAACCGCTATGCACGAACGACTGACGCCGCCCGACAGAACCTGCTGTGAAGATGAAGTCGTTGCTGCTCCGACGAGCGGAGGACCTGGAGCTGTGTGAGACCCCGGTTCCCGCGCCCCGGGAAGGGGAGGTTCTGCTCAAGACCACTCACTGCGCCTTGTGCCGGACCGACGCCAAGATGTGGCATCAGGGCCACCGGGATCTCACGCTTCCGCGAATCCCCGGGCACGAGGTATGCGGGGTCTTGCCGGGGAATCCGGGCCGATTTGTGGTGTGGCCGGGGACCTCCTGTGGTCAGTGTGATGTCTGCAGAGCTGGGAGAGAGAACCTTTGCCGGGCCATGCGGATCATGGGTTTCCATCGGGATGGCGGACTGGCGGAGCTCGTTGCCGTTCCCAGGGCCAGTCTGGTTCCTGTGCCGGCCACCCTTGACGGGCGGTTTGCGGCACTCACGGAACCTCTTGCCTGTACCCTCAACGCCCTGGATCGGGTCGCCCTGGCGCCTCGCGAGCAGATTTTGATCATGGGCGCGGGACCGGTTGGATTACTCATGGGGCTGGCCGCGCTCGCGGCTCAAGCTCGTCCCTTGATCGTCGATCCGGACCGCACCAAGCTCGAAAGAAGTCGGATGTTTCGCCTCAGGAGCGGTATGGAAGCCTCTGATTCCCCGGGCAGCGGTCCTTGGGATGTGGTGGTGAACGCCGCGCCCTCTGTCTCCACTCTGCTGGAGGGTGTGCCCCGTATCCGAAGCGGTGGGCGTTTCTGTCTCTTCAGCGGTCTTGCCGGCTCGGAATCGGTTCCTGTTTCATTGTTGAACGAGCTTCACTACAGGGAAATCCAGGTTTCAGGGGCTTACGGATGCACCCGGGGACAGATGCTGCGGGCATTGCTCATCCTCGATGCTCATCGTGATTGTGTGGAGTGGCTCATCGAGGAGATCATAGGCCTTGAAGGGGTGCCGGATGCGCTTTCGGCGATCCTGGCCGGGGGCGTCCTCAAATATGTGGTCGATCTCCATCGGGCGGCCTGACGCAATGGATGGACCGGTTCATTGGGGAAGGACCGAGTGGTCGCTGCTGGAATGAGGGAGGGTGGATCTTGACGGATGAGATGCAATTGCGTGAATTCGGTCGGCTGATCTGCGCAGTGGCTGCAGGCAAGCCGATGACCCGGGAGGAATCCTGCGAGGCGTATCGCCAGGTGATTCTGAATGAGCAGCCGGAATTGCAGCAGGGAGCATTCCTCATGGCTCACATCACCAGGGGGCCCACGACCGAGGAGCTGTCGGGTGCCTGGGATGCCCTGGACCGCTACGATACCGCCAAGATCCGGACTGAGCTTCAGGGCACGGTCTGCGACATTGTGGGCACGGGTTCGGATCCTCTGAAGACGGTCAACTGCTCGACGCCCGCGTCGCTCATCGCCGCCGGTTGCGGACTGCCGGTTGCCAAGAAGGGAGCCCGGTTGGTGACCGGGGTCTCAGGGGCCTCGGATATTTTTGAGATTTTCGGAGTAGATCTCGGCTCGCCACTCTCCCGGGCCGAAGCCTGCCTCCGGAAGAACGGCTTCTGTTATCTTCCCGGCGAAGCCTTTCTCCAGGCAGGATGGGCCCGACTCATTCGATCTATGCGCTTCACCTCGGCTTTCAACATCATCGGGCCTCTCACCCGCCCCTGTGAGGAGACCAGCCATATTGTCATCGGCGCCTACTCGCCCCAGGTGTGCGACCAGCTCATCGCGGTGCTCGGAGAGATCGGGGTGAAGGGAGCGCTCGCGCCGTTCGGGATGGCCGATGGCATGAGTCGTGAGCTCGGGATGGACGAATACTCGCTGGCCGGTGCGACTCGCGTGACGGAGCTGCGAAACGGCAAAGTCGACACCTACGAAGTGGGTCCGGAGGACTTCGGGGTGAAGCGTGTGGCCTTTGAGCACATCGCCAGCCGTGGCACTGCGCGGGAAAACGCAGAGGCCATCATGGAGGTGCTTCGCGGGCGGTATGATACCCCGCTTGCGGATTTCTTCTGCATCAACGCCGCTTCGGCCCTCTACATCTCCGAGGTTGCCAGGGACCCGGCCCACGGCGTTGAACTGGCGCGAACGGCTCTGGCTTCGGGCAAAGCTCTCGAGAAGCTGGAGCAGTTACTGGAGTATCAGGGAAAGCCGGCATCGTGAGAGTCGGCGGATCCTCGCGCCGAGATGAGCGGCGGGGGGCAAGGAGTATCTTCTGATCCATGGGGCGAAACGCTTCAGGACGAATGAGAATCTATCCGGTCTTCCTTTCCCAATGGGGCTGTCCCTGCCAGTGCGTGTACTGCAACCAGCGTGCGAATACGGCAACAGCAATTCCCTCTCCGGACTCCAAGGAAGCTCTCAACCTGGTACGGGATCGAATCGCGGGACTGGCTGCTGATGCAAGGCGACAGGGAATCCCGGGAGAGCTGGCCTTCTATGGGGGAACCTTCACGGCTCTGCCCCCGGAGAGGCTCGAGGTCCTCCTCGATGAAGCCGTGCCGTTCATCGAGGAGGGCTTGTTTTCGGGCATCAGGTTTTCCACGCGACCTGACGCCCTGTCTCCGGAAATTTGCAGCATCCTGGCCCGCCATCCCATCCGGACGGTGGAGCTCGGGGTGCAGAGTCTTTCGGATGAAGTCCTGAGATGTTCTGGACGGGGTTATACTGCTAAGACCGTGGTTTCCGCGACTCGCCTGGTGCGCGGGAGAGGATGGCGGCTCGGGCTGCAGCTCATGCCGGGACTGCCGGGGGACAACCGAGACCGGTTTCTGGAGTCCGTGAGCGGCGTCATGGCTCTTTCCCCGGATTTCGTCCGGATCTATCCGACGGTTGTCCTTGTGAATACGGTCCTGGCCCGCTGGCTTGCCACGGGTGAATATCGTCCGCTGAGCCTTGATGAGGCTGTTGAGTGGTGTTCTGTTGCTTATGACAGGCTGTTCGGTGAGGGGATTCCGGTCATCCGGATGGGGCTGCACCCGGACCCGGAGCTGCTGAAGCCGGGGGTGATCGTGGCGGGTCCCTTTCACCCGGCTTTCGGGTACCTGGTAAAGGTCCGGTGGTGGCGCTCCCGTGTCGACGGATGGTGTCTTGCCCGGAATGGGAGGTTTCAAGGGGAGCGTATTGTTCTGCGGGTTGCAAAGGAAGCTCTGAGCGAAGTATTGGGGCCGGCCGGGGAGAACCTGAAGCACTGGCAGGGGCTCTGGGGATGCAGAGACGTTGATATTGAGCAGATGGCCGACTGGTCTCCGGGCCGGGTGGAAATCTTTACGGTGAGTGGCGAGGAACATACGGTTCCCCACGGAACGGTGGACCTTGCTGAAGAGGTGGAAGCCCATGAAAGCCGATGAATTGCAGAAGCCCTTCAGATCGGGGTATGTGGCCCTGATCGGGGCCCCTAATGTAGGGAAATCCACCCTTCTCAATCAGCTCCTCAAGGAAAAGGTCTCCATTACGGCTCCCAAGCCTCAGACCACTCGAAACCGGATCTCCGGGATCCTGAACCGGCCTGATTGTCAGATCATTCTGGTCGACACTCCGGGGATTCACAAGGCGCGAGACGCCTTCAACAAGATCATGGTCGAAGTGGCGATGGGGACTTTGGGAGAAGTCGACGTCATCTGCATGATCGTTGATGCGACCTCGTCCCAAAGGGGGATCGACGAACTGATCCACGAGAGGGTGGCCGAGATCGGAACACCCCTTGTAATGGCCTTGAACAAAGTGGACCTGGTTCGAAACAAGGGCGATCTGCTGCCGATGCTCCAGGAATTGGGGGAAAAGTGGGTCTCCCATGCCATCGTTCCCATTTCCGCTCTGACGGGAGACGGGGTGAACCTGCTGCTGGATGAGCTGGTGGAGCTCCTTCCCGAAGGGCCGCGGTATTATCCCGAAGACTACCTCACGGACCAGCCCGAACGCTTCCTGGTTGCGGAGCTCATCCGCGAGAAGGTTTTTCACCTGGTTCGCCAGGAAATCCCCTACGCCGTGGCGGTCACGGTCGACCGGTTTGCCGAGGATGCCGACCGGCGCCGCATCGAGATCGAAGCCACGATCCACGTGGAGCGTGATTCCCAGAAGGGGATTCTCATCGGGAAGAAAGGCCAGATGCTGAAAGAGATCGGAAAGCAGGCCCGCATGGACATCGAAGCCCTGCTCGGATGCCACATTTTTCTGGGGCTTTTCGTCCGGGTCCAGAAAAACTGGCGCAAGGAT
Source organism: uncultured Syntrophobacteraceae bacterium (assembly GCA_964557955.1). Taxonomy (GTDB): domain Bacteria; phylum Desulfobacterota; class Syntrophobacteria; order Syntrophobacterales; family Syntrophobacteraceae; genus JALOOX01. The sequence goes on from CAZLCS010000013.1 coordinate 30,651, forward strand.
CCTCGGGCCAGGGAGGATTTCGGCTACCGTCCGCAGCGCTGAGTGGAAAAGGGACTGAAGGGGCAAGGTTTAGGGACAAAAGGGACGAAATTGAGGGCAGCATGGCTTCGGCCACCTCTAAGTAACTATAAGTACACCTCCACAGAAAAAGATGTCCATTTCGCCGCTCGTCATGCCGGCAATCTTTAAGCCGGCATCCAGCTTTTTTGTGGATTCCGGCCAGAAGACTGCCGGAATGACGACTCGAGAGGTGGACACTCTATTGTGTTGGCCTGAACTAAGGAGAGCGAGATCAAGCTAACCCTGAAGCGCCCCAGCCACCACCTGCCGATTGGTCGACCAGCCAATTCCCGGCGAGCCCCATGACGGCCGACGTCATCATCATCGGAGCGGGAGCTTCGGGCCTCATGTGTGCCATGGAGGCGGGGCGCCGGGGGCGGTCGGTGCTCGTCCTGGATCACGCATCGGAGATCGGAAGAAAGCTCCTGGCTTCGGGGGGAGGGCGCTGCAATTTCACCAATCGAACCGTCTCCAAAGACAACTACATCTCGGGGAACCCGCAGTTTTTGCTGTCCGCCCTTTCTCGGTACAGGCCGGAGGACTTCGTGGCCCTCATGGAGAAGCATGGCATCGCTTACCACGAGAGGGATGATGGCCAGCTCTTCTGCAACTGGAGCTCACGGCAGATCGTCACCATGCTGAAGGCGGAATGCGACGGAGCCTCGGTCCGATTCATCCTGAAGTGCAACATCCTGGAAATCCATAGCCTGGGTGACCAGCACAGTGTGCGGTTCACTGTCGAAAGTGACCAGGGTGTTTTTCACTGCCGGTCGCTGGTCATCGCTACCGGCGGTTTGTCCTGGCCGGGGCTTGGGGCAACCAACTTCGGACACGCTCTGGCTGGAAAGCTCGGCATCAAGGTTACACCTCTCCGGCCTGCGCTGACTCCATTCAGGTTCGGCAGCAAGGATGTGGAACAGTTTTCTGCGCTGAGCGGCATATCGATACGGGCGACGGTGGCGAGCGGGGGGGCCCGGTTCTCGGGAGATGTGCTGTTCACCCACAGGGGGCTCAGCGGCCCGGCGGCTCTCCAGCTCTCATCCTACTGGGACGGGAAATCTTCCATCGAGATGGACCTCCTGCCCGGGGTGGACCTGTTTTCCATTCTTTCTGAAAGACGCACAAGCAGAATGCACCTTGCAAATCTTCTCGGTCGGTTCCTTCCCGACCGTTTGGCCAGACTCTGGTGCGGCCTGCACTGCAGATCGAAGCCGCTGTGTCAATACACGAGGAAGGAAATGGAGGGTATCGTCCGCCATGTGCATCACTGGGAAATCAGGCCGGCCGGCACCGAGGGATTCAACAGGGCTGAAGTGACGCTGGGAGGGGTCGACACCCGCGAGCTTTCATCCAGGACCATGGAATGCAGGAAGGTCCCGGGGCTGTTCTTCACGGGAGAGGTCATGGACGTTACGGGGCAGCTGGGGGGATACAACCTCCATTGGGCATGGGCCTCCGGCTATGCCGCCGGCCAGGCTGTCTGACCGGGCAGGTGGAGGGAAGCCTTTAGGGTGGACCGCGTGCTCGACTCGTTACTTCCGATACAGCTGGTCCATGGTGAGATAGGTGCCGGCCATGCGCTGGGTGATCTCGTAGCCGTAGCCGACGGCCATGGGATTGAATTCGGTGTCCACCAGGATGGCCTGGATGGACTGGCGCCTGACTTCCTCGGCATAAAACAGTGCCTCTTCGAGGGGGTCCCCGCCGAAACAGCTGATGTTGGGGCGGCCGTCGGAGAAGATGAGCATGACGGGAAGCGTCTCAGGATTCTTGCGCCTTTCCTGGGTCAGCAGTCTGATCCCCAGGTCCAGACCCGCCGCAAGGGGTGTTCTGCCGCCCACGGGAAGGCGTTCGATGCCTTGGGCCGCGTCTCGGATGTTCTGGCTCAGCGGCAGAATCACCTCGGCGCTGGTGTGGCGGAAGGTGATGATCCCCAGCTTGTCCCGCCGAAGATACATGTCGTGAAAAAGCGCCTCGATGATTCCCTTGGTGACCGACATGCGGTCGTTGGTGCGCATGGAGGCGCTCGAGTCCACGATCATCATGAGGGAAAGCCCGGTCTTGCGTGACCGTTTCCGCAGCCTGAGGTCGTCCGCCAGGATGCGCAGGGCCTGCTGCCCCAGCGACCCGTTTTGGCGAGGCGCAGCCGCGCGGAGGGTCGCGGCGATCGAAAGGTCGTCGATGGCATCTCCCGGACGGGGCATGCGGCTTCCGTGGACGGTCCCGCCCCGCTGAGGGTCCGGGACTACGAACCTCCTCCCGGGATGTGTGCCGGCCATGATCTTGTACCAGGGAATGTCGGGGCGCAGCATGCGACTCCCGGGGCACAGGTGTGTCACCGATTCAATGGGGGATTGGTAAGCCATGGTCTTGGAAACAACCTTTGGCTGATTTTGATGAACGGGAGACCAGTCCTCTTCCGCGCCTTCGGCGGGAGAGCTCTGGTTCAGGATCTCTTGAAGCTTGTCCTGGTTGAGCTCAGCCTTGCGAAGGGGCGATTTCTTGATCCGATGGGGCAGCGCGAGACGTGCGGCCAGCTGAAGATCCTCCGCCGTCACACGCCGTCTCCCTTCGAAGGCTGCATTGGCTCGAGCCGCCTTCATCATCACAATATCCGCCCGGTGACCGTCCGTTTCCATGGCCACGGCCAACTTCGCGGCCGTTTCGAGGATAACTTCGCTGAGGGCCACCTGAGGAAGGGACTCCTTGGCCGTCACGAGACCCTCGGCCAGTTCGGCGTCCTTAACGGCCCAACGGGCTCGGAATTCACTCGGATTCTGTTCGAACGCGAGCCGACGCTTGATGATCTCCACGCGTTCAGGAAGGGAATGGATGCCTTCGATGTTCACCGAAAGGCCGAAACGGTCCAGGAGCTGCGGGCGCAGGTCCCCCTCCTCCGGATTCATGGTTCCGACAAGCACGAAGCGGCTGGCATGGGAGAAACTGATCCCTTCGCGCTCCACCTGGTTGAGACCCGATGCTGCTGCATCCAGAAAGAGGTCCACAATCTGATCGTTGAGCAGGTTCACTTCATCGACGTACAGGATGCCGCGGTGGGCTTCGGCCAGAAGCCCCGGCTCAAACGCCTTCTGCCCGCTCTTGAGCGCCTTCTCGATGTCAATGGTTCCCAGGAGCCGATCTTCGGTCGTTCCAATGGGGAGGTTGACCAGCCGGATGCTGCGCTCCTTCACCTCAAGGGGCTGCCGACTCTGATGCTTCTCACTGCAATAGGGGCAAAACGCACCGGGATCGTCCGGATCACACTGGAATGCACATCCGGAAACGACGCGGATCGTGGGAAGGAGACCGATGAGAGCGCGGACTCCCGTGGACTTGGCCGTTCCCCGTTCACCCTTGATCAGTACCCCTCCGATGGTTGGGTCGATGACGTTCAGAAGCAGGGCGCGTTTCATCAGGTCCTGGCCCACGATGGCTGAGAAAGGAAAATGTTCGATCATGCTGCGGGTCAGGCTCCTGTCGGCAAAGCGGTCTCGGGTTTGGCAAAACTCTTCACGAGTCGACGCATGATAGCCAAGGGTTTTCGCAAGGAAAAGCAAAATTTGCCTTTCATGCGAGGATGATCATAATGAGGAGGGAGCAACGGAACAAGAGCGTTCGCGATCACGACTGCAGTGGGTCGGAAAAGGAGGCATGGTGATGCATCGCACATTCACCCCGGGCAGGACCATTATGGGGAGGCTGGAGAAAGGAGATGATCTGCTGTCATCTCTGCAGAGGATTTGCAGCGGGCTGGAGATAGCTCAGGGAGAACTTTCGGCCATCGGAGCCGTCGCTTGCGCTCGCATCGGCTACTACGATCAGGCTGAGAAGAAGTATACGTTTGTTCACTTGAGCAGCCACCTGGAGATCTTATCTTTGGTGGGAAATGTATCGCTCAAAGACGGGGCAGCCTTCGTCCACGCGCACGTGGTTCTCGGAGACGAGAGTGGGCGGGCGTTTGGCGGGCACCTTGCCGAAGGCACTGAGGTCTTCGCCTGTGAATTCACGGTTAGGGAGTTTCTGACCGAAACGCCGCTGCGTCGCAGTATGGATGAAGAAACCGGGTTGTTTCTCTGGGGAGAGGAGCGTTAGGGAAACCTCTGCCCGGGGCCGAAAGGGGCTTTGATGATCGAGCACTATCGTTTTGGCAGCATGACCATCGATGGGCGCCAGTACCAGAGCGACCTGAAGATCATCGATGGAGAAGTGGTGGCCAACTGGTGGCGTCGTGAAGGGCATTGGGCCGATGTGGCGGATATGGAGGACGTCCTCTCGGCGAAGCCCGATATTCTCGTGGTCGGAATGGGGTCCCCGGGAAGGATGAATGTCGCTGAGGAATTGCGGCAGGTGCTCGCCGATATGAAGATCCGGCTCATCGAGGAGCCCACCGAGGAAGCCATCCATTCGTTCAATCGCTTCTGGGAGGCCGGTCGCAAGGTTGCGGGGGCCTTTCATCTGACCTGCTGAAAGCACAAGCGCATGCTGTATTTTCTGGAGACCAAGGCCGCCGAGCAGCGGGCCCTGTTGTGCCAGTGGGTGGAGTTCTTCTATGAGTCCGGAAAGAAGACCCAGGTGGTGACGGATTCGACCCTGGCGGCACAGCATCTGGACCAGATGCTGTGGACCTTTTCCCAGTCCAGCTTCATCCCTCACCGCATCATCTCTCAGGGGGATGTTTCGGCAGGCCCGGAAACGGTGCTGATCAGCGTGGGTGAAATGCACATGCCCGGCTGGGAAGTGCTGGTCTGTGACGGCGCGGCTGGACTTGCATTCATGGCGCGTTATCCGACTGCACTGCATTTCATCGTTTTGGACGATCAGGACAGGCTACAGGGAAGTCGGCTCGTGTGGCAGGCGGCCAAAGATCTGCGAGTCGATCTTCAGCATGTTCCATACAGCGTCAATCATCCGAAGTGCGGATGGCCTCCTCCTGCCAGGGGGGCGGCTGCATCACGATGAGCCCGCGGGGGCTCCAACGGGACCGAGCGAATGGAATCCCCGAGAAAAGGAAGACGATATGGCGAGAGATTGGATACTTGACGTTCAGCCTGGTCTTGACGCCGTGTGCACCGTGCGGCTCAGGCTCCAGGGGGATGTACGTGGAGAAGGGGACGATGTTGTGGCATCATGCCGTTCCCTGGATGAATTTCGCGATGAGATCAACCGCATGAAGGCAGAGCTTGACGGTGTTCTGGATAGTGCCCGACAGAAGATGGAAACCCTCCAGAAGGAGGGTGCAGGGTCGAGAGCGGGCGACCCAGCGAAAATATGGGAGGAAATGGAGTCCGCGCCAGGTGAAAGGGAAATGTTCGCTCTTTTCAACGGATTCAGCTCCTCGGACCGTCAGATCATAGCCGAATACGTTCTGACCCATGTCAATATGTTCAAGGGGCGTGGCCCGGTCTTTTCAGAACATTACGATTCAGTGACTCACCTTCTCGAATAGGAGGAGGGGGATTGAGCGAAGATTGTCCGGGGCGTGGTGCTGCAGCGAGTGCGCTGTCCACGCCCCCGATTGATGGTCATAATTGGGAAATGGGGCTAGTCAAGGCCTTCTTCTTCGAGGATCACTCCCAGCGCGTGGGCGGTATCGCCAACGAGCCGGATGCCATGCTTCCTGCGGCTCTCCGGTTCCGAATGGAAGATCCGCAGGCTTCTTTGTCCCCCCAGTCCATCCGGGCAACATCCGCGCAGTTCACTCCACCGTGTTGTGCCGCCAACTCTTCGAACCTTTTGGCCAGCTTGTAGCTCGGCTTTCACATCCTGGGATCGTCCTGCTCTTCGTAACCTTTCTGCTGGGGGCTGCCCGAGTGGCGGGCAAGATTACGCACTGGGCTCCATGAGACAGACGTCAGCCAGCTGGCCGGTGTGAAGTCGTATTTCATGGATGCCCTCGACCAGGGAGCTTTCGACAACGTAGCCGAGCTTCTGAAACACACCAAAGACACGCTCGTTGCCCGGGGTGATGTACGCTTTGAGGGTATGGATGCATTTGTCTTTTGCAATGGAGACGATGTGGTGGAGCAGGAAGCTTGCGATTCCCTTCCGGCCGTACTCCGGTTGCACGGCAAAATCGATTTCGGCCGACATGTCCTCTTCATTGAGCACGTACTGAGCCACCGCGACAATGCGCTCCGTTTCGAGCTCCCCGATTACCCCCAGGACGGTCATGACGCGATGGTAGTCAATATGCACCATGCGGTGGACGTCGTAGTGAGGGAAGACCTTCATGGTGGAAAGGAAACGGACGTAGGATTGTTCCTTGGGAAGCGAATAGAAGAACTCCTTGAGAGCCCGCTCGTCGGTTGCCTTTGCCGGTCGGAAAAGAACGCGGGTATTGTCCTTGAAAACCTGAATCACCTCCAAATGCGAGGGGTAAATGGCCATGGGGCCTCCAGCGGTCACCACAGCTCTTCGGAGGTAATTCAACTCCTGCGCAGCTTTCAGAAGCTCCTCCCTGAATTCGGGATGAGCGATTTCGATGAGGGCAAGAGCCCGCTCGCGAATGCTTTTCCCATGGAGTTGTGCAATGCCGTATTCGGTCACCACGTACTGAACGCCGCCGCGTGTCGTCACGACCCCGCCACCTTCGGACAGGGAGGGCATGATGCGCGACCTGCTTCCGTCCGGGGTGACCGAGGGAAGCACGACAATGGCCTTGCCTCCCCGCGAGTAGCGAGCGCCGCGCAGAAAGTCGATGGCGCCGCCGACGCCGCTGTAGATTTCGTAGCCCACCGAGTCCGCACAGACCTGCCCTGAGAGGTCCACTTCCAGGGCCGAATTGATGGAGACCATCCGGTCGTTTTCCGAGATGACCAGGTAGTTGTTGGTGTATTCCACAGGATAGAAAGCCACCATGGGATTGTTGTGAACGAAATCGTACAGCTCCCGCGTTCCGAGGCAGAAGCTGGTCACGATCTTTCCGGGGTGGAGTGTCTTACGGGCGCCGGTGACGACCCCCTTCTTTACCAGCTGCAGGTAGGCGTCGGTGAGCATGTCTGCGTGGACGCCCAGATGTTTCTTGTCCTCCATGGCGTGAAGCACGGCAGTGGGAATGCTCCCGACACCGACGCGAATGGTCGAGCCGTCTTCCACGAGCTTGGCCACATTCTTGCCGATTTCGTCGGAAATGGGATTCGGGAGAGAGGGCGGCACCTCGAGAAGGGGTTCATCGAATTCCACAAAAGCATCGATGTTGCGGACGTGCAGGAATGAATCCCCGAGAGTTCTGGGCATCTGGGGGTTCACTTGTGCAATGACGTGTTTGGCGCTCTCCGTGGCGGCCCGGACGATGTCCACCGAAACCCCCAAACTGCAGAAGCCATGCCTGTCGGGAGGAGAAACCTGGATGAGCGCCACGTCGATGGGCATGGCTCCACTTCGAAAGAGCTCCGGCACATCGGCGAGGTTGATGGGCGTGTAGTCCGCACGACCCTCAGCTACGGCTTCCCGACTGGCGGCAGCCACGAAGAACGATTTCAACCGGCATTTTTCAAAGAAGCTGGCGTCGGTGTAACGGGTTTTTCCGACGCTCAGAATGTGGAGGATTTCGAGGTCCGCCAGCATGGGAATGACCTCTTCCAAGGCGCGGGTCAGCTCCTGGGGCTCACCACAACCCGAGCCGATGAAGACTCGGTTGCCGAGCCTGATGGCTTTGAGGGCTTTGGATGCTGATGTCTTTCTCCCCTCATAAGTGGAGCGCCACGGGCGAGGGGAATGATCCTCAATGGGAAGGGAAACAGTTGGTGAGGGTTCAGAGCTCATGCCTTGGCTCCCCTTGAGATATGGCTGGCAGTAAAACCGAATGCTGCGATCGGCGGGTTTCTCATGGGTGTGTCAGAGGTTTCCCGTAACTATTTTCGCTTCGCACCGGCCCTGTCGATCTTGGGGACTGCCTGTCGTCCCGTCCCCGGCAGCAGCAGAGCCAGCAGGCCGGCACTCACGATCATGCCGAGGCACAGCATCTGGCCCATGGTGAAATAGCCCAACAGGAGGCCGATCTGCGCATCGGGCTCGCGGACGAATTCCACCATGAATCGAAAGATCCCATAGAACAGGACGAAGAAAACGACCATCATCCCATCCCGGAAACTCCTTTGACGCAGGAGCCATAACAGGATAAAGAGAATCAACCCTTCGAGCGCAGCTTCATAGAGCTGCGAGGGATGGCGTGGCAGGGGGCCGCCATCCGGAAACACCATGGCCCAGGGCACATCGCTTGGGCGACCGAAGAGCTCACCGTTGATGAAGTTGCCCACCCGGCCCAGTCCCAGGCCGATGGGGGCTGTCACCACCGCACTGTCCGCGATGGCCCAGAAAGGCATCTTTCTACGGCGGGCAAAGAGCCAGCCTGCAAAGACGGCACCTACAAATCCCCCATGAAAGGACATGCCGCCATGCCAGGTGGCTACAATCTCCAACGGGTTTTGAAGATAGTGCCAATAATTGCTGTATTGGTAGAATGCGACGTAACCCAGGCGGGCTCCCACAATCAGACCGATGGCAAGGTAGAAGATGAAGTCCTGGGCTACCGTCCCCTGCAGCCCGATCTCTCGGGAGCGCTTCTGCCTGGGGATCAGCAGGTACGCCCCGAGAAACCCGAGAACATACATCAGTCCGTACCACCGGATTTTGACGGGGCCTATGGATATCAACTCGGGATCGATTTTTGGATAGGGGATCATCTGTTCACCTTTCTTTACGGCCATGCAAGCTATCACACGGGACGCTTGAGGGTCAATTGCGAGGAGGGGTTTTAGACCATGGTGCACCATCATCACGACGACGATCACGATCATGACCACGCACATGAGCACCATGTTCATGCTCACGGCGAGAGCCATCATCATCACCATGAGCACCATGAGCACCATGACGCACACGGCCATGAACACCATTCCCATCACCACCATCATGCCTCCAGTGAGTGTGATGCGCCGGGTGGAGCTCCGACGGAGCAGGAAAAGCTGCTGAAGATGGTTCAGCACTGGGTGCATCATAATGAGGAGCACGCCAGGTCCTATCGGCAATGGGGTGATCGGGCGCGGGCTCTGGGACAGCATGAAGTGGGCAGGATTCTGGATGCCGTCGCCGACGAGAACCTTCGCCTCAACGCAGAAATGGAGAAGATTCTCGGCATCCTGCAACCGTAGTTGAAGGGGAGGAGCCGGGGAATGGCAACGGGGTGTGCGGCTCATGCCCAGTGGCAAGAAATTGGATGGCAGGTCCGAGACCGCCGAATTTGACAGCGGCTCGAGCCTTGTGACATAGTGCCCGGTCGTCTCAAGGATTATGCTCTGGGGCGTGTCAGAAAGTTGTAGCGGTGCCACTCGCCGTCAATCGGGCTCAATGACGGACTTGAGGAGTTTTTGGATACGCTTTTGAACCGAATCGGGGGAGCGGAGAGGAGGGATTTGAGGGTTTACCGATGCTGGATACATGGTGAGGAGCGAGAAGGTACGGTTCGGTACCCTCTGATCGATCCTTGCTCCGGGGAAGCTTATGCCGAGCTCGAGGGAGCAGATGCGGAGCTGGTGAGCCTGGCCATGGAAAGCAGTCAGATGGCTCTCGCTGCATGGCGATCTTTTTCGGCTCACCAGAGGGCCGGTGTTCTGAGGGCTGTGGCTGATACCATGCGCCGCACCGCCGACCAGCTCTCGCAGCTTCTTTCCCGGGAGGTGGGAAAGACCCTGAGCGCCGCCCGCGATGAGGTGCTGAGCGCGGCTTCTCTTTTCGATTTTTTCGCCGAAGAGGCCTCTCGACTGAGTGGTCGGATCCCGCTTCTCGGAATGGCTCGCGAGCAGGTGATGATTCTGCGCGAGCCCGTCGGCGTGGTCGTGGCCATCACCCCCTTCAACTATCCCCTGTCGACGCTGACGGCCAAGGTGGCGCCGGCATTGGCCGTGGGCTGTTCAGTAGTGGCCAAGCCGGATGAGCATACGCCTGCCAGCACGCTTGAGGTCGCCCGGCTGGCTGTCGAGGCCGGCCTGCCACCCGGGGTGTTCAACGTGTTGGTGGGTGATGGTCCCGTTACGGGGCGAGAGGCTGTGATGCATCCGATTCCACGGATGGTCACCTTCACGGGCAGCACGGCAGTGGGCAAGGAAATCCAGAGGGCGTGCGCCGAGAAGGTCAAGAGGGTGGTTCTGGAGCTGGGCGGCAACTGTCCTGCCATAGTCTGCAGGGATGCACCCTGGCAGGCCCTTATGCCCCAGCTCATTGCCCAGTGTTACAAGAACAGCGGCCAGTACTGCTACCGTATCAGCCGAATCTATGTGGCTCGGGAGATCTTCGACGATTTTCTCGAGGAGCTCATTCGGCATTCGGAAGCCCTGAGAGTCGGGCATGCCCAGGATTCCGAAACCGATTTGGGGCCCCTCAATAATGCCGAAATCCTGGCCAGGGTGGAAAGCCAGGTCCAGCGGGCGCTCCGTGAGGGAGCGCGGTTGCTCACCGGGGGAGGTGACGCTCGATCCCGGACTTCAGGATTCTTCTATCCTCCCACGGTCCTGGTCGATCCGCGCCGAGCGACCGGCATCCGGCTGGAGGAAGTCTTCGGGCCGGTGGTCGTCGTGATACCGTTCAATGATCCGGGCGATGCCATTGACGATGCCAACGCCTCACCATTTGGGCTTGCAGGATACATCTTTACCAGGGATCTGGCACTTGCGCTGGATCTGGTCGGCAGACTGGAGGTGGGAAGCATCTGGGTGAACCGCATTCACCAAGCCTACGCCGAGGTGCCTTTTGGGGGAGTGAAGGAAAGCGGACTCGGGCGCGAGAAGTCGGGCTACGGGCTCGAGGAATTCACGGAGCTCAAGTCCGTCTATCTAAGTTACTGAAGAAGACGTCGCTTGGAGACGGGGAAAGGATGAGATACATGCTGCCCATTCTTTGTATCGTTGGGGCATCCAATTCGGGAAAGACCACACATCTGGAGAAGCTCATCCCGGCGCTCGGCCGGAGAGGTTACCGTATCGGAACCATCAAGCACGATGTCCACGGTTTTGAGATGGATCGTGAAGGGAAGGATACCTGGCGCCATCGGAAGGCCGGGGCCGGCACTGTTGCAATCTCGTCTCCGTCGCAGGTGGCCAGCATCAGACACGTCGACGAAGAAATGGGTCTGGATGAGCTGGTCGGTCGCTACTTCTGGAGGGAAGATCTCCTCCTCACGGAAGGCTTTAAACGCTCGCATTTCCCCAAGATCGAGATATTCAGGAAGGCCGTTGAACCGAAGCCCATCTGCCGCCCCGAGGACAACCGCATCGCCCTGGTGACCGATGACGCTGTGGAAGCAGATGTCCCCGTTTTTCGGTTCGACCAGGTGGAGGAACTGGCCGACTTCATCGAGGCCCGGTACCTCAAGGGCCGAAAGGCTCACCAGGTCATCGTGCTCCTGGACGGCAAGAAGCTTCCCATGAACGAATTCGTCCGTGACTTCCTGGTGGGCGGCATCCACGGTATGCTCTCCAGCCTGAGGGGTTGGGAGGATCCGGGCAAGATCGACATTCAAATTCGACTGAAGGAAAGATGAGTGCTCACGGGAGCGGTCCTCGCAGGAGGCAGGAGCGTCAGGTATGGCAGGAACAAGGCGCTCGAAATATTTGAAGGCGGGCGGCTGGTGGATCGTGCCGTGGAAGCTCTGGGGGGGTGCTGTTCCCCCGTTTTTGTGGTCGCCAATGACCTGAAGCCCTATTGGACGGTGCACGCGACGCTGCTTCGAGATATCGTTCCCTTTCAGGGCCCGTTGGGCGGCATCTACACCGCTCTTCTGTTCAGTCCCAACGATTGGTTGGTTGTTAGGGCCACCGATATGCCGTTGTTTGTCCCGGAGATGCTGGAGCGGATGCTGGCCCTGACCTCAGGCGGTGCGGACGCCGTGGTGCCGCGCCTGGGTGAAAAATACGAGCCCCTCTTCGCCCTTTATCACCGGCGTTGCATTCCCGCCATAGCAGACGTTCTCGAAGGACCCCACAGGAACGTCATCAGCTTTTACAGGAAGATCCGGCTTCTCCTGTTTGAAGAAGAGCAATGGCGTGCGGTGGACCCAAATGGGCTGAGCTTCCGCAATGTGAACGCTCCCGAAGACTGGAGTACACTGTGATCACGCTGCAGGAGGCGTGGCGACGCATCATGGGCGCAGTGCCCCGGCAACGGCCGGAGGTGGTCCCGATCGGAGATGCGCTGGGACGTGTTGCGGCTGTGGATATTGCGGCCCCTGGCAACCTTCCGGCGGAATCTCGTTCTCGGCTGGACGGCTACGCACTCAGGAGTGCGGATACACCGGAAGCTTCAGAGGCTCAGCCGGTTCAGTGCCGCCTGAATCCCCGGACCATTACCGCTGGATGCATTGCGACGGCCGAACTGGAGGCTGGGCGGTGCACCAGAGTGATGACCGGCGCCGTCATACCCCCAGGCGCCGATGCCGTTCTGCCCCAGGAAGAAGCCAGAATCGAGGGCGGCGCCTTGATTCTGACTCATCCTGTCAAGCCCGCAAGCGGTCTGATCCGAGAGGGTTCCGATGCGCTCCGTGGGGAAATCCTGGCAGCCGGCGGTGAAGTTCTGACACCCACCCGATTGGCCTTGGTGGCGGCCTTTGGCATCGATCGGCTTCCCGTGACCGCCCAGCCGCGCGTAGCCCTCCTCTCCACAGGTGATGAGGTTCGGGAACTGGGCGCCCCTCACGCGACAGGAATCAGCTTCAGCAACAACCGGCATCTTCTGGCCTGGCTGATTCAGCTGCACGGTGGGATTCCGCTCCACCTCGGCGTATCCGGAGACGATGCTCCCGAAATCGCGGCACGTCTGGATAATGTCGAAGCGGATCTCTATGTCACGACGGGCGGGACAGGCAGGGGAGATAAGGATTTCGTCCAGGAGGTCTGGAAGAAGCTGGGGGTCCGGACGATCTTTGAAAGAGTTCGCATCTCCCCGGGTGGGGGTACCCTGGCAGGTCTCAGAAACGACCGGTTGTTTATCGCTCTCCCGGGAAGCCCCTGGGGTGGTCGGGTCATCTTCGAGGAGCTGATCAAGCCATTTTTGTGGAGATCCCAGGGCTTCTCCTGCCCGTGGCCTCTGATTTTCAAGGCAGTGCTGAGGGAGCGGGTCGCAAATCGGGAAGGATCCTGCCGTATCCTGACCGGTGAACTGAATATGAAAAGGACAACGAGCACTTTTGCACCGGCCGAGAGAAGGGGGACGACCACGTTCGAGCAGGTCCGGAACCGGTTTGGTTATATGATTTTGGAGCCGCATATGCTAGAAGTTACAGCTGGGAGCGAAGTGGATGTTCGGCTTTTTGATTTCCCCATGATGGCAGCGGATATTCTCGATCATGGTGCGGAAATTGGCCGGTAGTCTCTTTGAAATTCATTCGTTTCGTCATCGGTTGTTTGGATCATCGAGTGCCGCCGCCTGGTTTGGGTCCTGGTGTTGAGGACCATGAAGGAAGGCGGGAAACTGACAGCCCGCATCTTTTCGGAAACCCTGTTTCCGTGGGGATGAGGAACGACGATCACAGTATTATTCCCGGGAGTGGTTTACGGGGAATTCGCTGAGAGGCGAGCGACCGCTGATCACGCAAGAGGTTGGTTATGCTCAAAGGGTCCCCCCTGGAGTTCGGCTACTATCGCTTGCTCGAGCGTCATCTGGTGCCTGTGCTGGTTTTTTCCGGAATCAAACCGGATCACTTGTCGATACTGGGTCTCCTGATCAGTCTGTTCGCCGGGTTTGCTTTTGCTTTCTACCCCCTGGTGGGAGGGTTGCTGACCCTGGTGACGGGCCTTCTCGACACCCTGGATGGAAGCCTGGCGAGGTCCACGGGCCAAAGCCGCAAGTTCGGGGCTTTCCTCGACTCGGTGCTGGACCGCTATACCGAGCTCATCATCTATATTGGAGTGTGGTTCTATTTCTACCGCCAGGGCAGCACGTCTCCGGCATTCTACCTCACCTTTCTCCTCATCCTCTTCGGTTCGCTCATGGTGAGCTACACAAGGGCTCGGGCTGAGGGACTCGGTGAGCGCTGCATGGGTGGGGTGTTCCAGAGAGGTGAGCGGATCATTCTGATCGCCCTGGCAGGAATCTTCAACCCCTTCGTGAATCGTCTGATCGGCTCCCCCTCCGACCACTGGATCAACGATATCGTTCTGGTCGTGGTGCTCATCGTGCTGGCCGTGGGCACGAATCTGACAGCCATCTGGCGTTTTCTGAACGTTCTCAAGAACCTCAAGCCTTAGAAAAATGTGGTGAGCGCCGGAAATGTCAGGTCATCCGGACCGCCATGGGGCTCGGAAGGCGGAAAGCATTAGAAACATGCTCTCTCACCTGCGGTCAGCGGGATTTCCTCGAAAACGATGAAGAAATCGGGCGTTTCCAGGCATGGAGTCACTGGAGCGGCACATCCGTCTTCTTGAGGATGACTCGATCGTCCTCCCGGTAGATCTCGAAGGAATCGCCCACCTCAAACCCGAGCTGTTCGATGAGCAGCGCCTTGTTGAGCGTCACACTGCCGCTCTGTCCGATCGTTCTGAAATTGTTGGTTTTAATAATTATCTGAGGTTTTTGGGGAACAGGCTTTTCACGCCGTCTCACCAAGGGGCGCTCGACCACTTCCGGAGCGGGTCGACCTCCTCCCTGCTTGGAAAACCCCACTTGCGGAATCTCTCCCAGTTCCATGAGGCCACGAAGGTAGAGGTCCTGAACTTCGCTCTTGAATTTGATCCCGAAGAGCTTCTGCACGGACTCCAGGGATCGGCCGTTACGGATCTCATTGACCACCAGTTTGGGGTCGATGTTCTTATATTCAACCTGCATTCTCTTTCCTTCTGTCGTTTATGAAATGAGTGACGTCGACGATCGGTTTACGGGTCGGTTTACAGGCAACGCGATGGCGCTGCGCCAGGGCCCGTCCATCAGGTGCTCAGGAGGGCCAGGATTCCTATGCATTGCCACGTGAATGGATTCTGCGGAGTGAGGGGAGGAGTCCGATAGGTGCCGGCTCCTTAGGCTTCTCACGTGTACGTTTGGAGCTTCAACGGCCTCCCATCTGAGAACGGATCAAGCCGGAGAGCGCCTCATGCACGAATCTTGGACTTCTTCAGTCTCGACTCCCCGGCCATACGAACCTTGGGCGAGACCTTTGCATCCTCATGCTCGATAAGGGATCTTTCCTTATTCGGGGGTTGGAGCAATGCTCCATCGACGGGCAACATTCAAGCATAGCGTAATGAATCGCCGAACGATTGTCAAGGCCGCGATGAGCGAATAGAATCCGTCCCCGTGCCATGTCAGGTGACAGGAAAGACCTGCTGTCAACAGCTCCTTGAACCATGTGAGCAGAGACCGGTTTCCGGTCCCTTCATCCGGCCTCTGAGTCGAGTGCAGAGGGTCGATCCAGTCAATGAAGGGGCAGGGCGATGTGTAAACATATCTCACCGGGATTCTTTGTATACGCTTCGATGACTCCGCCATGCTTGTCGACGATGACCCTGCAGAGTGGGAGGTCCACCGCCTGACATTCCATCTGAAAGGTCGTGAAGGGATAGAAGAAGTGCGCCACGTCGTCCGGAGAAAGGTGTCGACAGGGATAAACCATCACCAGGCTGACACCCTCGCAGTCTGCTGAGGTTGAAATGCTGAGCGCATCTGAAGGTTCCATTTGTAGAAGGGTATTCGTCAACAGTGTCTCCATGACTCTCCGCATCTGTTTTGGGTCGAAAGGAACCGGGGGCAGCTCCTGGTTCAAATGCAGCTCGAGACGGATGTCCTTGGACTGAAGGAGCTTGCGGAGATCGACGAGCGCACTTTGAATGACTGCATTGAGGTCGCTTGGAGCCATCTCCAGTTCAAGAGGTTGAATATAATTGAGAATGGTTCGAAGAATGGATTCCAGGCGTCCCACTTCCTTTAAGATGATCTCCACCTTGGCGCGGTTGGGATCATCCGGACTCATGGAGGAGAGCAGCCTCCGGGCAAATCCGCCCGCCGAAACGAGAGGGTTGCGGATCTCATGGGCCAACCTCGCAGAAACCTCACCCACGGTTTTCAGACCTTCGCTTCTCAGTATCTGCTCCTGCAGCTTCACCCGTCCCGTGATGTCGATGAGGATACCGTCCATCCTGGCCACAACTCCCTCGGAACTGTACAGGGGGATGGCATGATCGATGACATGGACAATCCTCCCATCCTTGTGAACGATTCTGTATTCCGAGAAGAGCTCAGCGCCCTCCAGAAGACACTTGGCGCGGAGAGCCTCCAGTTTCGAGCGATCCTCCTCATAAACCGCTCTGGCCCAGACTGTCGAACTGCTGAGTATCTCCAGGGGAGTGTACCCTACGACCTCCTCAACGAACGAGTTGACGAAAAGCACCCGGCCGTCGGGCTTCATCCGATAGACGACTAGGGGAACATTCTCCACCAGAGTCCGATACTTTTCCTCGGAATCGATGAGGTCTGCGGTTCGCTCGCGAACCAAAGCCTCGGCTCGTTTGTACTCGGTGACATCACTCAGGATGCCGACCGAGCCGACATTCTTTCCGGAGGAATCGAACCAGGGAAAAGAGTGGTCTCTCAGCCACAGTGTTGCTCCCTCTTTGCTATGAATGAGGTAATCTGCACGATACTCGCCCGTCCGGCCCCTGGTGCGATCATCGACAAGGGCCGCTGCAGCGACGTTCTCCCGGTGGGGTTGGTCGATTCGCACCACGAGGTTGGCAAACCCGATGCGGGCGATCTCTTCCTGGCTGTAACCGGTGAGCTTCTGGATTCCGGGGCTCAGATAATCGTATTCCATCGAATCATAGCGGAGACGGTAGATGACATCCCCGGTGGTCTCGGCCATGAACCTGAACCGCTCATCACTCTCTCGAAGCCGCTCCTCAACTTCTCTCCTGGAAATCTCAACGGCGGCAAGATTGGCGATCAAGGTCAGGGTGTCCAAGTCCGACGGAGTGAAATCTCGTGGGGACCGGCTGAAAACATAGAGCACTCCGAGGTTGCGATCTTGCATTTGCAGAGGCGCCGCCATTCCCGAAACAAGGCCCTCCTCGGCTGCAACCTGTCGCACGGGCCAGTCCAGATTCACCTCTGACCCGTAGTCGGGAACGATGCAGCCCTTCCGTTCCCTGAGGACCAGGCCACCAAGCCCACGGCCAAAGGGAAGCCGGGTCTGCCTGAATGCCTCACTCCGAATTCCTGATGAGCTGTGTTTGTAGAAATCGCCGCGATGTTCGTCGTAGAGCGCAATATAAGAAATATCACAGCCCAGCAGGATACGGCACCGGTCCACGATGAGCTGCAGGTTCTCATCCAAAGCCTTGCCGGTCGTCATGGCGATGGCGAGGTCGTAAAGGATCTGGAACTTGTGCAGCTCGGCTTCCAGATCCCTGGCGCTCCGTTTCCGCCGCTTCACAGCCTGTTCCGCGTCGGCAGCTCTCTCTTCCGGATGCCTCGGTGTCGCTTTTCGACTCATGAGAATCTCGATGAGCTGGAGAATCCAAAATTTGGGGTTTGACGGCACAATTCAAGTGATTCATCAGATAAACTTCTACTCACCTCGCGCTGCACCCATGAATGGAATTTAAACCTTATGCCTCTTTCGCGCCAGTGTCCATTGATGCCCATGAGAACCATGAGCTTTCCGTCCATGCGGTCAAAAAGCGCGCAGTGCGTTTCCGCCTCGGAGAGTAACGCAGATGGCGGTACATTAGATTTGTCCACCATATGAATAAAATTACGCATTTCTATTTGTGGAAATTCAGGTTAACGAAAGTGCTGCCCTCGAAGTGATTTCGTTGTATTAATAGTTCCTGGTTTCCAGATTCTGAATCTCGTTACCGCAAACAGGAGCAGACAATGCCATCCAGGAAGCTGTGGACCCCGACCCCGACCCCCTTAATCAGAAACCAGAAACCAGAAACTAGAAACCAGAAACCAGAAACCAGAAACTAGAAACCCGAAACCAGACACCAGACACCACCTCCCACAAACGAGGTTTCCACATGGCATCGAGCGCGTCCTCCCGAGGCAAGATCATCGTATTCGGGATCATCTTCTGGTATCCCCTCGCGGGTGTGACCTATCAGTTTCTTCATTATCTCATCGGCCTGAGGAAGCTTGGCTACGACGTCTATTATATAGAAGATTCGGGCCGCTGGATCTACGATCCCATCAAGTTCGAGTTCTCGCCTGACGCTTCCGGAAATGTGGCTGCAGTAGCGCCCGTTCTGGAAGCGCACGGTTTTGCCGGCCGTTGGGCCTTCCGGGGGAACTATCCCGAAGGACGCTGTTATGGCATGTCCGAAGAGGAGATCCTGCGACTGTACCGGGAAGCCGATGCCTTTCTGAACGTGACGGCTTCCCAGGAATTGCGTGACGAGCACATGGCCATCCCGCGGCGCATTTATGTCGAGTCGGATCCCTTTGCGGTGCAGATCAAGGTGGCCCAAGGGGACGAAGCGACCTTGGCGGCCCTGGATGCCCACGACATCCATTTCAGCTTTGGCGAGAATCTGGGCGCTTCCGACTGCACGGTGCCCGTGGAACGCTATCATTGGCTTTCCACGCGCCAGCCCGTGGTGATGGAGCTATGGGATAATCCGTTCCCGGCAGCTCCGGCGGCTCCGTACACGACGATTACGACCTGGCACAACAAGGGCAAGAGCATCGTCTACAAGGGTGAAAAATTCTACTGGACGAAAGATCGTGAGTTCCTGAGATTCATCGATCTGCCCAGACGACGTCCGGTCCCGTTCGAGTTGGCCGTCGTGGTGGATGAGGAAACGGAGCGGATGCTGCGGGAAAACGGCTGGAATCTGGTGCACTCGCTGCCCATCTCGAAGGATGTGAACGCTTATCGTGAGTATATTCAGCGGTCCCGCGGGGAGTTCACGGTGGCCAAAGATCAGGTGGTGCGGCCCGTGACGGGATGGTTCAGCGACCGCAGCGCGAGCTTTCTAGCTGCCGGCCGACCCGTCATCACCCAAGAAACGGGCTTCAGCAAGTTTTTGCCCACCGGCAAGGGGCTTTTTGGATTTCTGACCATGGAGGACATCCTGGCCGCTGTCGACGTCATCGAGAGCGACTACGACGGGGCCTGCCGCGCCGCGCGGGAGGTCGCAGCCGAGTATTTCGCTGCGGAAAAGGTCCTGGCGAGCCTTATGGAGAGGGCGGGCCTCTAGATGACGGTCAAGGAAGACATTGCGTCCGCGTGCGTGTTGCCGGCTTCGGGACCGCGACTATTCTGGCTCGACATCATGAAGGGGTTTTCGATCCTCTGGATCGTGATCTTCCATTTCCTGGGCGCTTACGATCCCGGGCGCTTCCCCTGGCCTGTGACCTTCTCTAACCTGGTGACCTTTGCCCGCGACTCCAGCGACGGGACACTCTTCGGCTTTTTGGGAAGCCTGCTGGAAGGTTTTCTGGCTGGATTCATTCAAAGGGGGCCGCAGCCCGTGGGGATTTTCATCGTCCTGAGCGGCTTCGGCCTGACGTACTCCCTGTCCAAAACCGGGCAGCCCGAGGGCGGTTGGAGGGGATGGTACAGGAAGCGCCTGGTTCGGCTTTTCCCCATGTATTGGGTGGCCCATCTCGTCGTTATCCTTTCGCCGATGGCTCACCGTTCCGATCCCGTGGACTATCGGTTCATCCTGAGCCTCATCGGCGAACGCAGCTTTCCCGCTGAAACGGCTTTCTACTACCTCGTTCCCGCCTGGTGGTTCGTCGGACTGCTCGTGCAGCTCTACCTGATCTTCCCGCTGTTGTTTCTATTCCTGAATCGCATAGGGCCCATCTGGTTCTTCGCGGTGAGCGTCCTGTTCACGGTCATGGTCCGCTTCACACTCTTCGGGGTTTTGGAAGCCAACGGGAATTATATCCAGGGGGCCTTCTTCGGCGGCAGACTATGGGAATTCTCAGCCGGGATGGTGCTTGCCCATCTCTATCGAAAGCACCCCAGTGCAGTGGAGGACGGGTTCTTCTCAAGGGCCAACCTGGCCTTTGGAGCCGTGCTCTACGTGGCAGGGGTGTACAGCTACCAGCCGAACTTCCTCTGTTCTTTCAACGACGGCCTCGTCGCCATGGGGTTGTTTATTCTGATGGCCCAGGCCACGCGCTGGGCGGCGTGCATCCTGCCCGGAGCCGGCTCCGTCCTCACGACGGTGGGGGTCTACTCTTATGGCCTCTACCTGCTTCACCAGCCCTATGTCATCACTTTCGGACACCTGCTGAGCGCCTACAGCTTCTGGGTTTTTCTCGCGTGCGCCTCGGTGATCATCCTGGCCATTACGCTCCTCTCCATTTTCGTCGAAAAACAGGTGAACCGCCTCTCCTCAAGGATCCTGGACCGACCCCGTCCCACCCCCGCTGCCTCTTAATTCTTGAGCACAACCGTTTTCATGAGGTCCGGGTCGGCGGCCTGGTCCAGGGCGGCACGGCCGGGCCAGGACATGGTGAACTCCCGGTAATAATTCGCCATCACGATATTGAGGCTGAGCTGCATGCCGGCCTTGAGGATTGGGTAGCCGAGGGACTGAGCGGGGAGGAAAGCCTCCACGTGCATGTGGGGCAGCGACTTGTGGATGCGCTGGACTCTCCCGGCAGTCGCGACGGGCACGGCGTTCCTCGTGGGCTGCCCGGATTTCCATTGGACGACCCTGGGTTTTATTCCGAATCCATCGGGCTCATTGGCGTCCGGGTTCGGGAGCATGTAAATGGTCTGGTGCTGAATTTTTCCGTCAGCCTCGACAGCGACGTGAATCTGGAAAGCCTCGGACTCAGGGAATTCGCCCTCGAAGGCCAGGAACCCCGGATCCACGAAGGTGTTGGAGATGGTGGCGAGATAAAGCCCTTCAGGGCCCCAGGAAAGGTGCAGGTCCCCAAAGGGTACGTAGGGTTCAGGGGCCTGGACATTCGGGATACGGGTCTTGTCCTTGTCCCAGTCGAGGAGCGACTGATCGGAAACACTGGGAGGGTTTGAAGCCCTGAGAACCACCAGGCTTCCATCCACCGCAGCCTCGGCAGGGCTGGGAGAGAAGAATCCCGGTCTCTCTCTCGCCGCGACCCGAGGCGCCTCGCTGTGAATGGATTCGATCTCGCTGTTGGCAAGCCGGAAGACTGCCGTGACCTCTTCATAGGCGCCGTTGGAGGTGTCGATGAGCCCCATATTGTAGTCCTCACCGTCCTGTTCCCGGCCCCCGAAAGGCTCGTCGCAGTACTGGAACCAGTGGGCTCCAACCACGTTGGGGAAGCGGGCGAACCGTCGAACGGTGTTGGAGATCCCGCGGGCGCGCTCTTCCTGGGTCTGGACCGTCATGAGATGGCCGGGCTTGGGGTGCTTGCTGCGGGCCGTTTCATTACGGTTTCCCGTACGATTCTCCTCGGCTGCAAAGAAGAACTCCGTAACGATCACGGGTTTATGGGACAGCCGCTGTAACCCCTCGAAATAATACGGCGCCACCCAGCCATCGGGGCCATCCACATTGTAGTTGGTGGAGATGACGTCCACATTGTCGCCGATGGCCTTGACAGCGTCCTGATGGTAGTAGAGGGGCAGCCGGTCCCCAAGGACCAGGGCCTCCGGATGAGCTTTGCGGATGGAGCGGTACATGAGGTCGTAGTAATGCTGTGCCACCAGGAACATGAACCGGTCGACCACCCTGATCCCGCTCCCGCCCGGCCTCAGCTTCAGCTCGACGTCGGCGCGCTTGAGATCTTCGAAGCCTCTCACGTCTTCGGGGACAACCCAGTCGGCCAGCAGTCGGTCCCATTCACCCGTGTATTGATCGTAAAGCAACTGCCAGAGCACTCTTTTGGTGTAGTTGTCCCAGTCCTTGCTCAGGTACCATTTGAAGAGCGCCGAATTCCACCAGCCCACCTCGTTGTCCGAAAAATACCCGACGAGCCTATGGTCATGGCGATACGGGGCCGTCAATTTCTCCGCCCATTCCATGACGCGCTCCTCCATGGTCGGGTGGAAGGAATCGAACCAGTGGAATTTTGAATTGCGGCCTAGCTCGATATCCACCATCAAAGGCAGGTCGAGGTTCGGGGAGTCATCGGACCACCCGCCGCGGGTATTGAATCCCCACCCTTGCAGTTGGACGGTGGTCTGCCTGCGCCATTCATCGATGGACGGGAAGAAGTTCCCCCAGTAATAGGCGTGTTTCTTTTGGCTCCTCGGGGTATCTTTCCCGGGGTCGATGAAATTGACGCCCTTGGAGTAAAAGAGCTTGCCCTGCGGATCCACAAGCCAGTGGATGCCGTCTTTCTGCGTCACCTGCCATCGGGTGGCCTTGCCGTTCTGGCCCTCGGCGTGCGAAGGCGAGCCCACCCAAAATGCCAGTCCCAGCCCAATCCAGAGCAACAGAAGGCGCCATGATCTCAATCTCAGTCTCGCCACGCAGTCTCACCTCACAAGCGGTTCCAGAATCAGCTGTCCAAAGGAATCACAGCGACAAGGCCCTAACAAATAGCGGGCCAGATGCGCGAGGAGCCCCTCGCTCGAAAAACAGGCGGGGGATGGAATGGCCTGCAAAGGGACGCGGAAGCCATTGATTTCAAGCATTGCGCACATGGCAGGCGCCATGCGTAATCCGAATAGTCTTGCACCGGCCAAGTGGCTGCATCCCAGAGGGTGATCCCGGCCCCCGACAATTTTTGCGCACCTCCGCGCAGGCGGTTACAAAATCTGCACCCACCGAATAAAACAGCAACATCCTCAGCTTTTGGGCTTCCTGAAACGGACCGCATATTCGAGGGGGACTTCCATGATTTGTTCGGGACGCAGGCGCCCAAACATTTCATAGCGCATCAGGAATAGCTTGAAGAACCATTGGAGGTATTCTTTTTGGGTATCGTGACACTCCAAGGCGCGGCGCTTGCCCTCCAGTTCCTCGGAATCGATGGGCAGACTCACCCACTGGGTCTCAGCCAGTGACTCGGCAGCGGCCGTCAGGGAGTCGGGAGCCGGTCGATTGATGGAGCTCATCCAGCCTTGCGTGCCCGGATACATGGGATAATGGACCAGGTAGGTGTAGGCCTGAGTCTCGGCAAAAGGCGGCTCACCCGACTCCCGAAGATTCCTCAATGCCTCCAGGACAAACGCCCCTGTCGCGGAGTGGTCCGGGTGTGTGTCGCGCGGGTCGGGCAGGACGACCCAGTCAGGCGAAAAATCACGCATGACGCCTATGATCCCTTCCACAAGGCTGGAACCGCAATAAGAGGTGGCCCGCATGTAGCTGTTGGGGTAGGCCGGATGATCCGAACGGGTGTGGGGCGATCTGTACGGGTGAGCAGCGGACCAGTGTGCGGTCCAAAGATGATCGAGACCGCCGTCGGGGAACCCCAGGAACACGGCATCACCCTCATCGAGTCCCCACTGGGAAATGGCTTTCAGCGCCTCCTGCTGCCGCATCTTCCCGAACAGGATGAAGTCGTGGCTGGTGGGCTCTGCAATGTCGAACTCGGCTCGAACGGCGTCCGTATATCCGTCGCCGTTGGTCATCCAGACGATGCGCGCCGATCCGCCTCTCTTGAGCACCCGCTGTACGAGTCCTGCGACCCCGAGCGTTTCGTCGTCGGGATGGGGCGAAAAGACCAGCAATCTCAGCTCGGAAGGAACTCTAAGGGCCGCGTCCGAATCGGACATGCGAAGCGCGATGTGGCGCTGTGAAAGGCCGGTGTCATTGAGGGACGCCAGCTTCATCTGTGCCGGTAAGTCGGGCACACGGGTTGAAGTGCTCGCAGATTCCACGCTCGGCGCAAGAAGACCGGGGTCTCCTGCACGCGGGGGTTCCGCAAAGGCGGGGGTGCTCAGCATCAAGGCAAGGGAAAGACAGACAATCGTTGTTCTCATGTACCGGGGCACCGTAATGGCCTCCATGCAAGGGCGGTCCTCGACTCTTTGTCACCGGTGTCAATCGGGCTCACGATTCCTCCAATTCGTCGACGCACCTTTCCCCGGGCAGATGCCGATCTCGAGGCACCAAAGGCCAGCAAACTCGGGAGTCGGCCGTTATCTGCCGGCTTTCAATGGCTTACACAGCGTTTTCGATTCAGAAGGAGGGCATGATCCGCACGACGCGCGCAGAATATAATCTAAAAGCCCAGCCTGATACAAAGCGAAAATCCATTGCCCCAACCTCCGGCCCGATGATGTCCCCCCGGCCCTGTTGCCGCCCGGGGCGACATCGGACAGCCACCTAAAATGCACCGTTGTCATCGGCGCCGAATTGTGTTCGGTACAGCGATGCGAAATAGCCGCCACGGCGGATGAGCTCGTCAAACCCTCCCTGTTCGACCACCTCTCCGTTGCGGAGCACCAGGATGATGTCCGCCTGCCGCACAGTGGACAGCCTGTGGGCGATGATGAAGGTGGTCCGGCCGGTGGTCAGCTGGTTGAGTCCCTCCATGATGAAAGCCTCGGTTTCCGCATCGACGGAGGAGGTGGGCTCATCCAGAATGAGTATGGGGGCATTGCGCAGGATGGCCCGAGCGATGGTGATCCGCTGGCGCTCTCCTTCCGAAAGCGTGGCGCCCTGTTCGCCCACGATGGTGTCGTACTTTTGGGGCAGTTTCTGGATGGAATCGTGGATTCGGGCGAGGCGTGCAGCTTCCTCGATCTCCTCCATCGAGGCTTCCGGCTTCCCGTAAGCGATGTTGTCTCGAATGGAAATGGGGAAAACGAGGGGCGGCTGTAGAACCATACCGATCTGCCGGCGCAGGGCTTTGAGCTGAAATTCGCGGACGTCCGTGCCGTCGATCAGAACGCGGCCCGACAGGGGATCGTAGAAGCGTGGAAGCAAACTGACAAGGGTGGATTTGCCGACGCCCGTCGGCCCCACGATGGCAACCTTCTGCCCCGGCTGCACATGTAGGTCGATTCCTTTGAGAACGGGCTGCTCTTCCACGTAGTGAAACGCTACGCCATCATAGTGGATCTCTCCGCTGGCGCCCGAAGCCGGAAAGACCCGCGTCCCTTCCGGAAGGTCGCGCTCGACCTCGAGGATTTCAAAGGCGCGCTGCACCCCCACCTTGGCCCCCTGGATGATGCCCCAGGTCTGGCTGATGGTGTTGATGGGGGCGTAGAGCGAGGCGAGGTAAGTTGTAAAGACGATGATCTCACCCACAGTGAGCTGGCCGGAGAGCACGTGGCGGGCGCCGACCCAGACCACGAAAGCCGTCCCGACGGCCATGACCACGTTGATCACCCCCGAGTAAAAGGTCTGCAGCGTGTAGAGGCGGAGGCTGGCTCCCAGACTCTCCTGGCTGGCATCCATGAACTTGCGGTGCTCTTCCTCTTCCTTGGTGAAGGCCTGGATGATCCTCATGGCCGACATGGCCCGCTGCACGAGCGAATAGACCTCGCTTTCCTGCTGCCGGGCCTCCATGGCTGCAGCGGAAATCCTGCCGCTCAGAAGCGAGATCGAAAGGAGCAGAGCCGGGCAAACGGAGAGGGCCAGCAGAGTGAGCACCCAGTCGATGCGGATCATGACCGCGAACATCCCGACGAGCAGAACGACCGCCGTGACGATGGGGAAAAGGCCGTTCATAGTGAGGCTCTGGATGGCGTAAGTGTCTGCCGTCACGCGGTAGAGCAGATCCCCCACCTGGCGGCGGCTGTGAAAGGCGAGGGAAAGGCGCTGGAGATGGCTGTAGAGGTCGCGGCGCAGGTCGTTCACCATGCGCTGACCGATCTTGATGGTCGTGTAGTTGTTGGCCAGCGTCAGACCACCCAGAAAGAGATAGATAAGCACGAGCCCGATGCACGCCAGGACCAGGAATTCCTGGGGTGTAACGGCGCCGTTCAGCCCCCACGGCATAGGCTTGTCCCCCAGCACGTTGTCGATGATCAGCTTCAGAGGCCAGGGCTTGAGCAATTCGAGGCCGCTGATCATGAAAACCTGGGAAAGGGCCAAAATAAACGGCAACCGATAGGGACGCAGGTAAGGCAGGATTTTACGTATCATCGCACTCGGCTTCCTGGGGGAGCATGGGATCCGGTCTCTCCCTGCTCATCTCGTGCATTCAGGACTGGCTTATCTATTCCGGCGTTCAGGTCTCCGGCTTCCACAGTCAAAACGAGCGTTTTCTAGCCCATCCACCCAAGCGAATCAACTCAAAAGGGTGAAAAGGAGGATGCTCCTGATGGTTCCAAACAACTGCCTGGAGTACTATGAAAGAGCTGCGTCCGTGCAGAATATCCGCTGCCATGGTGGGAGCAGGCCCATAAGTGGATTGTCAAGGCCATGCCGATGCATTACATTACGCCAACCTTTTTGGACCTGACTTCCTCTGCATCTGGACTGGTTTTTAGGGGTTCACCACCACGATTGAAGCAGGACTTGCTTAACCACGATCCTATTGGAAAGGAACATCGATGCACATTCGCAAGCGTTGCGCCGTAACCGGAGGTGCGGGTTTTCTGGGCTCACACCTGTGTGAAAGGCTCCTGAAGGATGGCCACGACGTCCTCTGTGTGGACAATTTCTACACCGGCAGCAAGCGCAATATCGTCCACCTTCTGACGAATCCTTATTTCGAGATTTTTCGACATGATATCACGTATCCCCTCTATGTTGAGGTGGACGAGATCTTCAACCTGGCCTGTCCGGCATCTCCCATTCACTACCAGACGGACCCGGTGCAAACCACCAAGGTGAACGTACACGGCTCCATCAACATGCTGGGCTTGGCCAAGCGCGTCAAGGCCAAGATCATGCAGGCTTCCACCTCGGAGGTGTATGGCGATCCGAAGGTCCACCCCCAGAAGGAAACCTACTGGGGGCACGTCAATCCCGTCGGCCGCCGGTCCTGCTATGACGAGGGCAAGCGCTGCGCAGAGACGCTCTTTTTCGACTACCACCGGCAGCACGGGCTGAGGATCAAGGTGGCGAGAATTTTCAACACTTACGGGCCCCGGATGCATCCCAACGACGGCCGAGTGGTGTCGAATTTCATCGTGCAGGCGCTCAAGGGAGATCCCATCACCATCTATGGCGAGGGAAAACAGACCCGTTCCTTCTGCTACGTGGATGACCTGATCGAAGGATTCATTCGCCTCATGAATTCCCCCGAGGACTTCACGGGACCCGTGAATCTCGGGAACCCCGGTGAATTCACCATCATGGAGCTTGCCACCAAAGTGCGGGAGATGACCGGGTCCCAATCGGAGCTCGTTTTCAAGCCGCTGCCTCAAGATGATCCCGTCATGCGCCAGCCGGA
The DNA here is from genome assembly GCA_964557955.1 of uncultured Syntrophobacteraceae bacterium. Lineage (GTDB taxonomy): Bacteria > Desulfobacterota > Syntrophobacteria > Syntrophobacterales > Syntrophobacteraceae > JALOOX01. The sequence goes on from CAZLCS010000013.1 coordinate 57,930, forward strand.
CATCTCGCTGGCGAGAGAGGTCCTGAACTGGGAGCCAAGGGTGCCACTGGACGAGGGCTTGCGCAAGACGGTCGATTATTTTGACGACCTACTGCGTTCGGGAAACGATCCGGATTAGGAGGCTGTCGGAGAATGGCCGTGTCGGGCGGGGATAAACCCCGCCCGCTCATGGGACGGTTGAGCACTCCGTATTCTCGGACAGCCTCCTGGTACTGCAGAGGGGACCTTCGGATATGACACGTGCGGGAAATGCGTCGGTGCTGAGTCTCGTGCTGCCCGGCCTGGGCCAGTTTTACAACGGGGATTTTCTGCGCGGCATCTTCTGGCTGATCGTGACTCCGGGCCTCTGGATCGGCTCGGGGGGATTTCTCGGGTGGATCTGTCACGTGATCGCCGCCATAACGGCTTTCCGGCGTGCAGAAAGCCGTGCAACCTGAGGAACATCGGGGAGAATTCAAGGGCCATGGAAGACAAACACCGCGAGATGCTCATCAAGCGTCTCACCCCCATGCACCTTTACAAGCTGACGCCCAAGACCAACTGCAAGGAATGTGGCTTCGAGACCTGCCTCGCCTTTTCGACCCAGGTCATCGTGGGACAGGGGGATTTGGATCTCTGCCCCTACCTGGATCAGGATGCCCTTGAACCCATACGGGAACAACTGGCCGCGCAGCAGGCGGCCGGCATCGGCATCAAGCGGGAGGGATTTGAAAAGGCCCTGCAGTTTCTCCGAGGCGAGATTTTGAAATGGGATTTCGGGGAGATTGCAGAGAGCCTGGGGGCCGAGCTTTCGGAGGCGGAGGGGGTTCAGACGCTCCGCTTCAGCTACTTCGATGAGAACGTCACGGTTTCCCATGAAGACATTCTGTCGGAGTCCGGCAGCCCCCTCGGGCCTTACGACAAAATCCTTCTCTACAATTACGTCATCGGGGGCGCTGCCGATCCGTCGGGGAAATGGGTCGGTATGGAGACCCTCCCGAACTCCGTCTCCAAGATCAAGAGTCTGAGAGCCCACTGTGAAGGCCCCCTGGCCGAGAAGTCTGCAGGGCGCATGCCTCGTCTTGGGGAGGCGATTTCCGGCATTGGGAGGAAGATCGAGCTCAAGGATGAACAGGTGGATTTCGCAGCTGAATTTCCCATCCTGCCCAAGCTCAGGGTTCGAGTCCTGTGGTGGGATGAAGATGCTTCCGAAGGGTTCGCTGCAAGGGCCAAGTTCCTGTTCGACGAGAAGGTCCTTGAAGCACTGGATCTGGAATCGCTCCTGTTCACCTGCGAGCAGCTGACGGATCGACTGCTGGAAGCGATCAAATAGCCGTTGCAGGCGCGCCTCACAACAACGCGAAGATCCCCCACCCGTGGATGGATGATGATTGCTGGAATGCCGCGAATATTGCACCATCGCCGGTACCGAACGGCCCTGGACCTGCTGGGATATGCGGCCCTCATGCTTTCCGTGGCATGGCTCCTCGCCCGCGGAACCGAGAATCTTGGCTACCATTGGCAGTGGTATCGGGTCCCTCGCTACCTGTTCGCCTGGGAGAATGGCCGCTTTGCCGCCGGCCTGCTTTTGCAGGGGCTTGGGGTCACATTCCACGTGGCGGGGGTCAGTCTCATCCTGGCTTTCGTATTCGGGGTTTCCGCTGCCATCTTCCGCCTTTCCCGTTCCTGGGTCGCGCGCTCGGCTGCCATGGTCTACTTGGAGTCCATCCGGAACACTCCGCTGCTGATTCAGCTTTTCTTCATTTATTTCGTGCTTTCGCCGGTGCTCGACATCAGCCGTTTCATGTCCGCCGTTCTGGCGCTGAGCCTTTTTGAAGGCGCCTATGCCTCGGAGATCATCCGGGCTGGGATCGTGGCGGTCGACAGGGGGCAGTGGGAGGCTTCGCGCAGTCTGGGGCTCAGCACGAGGCATGCCTATCTCCATGTGATCCTGCCCCAGGCCTTTCGCAGAATGCTGCCCCCCTTGACCAGCCAGGCCATATCGCTGGTCAAGGATTCCGCCCTGGTCAGTACCATCGCCATATACGATCTGGCCATGCAGGCCCAGGTTGTGGTCGCCGATACCTTTCTCACCTTCGAGATCTGGTTCACGGTCGCGGCCATCTATCTCGTCATCACCCTGGGGCTTTCCCTGGTCGTCCGATACCTGGAGAGGCGCTGTGCAACGGTTTGATGATTCCGGCGCCCGATGGTCTGAGTATATGAAAAGAAGATGAGGAGAAGGAGGGGATCATGAGAAATCGGAAGACGTGGAAGACATTGTGGCTGACGGCACTTGTGGTGGCTCTGACGGCCGGAGTCGGCTCCGCCGCCAAGCTCCAGCAGCAGCTGGCCGAAGAGAGCATGATCGAGCAGGTGCTCAAGCGGGGTGTCCTGAAGGTGGGGTTCTCCACATTTGTGCCCTGGGCCATGACGGACAAGGCGGGCGATTACATCGGCTTTGAGATCGACGTCGCCAAACGGTTGGCCCAGGACATGGGAGTCAAGGTGGAATTCGTTCCCACCAAATGGTCCGGGATCATCCCGGCCCTCCTGACGGGCAAATTCGACATCATCATCGGCGGAATGAGCATCAAGACCGATCGCAACCTGAAGGTCAATTTCACGGATCCATACTATTACACGGGGATGTCCATCGTGGCGCACAGGGAGCTCGCCAGGGGCTTTGACAGCCTCGAGAGCTTCAACAAGCCCGATGTGGTCATTGCGGTCAGGATCGGGACCACCGCCGTGGCCGCGGCCAAGAAATTCATGCCCAACGCCCAGCTGAGACAGTTTGATGAAGAGTCCCAGGCGGTTCAGGAACTCCTCAACGGCCGCGCCCATGCGTTCGTGAGTGAAGAGCCTCTGCCGGCATTCCAGGCGGTCAAGAATCCGGACAAGCTGTTCCTGCCGGTGAAGGAAGCCTTCGCCCGGAGTCCCATTGGGCTTGCCGTCCGAAAGGGGGATGTGGACACCCTGAACCTCCTCAACAACTGGATTCGCCTGATCCAGGAGGAGGGATGGCTTCAGGAGCGCAAGCACTACTGGTTCGAGACCCGTGACTGGGAGGGGCTTCAGTAGCGGGTGCCCTTTGGGACAAACCTCAAAGCCCTGGACGAGGGAAGTTGGTCCGAGCTCAAGGAAAAAGCTGGAGAGTTTCTCCCCTCGACGTGATGGTCGTTGCGGTACTCGCGGCGGTGGCGGTCTATGTGATCCATGGCATTGATGCCAAGGTGCATTATCGGTGGAACTGGTCCGCCGTCCCCCAGTACCTCCTGCGCTATGATGCAGCGGAGGGGAGCTGGATGCCCGGGCTGCTTCTCCAGGGTCTGTTCACCACCATCCGGCTGAGCATATGGACTACTTTGCTCGCCACGCTCGTCGGGCTTGTGGTGGGGCTCTGGAAGGTCAGCCGCAGTCTTTTCCTGCGAATGGTCGGGTCCACCTTCGTGGGGCTGGTCCGCAACACCCCGCCCCTGGTCCTGGTTTTTCTGTTTTACTACTTCCTGAGCGACCAGATCCTCCCGCTGCTCAAACTGGATGAAGTGCTGCACCGGCAATCCCCCCTCGTCCAGGATTTCGTCGCCCTGATCGCCGCTCCCCCCATCCGCCTCAACAGCTTTGTTTCGGCGGTCATCACCTTGAGCGTATATGAAGGGGCTTACATTGCCGAGATCGTGCGTGCGGGCATCCAGTCCGTCGACCGGGGGCAGTGGGAGGCATCGGCGGCTCTCGGGCTCTCGCGGTGCCGGCAGATGCTCCACGTCATCCTGCCCCAGGCCGCCCAGCGCATCCTCCCACCCATGGCGGGCCAATTCATCTCGACCATCAAGGACTCGGCCATCGTCTCGGTGATCTCGGTTCAGGAACTGACCTTCCAGGGCATGGAACTGATGGCTGCGACCTATCTCACCTTCGAGGTCTGGATCACCATCACGCTCCTCTATTTTGTGCTGACTTTCGGTTGTTCCCGCGCTGCGGCGAGGATCGAAGCGGCCATACGAAGAAGTCCCGCATGGGTGGGAAGATAGAGGCTTATCCGAGCTTCAGGCTCTCGACCGCAGCGAGGACGTCGGCCGCCGTGATGGATTCCATGCAGGCGTGATCAGCGGGGCAGCGCCGCTTGAGGCAGGGAGCTCAGGAGACCGGTTTTCGCACGATCCGCACCGGTACTTACAATACGAACCCAAGGAATTTGGATACGGCCAGGATGGGGTGATGACCCAGCTTGAACTGTGCCATCTCCACCACAACAAAGTGGAAGGCAGGGATCCGTCCAGGGGGGAGCGTGTGGTGATCCCGAATCACCATGGACTGGCCGTGTCTGCCGTGTTGCCGTTGACACACAAGGCAGAATCGCCTAGGTCCTGGCCGTGATGGGTAGTCTTAACATCTCCCCTTTTATCACCGAGGGCTGCCAACGGGAAAGCGGCAGTGCCTTAGGTCGATATGGCCGGTCCGCCGAGACAGGAGCGCTGGTTGCGTTCACCAGGAGCTTGTCCGAGAATAGGCTTCGGGCTTTTCTTCGTGAGCTCTCGGACTGCCTCCTGGTCGAGTTGACATTGAACACACTATGCAGATAGGAGTGGAATATGGGGAATCTGAAGCCTATCCATGCCGCAGCGACAAGAATTGTGTTTGCGGTGCTGCTGATGCTCTGTGCGCTCGCTGTTGCCTCCACGGCGACATTCGCTCAGGGTGGGGGCTCATGGGTGAAAGTGGGCACGGGGGACCATCCGGGCCAGGACGTGGATAGCTCTGAGGGTGCAATACCGGACCCCAGGAAAGCCAGGGATGGCTACACCGCATTCTGTTGGGACGGCATCCAGTACAACAACACGTATAACCCCGGCAGGGCATTCTGTACGTACAAGAATTTGCCTTTTGACAAGATTATGGGCGGAACCAACATCGGAGTAATGTATAAGGGGGTCGGAGCCGGGTCCCCGGCATCGGGACGACTGGTTTCGTTCATCAGCGGTCCGGACCCCGAGGGAATTACGCCGGTATACTATTTAGGTGTGGATGGTCAGCTTCACCACGTGCAGTCTACCTCCGTTGCTGCCAAGTGGTTTGGCGCAGACTGGATCAGCCAGATTCGCTGGTGTGGAGACTCTCAACGGCGGATTCTTCCTCAGTGCAGGGGCGATTTCTCCCGTTTGCGTGGTTGTCCGATCACTGACCTCACGACTCAATTGCCTTGATCGGGTTCCATAGTCAAATTCGATCCAAAGCCTGGAGCGAGCAAACGGGCAGGCACAGCGTCTGGTAATGCAGCTCCATATTTGAAGGTACACATTTATTTTGTGCTCACTTTCATTTGTTCCCGCACTGCGGCGAGGATCGAAGCAGCCATACGAAGAAGTCCCGCATGGGTGGGGCGATAGAGGCTTATCTGAGCCTCAGGCTCTCGACCGCCGCGAGGACGTCGGCCGCCGTGATGGATTCCATGCAGGCGTGATCAGTGGGGCAGCGCCGCTTGAGGCAGGGAGCGCAGGAGACCGGTTTTCGCACGATCCGCACGCTGTCGCTCAGGGGCGAGGTGGTGGTTGGGTCCGTGGATCCGAAAAGCGCCACGAGGGGAACGCCGAAGGCGGCCGCAACGTGCATGGGGCCGGAATCATTCGTCACGAAGAGTCCGCAGTGTGCGATCACCGCCATGAGCTGCCGGACCGAGGACTTGCCGACGAGATTCAAGCACCGAGATTGGAGCGCTGATTCAATGTCCCTGCCGATGTCCATTTCGCCGGGCCCTCCGGTGATGAGAATGCCGCCATCCAGGTTGCGGGCCAGAGTATCGGCAACTTCCGCGAAGCGTTCGGGAAGCCATCTTTTGGCTGAGCCGTAAGCGGCGCCGGGATTGATGCCGATCCAGAATCGATGGGCGGAGAGCAGCCGCCTGGCCCACTCCGTCTCGTCTTCCGTGCATTGCAGGAGCAATCGGCCGCTTCCGCCTCGGATTCCCCAATGCTCCAGCATGGAGCCATAGTAGTCTGTGTGGTGGAGCAGTCGCTCCCTCCTCCCGATGGGCACACCGTGAGTCAGCAGGAGTCGCCTTCCATCAGTTCGGTAGCCCATTCGGACGGGGATCCGGGCCAGAGAGGCCATCATGGCAGCCTCGATGGCGTTCTGGAACAGAATGGCCAGATCGAAGCGCTCGCCGCGCAGCAGCCTCGAGAATCCCCAGAGCCCCCGCATGCCGCGATGCTCCCGTTTCTTGTCGAACACCATGACCCCGTCGCAGAAGGGATGGGGCGAGAAGAGCTCGGCCACAGCTGGAGGGGCTACGACCGTGATCTTCGCATCCGGGAAGGTGGCGCGCACGGCCCCCATGGCCGGCGTCGTCATCACGGCATCGCCGATCCAGTTGGTGGACCGGATGAGAATCCGGGATATGGCGGGATGGGGGACCTCGCAGACAGAAGGACTCGGGGACACCGAGCCCTGGGAAGACGGCGACCGGCGGCCTGCAGTACCGGCTGCGTTTCCCTGAATCCTATGCCTGCATTCCTCTCTCTGAAAATCCAATTTTCAAAGTCCTCCCGACATCAGGCCCCATGTCTCCAACCGCATGGCCTCTCCCAGTCCTCGAGTCACTGTGTCACCCGTCTCCCGGTCCCTAAAAAAGGCCGGCCATTGTCCCATTGCTCAGCACCAGAAAATAGAGAACGGCTGACACGATGAGGAAGAGGCATGGGATCCAGAGGTGTCGGTACACAGCCGCAATGCTGGTCTGGAAATAGGCGTTGGAAAGGAGCAGGCACAGGTGCAGCGGCGAAAGCAGCACACCCAGGAAGCCGCAGACCAGCGCCAGGATCATGTAGGGCAGCATGTACTGGGCCTGGCCAAAGGCTTGAACCAGCGAAATAATGATGGGAAAGGTCGTGCCCACGAAGCCGACGGTCAGTCCAATGACTCCGCCGATGAGGAAGGGCAGGATCATGGTGATGGGCATGAGCGGAATCCGCCAGCGCAGCAGTTCTTCACTCACCTGCGTCACAGCCCGGCTGTCCTCGAGCATTCCCTTGAACATCAGGATGGCCGCCACCATGGCGAACATGTGCCATAGCTGTTTCTGAACCAGGATCTGCCGCCGATCCTCCCCCAAAATCCCGTTGGTCCGCCACACCCAGCCGATGGCGAGCAGGAGCGCCAGGATGAGTCCCAGTTCCTTGCCGATCGAGATTTTCCAGCCTTTCAATGCGGGGGTCAAAAGGGCGCCGGACCCCAGCCCCAGTCCAATGACGATGATGATGGGGGCCAGTTCCCGCAGGATGGGCATAAGGGGAGGCCGGTCCACCTCGGGCGGGCCGGCGGTGTTCGGGGCTCCCGACCTGAGGACCTGCAGGGGCCAGTATCCCACCAGCAGGGCAACGCTTGAAAGCGGGAGGGAAAACACGACGAAAGTCCCCAGGTCGATATCGGCCAGGGTCGTGGTGAGCAGAACTCCGGGGTAAAGAGGCCACCAGTATTCCCAGATGTGGCGGAACCAGTAGTTGATGTAGCTCAAGAGAGAGCCTGGAACCGCCAGATTCTTTCCGAGCGTCTTCACCATCGGGGCGGAGAAGATGGCTCCGCCGGGCATCGGGAGAAGCCCGATGAGCGCCGGAAAGATGACGAGGTTCACGCGCGGCTTTACCACCAGCCCCTGAAAGCGGTCGAGGAGCCGCTGCATCTGCCCCGCCTTCTCCATGCTGTGGCTCAAAACCAGGATGAGTGACACGATGATCCCGAGCGATACGGTCTTGGCATCGGTCAGGGAGCGGGCCAGGGACTGCAGAATGGCAAGGGGCTGCATGCCGAACAGGAGGCCGAGCAGGATGGCGCCCATCAGGAATGCGCTGCCCAGGGACCATTTTTTCTGGATTGCGAAGAGAATGATCAGGAAGGCAAAGAAGATGCGCAGGATAGCTGGAAGATCACTGAAAAAAGTCACGTGCCCACAAAACCTCGTTCCCGCTAAAACGGGCATTCAGGAAAATATCAGTCGTCATTCCGGCAGTACTGCAGCGAGACTTTCTGTCAGTACGCAGGCTTGCATTCGTTCCCTCTCCCTCAGGGAGAGGGTCAGGGTTTCCGTAGATCTGTGTTCAGCGGCTCAGGGTCCTCATGAGCTCTTCGGCCACCTCGAGTGCTCTGCGCTCCAGGGATGAACTGATGCTCCCATTCTGAGTCAGCAAAGCGAGCTTCTCCCGATCCACCATGAACGGCTCCTCGCCGGCGCGCCGGATCACATCCACCTCCAGGTCCAGGTAGCGTGCGCCGAAGGGATAGATCTCCACCGGGGTGTTGATGTTGTAATACTCGCCGATGGGCTTTCCTTCCCTGGTGAAGTAGCTGTGCTTGACCACCCAGGATCCTTCCTGGACCTCCGTCAGACCGTAGTCGCCGTGTCGAATGGGGATATCCAGGCCGTCATAGCGGCCCTCCGAAAAGGATCTTTTGAACACGATACGGTCTTCACTGGACTCCAGCAGCATGCCTTCCCGGAAGCGGGCCAGCTTCCCCGACGGGCGGATATGCTCCAGCCGGACGATGCCGCATTTCTCAAGGGGGAACAGGATAGTTTCCTCGAGAAGCCTCCGCTCGAGAGCCTCCTTTTGTTCGGGGTGGCGCATGAGATCCATCTCGGCCCGCTCCACGGTTTTGGCGTCGATGGCCCGCAGTCGATGATGCCTGGCCAGTGTCGGAGTGACTCCAAAGCGAAGGGTATCCAGGGCTTCCTTGGAACCTCCGGGAAACTCGACGCGGCCTCGAAGCAGGCTTTCTCTGTCATCCTCAGGTGCGAGACTTATCACGACGGCATCCAGGAGCCTTTCCTGAAGGAACGTGATGAACTGGCAGAGGCGCTCAGGCCCCCCGACCATCTCGATCCCTTGGAGGTCCTCCCGGTCACAGATCAGGATGTCGTGCAGACCTTCGGGAAAATCCAGGCCGAATCGTTCACGGATCTTGGGGGAAGGGTCCACCACCACGTATTCCCAGTCCAGAAGCAAACGGGTGATGGCCGTGCTGTACACTCCTCGTACCTTGATGCGAGCGTTCATGGCTTTTATCCTCCCCATCCCGGATTTTCGTCGTCCTCATGGACGATGATAGCCGATGCCGTCGATCCGTAAAAGGTTTCCTTCCCATTTCGTCCGCACTCCGAGCATTTTTTCCACAAGCCAAAGATTGGATGCCACGTGATCCGTCATTCGGGGCACGATGTATTCGGTGCGTCCCTCGGCGAGGGCTGCAAACAGGATGAGCTGGTCGGCAAGAAACCGGTCGGTGGTGGCTCCGCTGTGAAGATCTTCGCGGAGTGCCTTCACCACGTGAGAGGCGATGTTTTCGGATCGTCTGCCCCGTTTCCCTGCCTGATCGGAACCCAGCCTGCAGCCCGTTTCGGTTTGGATCCAGATGAGCAGGGCCGCCCCTTTCTGCACGGCACGATCGTCTTCGAGGATGTCAATGGTTGCGGTAAGCCCTGCCTTTTTCAGGAGTGCCGTGGCCTCGGCCGCCATGCGGTCTGCGACCATTTCCGCCCGAAGATGCGAGGCCAGGGCGATTCCCCTGACCTGGCTGATCTCCCCCTGCTTTCTGGCCAGCAGAGGCTCGATGGCGCCTTTTCGGGGGGACACTTCGAGAACCAGCTCGCCCTGCCCCTCGGGCACAAATCCAGGGCGCGCCATGTGCAGCGCAGACCGAATACCCATCCGATCGAGCACGGGGAGAAGCACGTTCTGCATGTGGAAAAAAGTCGGGGCATGGTCCTGAAACAATCCGCCCCGGATGGTGAACCTCGATGGTGAACCCCCAAAGATGCCCAGGGGCAGAACACAGAAGGCCAGCATGGTCGCCGAGCCGGCCGTGCCGATATCCCAGTGGTATCCACCACCCCGGATCTCGGACCCCGGCCGGTAAAAGACCTCGAGCGACCCCACCTGGTCGCCCTCGAGCTTTCCCGAGCATAGCTCGCAGCACGCCCTCAGCGCCTGGAGATGTTGGGGCCGCAATCCCGGTTTTTCACGCTTGGCTCGAATGCGAAAGAGGTGCAGAGGCTCGCCCAGCAGCGTAGCCAAAGCCCCGGCGTATCGCAGCAAAGTTCCGCTCCCCGAGTGCACCGCTCCGTCGATCTCCAGCATAGAGCCTCCCCCAGCGGTCCAGGACCTGTCATATTCCCTATGCTTTCAACCATAAGGTCCCCAAGTCCAACGCGAAAGGCCTTAGTTACTCAAACTGCGGCAGTGGGGTGCCCTCAGCCCTGATCCTGCGCCTGTCAAGCGGCATTGGTCGCGACTCACTCACAGGAGGGATTCACATCCTCCCGTCGCAGCAAAGAATTGAGCCTTGCCCATGTCGACGCCGATGACAATGTCTTCTTCGGGCGTCGCGGTCAAGGCACGGGGAGTTGCTGCCAACAGCGAAATCCTTGCAGCGCCCATGACTGTATGGATCAGGGTTTCGCGGCCCAGTCGTTCGACCGAGACGACTCGCCCTCGAAGGACCTGATCGGAGCCCTCGGCGGGATGGCTGAGCTGCTCCGGGCGAAGGCCCAGGAGGCATTCCCGGCTGCCGCCCGCCGGCAGTGTATCAGCCTTGGCTCGGGGTATTCTCAGCCTCTGGTCGGCCAGCATCGCCCAGAGATCCCCGCCCTCCTCACGCAAAACGGCAGGGATCAGGTTCATGGGTGGCGACACCAGGAACTGTGCCACGAAGGCGTTGACCGGTTTATCGTAAAGCTCCCCGGGCGAGCCCACCTGTTCCAGCCGGCCGTCTTTCAACACGGCTACCCTATCTCCAAGGCTCAAGGCCTCGGCTTGGTCGTGGGTCACATAGAGTGTGGTGATGCCCAGTCGGCGCTGAAGGGTCTTGAGCTCACTCCGAGTCGCCGCCCGCAGCTGTGCATCCAGGTTCGACAGGGGCTCATCGAGCAGGAAGATCTCGGGTTGGCGCACAATGGCTCGTGCAATGGCCACCCGCTGCCGCTGGCCGCCGCTGAGCTCGGCGGGTCGGGCCGTTAACAGGTGCTCCATGTCCAGCATGGCGCCGACCTGCTGGACCGCATCATCGATGGCGCCCGGTTTCTCCTTCATGAGGCGCAGCGGGAAGGCTATGTTTTCATAGACCGTCATGTGCGGATAGAGCGCGTAGCTCTGAAACACCATGGCGACGTTCCGCTCCCGCGGCGACAGAAAGACGCGACGGCCTGCGGAAGCCACCAGCCGATCGCTGAACCAGATGTCCCCCGAGCTGGGTCTCTCCAGACCGGCCACCAGATTGAGCAGGGTGGATTTGCCGCAGCCGCTCGGGCCGAGCAGAACGAAGAGCTCACCATCGGCGACTTCCAGGGTCACGTCATGAACCGCCTTGACGGTGCCCCGCACTCCCTCGAACTGCTTCTTCACACCGTTAAGCTTCAGTTTCACCCTTTTACAGCCCCCTGCGTCAGCCCTTGAATGATGTATCTTTGAAAGATCAGGATGAGAAACACCAGGGGCAGGGTGCTCACGGTCGAAGCTGCCATGATGCTTCCCCACGGAGTCTCACCGTGCAGCCCCTGAAACAGCGCAATCCCCACGGGCACCGTTCGTGCCCGGTAGTCCGTCGTCAGCATCAGGGCGAAGAGGAGCTCATTGAAAGTAAAGATGAAGGCCAGAAGGGTTGCCGAGAAAATCCCCGGCGCCGCCACGGGAACCACGACCTTCCAGAGAATCTGCCAGCGCGAGCAGCCGTCCACCAGTGCCGCGCTGTCCAGATCACGCGGCACCTGCAGGAAATAACTCACCAGCACCCAGAGGGACAGAGGAAGCGTCCACGCCACATAAGGAAAAACCAGAGCGCCGTAGGTGTTCACCCATCCGAGCCGGGTCATGACCTTGAACAGATAGCTGATCAGGCTGATTTGCGGAAACATGGAGACGGCCAGCACCGTCAGCAGGATGACGAACTTCCCCGGCAGCTCCAGACGCGCGATGGCGTAAGCCGCAAGGCTCGCGATGAGGATGGTGAGCAGGCTGCTCATACCGGAAACCAGGAGACTGTTCGCCAGGTATTCGAGAAAATGGATGGACGGTGAGAACAGAACGTCACGGTAGTGCATCAGGGTGAAGCGCCAGGCCTGGCCTGAGGAAGTCAGAAAGGGGTTGGAACTGAAGCTGATCACCACCATGTAACACACGGGCGCCAAGCAAAAGACCAGCAGAAATCCGGTTCCCAGCCCCATGAGGATCGACTTGGAAAGCCCTTCATTCATGGCATCCCATCCTGGAATCTGGCGAAACGCACGTATATCAGGGACAGCCCCAGGGCGATGGCGAACAACACCACGGAAACAGTCGCCCCGTACCCGAAGTCACCGATGAGGAAATACTTGTAGCCGTAAAGGGAAAGCGAATGAGTGGCGCCCCCCGGACCACCGCGGGTCAAAACGTAAATCAGGTCGAAGATCCTCAGGGTATCGATGGTGCGAAAGATGACCGCAACGACCAGGGCAGGTCTGAGCAGCGGCAGTGTGATGCGGGTGAAACGGTGCCAGAGGCCCGCACCGTCGACCTGGGCCTGTTGATAGAGATCTTGGGGAATTGCGGAGAGCCCGGCCAGCAGGATGATGGCCACGAAGGGGGCGGTCTTCCAGGCATCGGCGATCACCAGGGCCATGAATGCGCCACTGTCGGATCCGAGCCAGTTGATGGGCTCGCCGGCGAAACCGAGATGCGTCCAGACCAGATTGGCCAGGCCATAGTGATAATTGTAGATCAGCTCCCAGATGCGGCCCGATATGGCCGAGGGTATGGCCCAGGGGATGAGCACGCAGGTGCGCAGGATGCCGCGAACCGGCGAGGGTTCGTTCAGGAGGAGCGCGAACATCAGGCCGAGGCAGACTTCCAGCGGTACGGCAGCCGAAACGAAGAGGCAGGTGAAACGCAGGGACTGCCAGAAGCCCGGGTCGGCCAGCATCCACCGGTAGTTGTCCAGACCTGCGAAACGGGGGGCGAGGAACGACACGTCGCGAAAAGTGCTGCCGACGATGGTCCCCACCACCGGCACCAGGACCAGCGCCGCCATGAACAGCACTAGCGGCAGCAGGAATAGAACGGCGTCTCGCCATTCTTTGAGGGAGAGTCGATCCATGTTCTTCTCGCTTTCAAAGGCGGATCTCCGGGCAGCTTCTCTGGACTGGGGGCCAGGATTGCGTTGGGGTTTCAATCTTCCCCGTATCGTGCCGCGAGCTGCCGGGCTTCCCGCTCAGCCGCCGCCAGCGCCGCTTCCGGCGTGGCCTTGGACGCCAGAATGGCATTCAGGTGACGCTGCAGGATTTCGGAGAGCTGGGCGTAATAAGGAACGGTCGGCCGCGGGACAGCGTTCGAAAAAACCTCCTGCAGTCGCGCGAGATGTGGCATCTTGGCCAGCACTTCGGGATCGTCGTAGAGATCCCTGAGGCCGGGATTCCAGCCCGGGCCGAGAGCCAGCTTCTTTTGCACCGCATGGGACAGCACGAACTCCACGAACTCCCAGCTCAGACGCTTGTCCCGCGAATACTTTGACATGCCAATGTGCCAGCCCCCAAGGGTGGACACACTGCGGCCTCCCGGAAAACGGGGCAGGGGAGCGATCCCCGTTCTCCCTTTGACGGCTGATTCCTGGCTCTGGTGAAGGGCCCAGGCATAGGGCCAGTTTCTTTCGAAGAGGGCATTGCCCAGCTGAAAGGCAGTCCTCACCTCCTCTTCCCTCATTTCGGTGTAGGTGCTCAGGGGTGATATGCCATAATGGTGAATGAAATCGGCCATCAACCGGGCGGCCCTGCGGTTTTCGGGCGTGTCCACCAGGATTTCGCCATCCTGGAAACGAATGCCCCCGCCGGCTGAACCGGCAAATTCCAGGAATGTGCACACCAGTCCCTCATACTGCGCTCCCTGCCATACGAAACCATTGAACTGACGCCGTGTGGGACGTTTCTCCTCCTGGATGTTGAGCGAATATTCCACGAGCTCGTCCCAGGTTGCGGGCGGTCTGGAGATACCCGCCCGATCCAGGAGATCGGTGCGGTAGTACAAAAGTCCGGCGTCCACATAGACAGGCAAAGCGATCAGCTGACCCTGGTAGCGGTCGGCCAGGTCCACGACGTTGGTGAAGAAGGTCTGGAGATCCAGGCGGCTCCGGGCGACAAAATCCTCCAGAGGCTCCAGCCAGCCTGAGGCTGCGAACTGGGCAATCCAGACCACGTCCATGAGAAAAACGTCGGGGGTGCTCTTCCGCGCGTGCAGGGGAATCACCAACCCCTGCCGTCGCTGATCAGAGTCGGCGGGTTGTCTGAGCAGAATGACGGGGACCCCGGTTTCCTGCGTGAAATCGTCGGCCAGTCTGTCCCAAAACTCCAGCTCCGCCGGCGCCCCTCCCACCGCGAAGGTGACCGCCCCCTCCGGCTGCGAACCGCAGCCGGCCGCGAGCCACAGCAGAAATGCGGCTGCGCAAAAAAGGATCTTGCCTGGTATCCCCACGATCATCCCCCTCGACCCTGCAAACCAGTGCATGCTCCTGCCCGACTTGCCGCCCTCCCTCCTTCTCCCACTCAGGCACGTCGCCAAATGTTTCGATGCCGGTTGTCGGATACGAGTCAGACTGACGACTCCTCTTTCTGGGAGTCTTCCTTCGTCCAGGGCCCAGGATCGAGCATCCCATGTCGGCTGAATGTCGGTGAGGCTCACACTGCTTTCCACCAGAAGGCCGTCCTGCAACACCTCTTTGTCATTTCGAACATAGCCTGGCGGAGAGAGAAAACTCGTAAACTCGTGGTGTTAAGATGAACGAGATTTCTCGCTGTCGCTCGAAATGACAGTTCTCGGGCAGCCTCCTAGCGCCGGCGTGAACCGCCGAAGATGCCGCCCAGCACCCCGCGGATGATCTGCCGTCCAATCTGGCTCCCGATGCTTCGGGCAGCCTGTTTGGCCATGGTCTCCACCATTCCCTGGCGCCGCCTGCTGCCCCAAATGAGCTCGTCCCATTGTCCCCCTGCGCTGGGTTCCGGTTCCGCCCCGGTCCGGTCATCCCCAAAGGGGGGCCGTCGTGGGGGAGGGAGAGGTGGTGCCGGACGCGCCGCAGGTGCATCCTCCATCACCGTTCGCCGACTGAGGATCTCGTAAGCCGACTCGCGATTTACCGGCATGTCGTACTTGCTCCCCACGGGGCTCCGCGCCCGTACCGCCGCTCGCTCTTCGGGCGTGAGGGCACCCATGCGGCATCGCGGAGGGCAGATGATGGTGCGTTCGACGGGCATCGGGACGGCTTTTTCCTGGAGAGTGGACACCAGGGCCTCGCCCACGCCAAGCTGGGCGATGGTCTTGGCCACATCGAGCCTGGGGTTGGGGACGAAGGTCTCGGCGGCCGTGCGCACCGCCTTCTGGTCGCGCGGGGTGTACGCGCGGAGGGCATGCTGGATGCGGTTTCCAAGCTGGCCAAGTATTTCGTCCGGCACGTCGTCCGGGAACTGGGAGCAGAAGTAAACGCCCACGCCCTTGGACCGGATGATCCGGACGACCTGCTCGACCCGTTGTCGCAGAGCCGGCGGGGCATCGTCGAACATCAGGTGGGCCTCGTCGAAGAAAATCACGAGCTTCGGCTGGTCGAGATCGCCCACCTCGGGCAGCTGCTCGAAAAGCTCAGAAAGCAGCCACAGAAGGAAGCTCGAATACAGCCGGGGCTTGTGGATCAGCTGGTCGGCGGCGAGGACGTTCACGACGCCTCGGCCGCTGAGATCGGTGCGCATCAAGTCGCCCAGCTCCAGCGCCGGCTCGCCGAAGAAGGCATCGCCCCCTTCACGTTCGAGGGTCAGCAGTGCCCGCTGGATGGCCGCCACGGACTGGGAGCTCACCAGGCCGTACTGCCTCGAGATCTCCTTGCGGTTGTCCGCAACGAAGCCGAGCATGGCCCGCAGGTCGTCGAGGTCAAGGAGCAGCAGCCCCCCCATGTCGGCCAGCTTGAAGACGATCTCGAGGATCCCCGCCTGCGTGTCATTGAGCTCGAGAATCCGAGCGAGCAACGTCGGACCGATCTCGCTGACGGTGGCGCGCACCGGGTGCCCCTTGTCACCGTAGAGGTCCCAGAACACCACCGGGCTGGCCTCGTGGCCAAAACCCTCGATGCCGATCCGGGCTACGCGCTGCCGGATCTTGTCGTTGGGTGTCCCGGCCATGGCCAGGCCGGCGACATCCCCTTTGACGTCGGCCATGAACACCGGCACGCCCATGCGTGAGAAACCCTCCGCCAGCACCAGAAGGGAAATGGTCTTGCCGGTCCCGGTGGCCCCGGCCACGAGCCCGTGGCGGTTGCCGTAGCGCGCCAACAGGTGGACGGGCTTCTCTCCTTTGCCGATGAGTATCTCGTTCATGCTCCCTCTCTCTGCCATGGAAAGTTTCGGGTTTCGGGTTTCGAGTTTCGAGTTGAAAGCCAGGCAGGCTGTGGGCCTCTTCAGCGTTCAGGGTGGCCCGAAGGGTCGTGTGAGACAGCTCTGCCCAAAAACATCAAAAACATCAAAAACATCAAAAATATCAAAAGCGTCAATGGATTCGTGGACTGATTTTCGGCGTCAGCCCGGTGAGCCTCAAGGAGACAGCGGCCACAGCAAGGGCAGAGTCACCATCAACACCGCCAGAACCAGAAAGGTCAGCGGCACGCCCACTTTGACGTAATCCATGAACCGGTAGCCGCCGGGTCCCATCACCAGCACATTGGCCGGATGCGAGATGGGAGAGGTGAAGCTCGAGGATGCCGCCATGGCAATTCCCATGAGCAGGGCATAGGGGGAGATCCCAAGTCCCGCGGAAGTCTTCAGGGCGATGGGCACCATGAGCACGACGAGGGCGGAGGTCGGAATGATACTGGTCGCCAGAAACGTGATGACCAGCAGCCCGAATAAAACAGCGTAGGGACCGAGAGGACCCAGTACACCCACAACGCCTTCCGCCAGGAGCCGCGCCGCACCCGACTGGTCCAGCGCTGTGCCCAGCGGCAGCATTCCGGCTATGAGAAAGACGGCTTTCCATTCGATGTAGCGATACGCTTCGTCCATAGTGAGGCACCGGGAGAGGATCATGAGCGCGGCCCCGATGACAACCGCAATGTAGATCGGCACCCAGCCAAGGATCACGGGCAAGAGCACGCCGCCCATGATGGCCAGGGCGACCTTGGCCTTGTCCTCTCGAGGTGGTTCCTGAGCCGTTTCCGTCAACACCAGAAAATCAGGCTCCCGGCCCAGAACGTTCAGCTTTCTCCAGTGCCCATAGAGCAGCAGGGCATCGCCGAATTCCAGGGGCATGTCGCGCAGTCCGGATCGATAGGCGCGGCCTTTACGCCAGATGGCCAGGACCGTCAAGCCGTACTTTTCGCGAAAATGAATCTGACGCAGCGTGAGCCCTGACAGCACCGAATGCGGGGAGAGCATCACCTCGATGATTCCCACATGGTCGTCCTCGATCATCGACGGTTCCGGATGAAAGGACGGGTCCTGAACGAAGATGCCTTCCAACCCCTTCATCAGCAGGATGGAGATCATGTCGGAAGCACCGGAGACGATGAGCCGGTCTCCGGGCTCAAAAGTGTCATCGGGCTTTGGAATCAGGGCGATGCCGTCCTGCCTGGCGATGCATAAAATCTGTACATCGACCGTGTCTCCAAGTCGACTTTCACCCATGGTCAAGCCGATCAGGCCGGAATCCTCCGGGACTCGGAGCTGGCGCACCCGTTCCTCCAGCGTGGTGTTGGTCTTCAGCGTCGAGGGCTCCAGGATCCTGGGCGGCAGAAAGTCGGTATGGTTCTGGAGCAATGCCAGATTTTCGGCCGGTCCGTGTACCAGGAGGATGTCCTCCGCCTTGAGCCGCTGGGATTTCAAATCCTCCTCGATCTGCAGGCCGCTGCGCAGAATGGCCAGCACGTTGAGACCGAAGAGATTGCGGAAGCCGATTTCAGAAAGGGTTTTATCGACAATCGCGGAATTGGGTCCAAGCCGCAGCTCCGCCACCTGCATCCCACAGGCGAAAAGGGCCTCAACAGCCGTGGCGTCCGTGTCGGGCATCAGCTGGCCCCAGTGATTCAACTCCTGAATCCGGTCCAGCCGTCCGTGGACGGTCAACAAGTCATCCGCCTGGATGACCTCGCCAGGCTCCGGGGCCAACAGGGAATGATTCCCCCGGGTGATGCTCACGACATTGAGACCGAAGGCAGAGCCCAGGCGGCTCCTGGCCAGAGTCTTTCCCACCAGGGCCGAATTCCACGGGACTCTGATCTGGAACAATCGCTCCTTCAATTCATACTGGGGACGGAAATCCCGGCGTACCCCCAATCCTTCCATCGTTTTGCTGCGATCCGGGAGCAGGCGGACCCCGATGAAGGCGACGAAACCAATGCCCGAGAGCATGACCGTCAGTCCCACGGGCGTGAAATCAAACAGCTTGAACGGGGTCATGCCGTTTTCCCGGAGGGCCTCACTGACCAGGATGTTGGGTGGGGTCCCGATCATGGTGGTCAATCCCCCCAGCAGCGAACCGTACGCCAGCGGCATCAGCAGGGCCGAAGGCGAAGTATCGGTCTTGCGCGATATGTCCATGACCACGGGGAGCATCAGGGCCGCCACGGCCACGTTGTTCATGAATGCGGAGAGCACCCCGGCAATGATCATGATGGTCACCACCAGGAGCGACGATTTGCGCCCTGCGACCTTCAACAGCTGGCGCCCGAGGATATTGGCAATGCCGGTGCGGGTCAAACCGCCGCTGAGGATGAACACCGCCCAGATGGTCACGACGGCGGGGCTGCTGAACCCGGCCAGCGCATCCAGGGGCCGGACGATCCCGCCCACCGCCAGCACTCCCAAAACGAGCATGGCGAGAACTTCCAGCGGCATCCACTCGGTCACCAGCAGCACGATGACACCCATCAGAACGGCCAGTACGAAGATGATCTCTCCAGACATGATCCTCCTGTCTCTCGCAGCGAATGGCCTTTATCTTCACAATCCAATCCATGAAAGCGCATTGCGCATTTCGAGATAGTGCATGGTCTCGCGCCTTCCGGTGCCGCCTCGGAGGCTGCCCGAGAACTGTCATTTCGAGCGACAGAGAGAAATCTCGTTCATTGCAGCAGCACGAGTCTCTGAGATTTCTCTCTCCGCTGCGCTCCCTTCGAAATGACAAAAAGCTGTTGTCGTAGTGGTGAGCGATTTCAAGCCCAAAAAATGTAAGCTTACCATGGAAATAGATTTCCATGCATGGGGGTGAGCGCCGCGGATGCTCATGGCCGTTAAGCCTGAAATGGGGCCGGATTGTCAGCCATTTCCTGATCTGATCCACATGTTGGCTTGCTCCGCCCACCTACCGCGCGTTGGCTCGGTCCGACCCCGTACCGCCATAGAACCCCCGTACCGCTGTACCGCTGTAACCCCGTGCCGCTACGGCCGTACCGCGTGCCGCGACCATATACCGCTACCGGGTCTCACGGGGTTCCAAGATCAGCCTGATACCATCGATGATCTGCCGAACCCGCTTCTTTGAGAGAGTTCCAATGAGATCTTCCAAGGAGCTTTTGTCCACTGTAAACAGTTGTGAGACAATTACCACGCTTTGCTTGGGGAGATTGGCTTCTCCTGATTCAAGAAGCACATTTCCCGGCGCAGCGGCTCGCTTGATATTGGATGAGAGTGCACAGACAACCACTGTATTGATGCGGCTTTGATTGAAGACATTGTTCTGAACGACCACATGGGGATGGGTATATCCGGGAGCTGAGCCTGACGTTTCATCCAGTTCGATCCAGAAGATGTCTCCCTGCTGGATCACCATTGCCCCTCCAACACCTTGCGCTGCTTGCGGCGCATCTTACGAAAACGCTCCTGCTCATCTGCATCGGGTATATCCTCGTAGGCTTCATTGATGCGCCGGAGGAGCTCCTCGTTCTGATGGCGACGAATAAAGTCCTGCAAAGCCAGTGCAAAAAGACTGCTCCGCGACACCCTCATTTCACGGGCGATGCTCTCTGCCTGCTCAAACAATGACTTGTCGATAGAGACTGCGGTTTTAATATTTGCCATATTGTTATACCTCTTTAGTTACTTTCAGTATAACGAGGTATGAGTCCGGCTGTCAATGCAAGGCGTGATTTCCATCCGATGTCGGCGGGAGCAGAAACAGGGCTGACGCCATGGTAAGAGCTCAAGCGCGCCGGCCTGGGAATGTGAAGGTTTCTTTTCGGGAGGGGTCCGCCATGGCCTGAAGCCTCGGGTCGGCCGGCGACTCGATGCTTTGAGAACGTTCTGCCATAGTCACGGGGTCACACCTACACATTTCACATTGTCAAGTGTGTAGGTGTGACCCCATTCTGGACGGGGTAGTGCATTACGTTTCGGAGGAAGCGGGTGGAGCCTCGATTTCGTCGCTGCCCCGGATGGCCGTCTCCTTGCTCCTCGCC
Organism: uncultured Syntrophobacteraceae bacterium; assembly: GCA_964557955.1. GTDB lineage: Bacteria > Desulfobacterota > Syntrophobacteria > Syntrophobacterales > Syntrophobacteraceae > JALOOX01. Next base: position 78,351 of record CAZLCS010000013.1, read on the forward strand.
TGCTCGTCTGTCCCGATCGTTGCGTCATGAGGATGCATTGGAGTATCCCGGAACCGCCGTGGTTGCTGGGGATCGCCCTTGCCGGGGATCGCGTCTGAAGAGTGAGCTTTCGAGCCAGCGGTCGAGGGTTTCTCGCAGGGCGGGGAGATCGGGGCCGAAGTCCAGTGTGAGACCTGCCGCGAGGGTTATGGACTGGAGCCGGGAGGGCAGCCGCACGTAGTCTTTCTCGGTGGTGATGAGCCACTGGAGATGGTCGCGGCGGACAGATTCCAGGATTTCACATAGATCCTGCGGGTTGTAGACATGGTGGTCCGGGAAGGCCCATTGGCGGGAGAGGGCGATTCCTTCTCGCTGCAGCGCATGGAAGAAAGACTGGGGCCGCGCGATGCCGGCGAAGGCTCCTGCCGGCCCCCCGGTCAGTCGGTCGAAGGGGATGTGGATGCGTCCCAGGTCAAGGGCCGGCTCCCCCAGGCGGTGCCTGCAGGCAAAGATCGGCTTTCCCGGGAACTTCTCCTGGAGCAGGAGGCGTGTGGCCGCCGTGCGGTCCGGATCGTCGGCCCGGGTCAGGACGAAGGCCGAGGCCCGCTGCAGGTGGCTCACGGGTTCGCGGAGGGGACCGAGGGGCAGGACCTCTCCATTTCCGAAGGGATGACGGGCATCCAGCAGTACCAGGTCCAGGTCCCGTTCCAGGGCGAGGTGCTGGAATCCGTCGTCCAGGATCAGGATCCGGGCATGCGACACGTGGATGGCCGCAAGCCCCGCCCGGACTCTCTCCCTCCCCACCCAGACCGGGACGTCTTCCAGCTTACGGACCATGAGAACCGGCTCGTCACCGTACCGCCGCACGAGATCCGACGTCTCCCCGGACCGAGGCACCAGAGCGACGGCTTCTCCGCTGCGGCCGTACCCGCGGCTCAGAACCGCCACCCGCAGTCCCTGGCGCTTCAGGTGATCCGCGAGCCACAGGACGAACGGCGTCTTACCCGTGCCGCCTGCCGCCAGGTTCCCGACGCTGATGACGAAAGCCGGAAGCCTGCAGGCGCGCCGTCGCTTCCTCTCCTGGTCCCGCGCGAGCCCCGGGAGATAAAAGCTTGTCGCCAGCCGAAGCAACCCGCGGACGTACCAGGGCAGAGGGCGTCCGTCCGGTGCAGCCCAGCTTTCCAGGAGTCTCCCCGCGGCCTGGCGACGCAGGCCCGCTGCAGTCATGGAAATCATGCGAAGGTTCATGCATCCGGCATCCGGTCCGGAAACTACTTTTTTTTGTGCCCGGATTTTAGGGGTCCTTCCGCCATCCTTGTCGCCATGGCCCGCATGAGCTCGGCCTGCTCCCTGATTTCCGTCAGATCCCGCTGCATGGCGCTCCACCCGTACCACAACGAATAGTCCGGGTTGTTGTGGAAGGCGCCCTGGAAGGTTCGCATGCGGTGCTCGAGGAACATGATGAAGAGCTTCTGCTCGATGGTTGTCGGAGCATCGTGGAAGGTGAGCAGGTCCGGAAACGGGCTTGCGTAGCTCTCCGGTTTCTTCAGGGTCCCATCCAGGTAGAGGCCCGCCACCACTCGAATGGCCTCGGCCATCAACCGGTCGGCCTCCCGGATCATCTGATCCCCCTTTTCCAGCTCGCTCCGGCTGAAGTTGCTGGAATGGCACTGGTTGCAGATCTTGAGCATTCTGTCCCGCTCGAGCTGCCAGGATTCCTGTGTCAACCGCGCGATGTCGGCGGCCTTGACCGCTTCCAGCCGGGGCGTGGGCTTGCCGTCCTGGTCCAGGACGCCCAGCGCCTGCAGGATGGTGACCCGGTCGGCAGCCCACCTGGGGTCATCCGGCATGGGGAGTCGCACGGCCAGGAAGCCCCATGCGGCGCGCACCTCGTGGTTGCCCTCCTGCATGTGGCAGGTCTGGCAGGTGGGGGCGGCGGCATCCTCGGGCAGCACCTTGTTCTGCTTCAGGAGGTACCGGACGCCGTGCTTGGACGACGAGTACATTTCCCACTGGGGATGATCGATGCCCATGTGGCAGGTCTGGCACACCTGCGGCGACCGGGCCTCCTCGGCCGAAAACAGGTGCCGGGTGTGGCAGACGTCACACGAGGCCAGGCCGAAATCGGCTCCGGACTCCCTGAGCGTCTTGAGCTCGGCTTCGCTTTTGAGACCATGGCGGTGGCACCCGCCGCAGCCCTTGAGGCCTTCGATCTGGGCCATGGGCTGCCAGTGGACCGTCGGCATGGCGTTCATGGAGATCCAGGCCAGGGCGTGCTTGCCCCCCTTGAACTGCTGGACCTGCTGTTCGTGGCAAACGACGCATTTTTCGGGGAGGGCCGGCTCCACACGGTCCACGTCGTCCTTGGAGAGATGATTTCCGCCGTGACAGGCCTGGCAGTTCACATCGTTCAGGCTGTGTCTGCTGAGCTGCCAGTCGGACACGATCTTGGGGTGCAGATCCTTGTGGCAGTCCACACAGGCCTGCCCCTGATCCGGCGGCAGCTCCCCGGCAGGCGGCTGGGCCGGCTGCTGGGGTTGTGCGCGGAGCTGCACCTCGATGAACAACCCGACAAAGATGAAGACTGGAATCACCACAAGCAGAAGTCTTTTCATGACAGCCTTCCCCATCTTCAGATGGCTCAACGGATAGCTTCTCCATTCATGGCAATCGCTCATGTCCGGCCGGGGCACCCCCGAACGCTGCAAAGGCTCGATGGCTGCAGGACAAGAACTTGAAACTTGAAACCAGAAACTTGAAACATTTCCAATCAGGATACTCCCCCCCCCCGACCCCGTCAACGCCATTCACAGAGCGGGTTTCAAAGGGCTCGGGAAACTTGTCAATGCTTTCCCCGGGATCTTGTGCTCACTTCCGAGCGAACCAGGGATGTGTGGAATGCCCGGCTGGTGGCAAATGGAGCCCTGGAGGTTCAAAGTCCCTGCCGCTGGAAACCGCTGCAATGAAAAGATGTCCGTGCCGACACTGATAATTCTTTCAGTATAATGCTCACTCTGCTATATTGATCACAGAACAGGGTGGTTTCAGATCTTCCCGCAGGTCGGTGCATTGGGGTGGGCGACAAGGGTCTTTCTTGAACGTTGTGACCGTAATCCGGAAAGAAGGGGCCGAATGAAGGGTATGCTGGCTTGGAGCTTGCCTGGACACTCCCCGAAGACCGGACGTATCGATGAGTCGGGGGAGCTCTTCTGTAATTCCTTGTGAGCGATCTTTCGTACAATCTTGGTTGAAAGGCTTTTTCTGAACAGTCCCACACAGCCCTTCAGACCGCTCTGAACCATGAAAAGGCTCATAGTGAGCTGATTTTGACTCGAAACTCGAAACTCGAAACTCGAAACTCGAAACTTCTCGTGGCGGACTCAATGGAAGACAAGGGTATACCGCCTGAACCGTACCTTGAGGAGCTGGAGAACCTTCGAGTGCATGCCCGAAGGTTCGAGTCTGTGGTTCTTGGCTCGAATCCTTCCCCGGACTCGGGACTGGAGGAGATCCATCGCATTGCCACGGATATCCTCCCCGACCGCATGTTCGCCAAGGATCTGGAGGGGCGTTATGTTCTGTTCAACGACGCCTCCTCCAAATACTGGTCCCTTCCTCAGGATCAGGTGCTGGGGCGCACGGATGCCGAGATTCACCCCCCTGAGATCGCCGACACGTTCGCTCGAAGCGACCGTATGGTATTCGAGGCCGGCGAGCCAGTTGTGGTTGAAGAATACGTAACGGGAAGGGACAGGGTGCCTCGGGTGCTGGCGGTCATGAAAGTCCCCCTTCGCAATACATCGGGGAAGTTGTGGGGTCTGATAGGTATTTCCAAAGATATTACCGAGTTGAGGCGTTACCAGGAAACGCTTAGACGCCGGGATGCCATCCTCAAGGCCGTCAATAGCGCGGCGGAACAATTCTTGCGCGACGGATTCGAAGTCCCCACCTTGAACAAGGTCCTTGGAATTTTGGGGGCAGCGGCGAAGGTCAGCCGTGTGTATGTCTTTGAGAACAGGCAGACCGGAGAGGGGATTCTGCTCACCAGTCAGATTGCGGAATGGGTGGGCCCTGGAGTCGAACCGAAGGGAAACAACCCCGACCTCTGCAATTTTCCCTGGCTGGAAGGAGGCATGGAGCGTTGGGCCAATGCTTTGAAGCGGGGGGAGTGTATCCGAGGACACGTGAGAGATTTCCCACAGTCCGAACAGGATATCTTGACGCCACAGGGTACTAAATCGGTCGTCGCAGCTCCCATCCTCCTGGACGGGGAATGGTGGGGCTTCATTGGTTTCGATGAGTGCAGTCGCGAGCGTGAATGGGGAGCGGGGGAATTCGAGGCCATAAAGGCAGCGGGAAATATGGTGGCTGCAGCAATCCAGCATATGCGAGCTCGTTTGGAATTGTTGCAGTTTCGTGATTATCTTCAAAATCTGGTATATGAACGCACTCAGGACTTGGAGAGATCCAACGAGGATCTTTTCCAGGAGATCGAGATCCGAAAGTCAACGGAAGAGAAGCTGAGCATGCGAGCCGCTGAACTTGCCGCACTCAATCGTCTCGGCCGCAAAGTGAACGCTACTTTGGCCCACGAGACGGTAGCCGAGTCAGCGGTAGAGGAAATCATGAAGGCCATGATGCCGGATGCTGCGGTCTTTCTCCTCCGGCGAGGCCGTTTTCTCATGCCGTTGGCGGTGAATCCGAAAGACGCCTTCATCTGCACTGATTCCATTTCTGTACGGTCCGTCGGCGAATGTCTGTGCGGAAACGCCGTCTCCAGCGGGGAGACGGTTTATTCCCTGGATATCCACCAGGACCCCCGCTGCACATGCACCTATTTCAAAGAGTCCGGTTTTCGGTCTGTTGCGTCCATACCGCTGGTGAGCGATGAGGAGGTTCTGGGGGTGCTGACCCTGGCCTCAAGGATGGAGAGGGATTTCGCGGAAGAAGAGGATTTCATACAGGCCTTTTCCAACCAGGTGAGCGTGGGGCTCCGCAACGCTCTGCTCTATGAGCAGCTCCAGTGGCATGTGAAGGAGCTCCAGAAAGGGTTTCATGAGCTGCAGCGGGCTCAGGAGGTTCGCGAAGAACTGGAATCCCAGTTGCGTCAGATCCAGAAAATGGAGGCCATAGGGACTCTTGCTGGAGGCATCGCCCATGAGTTCAACAACCTTTTGCAGAGCGTGCAGGGATATGCCGAGCTGATTCTTCTGGGCAAAGACGAGAGCAATCCGGATTATCAACGCCTCAAAGCCATCTGCCGGGCCGCCATGCGGGGAGGTGAGCTGACGCAGCAGCTTCTGACCTACAGCCGCAAGTCCGAGAGCAAGCTGCGCCCGGTGGACCTGAACCGGGAGGTTCTTGAAACGAACCGGATTCTCGAGCGTACCCTTCCCAAGATGATCCATATCCAGCTGGATCTGGCTTCCGACCTTCCCAGGGTGAAGGCGGATCCTCAGCAGATCGAGCAGGTGCTCATCAATCTGGCCCTCAATGCCCGGGATGCCATGCCCCAGGGCGGAACCCTCACCATCCAGACGGAAAGGATTGTCTCCGATGAGAATGAGGCCATGGCTCAACCGGCACTGCTTCCCGGCGAATATGTGCGCCTCCGGGTGAGGGATACGGGCCATGGGATGGAAAGCTCTACGATCGAGCGGATCTTCGATCCCTTCTACACCACCAAGGAGGTCGGGAAGGGGACGGGGCTCGGGCTGGCCATCGTCTATGGCATCGTCCAAAACCACTCCGGCGTCATCACTTGCGAAAGTGAGCCGGAAAAAGGTGCATGCTTCGATATCTATCTCCCGGCGGGAATCCATGAGGAAGAGCTGTCACCGGCCGAATTGGATGCGGAGCTGGTGGGAGGGCGAGAGACCATCCTCCTGATCGACGATGAGGACTTTCTGCGTGCGCTCGGAGAGCAGGTCCTCGGGCTGTATGGATATGTGGTTTTGACCGCCGCCGACGCCGATACGGCCATCGCCATCTACGAAAAGCAATGGAGCCGCATCGATCTCGTCATCCTGGATCTCATTATGCCGGGAAAGAGCGGCTATCAGTGCATGGAGAGGCTCCTCCAGGTCAATCCCGAAGTACGCATTATCGTGGCAAGCGGCTACGTGGAGATGGAAGGCTGGGGAAGCGAGCAGCTGGTTCATGCGAGATTCATCATCAGGAAGCCCTATGAAATGCGGGACCTGCTTCACCTGGTTCGAAGGGTCCTTGATCACAACGATCTGGATCACCTGGAGGACGAGGGTGCCGAGGAATGAAACTGGATAGAAGAGTCCCCCTGCAGCTGCTGGGTGTCATTCGGGTGAAAGCCCGATTTCGGGGCGTTCGGTGAGCTCTGGACTCCGACGCTCGCAGGGGTGACGGCATATTCGGACGTCCTGGACACCGTTTCAGGGTAGAATGCGTGTGCCGGCCCTTCCCGACACGGCCCTTTCGATGTCTCCAATGTCACAGATAACGGCCGGTCTGCCCGTACGACGGACAAAGTCCGAAGCCGCTTCAACCTTGGGTCCCATGGAGCCTGAGGGAAATTCTCCGCGACTCAGGTGAGCGGCAGCCTCGGCCAGTGTCAGGCGTCCCAGGAATCGTTGTCCAGGGCTCCCGAAAGACAGCGCCACTCCCGGCACGTCCGTCGCGATAACCAGCATCTCGGCTTCCACTTCGCTCGCGAGCACGGCACTGGCGAGATCCTTGTCAATGACGGCGTCCACGCCGTGGAAGGTCCGTCGCTCCTTGACAACGGGAATTCCCCCGCCTCCGCAGGCGATGACCATGAACCCCATTTGGATGAGCCTCAGGATTTCACGCTTTTCCACGATGGTGATGGGTCTTGGGGATGCCACCACCCGTCGATAACCCTTGGCGGTCTTGACGGTTGGGTAGGGCAGTCCGATGGCCTCGGATTCCGAAAAGCCCGGGCCGATGGGTTTGGTCGGGTTCGAGAATGCCGGGTCGTTTTCGTCCACGACGACATAGCTCAGAATACTCACAAACAACTGCTCGGAGTCGGGGTCGAGCTCCATGAGTTCGTTGTCGAGGGTGGATTCGATCATGTATCCGATCTGGCCCTGGGTCTGAGCCACGAGGATTTCCAGGGGCAGCCGGGGGAGTGTGCTGCAGCATTCCTGCTGAAGGAGCAGGTGGCCCACCTGGGGGCCGTTTCCGTGAGTGATGATGATTCGATAATGTCGCGACAGCCTGGCGATCTGCCGCATGGGAGTCCGCAGATTCTCGAGCTGATCGGAAATGGTCCCTTCCTCTCCCTTCCGGATCAGGGCATTGCCGCCCAGAGCGATCAGGATGACAGGATTGGGGGAATCTGTTGAGGGCAAGGATTCCATCAGCTCCAACTCCCGTAGTTGGGGTCCGATTGAGTGGATCTAACACAACCCCCCTGTTTTTGTTTGCGGGAAGGGCAAGCGGGGAAGCGAAAGCATGCATGCGGCGCACCCACTCCTTTTCTTTAACGGTCGGACTTGAGGGCGTCAAGGTGCGGCCTTCAGGAAGGGGATCAGGGGCACGTGGAGATGATCCTTAGGGGCTTGAGCTTTTATGGCAGCGTCTGTGAGCATTCACGAATGCTTCATTACGTGCAATTCATCCTGAAGTCATGTTAGATTGCCGGTGCAGGGGCAAAGCGTTCCTTTGAGGTGGTGAAGCTCTCTTTGCACTGACAGCAGAGATCCTTTCGTCCAACGTCGTGCGGCTCCTGGGGGACAGGATGAAGAAGCAGGAAGGTGAGAGCGAGTATTGCCCGATGTGGCAGGTTGTTATGACAGAGATTCTGAAGCCTGGAGATCAGCCCCATGAGGAAATTCATAGCGGTCTACATAGATCTTGAAAACGTTGCCGGAGTTCTCAACCTGGATAAGATGCTTCAAGATATCATCCTGGAGGAGGACAAGGAGGATCCCGAAGAGTATGTCTTTGCCGTGAAGTTTGCGTGTGGGCATACCAATTCCATCTCCAAGCTGCGCGAGCAGTTGATCAACCATAATTTCGATATTCGCGAAGCTCCGCACATTTCCGGTAAGAAGAACAGAGCCGACCTGATCATCAGCCTCAATGCCTTTGAAAAGCTTTATCTCGAGAAGCCCTCCATCGACCGGTTCGTGTTCGTCACGCGGGATTCCGACTTTTCGGTCATCATGGATCTCCTGAGAAAGTACGGCAAGGAGGTATGGCTCATCACCCAGGCGGACGACGCCCAGCGGCCGATCTTCACAAGCTGCACCGACAACATCATGGAGCTTCCTCGTGGGCTGAAGACGGTTCCCAAAAAGAGCAAGAAGGGTCTCAAGCCCAAAAAGGATAGCCAGGCAGCCGGCGATAAGACACCGTCGCCGGAAGAGGAGGGCGAGACCGCCAAGGATAAGACCGCCGAGGAGCTGTTCAAACGGGTGCTCCTCAGCCTGGATCCCAGCGAAGAGCACCAGTTGACCGTTATAGCTAATAAAATGAGGCAATTGGATAAATCGTTCAAAATCAAGAACACGGGCTACAAGAAGATGACCAACCTCGCCAAGGAGTTTGAGAAGAAGGGTTGGTTCAAAGCCGTCAAGCACAAGGAGGGCCACATGATGATCAGCGACCTGGATGTTTCCCGATGACGTTCGAACGGCACGATGGGTTTCAGGCTCGCAGTTTGATGGCCTCCAGCTCCTCCCAGCGTTGATACGCGCCTTCCAGTTCCTCTTCCAACGCTGCCAGCCTCTTTTTGGCTGCCGCGATATCGCTGCCCGCTTTCTGGTAGAAGCTGGGATCCGACATGGCCTCATAGAGGCTTTTCTGCTGAGCTTCCAGGAATTCGATGCGTTCGGGGAGGGTCTCGAGCTCCCGCTGTTCTTTGAAGCTCAGGGCGCTCTGTGCACGCTGCGCTCGCCGGCGTGAAGGGCGTGATAAAGTTTTTCCCGCTTTGTCAGGAATAATGGGCTGCCGCTGGCGCAGCCAGTCATCGTAGCCCCCGACGACCTCCCCCACCTGGCCTCCGCCTTCCATGACCAGTGTGCTGGTCACCACGTTGTTCAAAAAAGCGCGGTCGTGGCTCACCAGCAGCAAAGTGCCAGGGTAATCCAAGAGCAGTTCTTCGAGCAGCTCCAATGTCTCGGTGTCGAGGTCGTTGGTCGGTTCATCCATCACGAGCACGTTGGAAGGCTGTGTGAACAGCCTTGCGAAGAGCAGACGATTGCGCTCGCCGCCCGACAAAACCCGTACTGGGGACCGAGCCCGATCGGGTGAAAAGAGAAAATCCTGCAAGTATCCAATGATGTGTCGAGGCTTGCCGTTGAAAAGGATGGTATCGTTTCCCTCCCCGACGTTTTCCAGAACGGACCTGTCCTCGTCCAACTGTGCTCGCAGCTGGTCGAAATAAGCCACTTCGAGATGGACCCCGTGGCGCACTTGACCCGCTTTGGGCTGCAGGTCGCCGAGAAGAAGACGGAGAAGCGTGGTCTTTCCCGAACCGTTGGGGCCGACGATACCCACCTTGTCACCACGCAGGATGAGGGTTGAGAAGTCGCAGATGACAGGATCGCCGGTGTCATAGGCGTAGGAAACGTCCGTTGCCTCAATGACCAGCTTTCCCGATGAGACCGCCTCCTGTGCACGAAACCGCACCGTGCCTGCGTGGCCGCGCCGAGCTCTTCGAGCCTCCCGCATGGACTCCAGGGCCCGCACCCTCCCTTCGTTGCGCGTTCGCCGCGCCTTGATCCCCTGTCGAATCCAGGACTCCTCACGAGCCAGCTTCTTGTCGAACTGCACCCACTGTTCGGCTTCCGCCGCCAGTGCGGCCTCACGCCGTCTGAGAAAGGTCTCGTAGTCGCATGCCCAGTCCAGAAGTCTTCCTCGATCCAGCTCCACAATGCGTGTGGCAAGCTTTTTGAGAAAGACCCGGTCGTGGGTGACGAATACGATCGTTCCCGCAAATCTCAGCAGGAAATCTTCCATCCACGTGATGGCCTCGATGTCCAGGTGGTTGGTGGGCTCGTCAAGAAGCAGGAGATCCGGATCGCGGACGAGGCTTCGTGCAAGGAGAGCCCGCCTCTTGAGTCCGGCCGAGAGCGCTTCGAAGGGGGTATCCGGCTCGAGGTTCATGCGCGCCAGGGTCAGTTCCACCTGCCTCTCCCTGCGCCATTCGGATCCTTCGGGGATGGAACGCTCAGATCCGTCCGCTCGGGTGAGGCCCGAAGCCACGACTTCGGCTGTCGAGCCGTGCAATTCCTGGGGGACCTCCTGGGGCAGCAGACCGATCCTCAGCCCCGGCCGGCGAATCACCAGACCGTCGTCAGGCTCCATCCCCCCGTGCAGGAGCCGTAGGAGTGTCGACTTGCCTGCTCCATTCCGACCGAGGAGGCACACGCGCTCCCCGTGATGAATCTGAAAATCCACGTGATCGAGCAGCAAAGGCCCACCAAAGCTCACACTGACGTCCCGCAGGCCAATGAGTGACATGGATTGATCAACCTCCCTCTTCCTATAGAACCACCGTGAGAAAGCCGTGCGTTTCGAGAAAATAATACTTACCTGCTGTTTGAACACCATGATTCTGAAAGCTGTGGATCGAGCAACGAATAAACAGTATCGAAACGATGAGTCAAGCCTCCCGTTCCCGTCCTTTTCCGCTGTACGTTCGGATGGGCCACCGGTCTTGTGTCACCGTTTTGACCTTTCCGGTGATTCCTTGCCCTTCCTTCTCGAAACAGTTTCGAATTTCGGATTTGGAATTTCTGCTTGAAAACCAACCCCAGAATGCATTTTCGTTGTTTAGGGTAGCCCAGGGGTGTTGATCTTTAGATAAGAATTGCGTGCTGAGAATGTGACCTTTTTAGAGTTAATCGCGTAATCCATCTAAACCCATTGAGTTTATTTGAACAAAGGCATGAAATGTGCAAAACATGCGAAACATTCTCCATGGGTAAAAGAAGTCTTGCACGAGACGATTTGTTTTTCCGGAAAAGCGAAAGGAGTGTCAGTGAAGGTTTCCAGAAGAAGTTTCCTGAAGTACTGCTTGGGATCTGCAGCCGCCCTGGGATTGGACTACTCAACTCTGGGAATTCTTGAGAAGGTTCTGGCGACGGGTGGGGGTCCCCCGATCATCTGGATCGCAGCGTCCAACTGCACAGGGTGTACGGTTTCGCTGGCCAACCGTGTTGCTTCAAGCAAGCCCGTAGACGTTGCCGATCTTCTCATCAACACCATCAACCTCGCCTATCATCCGAATCTCATGGGTGCTGCCGGTTCGCTGGCGGTCCAGAACGCTCTAGGGGCTGAGAGTGCGAACGGTGGGTTCATCCTGGCAGTGGAAGGTGGGATCCCGACTGCGTTTGGGGGGCGCTGCTGCTATGTCTGGAACGAAAACGGCCGTGACATGACCGCCCTCGAAGTGGTCAAGCGTCTGGCTCCCAAGGCCAAGGCCGTTCTCAGCATCGGGACCTGTGCAAGCTTTGGGGGCATGTCCGGGGCCGCTCCCAACCCCACGGGCATCCAGAGTGTCCAGGGTGTCACCGGTGTTTCGACGGTCAACATCCCCGGCTGTCCGGCTCATCCCGACTGGATCATCGGAACGGCGGCCAAGCTCCTGACGGGCGTCAACGTGAGCCTCGATTCGAGCGGACGGCCGAAAGATTTCTTCAGCTCCACCATCCACAACACCTGCCCCAGAAACGGCCAGCCCTGGGCCACCGGCTTCGGGGAAGACGGACTTTGTCTCAGGGACATGGGCTGCAAGGGCCCCAACACACGAGGTGACTGCGCCAGCCGCAAATGGAACGGCGGAACCAACTGGTGCGTTGGAGCCAACGCCCCCTGTATCGGTTGCACGGAAAGCGGCTTTCCCGATCGCTTCTCGCCTTTCTTCAGCTCTGCAGGGGCGCTCCCCACCGGACACCGGAGCACGACCCAGTCCTGCTCCAGCTGTCACAGCTCTTCGGACCTGGGGGGCGGGGGCGGCGACCCGGGCGGTGATCCAAAGCTGCCGGCAGGCCATCCACCCACCAAGGGTCAAAGCTGCAAAGTCTGCCATTGATCAGCTCAATGGCCTCTCACTACCCGTAAACTGGGAACTCGGAGCTTTCTAGAGCAGTCCCTCATGCCCCTTCGGGCCATCCGAAACTATGAAAAGGCCCACGGAGGCTGGATTTCAACCGGTAACCCGAAACTCGAAACCCGAAACTTTTCAGAGCAGCATTGGAGGCTGACGTGGCAAGTGTGATTACGGTGATGGATCCGGTCACCCGGATCGAAGGACATATGAAGGTCGAGGTGACCATCGACACGGTCAATGGAACCACTCAAATCGTGGATGCCAGGTGCACGGGAACTCTTTTTCGCGGGTTTGAGACCATCCTCAAGGGGAGGGACCCCAAGGACTCGCCCGCCATTACGGAGAGGATCTGCGGGGTCTGCCCCGTTTCCCACGGCATGGCGGCCACTCTGGCCCTCGATTCAGCTGTTGGAAGAACGGCTCCCGCCAATGGGAGGATCATCCGAAACCTGGTGCTGGGGGCCAATTATATCCAGTCCCACATTCTTCACTTCTACCTGCTGGCAGCCCTGGATTTTGTGAACGCTCCCAACTCGGCCCCCTGGACGCCGGCCTGGAATCCGACGGACGCGGTGAACGGCAAGGAGCTCGATTTCCGATCGGATCCTTCCCTCGACAAGGTGGCAGCACACATCCCCAAGGCTGTGGAGATGCGGAGAATCGCCCACCAGATGGGGGCCATTTTCGGGGGCAAGCTGCCCATGCCCGCCAACTACATCGCCGGTGGCTCCACCTCGGTTCCCACCGCTGCCCGCATCGGCGCATTCCGGTCCCATCTGCTGAATCTCCTGAATTTCATCAACAAAACTTACATTCCCGATGTGGAGGCCGTGGGCAATCTCTATTCCGACTACATGGAGATCGGTCAGGGAACCGGAAACTTGCTCTCTTTCGGTGTCTTCGATCTCAACGATGCCGGAAGCCGGAAGCTCTTGTCCCAGGGCATCTACACGGGCGGTTCGAGCCAGGCCCTCGATGTCAGGCGAATCACCGAGCACGTGGCCTATTCCTGGTACAGTGGCACCAAGGCCCTGTCGCCCGCAAACGGTGTGACCAAGCCGGTGGATCCCGACACCAAAACGAATGCCTATTCCTGGCTCAAGGCGCCCCGATACAACAACGCCCCCTTCGAAGCCGGACCCCTGGCGCGGATGGTTGTCAGCAAGCAGTATTCCGGAGGCATCTCCGTGATGGACCGCCACCTGGCACGCGCCTATGAAACGAGGCTCGTCGCCGAGGCCATGAAAGACTGGCTGAATCAGCTCGAACAGAACATGGACGGGCCCGTCTATGGGGATTACCCCAATCCATCCAGTGGAAGCGGCATCGGGTTGACGGAAGCTCCCCGGGGAGCCCTGGGGCACTGGGTGCGCATCAGCAAGGGAAAAGTCTCGAACTACCAGGTCATCACTCCCACCTGCTGGAACGCTTCCCCCAAGGATTCACGAAGGCAGAACGGCCCCATGGAGCAGGCGCTGATCGGGACCCCCGTCACCGATCCCGAGAGGCCGGTGGAGGCCCTGAGAGTCATCCACTCTTTTGATCCCTGTCTTTCCTGCGCGGTCCACATCATGCGGCCGGAGGGCAAGGCGGTGGTGCTGCATGCGGGCGCCTGCAAATGATCATGGCCTCCCGGTCCCATGGGAGCCGGCCAACGGCTCCGAATATTCTAAGGAGATGTAATGAAACGGATTGCCATCCTATTTTCGCTTGTGTTGCTCGTTGGAGGTTTTTGCGCCACCGGCGCCGAGGCCAAGGTAAACCGTGGTCTTGACTGCTCAAAGTGCCACTCGTTCAGCAATCAACCCCCCATAGCCAATGCCGGAGCCGACCAGACGGTCAATGCCGGAGCCGGGGTAACCCTGAATGGCTCCAGCTCGACGGATGCCGACGACGGCATCGCATCCTACGCATGGACCCAGATGAGCGGGCCGGTGGTGAGCCTCTCCAATGCCGGCACGAGCAGGGCTACCTTCACAGCACCCGGCGTCTCGAGCCAGACGGTGCTCACCTTTCAGCTCACCGTAAAGGACCGCTTCAATCAGGCGTCCACGGACACCTGTACAGTTACGGTTCGAGCCGCTGCCGCCGTGAACCAGCCCCCGGTGGCCAATGCGGGAGCGGATCTGACGGTAAGCTCCGGCAGCAGCGTGACGCTCAACGGCCAGGGCTCCAGCGATCCCGATGACGGGATTGGTTCGTACGCCTGGGTTCAGACGGCCGGCCCGGGTGTGACACTGGCCAATGTCGCCTCCGCCACGGCCTCCTTCAAGGCTCCACAGGTGACGAAGCTGACGAGCCTGTCATTCAGACTGACTGTGACCGACCGGAGCGGCGCAAGCTCCAGTGACACCTGTGTCGTGACGGTCAATGCGGACCCTGTTCCCACCAACAACAGCCCGCCAGTGGCGGATGCGGGCCTGGACATGGCCGTTTTGCCCGGCACTTTCCACAATCTGGACGGATTCTACTCAAGCGATACGGATGACGGCATCGCGTCCACCACCTGGGAGCAAACCCAGGGCCCTTCGGTCACCCTGTCCGACCCTGCGGCCATGAGTCCCATCTTCCAGGCACCCAATGGTCCTGCAACGCTGAGCTTCAGGCTTGTGGTGACCGATAAGGGTGGGCTCCAGGACACCGACACCTGCACCGTTGTTGTGCTGTCGGCTGACGGAGGATATACACCGCCGCCCGAGGAGCCGGCGCCGGTCCCGACCAATCAGCCCCCCGTGGCCAATGCGGGCCAGGACATCACCGCACGCTCCGGGACCATGGTAAGCCTCACCGGCACAGGTTCCAGGGACTCGGACGACGGCATCGCGTCCTATCAATGGCGACAGGTTTCGGGGACTTCCGTAAAGCTGTCCAAGGACAAGACGCCTACCCCCAGTTTCAAGGCGCCGACGGTCGGGTCGAGTGGTGCGCGCCTGACCTTTGAGCTCACCGTCAAGGACAGGTCCGGTCAGACCTCTTCGGATACCGTTACCGTCAGTGTCTATCGAGCGGGCACATCCGACGTGGAGAATGACGACTAGGTCTGTCAACCCCCCAGAGAATCCGAAACCTCGGACGGCCACCTGCGCTTCAGGTGGCCGTCTTCATTGGGTCCTGAAATCGATCCAGAGGGAGAAATGGAAGGGGTATGCAGGTCAGAAACAGCTGAGATTCAACTGTCTCGCCGCACTTCTGTGTACGCCAGGTTCGCCTGGTCTGAATCACGCTCTGTGTACACCTTCAGATCAAAGTCTGGGATTATATGCCGGTCCTGATGTCTGTATCGCCTCAATGACAGGCGGTGTCATAAATATGTCACCATGGATAGGGAGGCCTTCGCGCTCGGAGATCATCCGTCACGCTCCGGACGCACGGCCAAAGAATGGGTGAGTAAGGGTGCCGCTCGGACTCATGGTTCTCCAGGGACCTGCCGATAATGCCCTGAAACGGCGTGATTCAAAGACACGGAAGGAGGGAGTGGAGAATGATCGGAGCGATAGAAGGCAGTGCTTCCTGTTTGCATTCCGCTGCGCGGGCGGGTGTCGCACCTCCTTCAGTGAGTGCGCCGCCAGCGGTTCACGGGGGTGCTCCGGAGCTGGCTCAGCAAGTGACGGAGCTCATCGAAACCTATGGGGAGACCGCTGAGGCGATTCTCCAGGCTCAGGTTTCCATCTTCAAGGAGTCCCTCGATATCGGGCAGAGCATGGCCGCAGGTGTTCTCCAGATGCTGAGAGGCGTTCAGGCATTCCAGGCTCAGGTGCAGCCAGACGGAGCCGCCGGCAACAGGATCGATGTCGTGGCCTGAAGAAGGTTCCGACACCGCCACACCTCGACCCGCCTCCACCCCCCTTCCTCCAGTTCATGCAAATATCATCAAGTTTTAGAGGGCGTAGACCGACAGAAGCCGGGAGATCCCGGGATGAACTCGACGTCCACTTTGCAGCGGTCATTAACGAAAAGGAAGGATTCCATGCTCAAGATGATGATCCAACGGGGTTTGGCTATCAGTGCTGTCATCGGTTTGGTGTTGGCTATTTCCAGTGCAGCTGTGGCCCAGGAGTTCAAGATCGGCATTCAGGCCTACAAGGGGGCTGACCAGGCGATTCGTGAATTCAAGGACACGGCTGACTACCTGTCGGCCAAGCTCGGCAAGACTTTTACCATCGTGCCCCACAACGACAAGGATCTGATCTCTGCCGTCAAGGATGGCAAGGTCGACTTTTTCTTCTCTAATCCGTCCATCTACGTGGACCTGAACAGGGAGAACAACGCTCAGGCCATCGCCACCATGGTGAAGCTGGTCAACGGTAAACCCGTGGAGCACGCGGCCTCCAGCATCCTCGTTCGGAAGGACAGCCCCATTAACAGCCTGGAGGATTTCAAGGGTAAAGACTTCATGACCAGGGCCAAGAGCTCGTTTGCCGGGTGGTTGATCGTCCAAAGGCTGTTCATGGAGAAGGGAATCGATCCGGACCGGGATTTCAGCTCGGTTCGCGAAACCAAGTCCGTGCAGCACGTGGTGTACGCCGTCCTCAATGGAGCGGTGGATGGTGGCGCCGTCATCGCCGGCACCCTGGAAGAGATGGCTCAGGCGGGAACCGTCAAGATGGAAGACTTCAGGGTGATCAACCCCATGGACGACAGCTTGCCTTTGGTCCACTCCACGCCACTTTATCCGGAGTTCCCCATGGTCGCGGCGGCACACGTCCCGGCAGATCTGAGAGACGAAGTGGGACGCGCCCTTCACTCCATGAAGGCATCGGATCCGGCGGCCGTCAGTGCCAAGATCGGTGGTTGGGCGAGGCCGCTGGATTACTCATCTGTTGCCGAGTGTCTGCGCAGGGTGCAGCAGGGTACTCTGGCGAAGAATTAGCCCGGGCCGGGTGTCTCTGTGACTTGTTGCCATTTTTCTTCAGAAGTGAACGGTGAGGTGCACACTTCGGCTTCAGAATTGCAACAACGCCGACTGCCTCCTTTCCATCCCGGGAATATCGGACGGCTTCCGTGCTTCAAGTCGTCCGATATTCTCAAACTTCCACTCTCGAACCGCCGTTCCAAATCCTGCAGGTATTCATGGTCCATCTTTCCTTTCACTCAGGGCATCATGGATGATTCCCCGGCACGTTCCGACTCGGCGTCTCCCTCTGCCTTCTCCCCTGTCTTTCCCTCCAGGTGATAGTCGCAGATGAGGAATGCCCGCGCGATGGCGGTCACACTGGCCTCGCTGTGCATGAGCATGTCGAGCTGCCGCGTGAAAAGCAGGAGGCGTCCCACCTGGTCCAGTTTGGCCTCGATATCCCCCTGGGGGTATTTCTGAAACTTGGCGTCAACCCGGTCTCCCATCACCTCCACACTGAAATCCAGCTTTTTGAGGATGAGAGCAATGGCGCGTGCTCTCCGGTTGCGTCTCACGTCATCGGCCGCACCACCCTTAAAAGAAAAGGTGATGTAATTTTTGTTGATGGTCTGCCCGCAGTAGGAATCCAGAATGCCGTAATGATAGCCCACCCGGGAGCTGAAATTGAGATACTTGTCGGAGATGATGGCGTAGCTTCGCTCGCCGAAACGCTCGGCCCCATATGTGTTGGACAGCATCTGCTCGCTCATGACGGACAGGAAGCCTCTGAGCTCGACTGGACGGGGTCGTTGATAGCAAAGGTCCTTGTGAAGCATGCCCTTGAGGAGCGCATTGAACGGCGCCGAAGCGATCTGCTTTACCTTGACTTTCCGAGCGTTGGGGTGCACGTCGGCCAGTCCTCCCCCCAGGTCGATCACCCGGAGATCCAGGGGGATGGGAGCCTCCAGCCTCATGGCGTGCCCTTCCTCGACCGACACGACATCGCTGATCTGGAACATCTCAGTATACGAAAACTCGTGGACGAGCCGCATCACGTCATGCAAAGACTCGCAAGACTCGGCCGTGAAGGCTGGCGATTTGGGGTCTATGAGCCGCAGCGGGACGATGGCCTCGGAAACCTGCTTCAAGGTTTCGAAGACCGGCGTACCCTTCATGCGGGTTTCCTTCGGCTTCTGCAGGGTCAGAAGCTCTTCCACCCGGCCCGGGTAGACTCGCCCGGTGAAACCGTCCACCGTTACTTCCATGCCGGTGGTGAGGGTCTCCATGGCGGTTTTGGCATCCAGAAGGGTGGGGACGCCGAACTCACGCGAAAGGGAGGCCATATGCCCGGTGACGCTTCCGGAGTCGGCGATAATGGCCTGGGCCTTCTGCATGACGACCACAAACTTGGGAGACGAATGCCTGGCGACGAGAACCGCGCCTTCGGGAAAAGCAGCCAGATCCTCATCCGTCGTCACCTGGTATGTGGGCCCGCATCCGACCCCGGGAGCCGCAACGGCTGCGTTTTCGATGAGCGGAGCGCACCCGGCAGGAGTCAGGGTCTTGCTTTCCGGGATGCCTTCGCCACCGCCACCGAGGTGAAGCGGCCGTGTCTGCAGCACGAGCAGCCGACCACTCCGGTCGATGGCCCATTCCATATCCTGGGGATGCCCGTAATGGCTCTCCAGAGCTTGAGCGAACGCTGCCAACTCCCGCACCTGGTCGTCCGAGAGGCAGGGGGATTCTTGCAGATCCCCTGGAACGGGGATTTCGGTGAGCCCGCCTTCGGGATTGGTCACAAGCTGTACGGTCTTCCGCGAAATGGACCTTTCCAGGATGGTATGGGCGGAGTCTTTGGCGACCGTGAAGCTGTCCGGTGTCACCACGCCGTCCACCGCGTAGGGGCCCAGCCCCCAGACACCGTTGATGATGATGTGGTCTGCCAGCGGGTTGAAGGGATGGTGCGAATAGACCACTCCACTGGCCACGGACTCGATCATTTCGAGGCAGGCAACGCTCATGGCGATGTCCTCATCGCGAATTCCCTTGTTCATTCGATAGGATATGGCCCGAGGCGTATAAAGGCTCGCTACGACAAACCGGTACGTCTGAATGAGCCGGCTACGCGCCACATTCAACACGGACAGGTACTGGCCCGCAAAGGAAAGCTCGCTGTCCTCGCCGATGGCGCTGCTGCGCAGAGAAACCTGTATCTCCGATTCGACGTCCCGCCGAATCGAAATCCTCGCCATCATGTCGTCGTAGGCGTCGAGTATGGCTTGAGCCAGCTCCTCCGGAACAGGCGCCGAAATGATGAGCCTTTGAATCTCCTCACTCACCTCAGTCAGACTTTCGGGGTTTGTGGGATCGAGGGCCATTTTTCGCTTGTTGATCTCATCGATGAGATCATTGGTCGCCATGAAGTGGTTGAACGCCACAGTGGTGATGGCGAACCCCTCCGGGATGGGCAGGTGGGCGCGGTTCAGCACTTCACCCAGGTTGGCGTTCTTGCCGCCCACCCAGTCGACCATCTCCCTGGTGATGCCCGAATATGGGAGGATCCAGTCCGTGATCTCAATTTCTTTTCGGCTCTCGAGGTGTGCCTTGATCCGCTGGTTGATCCGCTCGACGACCTCGAAGAGCCTCTGATAACGGTTGGCGGCGAGCGCGTTGAGACTGGTCACCATGCGCAGCGTATAGAAGACGGCGCGTGCCGACTGAGACCTGACGTAAGCCATTCCGAAGAGACTGTGGCCCTGGAGTTTGTCCTCGATATCGGTAATGATCCTGGACAGTTCGGCATTGGAATCCAGAAGCTGTTTAAAGTGCTCGTATTTGGCCCGGAAGACCTCTGCCAGGTCCCCTTTGGGAGGCTTTGACCGATTCCGTTTGAACCAGCTGAAGAATTTGACGCGCTCGAACATGATTGCCAAGCTCCCGGCTCGATAGAGCCCATGGATGCTTCATCCTTTGTCAACTCACATGTCACTCACAGAGCAACAAAGCTCACTCAGTGCTTCAATATAGCTCGAAGGTCCGCGGAGATGAACTCATTTGTTCCACGTTTGCTGAAGGGTTGGGTTGTATTCACGGACCTATGGGAATAAGATGAATTCACGAATATGTTGTTCAGAACGATCAATCGAGTAAGAGCCGGGGCATCTTCGAATTCCAGGCCACCGGGTCGGACGGTTGAAGCGAACGGGGAGGCTCCTGGGGAATGGCAGAGGATCACACGGAAAAGCATATGGCCAGAAACCGCATCCTGGCCGTTTGTTGCTCCCTCTTCGTGGGTGCGGCCCTCATGGGCCTGAAATTTTATAATTATTACTTAACCGGTTCGGCGGCGATCCTCTCGGACGCCCTCGAGTCCATCATCAACGTGGTGGCCAGCGGCTTCGCCCTCCTGAGCGTCATCCTGGTTTCCCGGCCGCCCGATCCCAGCCACCCTTACGGACACGGAAAGATCGAATACTTTTCAGCAGGTTTCGAGGGTGCCCTCATTGTGCTCGCAGCCCTTGGGATCGTTCACCAGGGGTACCGTCAGATCATGGTGCCGCACGAGCTGCCCAACCTCCAGGCCGGCCTCTGGCTTCTCGCGGTGGCCGGCATGGTAAACCTGGCCCTGGGACTGAGCCTGCTCCACGTGGGCAGGCGCACCCGCTCCCTCACCCTCATTGCCGATGGGAAGCACGTCCTGACCGATGTCTGGTCCACGGTCGGAGTGCTTGGAGGGCTTTTCCTCGTCCAGCAGACCCGTCTGTACTGGCTGGACGGTGCCATAGCCTGCCTCATGGCCCTCATCATTCTGGTGGCGGGAGTCCAGCTCTTGCGCCATTCCTTTGCGGGGTTGATGGATGCCGCCGATCCGGAGCTCCTGAACGAAATCTCTCTCCTGGTGAACGAGCATCGCAGAGACAACTGGATCGACATTCACCGGCTTCGGGCCTGGCGATCCGGCAACCGGCTGTTCCTGGACTTCCACCTCATCCTTCCCCGGGAGATGACTCTGGAGGATGCCCATGCCGAGGTCATGGAGTTCAGGCGGATTCTGGAAGCTGAGCTGGGGGGCATGGTTGAGGTGATGATCCATGCGGAGCCTTGTTCTGAGCCGGAATGCCCCATATGCGGGTTCGATCCCTGCGTGCTGCGGAAAAGGCCGTTCAAGCAGCGAAGCCCCTGGGTTCTCGAACGTCTCACTTCGTATTTCAAAGCACAATAACTTGAAACCCAGCGGGGCTGCTGAGCGGGGTTTTTTCTTGCTGTTTTCCACGGCCCATGGTACGGGTCGATGCGTGGATCCCGCGTGGACTTGGATTCCTGTTCCCTTTGAAGATTTCCGCTCTTCCTTGAGAAGATCTGGCCCCGATGCTGCTTCGATCGTTCACTCCTGAGAATTCCCTGAACTGAAGATGCTGTCACTGCCCTGAGATGTCACCGACCTTGCCGGCTGAGCTGCCTGTCGGATGGGTATCGAGAGCTGGTGCAATTCTCCATGCTGGATGCACATCACTGCATTGTTTTAAGGGGACCGGGCACCCTTATCGCTGTCGCTCCAGGCTGTGCCTGAGGGCGCGCGAAGCACGATACGCAGCCGATGCGTCAGCCACCAATCCGGTGCCCGGGAGGGGAGCTCATTTCATGGAAGCGGGAGAGAATGATGCGCATCGTGTTGATTGGACAGGCGGCATTCGGAGTGAAGACACTGGAGATTCTGCTGGACAGGGGGGAGAACATCGTGGCGGTCTACGCTCCGCCGGACCGTAAAGGGAAAGCCGATCCCATCAAGGAAGCGGCCGGCGCCAAAGGGATTCCCGTGTATCAGCCCACAACCTACAAGGATGATCAAGTCTTTGCTGAATACAAAGCGCTGCAGCCGGATCTCACGGTGCTGGCCTTTGTGACGGACATCATTCCTCCCCGATTTTTCGAGACCGCAACCCGGGGAGCCATTTGCTATCATCCATCGCTCCTGCCGCGCCATCGGGGCTCGAGCGCCATCAACTGGGCCGTCATCATGGGAGACACCCGGACGGGGCTCACCATCTTTCAACCCGACGGAGGCATCGACACGGGCCCGATCATTCTTCAGAAGGAAATCCCGATCCAGCCCGAGGATACGACGGGGTCCCTCTATTTCAACCATCTCTTCCCCATGGGGATCGATGCCATCGTCGAATCCATCGAACTGATCAAACAGGGGAAGGCCCCAAAGATCGTTCAGGACGAGTCCCTGGCGACCTATGAACCGCCATGCACCGACGCCGTGGCGGCCATCGACTGGTCCAGGCCGGGGCAGGAGGTGCACAACCTGGTGCGCGGCTGTGACCCGCAGCCAGGGGCATTCGCACTCTGCAAAGGCGAAAAAACAAGGTTTTTCGGCTGCCGGTTCATCCCGGAAGCTGCTTCGGGCGATCCTGCCACGATACTGGCTATTGACAATCAGGGGATTCATGTGGCGGTATCGGGCGGCAAACTGGTAGTCGGCAAGGTCCGCTCGGCCACGGGAGGCAAGGTGGCGGGCGCCGAGTGGGCCCAGGAAAAGGGAGTGCAGGTCGGAGACCGGTTCGATCGTTGATGCGCCGGGGCGGGGCGTGTGATTCCTCCCCGGCGGAGTGTTTTCTCAGAATCGTGGAGCAATGGGGAGGACAATGGGAGAGAGGACCGGACGGGTCGATCGGAAGACCAACGAAACGGATATCCGGGTGGAATTCAACCTGGACGGGCAGGGCGCGGCGAGTCTCGAGACGGGGGTGCCTTTCCTGGACCACATGCTGACGCTTTTTGCCGTCCATGGGTTCTTCGATCTCGCCATACAGGCCCGTGGGGACCTGGAGATCGACGCGCACCACACGGTTGAAGACATGGGGCTCTCCCTGGGGGAGGCACTGGCCCGTGCCGTCGGCGATCGGAAATCCATCAGGCGTTTCGGCGAAGCGCAGATTCCCATGGATGAGGCGTGCGCACGGGTGGTTCTGGACCTCTCCAACCGTCCTTACCTGATTTACGAAACCCCGCCCATGGCCTGCCGGGTGGGGACCTTCGAGACGGAGCTCATGCCGGAGTTTCTCCGCGCCCTGAGTCAGCGAGGGGGCATCACCCTGCATGTTCAGGTTCTTTACGGCAGCAACACGCACCACATGCTGGAGGCGGTGTTCAAAGCCCTTGGCCGTGCCCTGGACCAGGCAACACAAGTGGATCCGCGGCGAACAGGCGTCCCTTCCTCCAAGGGGATGCTTTAGGAGGCTCTCCGAAAACGATGGTTTCTCCTGTTTTGCCAGAGGATGGGCGGGGCTTATCCCCGCCCATACCATCCGTTCCCTGAGTGACTCACGCATTTCCAATGGGGCTCCGTGAAGGCCGGGTCCGGACCAGAGCTGCCAGACGGCGCGCGATAAGGCCCAGGAGCTACCGGTACATGCTCAAGGATTCATCAAGCTTCCTCTGGACATCCTTCAGTCTCGCACGGAGGCCATGGCTCCTGACTGCCAGGTCGTCGGCTGAAGAGTCGGCCGCACGGCCGGATTCGATTTCCTCCAACTCCCTGCTCAGTTCAAGATACTCCCTTTCCAGCCGGTGGACCTCATCCCGGATGGTCTGGTATTCCGGCCAATCATCTGTTTCATCCAGGAAATACATGGACATGGCAGCCTCCCGGGCCTCTCTGGCCTGCCTTCCTGGTGCCTTCAGTGAATGCAACCGGGGCGCAGGGTTTGCTACCCTCAGAGATCCTCCGGCTGGCTCCTTTTTCCCTCATCGCCAGGGGATGATCTCGTTCAGCGTCTCACTTGTCCAGGTTCACCGAAACGGGTGTGGGATTTGAAACCGTATTGAACACCGGCGAATACTTCTGCGCCATCTTGATCAGCTCTTCCTTCTGTTCGTCGGAGACGTCCGCATCAATTTTAAAATACACACGAATGTTCTCGTATCCAACCTTGACATCCGGTGACAGCCCAAGAAAACCCCGCAAATCGATATCCCCTTCCAGTCTGGACTGTACGCCCTTGATTTCAATTCCCTTGGCGGCGGCGTGGTAGACCAGGGAGGAGGTCAGGCATCCGATCAAACCTGTCAGCAGGTACTCCACGGGGTTGGGACCCTTGTCTTCACCCAGAAGAACCTGGGGCTCATCCTCGTCCAACACGAAAGGGTTAAGATGGTCGCGGTCCTGCTGAGCCCCGTAAAAATCCTTGACGGTAGTGCGATTGTGGCCGCCGTGGATCCATTCATTGGTGGCTCTGAATTTGAATTTGGCAATGTCCGGCGTACCCTTGATGGCTTCGATGGTGTTGAACAACTGGCCGACGTCGACCCCGTTGACAATCCTGGTCTTCGTTTGATCGATAGTGTGCTCGGTCATTTCTGTCTCCTTCTTTCATCGTGTTTCCGATCCCGGGAGAGGTGTCCATTTCAGATTCCCAAAAGGGCATCTCAATGGCGGAGCGATGCCAGGGCGCCATGGATGCGCTGAGCCTGCTCATCATTGACAAGGCTGGTCAATGCCGTGCGATACCGCTGGTGATCCACGCCCGAGAAGATGTACTGCCACCGGTATGCCTTCAGAACCCCGACGCGCAGAAGCTCCGCCTCCTCTGTCGCAAAGGAAGCCCCGCTCGCCTGGCAGAAATACTCCACATCCGCTTTGCTCTGGACCTGCAGAATGCCGTCAACGTCTACCACCAGCCCGATCAACTCGTCGATGGCCCGATCCCGTTCCTCTCTTGAAAGCTTTGCGTCCTCTCTGGGCCATTCCAGCTCATCCATGATGGCGTGAGTCGTTTCCTCCTTCCAATGGAACAGAAACAGATCCCGGTAAAGCTCGGAGATATCCTCGTCCCCTGCAATGCTTTGTTTGTAGTGCTCCTGGGTGAACAGCTCGATTTCCAGGATAAGGCCCAGGACAGCCCACGTGGAATTCTTCAGCACGGCTTCGGCAACCTGGTTCGGGTCCGGGACGAAACGGTACCCTTCAGGCATCCCTGCACCCATCATCGGTTCAACCCGACGGAAAAGCTCCTGGTGCTTCAGTTCTTCGTCGCAGAAGCGAATCAGAGCCTCCAGGGCGACCTGATCGTCCAGCCAGTGGTCGCGGGTGATCTCAAGGATTTTGGCCGTGATGAACCTCTCCACAAACCCGAACATGTTGGCGTAGGTTCGACCCTGTATTTGACTCAGTAACCTCTTTTGATCTTCTGTCAAGAAGGGCAGCCGGTCGACCATGGAGATTCCGTCGGGAAGGAATCTCTTGGAGAAGTCGAAGGACCGGCCTCGAATCACGTCCTTTTCAATGTCCCAACGGACTCGTTTGGAGATCTTTATGCACTCGGCGTAGTCGAAACGTTGCATCGTCCTCCTCCTTTCTGACTGAAGGCTGAGCCGGGTGTGATTCCGAGGGCATCCGGCGGAACGGGAATTCGGTGATTGCACTATTGAATCGTGGCAGCAGAAAACACTTGCAGTGATTCCCTTCGATCCTTGCCGGCGGCGATTCCCGGCGCGGATCATTGAGTGCAGAGCACAGCACGGGGCATGCCATCGGATGGGTCCGAACACGGATGAGATCTGTATGATATTGACAATATTCGATTAACTCGATTCGAATGATCAGAAGGATTCTTCAGAAAGGGAACCATCGACGGGGCCCGGCGTTTCAAAATGGCAGGGATGGAGGACAACGATCTAACGGTATCGACAGTTGGATCGATGAGGTTCATAATGAAACGATGCCATAATGAACCCGTCGAGTGACCTCAGTGCCACTCCGAAAAGTATCGAGTTTCAAGTTTCAAGTTGAAGCCCGGCACCTCGTGAGCCCCGTTTCACTGGTTTGGGCGCCCCATGGGGGCATGAGGAAGTGCCGAGAAACGATGTTACGGTTTTCGTTTCTGCCATGCATACGGGATCCTGCGGCAGGGCCGGATTGCGGTCTTGTGTCATCGAGGCAGGCTGTCGAGCCAGGGCGTGATGTGGTCCAGCAGGTTGAAATCGTGGTTGATGAGGCAGACGTGCCCGTATCCCCTGAGGACCTTGACGGAGGCGTTGGGCAGCGCTGACGCCATGAAACGGGCTTCTTTCACCGATGGCACGAGGTGATCGAGATCGCCGGCCAGAAAAAGGGTCGGCGTGCGAATTCGGCCGAGCTGATGGCGGACGTCGTAAGTTCGCAGGATTTCCAACCGGCGGATGTAGCCGTCCCTGCCGATCGCCCGCGTTCTATCGTGGAATTCAGCGAGGTCCACGGCCAGGGTATGCGGTGAATGAAGGCGCGATTCAGTGAAGCGGCGGACCAGGGGCATGGCTGCCCACGGCACTATCTTCAGCAGCCGAGGCGCCAGACTCAGGCGGAGCCGCCGGCGGATCACGGGAAAGGAATTGACGATCACCATCCCTGTGAGCAGCTGCGGATAGGCCAGGGCAAAGCTCAGGCACAGGGCGCCGCCGAAGGACTCGCCGCAGAGGAGCACCCGCTTGTGGCCCTTTTGTTCGACAGCCTCTTCAATGAGCCGCCTCAGGTTATCCACAAGGGAGTCCATGGTGCACTGGGGATCGTCCGGAAGCGGAAAAGTGAGCACGTGGAAGCGGCTTCCGAGGAGCGGGACCTGCCGGTAGAACAACAGGGCCGTGCCATCCAGTCCCGGCACAAGGATGATTGTGGGGCCTTTCCCATACTCGTCATAAGGGTGATGGGGGAGCGTCCTGTTGTGCTTGTGCGTGGGCGTGTGCATCAGATGCCGCCTCCAATGTCCGATTCCGTTCCAGGATTTGAACCGGTATCCCCACATAGGTCTTCCCGGCTTCGAGTTTGGAATGCTTGGGCACCAGGCTGAGGGCGCCAATCTGGCACCCGCGTCCCGCTTCCACACCGATGCCGATGATACTCGAAACGCCTGCCGTCACGTTATCCCCCAATCGGACCCGCGCTGTCTTGACCATGCCCTTTTCCACGGTGTGTCCGGAAAGGTGCACTTCACTGCCGATGATCACGTTGTCGCCGAATTCCAGGAGGTTGTGATCCGTTACCCAGAGGCTGTTCACGAACACGCCGCGACCCATCTTCGCCCCATTCCAGCGCATGTACATCGTCCACAGGGGCGAAGTCCGAAAAACCATGCCGGCAAAGGTTCGAACCAGGTGGATGGAGATCATATATCGTGTCCAATTGAGCAGCGGCCAGTCGGGATCACGGATGGCCATTTCCGCGTCCTCCGGGGCCCGCCAGCCGGTGAGGCGTGTGGCCAATGCGGAAAGCAGCATGAGGAAGAATGCGAAGAGAAAATACGCGGGGATGAAAGCCATGCTCAAAATGAGCGTTTCCATCCAACGCCAGGGAAGCTTCCAGTGGAAATGCCATTCCCAGAATACGGCGGCAGGAAGAACCGAGAATCCGAACACGATGCTCTCGACGATGAAAGCCGAAACCAGCGTCCACAGAACGCGCACGGTGGTTTTCATGCTCCACCGCTTGTGGCTCGATTTCTCCATCTCCACACCTCCCGTGAACGACCGCGACGTCAACCACCCACCAGGGGGGCCGCCAATGCTGCGGGATTAGGGGGTGGCACGGGCCAAGCGAAGCTTGCCCGTGATCAGGTGAGCTTGTGTGGGCAAGCTCCGCTCAGTACAGGCCAACACAATAGAGTGTCCACCTCTCGAGTCGTCATTCCGGCAGTGTTCTGGCCGGAATCCACAGAAAAGCCGGATGCCGGCTTAACGGCCATGAGCATCCGCGGCGCTCACCCCCACGCATGGAAATCTGTTTCCATGGTAAAGATTGCCGGCATGACGAGCGGCGAAATGGAAATCTTTTTCTGCGGAGCTTAGCCCAGGGCACCCGACCTTGCCTGATCAATGAGCCTGTATCAACAGCATTGTCCCCCCATGGGGCCGCCACCATGTAAAGCCATCAACAGGTGGCAGGCTTCAGGAGCTTGTTCCACGCAACAACCGATTCCCGCCTGCCTCAGAAGGCGACTGGAGAGTCCGCCCGCCGCTCAGTCCGAGTACATGGATTCGATCAATGATGCGTATTCCCTGTTGACAACTTTTCGCCTGACCTTCAGCGTGGGGGTGACCTCTCCGGCCTCCAGAGTCAATTCGTGGGGAAGAATCCGAAATCTCCTGATCTTTTCGTATTCCCCCAGGTCCTTGGACCGGAGCTCGATCCTCTCTCTCATGAGCTCGATGATCTCGAGTTTTTCGACGAGCTCCTCACGCCCGGCGAAAGTCAGGTGATGTGCCTTCGCGTATCGCTCCAGGGTCTCGAAGGCCGGGACGATCAAGGCACTCAAATATTTCCTCTGGTCGCCGATCACCACGATCTGCTCCACGAAAGGATCCTCCAGGATGAAGGACTCAACGTGCTGCGGAGAGATGGTCTTCCCCCCGGATGTGATGATCAGGTCCTTGATCCTGTCCGTGATCTTCAAGAAGCCGTCCCCGTCGAATTCCCCCACGTCCCCGGTTTTGAGCCACCCGTTTTCCATGGCTTCAGCCGTTGCTTCGGGCTTCCTGTAGTAGCCCTGCATTACATTATCCCCCCGGACGAGGATCTCTCCCTGCGGGGACAGCTTCACCTCACACTGGGGCACCACTTTGCCCACCGTTCCGAACCTGAAGCACGCGGGCTGGTTGCAGGTCACCGTGGGAGAGGTTTCGGTGAGTCCATACCCCTCATAAATCATGATCCCCGCTGCATGGAAGAACTCGGCGATCTCCTTGGAAAGAGGCGCGCCTCCCGAGACCAGGAATCGGATTCTCCCTCCGAAGATCCCCTGTATCTTCTTGAGGACGAGAGCATTGGCCAGGAGGTGCCGCAGCTTGAGACCGAATGACACGGGGCGCTTATGCTTTTTGGCTTCACCCATCCCCCTTCCCACATCAATGGCCCATCGAAAGAGTCTTTGTCTTGAGTGCGGCGCTTCCTGCACACCGGTTCTAATGGCATTGTAGATCTTTTCGTAGAGACGGGGCACTGCGGTCATGACGGTCGGTCTGGCTTCTTTCATGTAATCGATGACTCTCCTGGGATCATCACAATAGTAGATGGTCGCACCCTGATGAAACAGCATGTAACACCAGGTCCTCTCAAACACGTGACTCAAGGGGAGAAAGCAGAGCGATATATCCTGCTCATTGACATCGAAGAACTGATTGACCATCCTGATCTGATGGAAGAAGTTGCCATGGGTGAGCATGACTCCCTTGGGCTCACCGGTGGTCCCTGAAGTGTAGATAATGCTTGCTACGTCGGTGGTGGCGCCTTTGCTCAGGCGTCTGGCAATCTCTTCTTCTTGCGGGTGCTGTCTGCCCAGTTCGACGAAATCCCCGAAACGGAGAAAGCGCTCATGGCCGTCCAATTGGATTTCCTGGTCAAAAACGATCACTTTCAGGAGGCTACCAAGAGAGCCCGCCAAGGACTTTGCCTTTTCAACGGAATCCCTGCCCCCCACAAAGAGGACTTTCGCCTCCACCTCATCGAGGATAAGCTGCACCTGTTTGGCGCTGTTCGTGGCATAGATGGGGACGCTGATGGCCCGGAGAATCTGAGCGGCAAAATCCACGACGGCCCACTCGGGCCTGTTCGGGGAAAAAATGCAGACCCGTTCACCTTCATCGATTCCGATTGCTGCGAGAGCCGCAGCGACCGCTTCGATTTGCTCACCCAGAGCCGTCCAGGAAATGGACTTCCATGCTCCCGAGGCTTGATCCTTATACTGCATGGCGGTCCTGGGGCCAAAACGGTCGACTCTTTCGCGAATCATCCTTCCAAGGTGCTCTATTACCATCGCTGCTGCTCCTGCCCCTCTGTTGTGATCCCCACACATCCCCTGTCTTGACTGTCTGACTTCTTCGGCGCCAAACGGTCCAGACTCCCGGAGAATTTGAAAGAAGCTGCTCTGAGCCGCTGTCGCGAAAACATCGCGAACGGAGTGACCTCGTGAAAGATCATCCCGGACTGAATCGGCGCCTCAGGGTCAAGATTTCCTCCGCAGTTCACGCACCTGCCCCTTCAGAATGTTTTCGGCGTCAGAGGTTCAACACCGCGAGGGAAGTGAGGATTGGAACGATTCGATCGATTTGGGTTTCAATTACAAATTTAAGAACCCCGGATCAGGATGTCCGTCCTCCTTTGAGCTCTTTTTTCCTGGTCTGTTCTTTCTCCCACGGGGCGTCCCGAGGCGTCCCGTGACAGGGGATGGGGAACGCTTGCCCGCGTACCGTCGCCGCGCCGCCGAACGGTTCCGCCTCGCACCAATGCTGTCAGTGTGAAAAGCGGCCCCCTTTTCAGACAAAAAGGGGGGCCATTTCCTTCCAGTTCCAGGGGAGAAGTCCCGGTTCGGGTCCGTGTGAAGGCCAGGGCCAGCCTCGGGGGAGGGGGGAGTGGAGGGTGAGATCGGTTTTCAGCGTGGGGTGCCGGACTGTGAGCTCACGCGCCAGGAGGGCGATCTGGGCCGAAGGCAGGGGAGCGGGAGCTCCGTACCGGAGATCGCCCACAATGGGGTGCCCGATATGGGCCAGCTGAGCGCGTATCTGATGCCGGCGGCCGGTTTCGAGGGAAACCTCCAGGAGACTGCGGGATGGGGAAGTATCGAGAACCCGGTAGGAGAGGCGCGCTTCCTGTCCGGTGCCGGCAGACTCGCCGAGGATGCGGCTCGACCGGTTGTCGCGGCGTTCCAGCCGGTGGACCAGCATTCCTCCTCCGCCGCGAACCCTGCCTTCCACAACCGCCAGGTAGCATTTGCGGACCGTTCCCGTTCGGAACTGCTCGCTCAGGCGGGCCGCCGCCTTGGAAGTGCGCGCAAAAAGGAGGACCCCGGCCACCGGACGGTCCAGCCGATGCACCACGCCCAGGAACACGCGGCCCGGCTTTTCGTACTTTGCTTTCAGCCAGTTCTTGGCGAGATCGAGCAGGCACACGTCCTCGGTTTCATCTCCCTGCACCAGCAAACCCGCCGGTTTGTAGAGTGCGAGCAGATGATTGTCGAGATGGAAGACGGGCCAGTCATCCAGCAGAAACGGGCTCCAGGATTGAGTCAGCATGGTCTCCTTGGTCGAAGTGTCTTGAGGGGATGGGGCGATCACCATTCTTTCCATCTCGCCTGGATCCTGGTGTCGGCTGCGGCGTTTCAAACGGCTCGCACGGCTTGTCACCAGCGGGGATTCCTGCTATTGCCCTTGGGCGTCGGCATTGATCCGGCTGGAGAAGAGGTGCTCCCATGAAAGACAGAGAAGATCGCCCCTCCAAAGGAGGGCGAGCCCCCAAGGCCGACTCGGCCCGCGACTGCGCAGGAACCCCGAGGTCGGGGGAGACCCCGGGGCCCGATCGCATGGCGGCGATTCTCAAAGGCGCAGAAATCGGCCTTGGCCCGGCGCAGATCCGGCTGCTCTGGCGGTACCACGAGCTCCTGCGGGAGGTCAATGCCGAACTGAATCTCACGCGAGTTCACAGCTTTACGAACATGGTCCAGAAACTTTACCTTGATTCCATACTCCCGGGCAAGCTCATGGAGCTTCCATCACCCCTGCTCGACGTCGGCACCGGCGCCGGAATGCCCGGAATTCCTCTGAAAATTGCCTTCCCCCACCTGGAGATCCGGCTGGCCGAGAGCCGCCGGAATCGGGTGGCATTCCTGGAGCGGGTGGTCGAGGACCTGAGGCTCACCGGTTTGAGAGTCATCGGACGGGGGATCTCTCCGTCCTTCCAGGAACCCGTGGCCGGAGTGATCACGCGGGCCGTTGAAGCTTTGGCGCCGAGCCTCGAACGCGTGAGGGGATGCCTCTCCCGCGGCGGCCGGGCCATTTTCATGAAGGGGCCGCGCGGCTCGGAAGAGATCCAAGAAGCTTTGCGCCGCTGGGGACACGAATATCGTCTTGTCCACGATTTGCCGTACGCCATTCCGCACACCCCGTTCGAGCGGCGCCTCATCGTGTTCGAGCGGACGCACGAATCCATCGCCGAAGGGAGGGCGCGGGCCATGAAGTCATACGCGGTCCGGAAGGTCGAAAGCGACCAGAACGAAAGCTTCAGAACCCTGAGGAAGCTGCTTCAGAGCCGGGGTATACGGAAGGAAGGCCGTGCACTGGTTTCGGGTCGCAAGGTGGTGGAGGAGACCCTCAGGGACTTTCCGGACCGTTGCATCGGGTGGATCACCCCAGGTGAAGACGAGCCCCCTCCTGCGGTAAAGGCGTTGCGGTTCACCTGGTTTCAGCTCCCCCGTCCCCTCTTTCAGGAGCTTGACGTGTTCGGAACGGGCTCGCCGCTCCTCCTCATTGAGGTCCTTCCGATTCCCGCCTGGGATGCATCGGCAGAGCTTCCACCCGGTTGCAGTCTCCTCGTGCCGTTCCAGGACCCCGAAAACGTCGGCGCCGTGATCCGCTCTGCCGTGGCCTTTGGGGTCGAGCAGGTGATTCTCCTGGCCGAAAGCGCTCACCCCTTCCATCCCAAGGCCCTGCGGGCATCCGGGGGAGCCGTGCTGCGGGCACGCCTCGCTGAAGGGCCTTCGATTCGAGACCTCCCGGCCGACCTCTCGCTTGTCGCTCTATCGACCGAAGGCCGCGACATCGCCTCGTTCAGCTTCCCCGAAAGATTCGCACTGCTTCCGGGCGTCGAAGGTCCCGGTCTGCCGGACAGCCTGCGCACCCGGTGCCTCGCCATTCCCATCCGGGGGGGCGTCGAATCGCTCAATGCAGCCTCCGCCACGGCCATTGCTCTCTACCTGTGGGCGCGCAGCCGTTCAGGACTGCGCTGAGATCAGGAAGGCCAGGGGAAAGCCTCGTAGGAGCAGGCAGTCAGGCCCTGTGGCTTGGACGCCTCCAGAGGGGCGTCATGGTCACAGCCCGGAAAATGATGGAAGTTGAGACCACGCTGAGGAGAACCAGGGCATCCGTACGCAGCCTGTTTCTCACAGGAGACCCCTTATGCAGGGCGAGCATAATCCTCTCCCTGCATAAGCTCGTTGGTTGGCAGGTTAAGTGCGGAGTCGATCCCCGCCCGAACGGGCAATCCCCGGGCGGATTTTGCTAAGACTGGATCGGGATGATGTCGAGAACAACCCGTCGATTCAACTGGCGACCGGCCTCAGTGGCATTGGATGCGATGGGCCGGGTCTCCCCGAAACCGCGGGCAGAAATCCTTCTCGGGTTGACGCCGGAATCGGCCAGCGCATCTGCAACGGCCCGGGCGCGGGCTTCGGAAAGGGTATAATTGGAACGTTCGGAACCAGTGCTGTCCGTATGCCCGCTGATCTGCACCCGAGTCTCGGGATAGCGATTGAGGATGTTGGCCACCCGATCGATCTCGTCATAGGCACCGGGCTTGAGCCGGTAAGAACCCACGTCGAAGAGCACATCGGTCCGGAAGGTGATGGCGAGATTGTCCCCCTGGCGCTGCATGCTCGCACCCTGCATCCTGGCCATTTCCGCCTGGAACTCCCGCTCCTGCCGATCCATGTAGTCACCGATCATGCCGCCTGCCAGACCACCGACCGCAGCTCCCGCGACGGCGCCCAGAACGGTCGATCCCGTGTCACGGCCGATGGCCTGACCCAGGGCCGCACCCGTGGCTGCACCCACCCCCGCTCCGACAAGCACGCCCGTGTCCCGATGTGTTGCACAGGCCGACAGAGTGAAAACTGTGATGACGCACAACAACGGCCAAGTCTTCTTCATCTGCTTTCTCCCTTCATTTTGTTGCCTTTCATGATGACAATATCCCCGTAGCGGGAATGCCTGCCCAACACCCCCTCCACACAATGCGCAGCGTCACCTGCAGCGACAAGGTGCGAGCGAAACACTGGCGTTCCGTCCGATCGCGGCATCTTGTTCCTTGCCCATCTCCTGGACTACGTGGGGGACATGGAGCTGGACGCACAATGCCTTCCGAAAAATTAAGGAATTCCGAGCAAAGATGCAACCATCCAGGTGCACAGTCGTCCACTACCGCCTCCTTTCGCCCCCCGTAGATAGTCCCCTGGCGTTCATCGTCGGCTATACCATCTTCTGGGCCTTCGGTATAAGATAGTTTGGGCCAGGCGATGAGCTCCCGGGCAATCGAAGCACGATCCATACAGCCGGAGCGGGAAAAGGGGTATGAGACGGATTCTCTTTGTTGAAGATGATGAAGGTCTGCGCGTGACGCAGTCCATCTATTTGAAGCAGGAAGGCTTCGACGTCACCGCGGTGACGGATCGAACTGCAGCCCGTGCGAGACTTACCCGGGAGCTGTTCGACGTGGTCGTCACGGATCTCCGCCTGGGAAAGCAGAGCGGAATGGACGTGGTGCGCGATGCCCGCGAACTGCAGCCCTTCGTCGAAATCATCGTTATCACGGGCTATAGTTCTGTTGAGAGTGCCGTGGAGGCCATGAGGGAGGGGGCCTACGACTACCTGACCAAACCCGTGGATCCGGAAGTGCTGGTGCGGATCATTCAGAAGGCCGTCGAGCACCAGGATCTCAAACGCCAGGTGACCGCCTTGAAGGACAGCATCGCCCGTGAAACCGGACTCGACCAGATCGTGGCCGTCAGCACGGTGATGCGGGAAATCCTCGCCACCATTGCGACCGTCGCCGGCACTGACGCAACCGTGCTCATCGAAGGAGAGAGCGGAACGGGCAAAGAGCTCATGGCCCGCCTGATCCATCAGCGCAGCGATCGGGCCGACAGGCCTTTCCTCGTGATCAACTGCGGGGCTATGCCCGAAAACCTTTTGGAAAGCGAGCTTTTTGGGCATATGCGCGGAGCGTTCACGGGAGCTCACAAGGATCACAAGGGGCTCTTCGAGGCCGCCGACGGAGGCACACTCTTTCTGGACGAGATCTCGGAGGTCTCCGCCGGCTTCCAGGTCAAGCTGCTGAGGACGCTCCAGGAGCATACCATCCGCCGCGTCGGCGATACGAAAGAGGTGCCCGTAAACGTGCGCGTTATCGCCGCCACCAACCAGGATCTCAATCAGCTCGTCCGGGATGGCAGATTCCGAAGGGACCTTTTCTTCCGGATCAAGGTGATCCCCATCCACCTTCCCCCTCTCCGCAAACGACGTGAAGACATCCTGCCCCTGGCAGAAAGCTTTCTGATGCGCCTGGCGGACCGGATGGGGCGACGCCCTCCCCGGTTGACCGAATCGGCGCGGCAAAAACTGCTCCGGCACGATTGGCCCGGAAACGTGCGAGAGCTTGAAAACACGCTGGAGCGGGCGCTTATCTTCAGACGCACCGATGAGATCGGTCGTGGGGATCTTTCGGTGGAAACCTGTATTCCCACACGAGAATATCGGGATGACGATGCGAATACCTGGATGGTGCCCCTCTACGAGATCGAAAAACGTCATATCCTGGAGGTTCTCAATCAATGCGGCGGCAACAAGGCGCGTGCAGCGGAAGTGCTCGGCATCGGATACAATACGCTGTGGAGAAAGCTTAAGAAATACGGCACAATGGATTAATAGGGAACGGGAGGAAGCGAGCCTGCATTCATCGGCGGACGTCCCTGGCGGGACGGTCCCTGAATGAACAACGCACACCAATTCCCATGCCGCTCTTGAACTTGAAACCTTAGACCTGAGACTTGAAACTTGAAACCACGAGCTCGAAACCCGAAAGCCCGAACTCGAAACCTTTCCGAGCAGGATGCTGCATCCGAAAGGGACCGACTGAGGGCCATCCTCGACAGCATGGAGGATGGAATCTACATCGTAGGGCGGGACTATCGCATCGACTTCATGAACCTGGCCTTGCGCAGTGAAATGGGCAATGGTGAAGGAAAGCTCTGCCACGAGTTTTTCGGTCATGATGTCGACAGCTGCGAGGACTGCCAGCATGGCATGGGCTCCTTCGGTCCCCAGATCCGGCGGGAGTGGACCGTCGCCGCCACGGGGAAGACCTACGACATGGCCGTGGCGCCCATCCACGAGCCCGGCGGCCATATCTCGAGGCTTCACATCCTGCGCGACATCACCGAAAGAAAGCAGCTGGAGGCTCGGCTGCAGGAATATTCTCTTCACCTTGAGGCGAAGGTCCGTGAGCAGGCGGACAGACTCCTCCGCCAGGAGCGGCTCGCCCTCCTGGGAGAGATTTCCGCGGGGCTCGCCCATGAAATCCGCACACCGCTCGGCGCCATCATCACCGGGATCAAGCTGCTCGAAAAGAGGCCTCAGAGAGAGGATGACCGGAAGTTGATTCTCGATCTGCTCATGTGCGAAGCGACGAGACTGAATGTCAAGGTATCCGAGTTCCTGACCTACGCCAGGCCCCGCACTCCCCAGCTGGCTCTCGTTTCCATGCCGCTGCTCATCCACGAAGTGAGAAGCCTCGTTGCTGCGGACGAGCCCCTCGTGGGGCAGGTTCATCTGGAAAGCACCGTGGACCCCCGTGTAACCTCATGGCCCATGGACAGAGACCTGATGAAAGAGGCGCTCCACAATCTCTGCGTCAACGCCCTTCAGGCCCTTAAGGGGAAGGGCAGCCTTCGGCTGGAGGCTCGGCCCATCGAAGGCGGACTGGAGCTCCTGGTGAAAGATGACGGACCGGGCATACCGGTTCATGAAATCCAGAATATCTTCAAGCCGTTCTACACGCTGCGATCCGAGGGTACGGGACTGGGGCTTTCCATCTGTCGCGAGATCATCGAGAGCCACGGAGGCCGACTTTCGGCCTCGAGCATCCCGGGCCGGGGAACGATCTTCCGGATCTTTCTGCCCGATCCTGGGAGGCAAGAGGGCGAGCATAGCCGGCCGTGACAGCCTTCGGCCACTGGCGCCACCTTGGGTATCTGTGGCCATTCCATTCCGGCATAATCCATTCCAGGTTGGAATGCTTGATGAGCTCCTCGCCGTCCAGCCGACTCCTCTCCTTCAGCTAAGTTATTGAAATGATAATGGACATAGGGCCGATCTTCATCGGCATGCGATTTGCGAAGGATTCTCCGCGATAGGGCCATTCAGCCTATGCCAAAGGGAAAGACATTCCATCATGAGGAGAATATCGATGGCAGAAGAGAAGCCGAAAAAAGCTCTAAATTACCGGGATCTGTCGATTTGTGAATCCACCATCACCATGCTGCAGAAGATGG
>CAZLCS010000014.1:0-111822 GCA_964557955.1 uncultured Syntrophobacteraceae bacterium
CGGTGTTGAACCAATCGAGGTTTCGGCCTGCTGAACCGGCGTAGCAAATCAGCGGCCTTTTTTTCCCAATTTAAAGCTTTCCTATGACCGAAGTGCCTCGCCTTGCCGTAGCATAGCCCCTTGTGGGCGTTGCTGGTACGGGCACAAGGCCCTAAGCTACGTGCTATGCGTTGGGTGCGGTAGCATAGCCCCTTGTGGGCGTCTTGGGACATCGCGGGTAACATTACAGCAATGGATTCATGTGCCCGGCCCAAGGCCAGTCCTCAGGGCGCACAGCCAACCCCTTGCGCACAGGGTTGTTGAGGATGTATTCGGCAATTCCGTACAAATCCTCCTCCGCACGTACGATGTGATCATAAAAACGAGGCTGCCAGAGTTTGCCGTGCCATCCCGCCTTCCAACTTCGGTTCGTCGCTTTGCCTTTGTATTGTTCGGTAAACCGCAAAACCGATATCCCGTCTATTCCCGGGCTCACCAGAAAATGAAGATGATCGGGCATCAGGCAGTAAGTGAATACTCGGCAGTTCTGCCGCTCCTGTTCCTCTCGCAGGACATCCAGCACGATTGTGTTCAGAGCGGGCGACACAAAGGGTGATCGGCTCTCATGGGCACGGATTGTCATGAAGCAAACGTAATTTACACAAGCATACAGTTCGGGAGCGAGCCGTCGATTTGCTGGAGGTAAATAGGGCTTGTCCCATGGCATGAGGTCGTTCTCCTTCCGTGCTGGTGTGGCCCAATCGGCTGCTCAACAACCCGACACAAACGGCGTAGTCTAGCCCCTTGTGGGCGTCATCCCAACGGGCACAAGGCCCTATGCTACAGTGTTTTGAAAATCCGTGCTCACATCCTCCGAAGAATTCATTGTGCCGACTCGCCTGTGGGGTAAACGACATCTGCACGCAACGCTTCGGCTGCAAAGGCCAGTGCTGCCCTGATGGCTTCCTCCGTCAGGCGCGGATGACCTTCGAAGATCTGGGTTGTCGTCTCTCCCGCAGCCGGTTTTTCAAGGATCAGTTCTACAGTGATACGCGTTCCCGCGATGACGGGTTTTCCCATCATCACCTTCCGATGGGATCGAATAAAATCACCTTTCATTTTTATCCTCCCTGGCAACCTTGATGCGCCACTTGCCGGCGAGGAGCTTTCGCATCAGGCCGCGCTTCTGTTTCTGCAAGGCCGCAAGCTTTAGCTTTGTCGGCTCGATTTCTCTATCCGCGTCGTTCAGCACCCTGGAAATGGCTCTCTGCTCCTCAATGGGCGGGAGGCGGAGCTTCATCCTCGACAGCTCCCTGTAATAGATTCGGACTCTCACGCTCCCGTTTCCGACCGCGTTCACATACTGCTCCCAGGCGTGGGTGCGCCTGTAATGGTTCAGAAAGTCGGGATCGCAGCGGTCTTCGATGCAATTGGAGAGAACGTAATCCGGACTGACGAGCACGTTGGATGAGTGATGGGACATGGCCAGCGAGCCGATGTTGATCCGCATGGGGTTGTAGGCAAAGGCTTTCGTGGGAACCACCTTGCAGCGTTCGATAGAAGAGGCCATGATGTGTTCCCGCATGGGGATCAGGCCCTGGAACTTGTTGACCGCCATGACGGATTCGGAGCCAAGCTTGCTATTGTTCCGCGTTTTGACTTCCTTTGTGATCTCCCTGAGGCAGACATCGTTCCATTTAGTGATTATCTCAAAACTCAGTAAACTGGCTCTGGACAAAGACTTACAGGTTCGCTAAATTATGCTGGGAAGTGCCGGAACTGACAACCCAGCACAGGAGGCTGACAATGGCAAGCCCAGTCCAGAGCAAGGGACTTCCAACCATTTGGGAGGTTCCCTGTGCGCTTTGGTCAGTCATTTCCAGCATTCTGCTCCAAGCCTATCCCCGGGGTAAGAAAGGGGGCCGTCCCAGATCGTGTTTTCGCAAGATCTTCAACGGAATCATCTATCGCATGCGCACCGGTGCACAGTGGAACAGGTTGCCAGAGGAATTCGGGGGTGACAGCACTGTTCATCGCTGGTTCCAACGTTGGTGCAAGGATGGAATCATGACCAGAATTTGGTCGGTGCTGGCAGGCGACTGCAACGAACTCGCGGCTGTCTGCTGGGAATGGCAAGCCGCTGACATCCGCATGGGGAAAGCCCGGTTTGGCGGAGACAAAATCGGCAAGAATCCCACTGATCGCGGTAAGGCTGGAGCCAAAATCAGTGTCCTCGCCGACCGGAAGGGAGATCCTTTGATATTGTAACTGCCGGCGCCAATGTTCATGATACGAAGCTCCTTGCCGAAACTCTCGATGCCATTGTGCTGGAGCGGCCTCAGCCAACACCTGAAGAGCCTCAACACCTGTGCCTGGACGAAGCCTACGACAACCCCACAGGGCACGAGGCCGTTGAGAAGAGAAACTACACCCCTCATATTCGCCGTATCGGCGAAGAGAAATTTGACGAAGCGAGAAACGAAACACATCCAGCCCGACGATGGGTGGTCGAACGTACCTTGGCATGGCTTTCAAAGTGCCGGCCCATCCTCGTTCGGTACGACAGGAAATCTCAGAACTACCTCGGCCTGATCCAACTGGCCTGCGCTCTGTTCTGGTTTCGCAGGCTTTGCGTCCTCAACAGGTTTTGAGATAGTCACTTAATGGACACATTCTTCTGCTGACCTGTCCTAAGTTCTCTTAAACTCCTGTCAAGTGCTGGACACTCAATGGTGTGGAGATGTATTCGTGACTGCCGGCATCGACGCGAAAACGGACACCCGCCTGTGTGACTTTGTACTGAAGCCCCTGGACTTTGGGATAGAGGGCGACTGGCTCTTGCACACAGAAGGCTGCTTCTCAGCATGCACCGTCGAGCGTCGGGTAGTCGATATACCCCTTGGGGCCCGGAGTGTAGAGGGTTGCGTAGTCGGGTGCGTTGAAACCGGCTCCGTTTCGGAGACGCCGCACGAGGTCCGGATTGGCCAGAAACAGCATCCCGAAGGCCACCAGGTCGGCCTCCCCTCGTTCGATGGCGGCGTTTGCCAGTTGGGCATCGAAGCCGCCGTTGATGATGAGCGTTCCCTTGTAGAGGCTCCGAAGCATGGGGGAGATGCGCTCGTGGGTCCCCGCCAGCGGGTGCCCTGGAAGTGCTTCCATGAGGTGAAGGTAGGCCAGGTCGAGGTGGTTCAGCGCCTCCACGGCATAGCCGAAGGTGGCGGGTGGGTCACTGTCGCGCATGTCGTTGTAGGGGCCTGTGGGGGATAGCCTCACGCCGACGCGATCCCGCGACCAGGCCGAGCAAACCGCTTCCGACACTTCGAGGAGGAACCGTGCCCGGTTGGCGACGCTCCCGCCGTAGCCATCGGTGCGCCGGTTGGAGCCGTCCCTCAGGAACTGGTCGATGAGATAGCCGTTGGCCCCGTGGATCTCCACCCCGTCGAAGCCCGCATCCCGCGCCCGCACGGCTGCAGCGGCATAATCGTTCACAATGCCGGGAATCTCGTTCAGCTCCAGTGCCCGCGGCGTGACATAGTGTTTCTTCCCGAGCGGTGTGTGGGACCATTCGTCGGCTGCAATGGCCGACGGAGCGACGGGGAGCTCCCCTTCCAGGAAATCGGGGTGTGAGGCGCGCCCCATGTGCCAGAGCTGCAGGAAA
The DNA here is from genome assembly GCA_964557955.1 of uncultured Syntrophobacteraceae bacterium. Taxonomy (GTDB): domain Bacteria; phylum Desulfobacterota; class Syntrophobacteria; order Syntrophobacterales; family Syntrophobacteraceae; genus JALOOX01. The sequence continues at coordinate 3,638 of CAZLCS010000014.1, forward strand.
ATGCGGCCTCCCGCCTCATGCACCGCCTGCGTCACCTTTCGCCAGCCCGCGACGTGGGAGTCCGTGTAGATGCCGGGAGCCCCCAGCCAGCCGACGCCGCCCCGTGACACGGCCGTTGCCTCCGAAACGATAAGCCCCGCTTCCGCCCGCTGCCGATAGTAGCGGGCCATCAGGTCGTTGGGGGTTCCGTCGGCCTCGGCCCGGCCTCGGGTCAGCGGAGCCATGACCATCCGATTGGGCAGGGTCAACGAACCAATGAGGCATGCTGTAAAAAGAATTCCATCGCTCATATGTCCCCTCCACGCAGTCCTTCCCGACTGTGTCGACTGTAAACGGCAACGACAACACCCTCCATCCCGTCATGCCGGGAGCGGCTCCCATTACAACAGATATCCTTATAAGCAGTGCGGGAGGATATCGGAAGCTGCAGTTGCGGCTTTTCATTCAACAACCTTCGGTGCTCCTTTGGACCACACTGACCCTACTGACTGGATTCGGTGATTTCAGGCCCCATGCTTTTTTTCTGATGGAATATCGAACGGGGATGTCCGATATCGAAATACGTGGGAACGGACCCAATCCTGCATCGGTGCGATGGGGCCGTATATGCCGCTGGAATGGAAGCGAATCCGATGAATATGCATGAAACGGATGTAGATGGACTCATGGAGAAGGGGTTTCTCCTCAAGGGGAGGTACCGGATCGAAAGGCTTCTGGGCCAGGGGCGGGCGGGGACCACTTATCTCGCCGAGGATACTCGAAAGTCCCGGCGCTGTGTCGTCAAACACCTCTCTCTCCTGGATGCCCGTGAGGTCAAGGATCTGAGCCTGCCTGCGCGGGAAGCCCGCATCCTCTCGCAGCTGAATCATTTGAGAATCCCGACCTTCGTAGATTACATCGAAGACCGGACGGAAACCGACGTCAACGTCTACCTGGTCCACGAATACATCGAGGGGAAAAGCCTGGCGGAGCTGATCGGCGCGGGGAGGCATTACACCGAGCGCCAGGCCCTCGAACTCGCCTTCGAGCTTGTGGATGTCCTCGACTACCTCCATGGCTTTTCCCCACCGGTCCTCCATCGCAACATCAAGCCTGGCAATGTGGTCATCGGAACCGACGGATCGGCGTTTCTGATCGATTTCTCGGCCGTTCAGGATGTGCTGCATCAAAAAGATCCCCTGGAAACCTTCCCCGCTGAAACCATGGGTTACCAGGCGCCCGAACAATTCATTGGCGGGGCGGTTCCCGCCTCGGATATCTACTCCCTCGGGATGACGCTAATCTATCTGCTCTCCCATGTGGAGCCGTCCGAGATCCTGAGGCAGGGAAAGCCCCCGGATTTCCGGCCCCATGTGAACATCTCCAAGGGATTGGCACGGGTGCTGGATCGTATGACGGAGCCGGCCGTTCAAGATCGATATCGGGACGTGCGCGAGTTGAGACAGGCTCTGGAAACTCTGCTGAATCCTCCTGTGGTTTCAGGAGGGATCAAGAGAAAGCGGCCTTCAGCAGCTGCCGCACTTTTCGTGGCGCTGATCTCGGCCCTCCTGATTTCGCAGCTCGGGCGACAGTCGGAGCCGCCATCGACTCACCGGGCTCCTGCATCATCCACCCGTCTGGGTCCGGCAAGTGGCGAGCCCATCCAGTCGAAGCCTTCCAAACGTGAGGTCAGCGCCCCGTTAAGGATCGGCTCCGGAAGGAATGATCCCGCGAAAATCCTGATCCCCTTCGAAGGTGGGCTCGAGGCGAAGGGCCTTGCCCTGGTCAAGTCCGGAAAGGGAAAGGGAGAAATCCAGTTTGCACCCGGCAAATCGGGAACGGCGGTTCACCTGGTGGACACGGGACTGGAATACGTGACCACCGCCGAGACGGACGAGACGTTTAAAGGTTCCTACACGGTTGAGCTCTGGTTTCAGGTGGATGGGGCGGCTCTGGCTGCCGCAGAATACCTGCCCGTCCTGCGGTCGGCCCTGTGGACGGTGGATGTGCGGGACGGTGGGACCAGCCATGTGTTCATCCACAGTGAAAACGGAGGACATTTCTCCTGGACGCTCCATGACAAGCAGAGCTTGCTGACGCCCGGTACCTGGGTTCATCTGGCCGTTACGCGCGATGCAGAAGCCGATGATTTCCATGTTTTCCTGAACGGTCGACCCTTCGGGCATCGGAAGGCCCCTTTCAAAGTGGGCAGCGATCTGGATGTCCTGAGAATCGGGTCCACGTCCGGGCTTCCCGGAAGGCAGTTCAGGGGCAAGCTCGACGAACTGGCCGTCTATGACTACGCGCGAAGCCCCGACCAGATCGCTTCGGATGCGTCGAGAACCATGCAAAAGGAGAATCTCTCCGTCGTCAGGGGGCAGCTCCTTTACAATCGACAGCCCGTGACAAACTTCACGTCAAGTCCGGCCAAGTTCTGGCTCCGGAACGAGTCGACGGGCAGAGAACAACAGGCTCAAGTGGAATACCGGGATGGACATTTCGAGATTTCCGGCCTGCCCCCCGGCCGTTATGGAATGGATGTCCGCATCCGAACGGATACCCGGGGCCGGGCAGGGGACCTGATCGCCTGGAAAACCTTCAGTGCGATGGAGGGAAGCGGCAATCAGGAAATGCCCGTCGATCTTCACCGAATCATCCACCTCACCAGCCCCCAGGACAACGATCAGGGCATGCTGCGGTGGCATGCGCAGTGCGAGGGCAAGATGTCGTTCACCGGCCCTGTGAGGTTTGCCTGGGAGCCGCTGGGGGAAGGACTCAGCTACGAGTATGTCATCGAGCGCTACCGCTGCGAGCCGTTCCAGCGGATCGAAACGGTCCTGGAGGGAAGCACCGGGAGCACCGAGCTCCTGGCGGAACTGCCTTCGAGCGTCGAAAACGAACTGTACCTGATGCGCCTGACGGGCAAGAGAGGAGATTTCCTGCTGGGGCGGCTGGAAACCTACGGCATTAATGGCGGCAGGGGCTGGGACTACCGGTTCCGGGTAGACTGATTTCTCCTGAACCGACTGTTCAATGGGATCTTATGACCAGTGCCTTCTTTTCTCCCACTCAACCTTTGATCATCTGCCGAAGCACCGTCTGCAGGATCCCGCCGTTGCGGTAGTACCCGACCTCTACAGGCGTGTCGACACGGCACACCACTTCGAAATCGATGGATCCGCCTGCAGCATCCACGGCACGGACAGTGATGACCTGCCTGGGCTGCAGGGCTTCGCCGGGTCCGCAGAAGATATCAAACGTCTCAAATCCTGTGAGTCCGAGGCTCTCGATACCCTGGCCGTCCCTGAACTGGAGCGGCAGAATGCCCATCCCCACCAGGTTGCTGCGGTGAATGCGTTCGAAGCTCTTCGCGATGACCGCCTTAACTCCTTGAAGATAGGGTCCTTTTGCGGCCCAGTCCCGGCTGGATCCCGTGCCGTACTCCTTCCCCGCCAGCACGACCGTCGGGGTTCCGTCGGCGGCGTACTTCATGGCGGCCTCGTAAATGGGCATGGTCTCCCCGGTCAGCTGGTAGACTGTGTATCCGCCCTCTCTTTCGGGCACCAGCCTGTTCCGGATGCGAATGTTGGCGAAGGTTCCGCGGACCATCAGTTCATGATTGCCCCGCCTCGTCCCGTACTGGTTGAAATCCGCTTTGCTGATCCCCCTTTGGATGAGGTAGAGGCCGGCAGGGCTGTTGGCCGGGATGGAGCCGGCGGGTGAAATGTGGTCGGTGGTGACGCTGTCTCCAAAAAGAGCGAGCGCCTTGGCGCAGAGGATATCCCCGCGGAGCGGCGGCTCGTCCGTGACGTGCGCGAAGTAGGGCGGCTCCTTGATGTAGGTACTGGCCGGATCAAACCGGTAGGCGTCCCCTTCCGGCGGCGTGACCGCATTCCACATGTCGTTGCCGGTGAAAAGGTCGCTGTATTGCTGCCGGAACATTTCCGGATGAAGGCACCGGTCGATGGCGTCTCGAATCTCGTCTTCGCTCGGCCAGATGTCCTTTAAGGTGACCGGACGGCCCTCCCGGTCTATGCCGAGGGGGTCCCCGACCATGTCGATATCGATAGTGCCGGCCAGGGCATAGGCAATGACCAGCGGAGGGCTGGCCAGGTAGTTGGCCCGTACCAGCGGGTGAATGCGGCCCTCGAAATTCCGGTTGCCCGAGAGCACCGCGGTCACCGAAAGGTTCTTTTCACGAATCGCTGCGGCGATCTCGTCGGGCAGTGGACCGCTGTTGCCGATGCACGTGGTACACCCGTATCCGACGAGATGGAAGCCCAACGCTTCGAGATAAGGTGTCAGTCCCGCCTCGTTCAGGTAACGGGTGACCACCGTGGAGCCGGGAGCCAGGCTGGTCTTCACCCAGGGTTTGACTGTAAGCCCCCTTTGCACGGCCTTTCTGGCCAGAAGTCCTGCGCCCAGCATGACGCTGGGGTTGCTGGTGTTGGTGCATGAGGTGATGGCAGCGATGACAACGGACCCGTGGCCCAGCTCATCCGCCGGCGCGGGGACGGATTGAGGGAAAGCCCTGGTGAAGCTTGTGCTCACACCGCTCAGAGAAACGCGGTCCTGGGGGCGCCTGGGACCGGCCAGGCTCGGCTCCACCTTTCCCATATCGAGGCTGATGGTCTCGCTGTAGAGAGGGTCCGGGGTGCCCTCCGACCGAAAGAGCCCCTGCGCTCGCGTGTATCTCTCCACAAGGTCCACCTGCTCCTCGCTTCTGCCCGAGAGCGTCAGGTAACGCAGGGTTTCGCGATCAACCGGGAAAAATCCAATGGTTGCCCCATACTCGGGGGCCATGTTCGAGATGGTGGCCCGGTCGGGCAGGCTGAGCGCGGACACTCCCGGTCCAAAAAACTCCACGAACTTGTCCACCACTCCCCTGGCACGAAGCATCTGCGTCACCGTGAGCACCAGGTCCGTGGCTGTGGCGCCCTCGGGGAGCCGACCGGTGAGCTCGAATCCCACCACCTGGGGAGTCAAAATGTAGAGGGGCTGGCCCAGCATCACCGCTTCGGCTTCGATGCCACCCACGCCCCACCCCAGGACGCCGAGACCGTTGATCATGGTCGTGTGACTGTCGGTGCCCACCAGGGTGTCCGGGAGGGCGACCGGATGGCCGTCTTCGTGTTGAATCCGAACCACTCCGGCGAGGTATTCCAGGTTCACCTGGTGCACAATGCCGGTGGCGGGAGGCACCACCCGGAAGTTGGCAAAGGCTTTCTGGCCCCATTTCAGGAATTCGTACCGCTCCCGATTGCGCTCAAACTCGCGCATCGCATTGGCGCGGAGAGCCGAGCCCGACCCGAACTCATCCACCTGGACCGAATGGTCGATGACCAAATCGACGGGGATGAGGGGGTTGACGCGCCTGGGGTCTCCGCCGGCCCGAGCCATGGCGGAGCGCATGGCGGCCAGATCGACCACGGCGGGCACCCCCGTGAAGTCCTGGAGCAGAACGCGCGCCGGCTTGAAGGGCATCTCGACGGGGACAACGTGGGCGGGATCCCACCTGGCAAGCCGCTCCACGTCCTCCGGGGTGACGGTGTAACCGTCAATCTGCCGCAAAAGAGATTCCAGCAGGACTCGAATGGAGAAGGGGAGACGAGATAGCTCTCCCAGGCCGGCCTCTTCCAGGACCTTCAGCCGGTAATAAACGGTGGGTTCTTGGGCGCCTGGCAGAACTGCCCTCGCATCATACGGATTCCCCCGGGTCATGATTCATCACCCTCTTTCATCTTACGGATTGGAGACTTTAGGATTCAGCGTCCAGATCACATTGTCCAAAGCCACAAGCATCGCTCCGGTCTTCAGCATGTGGTAAAGGAAAACCCCTGTGCTGCAGGTGACCAGGACGCTTTCCACGGGAAATCGCTCGAATCCCAGCCGGGATGCCGACGCTTCGGCCGGTGCAGGAAGGTTCCCCTGGAATAGACCCTCTGCAGGAACCGATCTCGTTTCATAGCGGGCTTGCCGGCAGCCGAGCTCCGAGGCGGAGTGGACCCCATCAACCCCAAACTCAACGATGGTTCCAATGAGCAAAGTATCGTCCAGGTCAGTCTCGGTGACCCAGGGCGCAGCCTGTCCGCCCGTGATCACCCAGTAACCCTGCGGCGGCCCTCCGCCTGCCGGCACCGGCACCGCCACCGGCACTGCCAGGACCAGAACCGCGCACCAGAACAAGCAAACAAATAAAGGTCTCAAGTCAATCCTGGCAGTACGCATTGTAATGGTCCTTCAACAGACCCCCAAGAACACCGGACAATGATGTCAATGGGGGAACTCAAGGCCGATTATCTATCATTTGGTGGGAGGCCAATTGGAACTTTGGCAGGTAATATTTTGATTGGCTGAAATGAGTCTTATATTACTCTTCAAGAACATGTGGGATTCATTGGTGTGTATATTATGTGCTTTACAGAATGGTGCTATCCACCAATGACGATCAGTTCTCTTGTCCGTCGAAAGAATGTGCGCACCGACCTGGGCAACATTACTGCATCCAAAAACCGAACATGTTGCTCTCAGTGAACCCGTGCCAATTCTCCAATGTCTGAGCCAGCTCCCACATTTACACTTAAATGCAGATGTGCCGTTGATATTCTTAACGATGAAATTACTGTTCTTGTTGGGTTTAGCAAAGAATGTGTTTGCCATGATATTCAACCTTTGACTGAGATTGCATGGTGGTTTTCAAATGGTTGTTTTCTATAATAAGAGCAATCCTCTGCATCCGTCAAGTGTACAATGTTCCGTATTAAGGCCGGCCATTCTCAAGGTTCCAGAATCGATCTCGTCACTCGGCGCAGGGGGCGACCCATGCGGCAGAGGCCATGGACTGGTCGAAAGGGGATCGGCAGGTTCCCTATCACGGCAAGACAAAAAGGCAAGACAAAAAAGCTTGCCAGGATTGCCAAAAAGCGCAAATATTAAATAAATTGCATCTATTCTCATATCCTGGATCACAGGGTCACATGAATGGGGCCGGGCATCTTGGAATGATCCGGTTTCGAGGGTCGGACATGAAGGCTGATCGGGCTTTCTTCTGGATCGTTCTGCTCGCGTGTGCGGCAATGGAGTGCGCAGCCCCGGCGTACCTGTTCCCCGCAGATTGCGCGCATGCCAAAAGCCTTTTCTCGAGAGCGCTTCATATGGATCAGGGCAGTCTCGAAGTGGGCAGCCTGCTCGAGAGGGAGAGGCTTTACCGTGAAGCTCTGGAGCTGTGTCCGGAATACCCCGAGGCAGCGAACAATCTGGGTGATGTCCTGGAAAGCCTTGGCCGGTATGCCGAGGCCATAACGGAATACGAAAAGGCTTTTTCATTGCGCAGGGACTTTGCCTACCCGTGTTTCGGTCTTGGGGACATCTATCTTAAAACGGGTGAATACGGAAAGGCGATCGAGTGGTACAGGCGAGGGTTGGCCATAGACCCGGGAGATTCCACCACAAGAGAGTTGCTGAAGAGGGTCGAAGTACTCCGGAAGCAGGGGGTGGTCTCCAAAGCGGAGATTGTGAGTCTCCTCGCGCGTGATGATACCTTGACGCGGGGGCCGGGTGATTCGGTGAAGGTCAGTTTCGGCGCCGACGAAAAGACCGGCTCGATTCCATTCGCTTACAACAGTTCTCAGATATCTGAGCGGGCAAAAGCCCAGCTTGACGAACTGGGAAGAGCTCTCGCCTCGCCGGAGCTGGCGGGCTACGCTTTTGAGATCGCGGGTCACACCGATCTGCGCGGCAGTGAGTCCTACAATATGGATCTGTCCCTGAGGCGAGCCCAGGCGGTGAAAGACTATGTCTCGAGGCATGCCGGAGTTCCCTCGGCCAGGCTCGCAGCGAAGGGCTATGGGGAGAGCCGCCCCGTGTCCCTCGGACGTGATGAACCATCCCATGCCATGAATCGTCGCGTGGAAATCGCCCGCCTGGGAGCCATGACCAAAACCGCCAAAGGCAAGCTCTCCCCCTCCGGCCGACAAGAAGGTGTTGCCATTTCGCTGGATACGGGGTTCCTCTCCAGGGAGGGAAATTCCGGCCGGCGCCGCCGCATCAGTTCTGATGGAACCACGATCCTCAGGTCTGAGAGGGATGTCTTTCAGGTTTTCTTTCGGCCTCACCAGGATTGCCACGTCTATGTGCTTTACAGGGATGCTGCCGGAAGGTGGGTGCGTCTCTTTCCAAATAAGGCATCCTCTGCACAAGGCAATCCTGTCAGAAAAGACCAGAGCTATTGGGTCGCAGGGAAGGAAGAGGGTGTTCCTCTGAAAGGTGACTCCTTCGGAAAGGAAGTTCTCTACCTGCTGGCGTCCCTGAAGCGCATCCATGAACTGGATTCGCCCTCTGCGCTGGATTCCAGGCAGATGGGCTCTCTCATGAGAGGATTTGAAGCTGAGGGCATATCGAGTCTTGGTTCGCCCACTCGAGGTGCTCTGAGAGGCGGGCCGGCCGACCTGCAGAAGGTTGTCGACAGTGTTGGGGGGCACGGCGTGTTGGTCAGAGCTGTGTCTTTCATCCATCAGTAACGGTTTTTTCCGGCTTTCTTCAAACGGCGGACTTGCGGCAGTAAGGATCTACGGAGGCAGGGAACCCCAGGGGAGAGGTTGGACCCGGATTCGCGGGGACCCCGGGCAACGACAGAGTGAGTGAGGGAACTGATGAATTCCGCTCTCTCCATCTGCAAGAGAATTGCGCTCACGGTGGTGGTTCTTCATACCGCCCTGCTCTTCTCCGTCTCATCCATTCTTCCCGGGCATGCCATGGCTCGAACCTACGGCTTGCAGGTCGAGGCCAGGACTCGCGTCGGCTCGACCGAGCGGGTGGATCTCTATTCCGGCTACTATGCCCTCGTGATAGGTTGCAGCGATTACCGCAGAGGATGGCCTTCCCTTCCAAATCCCGTGAAAGACGCCCAGGAGATCGCCAATGCCTTGAAAGGACTGGGGTGGGAAGTCGATCTTCTGACCAACCCCGAAGGGGAGCAGATGAAAGTGGCCCTCAACCAGCTGGTTGTAGGGCCGGGTCAGGATCCCGAAAAAGCGATTCTCGTGTGGTATTCCGGCCACGGCGAGACTCTGGAAGAGGCCGATGGAACGAAGCTGGGTTACCTGGTGCCGGTGGATGCTCCCCTCGCCAAGCGGAATGAAGCCCAGTTCATGGGCGTGGCCATCGATATGCGTCAGATCGAGACCATCGCCAAGCGTATTCGATCGAAGCACGTGTTGATGGCCTTTGACTCGTGTTTCTCGGGAGCCATCTTCTCCATGGTCAGGGCAGCCCCGTCCGAATTCATACAGGAGAAGGTTTCCATGCCGGTGCGAGAGTTCATTACGGCAGGGCGAGAAGATGAGAAGGTTCCTGACAAGTCCATGTTCAAGACGTGCTTTATTCAGGCGATCCAGAGCAGGTTTGCGGATCGAAATGAGGATGGTTACGTGACGGGCGAGGAGCTCGGATCTTATTTGCAGGAGAAGGTCGTCAACTATACCAAGAGAGCCCAGCACCCTCAGTTCGGCAAGATCAACAATCCCAATCTCGATAAAGGGGATTTTGTATTCATCTTTCCGTCCCCGTCGACTTCCAAGCCCTCCACACAGGGAACCCGGCGGGAGAGCGAGACCCTTCAAAGCGAGCTTGCAGCAGCCAGGCAGGATTTGGAGGCCGAGAGGCTTCGTCACGAGCTGGAACAGGCCAGGAGGCAGCTGGATGAACTGAAGCAACTGAAAACTCAGGAAAAGCCGCCGGAGAGACCACAGGAGAAACCGGCCAGCTCCTCTCCAACAGGTGCTCCCGTCCCTGAGAAAGACTTCAAGGCATCTGCTTCCAAGCCCGCTGCTCCTCCTCAGGATTCCCAAGGGATTTCATCGGGTTCCAGCGGCGCGGCCGGCCATGATTCAGCGGGGCTGCCGGCCGGCTCTCCAACCGAGAAATTGCCAGCGGCACAGAAACTGGCCAGGATTGACGGGGCTGTGAAACCCGGGAAGGAAGCTGTGGCAGCACCTCCTACGAAACCCGTTCCTTCACAGGGGGCTGCGGCGACGGGACGAAAGGCCCTCATCCTGCCATGGAGCCTCAAGATGAGCGCCCCCCAATACGCGGGTATTCTGTCGGATGGGCTGACAGAGGGTCTTTTGTGGAGCAAAGACTTCGAGGCGATCCTGTCCTATTATGACCCCAAAGGGTGGCCTTCTGCCGCCGCCCTTTCCAGAACGGCTCCCGAGCTCTCACTGAGCCGACTGTGGCCTGACGACAGGTCCGTCGGTGGGCTCAACGTCCAGGAAATCTGCAGGATCGGGCGCATGTTGGGAGTCGATATTGCCATAATCGGTTCCTGGCGGGTGAAAGAGGCCGGAGTGGATATTGATTCAGAGGGAATGGAAGTGCATTTGATTGATGTCCAAACCGGTCAAGTTCAGAGCTTCAGAGTTGACGAAACGATATCTATCTACCATGGCGAATTCAAACCCTATCTGGTCGCATTGACCAAGAAGATGGCTCATTCATCCAGCTCAAGAAGATAATGAATCCGTTCCATGAACTATGGTCGATACAAGATCCTGAGAGAACTCGGTCGTGGATCCATGGGGGTGGTATTTCAGGCTCATGATCCGCACATCGATCGGATGGTGGCCCTCAAGGTTCTGCGGCAGGACCGGATCAGCAGCGGTGCTTTTGCGCATCGCTTCATGAGGGAGGCCAGGGCTATCGGCCGTCTCTCACACCCCAACATTGTGACCGTCTACGACATCGCCGAAAGCGGTGGAACAGCTTACATTTCCATGGAGTATGTCGAAGGACGGCCGCTGGATGAGGTGATCAAGGAGAAAGACTTCAGCCTGTTGGACATCATGGATCTGGGCGTCACTGTGGCCGAAACGCTCGATTACGCTCACCGAAGAGGTATTGTTCACCGCGATGTGAAACCCAGCAACATCATCCTTCAGCCGGACGGTCGGATCAAAATCACCGATTTCGGCATTGCCCGCATGGAGGACTCTGAATCATCTCACCAGACTCAAGCCGGGGTGATTCTGGGTACGCCCAGCTACATGTCGCCCGAGCAGGCCTCCGGCGGCCGGGTGGACGGCCGCTCGGATCTCTTTTCGCTGGGGGTGATTCTGTATGAAATCGCCGCGAGGGAAAGACCGTTCCGAGCCGAGAGCCTGACCGGAGTTCTCCATGCCATAGCCTCCCTTCACCCCCCTGATCTTTCAAGTCTGAACAGGCAATTCCCTGAGGATCTGTCGCGGGTGATTCAGAAGTGCCTCTCCAAGGACCCTGGCAGGCGTTACGCCTCTGGAAAGGAGCTTGCCGAGGATCTCAGGCTCTGTCGCGAGAGAATGATGCGCTCGACGGCCGGGCGAGGAACATCAGTCAAAAAAAGGAGCGGCAGCGGGTTGTGGGTGGGTGGGGCCTGCGCCCTTCTTCTGCTGCTGACCGGAATCTCCTACAGCATCTGGCTCATTTCAGGACGGCAACAGAAACCTGAGCTGCGGGAAAGAGAGCCGGCAAAGGGGGAGGTTTCCACCTTGCCCCTCCCCGGTCCTCCGGCTTTACTGCATCCCCCTCTCCAACCTCCCACGGAGGAGTCGTCAACCCAGCCGCCGGCTCCCGCTCAAAGCCAGACTGAACCGCCCCGTGCGATTGACGATGCTGCGGAACCCGCCGTAAATGTGGGGGCGCCAGGTGCCGTCGATCGGAAGCCGCCGGCCCTTACCGTTCAACCGGAGCGCCCATGGAAGGAGCCGGTTGGAGCGCTGATTCAACCAGCCGATTCCCCTCCTCGGGATGGTTCGAAGGGGATTTCCGCCGGTCATGGCTTTGTAAAGATCGATACCCTGCCGCCAGGGGCACAGATTCTGGTTGACGGCAAACTCAAAGGGCTGAGTCCATACGGAGGCGAAATCCCTGCGGGCGCCCACCTCGTGGAAATTCAGCACGACGACTATGCCGGCTGGGAGGGGCAGCTGGAGGTGGTTGAAAACAAGGAGATCCCTCTGAAAGTCAAGCTCCTGCCTCTGGAGTGATTACGGCTCCATTCAATTGAGGGGATCGGCCGTTTTTGAACGCGAATCGGCCAGTCAAGAGCACCCTGGATCTCAATGAAATCTCGCCGGCCTCACGCAGGCTAAAGCAAGTGTGCGGGCAGGCGAGAACCACACCGCACCATGTCGCCGAATCATCTCCTCCCACGGTTTACTGCCCCCCGTCGATACGCTCCCATGGCGGCTTCTCAGGGAGGGGGTTTTGCACGAAAACCCAGAAGCATTCGCAACCACTGCAAGTCGGGTCATCCTGGGTCCGGCTTGGGTACTCGTTTCCCCGCCGGTCCCTCAACTTTGCCTTCACGCAGTAGGGTCCGCCTCCGGGCCACGGGTGCGAAGCGGTTCTCTCAGCCGAGAATCCCGTCCAGCTCGATCCGCCGTCAAAACTGAAGCTGAAGGTATGAGGAGCACCCGCTTCGGACACCGGCTGGGCTTCGTAGTGACCCATGTCGCCCGGCTTCACCCCGCTGGTTCCCTGGATGAGGGGAGCTCCGTTGTTGATGACGATCGTAACGGGGCGTGACCAGGGGGAGGGCTTCCCCTGAGTTCCCACAGCTCGAGCCTTGACCCGGTATTTTCCAGGCTTGTTCCATGCGTGAGATGCACTGGGAGATGGGCTCCACGGAGAAGAGGTCTTGTCTCCCCAGTTGAACTCATAGCTGAGCACATCCCCCATAGGATTGTGTGCAATGGCGTGGAATGATCGCGGTGAACCCTCTTGGCCGGCCGCAGGACCCTGGATGGCGACCTGGAGACGCTGGCCGGGCTTTTTTGAAACCTTCAACGAGAGAGGATTGCAGCTCGTTCCCACCCCTGCGGGACCCATAGTGGTGAGATTGACGGCATAGTTTCCTGCCTTCGCATAAGAATGGGTGACACTTGGACCGCTCGCTGTGCCGCCATCACCGAAATCCCATAGATACTCGTAGATCACGCCGGTCGATGTGCTTCTGAAAGAGACATTCTGCGAGACGGCAGGCAGGAGGGGATCCACCGTGAAGGATGTGGCTGGAAGGGGTGCGTCCTGGAGGTGGTAGACTCCGGCCGCTGTTCCGGCATATAGCTTCGAAGGATCGGTCTGGTCGATGCCGAGGACCCTCACTTTCTTGCTGGCAAGTCCTTCGTTCCAGGATGTCCAGGATTCTCCCCCGTCAATGCTTTTGACGACGCCCTGTCCCCAGGTCCCGGCATAGACAGCCCCCGAGGAGGGATGAACCACAACCGTTCCGATTCCCTGTCCCGACAGTCCCGAAGGCTGCCAGCTCAGCCCTCCATTTGCACTCCGATAAATGCCTCCGCTCCAGGTTCCCGCATAAACGGTCTCAGGATTGCCCGGGTCCACGGAAAGCGAAGTCACGTTCTCATCCGGGAGTCCGGTGTTTGCAAGAGCCCAGCTGACTCCCCTGTCGATGCTCTTCCAGACTCCGTCGTAGCCCCCGGCATACACAACTCCGGAATCGTCAACGGCCAGGGTCCTCCCGTCATGCTTGTGCCCTGTGGGTGTCCATGTCAAACCCGCATCCATGGTCTTTGCCACAACGAGATGTTCTTCTCCGGCATAGACAGTGTTGGACTCCGTGGAGTCGACTGCAAGGCTGTAGGGTATGAAGTTCGAGCGGGAAAGGGCCCAATTGCCCCCGCCGTTGGCGCTTCTGTACACGGATCCATAGTAGTCGATGTCATGGGTGCCCGCGTACAGGATGCCGCTGCTATCGACGGTGAGTGATTTTACCTGTTGTCCTTGAATCCCTGAGCATGAGCACGCGGAATTCCAGGTTGCTCCGCCGTCTCCACTCTCGAAAATACCCGTTCCCGCCGTCACGGCATAGACTTCACCCGTGAGACCGATGGCAAGTGCATTCACGGGCGAGCCCATTCCGCTGTTGCATATCGTGTAGGGGGACTCACCGTTCACGCTCTTGAAGACCCCCGTCTGGTGGCTGCTGAAGGCCGGCGAAGCCCCCCCGTAAACGGCGCCGGCTCCGTCGACCGTGAGGGCATTGAAGATCGCGGAGATAGTCCCCGAACAATTACGCCAGGTTGTCCCGCCGTCGATGCTCTTGAAAACGGCTCCCCCGGTCGCCGGGACAAGGACGCTCGTTTGAGAGATTCCAAAACTGTAAAGTGCTCCCGAGGGGGTGACAGCGAAGGTTCCGTGCCTGAAAGGATAAGCCAGGCGGGTTGTCTCACTCCAGGTCATCCCGAGATTGGAGCTCATGTATATCGACCCGTAAACCCCGGCATAGACCTGACCGGCATCATCCACTGCCAGCTGCGTGACATAAAGAGACTTCAATCCTGAATTGACGGCAAACCAGCTCGCTCCCGCATTGGGGCTCATGAAGACTCCCCCCCCGCTGGTACCGGCATAGATGATCTGGGAGCTCATACAGGTGAGGGCGTGAACTTTCAGATTTCCGAGTCCCGAGTTGATGGGACTCCAGCTGCCGCCGCCGTTGGTGGACTTGAAGATCCCCTCCCCGTTGGTCCCGGCATAGACTGCACTAGACCCGTCTGAAGCAAGGGACTTGATGTGAAGACTCGTGATGCCGGAATTTACAGGAGTCCAGTCGGTCCCTCCGGAGCTCCTCTTGAAGAGCCCGTCCCCATCCGTTGCCGCATAGATGGCATCCGATCCATCGTGGGCCAGGGCCGTGATGGATGACTGGGTGAAGTCACCTTCAAGAGGGACCCAATCCTGTCCCGCGTTCGCACTCCTGTAGACGCCACCTTCCCTGGTACCGGCGTATATGGCGCCGGAACCATCCAATGCCAGCGCTGACACTCGAGCCCCATAGGGCCCCCCCGTGGTCCATTGGTTGACACCCGCCCGGGCAGGGAGTGCAAAGAGAAGAAGAATAACGGAGAAGACCGGCAGGACATTGGTTTTAGATAGACTGTTTCGCATAGGCCACTTCTCCTCTGACATGGACCTCTGACGCAGGCTTCAAGCCGTGAAGGAGTCTCGTCGATGTGCCTGGTCCCTCCACCATGGTATCGGTACTTACTGTCCCTGGCCCGGGGTCGGTGGCAGCGCAGGCAGGTTGCTGAAAGCCACCGTCACATAGAAGCAGTCGCTTTCCGGGGAGAGCTTTCCCCGCTTGTCCGAGGCCTTCACCTTTACACAGTAGGTTCCCCCTTCTGACCAGGAATGGACGGATGTGGGGTTGAGAGAGTATTCACTCCAGGTTGCTCCGCCATCGAAGCTGAAGCTGTATCGATAGGGAGCGCTGCTCGTGGAGACCGGATCAGCCGTAAAATAGCATGGCACGTCGGGGTCGACTTCGTGCTGCCCCAGGATCGTGGGCGATCCATTGGTGATATTCACGGTGACGGGACGAGACCAGCCCGAAGGTTTGCCCTGACTGCCCAAAACACGGGCTTTCACCCGGTATCTTCCTGGTTTGTCCCATGAATAGGAGGTAGATGATGAGGGTATCCAGTCGGTTACGACTTTGTCCCCCCAATTGAACTGGTAATGCACGGGATGGCTTATGTTGCCGCTGAGCATGGCCTGATAAGCAAGAGAGGAACCCTCCGCACCTGTCGATGGGCCGAGCAGCATGACCTGGAGCCGTTTGCTGGGTTTCTTCGATACCTTCACCTGCATGGGGGCGCTCGTGGCGGTTCCTCCCGGCCCTGATGCGGTGAGGGTGACCGTGAAGGTCCCCGCCGTCGAGTATGAATGGGTCATCGAGGGGCCGCTTCCCTGCTGGCCATCTCCGAAATCCCAGAGGTACGAAGTTATGGCTCCTGTGGAGGTGGACTCAAAGGTGACTTCCTGGGAGATACCCGGGGCAAAAGGATTGAGGACGAAAGATGCTGATGGGGGGGCGACATCCTGGATTTGGTAGACGCTTCCATAGCTGAGACCCGCGTAGATTCTGCCCTGGTCCCCCGGATCGTTGGCCAGGGACAGCACGATGGAGTTTTCGATTCCTTTATTGAACGGCTGCCAGGTCACGCCGCCATCGGTGCTCTTCAGGACCCCCTGGCCCCAGGTTCCGGCATACAGATCCCCCGAATCGCCCCGCACCAGCAAAGAGACAATGCCTTGACCGGAGAGACCCAAATGCGACCAGGTCATGCCGCCATCGGTGCTCCTCAGCACTCCACCCCCCCAGGTGCCCGCGTAGACGGTCCCGGGGTATTCAAGATCTGCAGGATCGATAGCAAGGGCGCTCACCAGCAGGCTGGGGTCAGGCAGGTTAGGGCTCAGGTGGACGTAGCCCGCTCCCCCGTCGGCGCTCTTCCATAGTCCCTGGAAAGTCCCGGCATATAATGCTCCAAAGTTATCGACGAGCAGGCTGACAGGGGATGCTTTGGGCGTTGGATCAGGCGTCGTCCAGCTCGCCCCCCCATCGGCGCTCTTGAACAATTGAGCACCCTTTGCACAGTCGAAGCCCACGGCATAGACCATCCCCGCTCTGTCGGCGGCCAGCTTGTAAATAAACAAGGCGGAAGGGGGGACACAGGAGGCAAAAGTGGGAATGCCGGAGTTGGCCGGATCCCAGCTTGCTCCGCCATTGACACTCTTGTACACGCCGAAGCCGAAATCAGCCGCAAAGACTGAGGCAAAATAATCATCAATGATAAGGGAAGGGATGCTCAGGGTGAACAAGCCCGAGCTGATGGGATCCCAACTCGTGCCCCCGTCAGAGCTTTTGAAGGCCCCCCCCATGGTGCCGGCATAAACCGACCCGAAGCTGTCGACGGCAAGAGCCCAGGCGTCCAGGTGGGGAAGCCCCGAGTTGACCGGATCCCAGCTCATCGCCCCATCGGAGCTCCTGAAGACCCCCCCACCGTCGGTCCCGGCATATAAGGACCCGGAGCCGTCGATGGCCAACGCTTCAACATTCGAGTTGAAAAGGCCCTCGTTGGCGGGAACCCACAGGATTGAAAAGAGGATCTTTGCGACCCCGCCAAAACACATCCCCGCGTAGACCTGCCCGGAGCCGTCGATGGCCAGGCTGTTCACGCACCAGCCGGCGAGTCCGAACCCATATTCATTCCAGCTTGCCCCGCCGTTGTTCGTGAAGAAGACTCCGCCGTTCGTTCCGGCATACACAGTGCCGAGCGCATCCAGGGCAAGGGCATTGACAAACAGGTCGGGGAGGCCGGTGTTTACCGGTGACCAGGATGGGCCCGCGACTTGAGATGGGACGAGCCTAAAGATGCCTTCCCCTTCCGTCCCTGAATAAATGATCGAACCATGGGCAACGAGGGTCTGGACTTTCAAGCCGGTCAGACCGCTGTTACAGGGGGTCCAGGACAGGCCTCCGTTCGCGCTGAAAAGGACTCCGTGACCCAAGGTTCCCGCATAGACGATCCCCCCGCCATCGACGGCGAGTGCCGTGACGCACACGTGCTCGCCCGGAGAGCTGAAAACGGCGCTCCAGGTCGAGCCTCCATTGCTGCTCTTGTAGATCCTCGCTCCCCCAACAGCACTTGAGCCTGGTTCCTTTTCTCCCGTCCCGACGTAAATCGAGCCGGAACCATCGGCGACAATGGCATTGACAAACAAATCAGTGAGCCCTGTGTTGATGGGTGTCCAATGTGCCCCTCCGTCGGTGCTCTTAAACAGGCCTCTCCCAAAGATTCCGGCGTACATCGCCCCAGCGTTGTCCACAGCCAGGGCGCGGATGTGTCCTCCATACGGGCCCCCGGTGGTCCAGGCATTGACTCCCGCACGGGCGAGCGTCAGTGCCGACCCCAGATAGAGAATAAGAAACAAGCATACAGAGTGGCATCCAGTCCTGAAAAGTCTCGAATCGTTCATGGCTCACCCCCCCCGGTGATCACCAGTCTTACTGCTCCATCCTGCGGAGCGTGTCCTAGAGGCTCCTGGACCGAGTGTTCGATGACGCAGTGAATAACAAAAACGGTTCCCCGGCATCATCTTGTTTGCTCAGATTCTATCTACGGTCGATAGGGTATGTTTTGAGTTTGTCTTGAACTCTACTAAGCTTTTGTAACGTGCCAAGGATCCAATTCCACCCAGATGAACCGAAGCCATAATGTCGTTCTTTTTTATGCCAATGAGTCCCTGCTTGCTGGCCTTCTAGATCAAAAGAACCATCTATATGGTCAGCTCCATAGGATTCTTTTTTCTTTTTTGTATTAATGGATGAATCTTGTGACCACAACTGATGCCATACTTCGTGTGCCAGAATCCGACCGAGGCTTACGCCAAACCATTTCTGCCATTCCTCGGGAGAATGATTTATCCAATCTGCACCATAATTACCTAATTTGTAAATATATTCCTTAAGACTTCCTTTAATAATCTCTCCACGTACCTTTCGTTCTTCTCTGGTTAAATAACTCCACCATCCTATCACTCCATTAAGAGATACAGCTGCATCAGTGATACATATTGCACCTACTTTGTTGCCTTTTGTGTCTTTAAGGATCTCCTTTAATGTAAAAGCTCGTCCTATGTCTATAGTTTCATTCATATACTTCGGAATCGATATGTTATAATCTTGAATTTGCACTAATTGCTTATTAACATTTTCAAGAAGCCCTTTCGTAGCGGGTTTAACATCGTCATAGACTTGTATGACGGCATCAACAAAATTAATCTGTTTTGGAACCTGTTTGGCGTTCACTCCTTTGAGAGTCATGAACCTCGTTTTTCCCTGAGTGAATGCCTGGTGAAATCCCCAGTAGGTTGCATTACGCACTGGCAAAGACAATCCATACCAATAATTATCTTGCACAAGATAGGCTATTCCGGTCATAAGCTCTCCTTTGCCACTAGCCTCTCTTAAGCCTTTCAGTATTTCCTAACCGTTCGACAGCTCTTCCTTGTTTTCATCCTTGAGTGCTCCTGAGCATGGGAATCCCTCTGAGTCGCAAGGGGTGCTGGCCGTGCAACTCTGGCCGGATCAAAGCACAATGGGGCGGCGACCAGGAAGGTTTCCCTCCTCGTTACTCGATCTCATAGGCAAACCCCTCCTCGCCTGAGGCAACACGGACAGTGCGGATCTGCTCACCCGCAGCCATGCGGGAAAGGATCTCCCGGGACAGCTCGGGGAGCAGAGTGTTGGTCAGGATGTGATCCACGTTGCGGGCTCCGCTGTCCACCTCCGTGCAGCGCTTGGCCACCGCCTCGATGACGGATTCATCGTAGGTGAATGCCACATTGCGGTTCTCACGCATGCGCTTGCCGATGCGGTCGAGCTTCAGCTTCACGATAAGGCGCATGTTCCGGTCGCCGATGGGGAAGTAGGGCACCACGATGAGGCGACCGAGAAATGCGGGTTTGAAGTGCTTGACGAGCTCGGGACGCAGCATTTCCCGCAGCGATTCCGAACTGGGGGCGGTCTCTTCATCGGCGCAGACCTTCATGATGAGATCGGTCCCCAAATTGGACGTCAGCAGAATCAGGTTGTTTTTGAAGTCGATACGCCGTCCTTCGCCGTCCTCCAGCATTCCCTTGTCAAAAACCTGGTAGAAGAGCTCCATGACATCCGGATGGGCCTTTTCGACCTCGTCGAGGAGCACCACGCTGTAGGGGCGCCGACGCACCGCCTCGGTGAGCACTCCGCCCTCGCCGTAGCCCACGTAGCCCGGAGGCGAACCTTTGAGCCCCGAGACGGTGTGGGCCTCCTGGTATTCGGACATGTTGATGGTGATAACGTTTTCTTCCCCGCCATACATGAGCTCCGACAGGGCCAGGGCGGTCTCCGTCTTTCCGACGCCGCTCGGCCCCACCAGCAGGAAGACCCCTGTTGGCTTGGAGGGATCCTCGATGCCGGCATGGGCCGTTCGGATGCGCTGGGCGATGGCCGCCAGGGCATGATCCTGGCCGATGATGCGCCTCCCCAGCAGCTCCTCGAGCTTGAGCACCGTTTGGACCTCGTCGGTCAGCATGCGTCCCGTCGGGATGCCCGTCCAGCCCGAAACGACCTCACTCACCGTCTGGGAGTCCACGGCAATCTGGACCAGAGGGTGGGCCTGCTGCACAGCAGCCAGCTCGCTTTCAAGCTCCTTGAGACGGGTCTGCAGTTCGGCCATGGCGTCGATATTCTCGGGCTTCTTCTCGAAGAGCTCCTGAATCTGCACGCGCAGGGTCATGATCTGTCCGGCAATTTCCATCTCCTTTTGCCACCGCGCAGTAAGAGCCTCCAGTTCCTGTCGCACGGCGTCCTTCTCGGATTTCAATCGTTGGATCCGCTCGCTGTGGTCCCGGCCCATGAGCGATTCCCGCTCGAGTATCTTGACCTCACGCTCGATCTGTCCAATCCGCCTCGACGCCTCTTCGACGGCAGCCGGACTCGTGTTGAGTCCGATGGCCACCCGGGCACAGGCCGTATCGAGGACGCTCACGGCCTTGTCGGGGAGCTGACGGGCCGTGATGTAGCGGTGCGAAAGGCGCACGGAATCCAGCAGGGCGTCATCGGTGATCATGACCTGGTGGTGTCTTTCCAGGAACGGGGCAACGCCGCGCATCATGACGAGCGCATTGGGCTCATCGGGCTCTTCAATCTTCACCACCTGAAAGCGGCGGGCCAGGGCGGCATCCTTCTCGAAATACTTCTTGTATTCCGACCACGTGGTGGCCGCGATGGTGCGCAGCTCACCCCGGGCAAGAGCGGGCTTCAGCAGGTTGGCGGCATCGCCGGAACCGGCCGCCCCACCCGCCCCGATCATCGTGTGGGCCTCGTCGATGAAAAGGATAATGGGAATGGGGGATGCCTTGACTTCGTTGATGACCGACTTGAGACGATTTTCGAACTCTCCCTTGATGCCCGCACCCGCCTGAAGCAGTCCCAGGTCCAGGGTGTGGATGGCTACGTTCCGCAAAGGAGGCGGCACATCTCCTTCCACGATCTTGAGAGCGAATCCCTCCACGACGGCCGTCTTTCCCACCCCCGCTTCACCCGTGAGGATGGGATTGTTCTGGCGGCGGCGGATCAGGATGTCCACCATCTGGCGGATTTCGAATTCCCGTCCCAGGACGGGATCGATCTCGCCCTTGCGGGCTCGTTCAGTCAAGTTGATCGTGAACTGATCCAGGGCCTTGGTTCCGGCGGGAGCCGCCGCAGAGGGGGTGGTTTCGGCAGGGCGGGTCACGACTCCCGTTTCGGCATCTTCCCTCGAGCCCTCCACCAGGTCTGAGAGGTTCTTTTCCAGGGTCTCCAGGGAGATCTTCTTGAAGGCCTCGGAGCTTCCCGTCAGCATGCGCGCCATTTCTTCGCTGCTCAAGAGCGCCAGCACAATATGACCGGACCGGATGCTGGGTGCCTGGTAGTCCACGGAAGCCACGAGCCAGCTCTCCTGGATCATGCGGGGGATGCGGGGCGAAAGGGCGGGCGTCCGCGCATTACCCGTCTTGAATCCTTCCATGGTGCGGGTGAGGTCCGCAG
This sequence comes from uncultured Syntrophobacteraceae bacterium, assembly GCA_964557955.1. GTDB lineage: Bacteria > Desulfobacterota > Syntrophobacteria > Syntrophobacterales > Syntrophobacteraceae > JALOOX01. The sequence continues at coordinate 25,029 of CAZLCS010000014.1, forward strand.
TCAGTCGACCTTCATTCACCTCAAAATAGCGCAGAATCTTGTGAAGATCGGTATTCTGCATCTCCAGCAGTTTGATGAAGAAATGCTCGAGATCGACTTCGTAGTGCGTCTGGGAAAGGCATAGTCCTGCGGCGCCTTCCAACGCACTCCGACACGTCGTGTTCAGCTTTCCGATCAAGGCCTTCAAATTGGTTCTGGGCATGGAAAGGACTCCTTCATGATTCGACGGTCACAGAAGAGAATATCTCGCGCGGAGGCGCAGAGGCGCAGAGAAACCCTCATCAATCCTTACACCTGTGGTATTCAGGGTCGCGGTTCCTGGTACACGACCATGGGGTCCTCGCGGTGGAGCTCTGCCGGCGACTTGGCCCAGGTGGACCACCCGAGGCGTGGAGCCTTGGGATCAGTGCGCCCCAGGATACAGGGAGGCACTTCCTCCCGCTTCAAAACCACCCCTATCTCGAATTCGTATTCAACGCCGACCATGAACCGCACCAGGGAAAAGATGGGTCCCAGCAATTCACCCGAAGGCATGAGGCGCACAAAATGATCGTAGCCCACGGGGCCGATGCACACTCGAAACTTCGTCTGGCTCTCCCAGGCCAGGCTGCCGCAAGCCGCATCGACACCCAGCCGGGCGTTGGCTGCGCCCAGTCGTGTCCGGTCTTCCGGAGCCACCGGGATGCGTCGGTCCATGAACTGATCGACCTGCACCTCCGCCTCGGCGAAATACTCGACGGTGGCTTCGATTGCCGCCGCACTGGGAACGGGTCTTGAGAGCAGTCCTCCGTAATAGATCAGCGATTCCGGTTGAAGGTCGATGCGGTCCGAGAGGCCCGGAGTCCCGAGGCCCAGCAAAGAAAGCATGTGCCGGGAGAGGCGATCACGCGCTCCCGGCCGATAGTTCTCGGGGAAGCGGTGCTTCTTCCAGGCCAGATAGAAGAGGGAGATGAGACGGTGATGAAAGATGTCCAGAAAGGCGGCCAGGCTTCGATCCTTCCGGCGAATCCGCTCCACTGCCAGTTCATTGTACCAGTTGGGGAGAACGCCCGATGGTCCAATCAGCCCCAGGAAGGCCACCTCCATGCTCACCGGTTCTCCCTCCTGCCCGGCCTCCAGTCCGGAAATGTCGCTGGGCGGGAAGACGAAACCGGGCTTCACCCTGAACCGAACGGGTTCCTGTCTGCAGGCCAGGGCCTCCCCCAGCCGTTTCCTTCCGGGAGAGAGCCATTCGAGAAGGTGAACGGCCCTGTAAAACGAGAACTCATAAAACTCCTCGAAAAGGCTTTCCCTCACAGAAGAATGCGGTTGCCGGCTCTCGGAGGCCACTTTTTCATAGTTTCCTTTTGCTGAAGGGTTCTTGCCACCAGTTGGGAAAAGGAATTCACCGAAACGTACTGCCCGAGGAAACGCTCCAAAACGCTGGCGAATAGGTACACCCCCGCCCCCACGAATTTCTGCTCATCGAAGGTGACCGTGACTTCGATCCCACGGCAGAAGGAACGGCCGATGCGCCGGGTGACGTGCTCCGATCCGAGCGATACGATGCCGTTGATCTGCTGCCGTATGGCCGGTGAGTGGTCAAAATCATAGAGGCTGAGGATCTCTTTGAGCGGTTCTTCTCCGCCGCCGGCCAGGGAGAGATAGTTGAGGGACAGATGCGAAATCAGGTACCACTGAAGAGCCCCCCCCAGCGTCGGGCGCCGGCTGGGAGTGGGCTTCATGAGACAGGTGACCCGCGTGACGGGCGCAGCCATCTCCATGTCGAAGTCCCCCGAAGGATTGCCGAAAGGAAGTCGGCCCGGCAGGTCCCGGTTGGTGCAGGTGACGTGAATGGTGAGGGTTTCGACTTCCGGATCCACGGGCTTGAACCGGACATCCGCAAAGGAGATAAAAACTTCGGTGCCTTCGTCTCCCTTTCTTCCGGAAGGTCTCCTCTGATGATGCCAGAAAGCCAGACGGCCGTCCCCATCTCCCATATCCTGGTGGTGCCTCACGGAGTAGAAGGGGCGAAACTCGAAGGCCTTTTCGGGCGCTGCAGCAGCAATGGCCGTGACGCGGTCGATACTGAAGACCTCCGTGGCTTCCTGGCGGCGCACATCCGGAATGACGTGATACTCGGTCTTGCGATGCTCGACGCGGATGGGTTCGGCGATGCGTTTGAACAGATTGGCCACAGGGGTGGCGTTGAGACAAAAGGTATCCGCATTCACTACCAGGTTCAGCTTGGCGATCCGATCCAGATAGATCCAAACATTCAGGGTTTCCCCCCACTGCCGCCCCTTCAACTGCCCAAGTCCGCTCAGGTCGAAAAACAGGAATTTCTCGGGAAAGCAAAAGTACTCAAAAAGCAGCTGATATCCCGGAAAGGATCGTTTGGGATACGGGACCAGTCGTTCTCCGGCGTCGAACCCGACGGGTCGGATGTCCCCGGCGGATAACGGCATGGTCACCGGCGGCTTATCGGGGCGCTCCCACTCGAGCTCCAGATGCACGACATGGTTGAAGAGAAGCTCGTAGAGATGAAACACGTGCTGGGGCGGGCCGTTCAAGAAGAAACGCAGCTGTGACCATGCCAGTTCCGAAAAACTCAAACCGTTAAAAGTCTTGAGCTGGATGCGGACGGCCTGCTGAGCACGCCGCATCATCTTCTTGGGCTCGCAAAGCTCCGCCTCCGTGACTTCGACGGGCCAGAGGGTCACCGGGTATGCCGTGGTGAACTGACAGGGAATGGATTGGACGGGCTTGGAATAGAGTGGCGTATTCCTGTCGATGTGGTATCCCGCAGGGGAGGTGGTCTTGGCGTCGGGCTCGAATCGGACCACCGAAAATGAGGGGATTGGTTGAACGTAATGTGGATAGAGGATGTTCAGGATCGACTCGGTGATTTCAGGAAAATCGTCGTCGATCTTGCGATGAATTCTCCCGCTGATGAGAGCGAAGGCCTCGATGAGCCGCTCAGTGTGAGGGTCCTCGCACCTGTCGGGCTCAAGCAGGAGGCGGCCTGCAATTTTTGGGTATTTTTTGGCGAATTCCGCCCCGAGGGATCGGATAAAAGTGAGCTCCCTTTCGTAGTAGTCGAGCAGTCTGTCGTCCATAGGCGCGAATAGGTGTTCCGTTTGGGTGACATCACTTCGTGATGAAATACTCCCCGCGATTGGCATCGAAAAAAGTGTCGAAAGCCACGGGTTCGATGATGGGCTCTGCCACCAGCAGTGCCGTGATCCGAAATCTCAGGTTCCGATCGTTGGGGTCGGGAGAATCCAGCCGGACAGTCACATTTCTGAGCCTGGGCTCAAACAGGGCGATGGTCCTCTCGACATCCAGCCGCAGCTGCTGCCTGGCTGTGGGGCTCTTGGGGTTCTGGGCCGCGTAGTCCCTCAGCCCGTACACGAAAACCGAACGGTTGACCTCCTGATGGCTTTCCGCTGGGATCAAGATATTCCGCCGCGTGTTCATAAGGTTTTCGAGGTCGCGAATCACCGCCGCCTTGATCTGAGCCAGGCCCACGAAACGGTGATGGACAGGCTCCTGAGAGACACCCGGCTCCTCGTCAATGAGCCTGTCCAGGATAGATGGCTGCAGTGCATCGTGTCCATGGTTCATGAGCGGCTATCGGATCAACCCCCCTTGTTGGCCTGGAGGTCCCAGTGGGCCGTAACCGAGCCGCCGCCGGACCCGTCTGAGCGCTTCTGCTGGGTGTACGTCCACTCAATCTTGCCGTAGTCGAACCCGATCTCTTCAAGCGGGACGTTCTCGCCGCCCTGGGCGGAGCCGCCGCGGCGCACTGACGAGATCATCACATTCGTCATCTTGTATTCCATGTACTTGACCTTGTCTCCACCCGCACGACAGAGCTCCACCTTGACCTCCTTGATGTGGTCGCCCTTGGCACAGGCCAGCGCCAGTTTGGGAGAAGCCTTGTCCAGCTGCTTCACGATGGAAAAGTCCTGGAAGTCCGCTCGCTGCGATGAAGCTCCGCCCGAGGTGCTGGCAGCTCCGGATGATGGTTGCGATACGCCCCAGCTGTAGGACAGGATTTCAATCCAGTCCTTGTGTTTGTCATCGGTACTCTCGCCGGGGACTCCGTCGATCTTGAGAAAAGCATCGAATGCCATGGCTTCTAACCTTTCTTGACTGGTGTTTGATACTCAATTTACTTGCCCACTGAAAACGACAGCGAGCGGCCAAGCCATTTCGGATTTGGATGACCCTTGGCACCCGAACCCGAACCCGAACCCGAATCCAGAAACTCGAAACTAGAAACCAGAAACTCGAAACCGCCCTCTCTCACGCCTTGGCAGGAGGCGGCAGGTTGGCAACCAGTCGCAGCGAAATGGTCAGCTCGTCGAGCTGGTAATGGGGCCGCAGATAGGCCACAGCCCGATAAGCCCCCGGCTTTCCGGGGATCTCCATCACATCCACCCGGGCCTCTCTCAATGGGAACTTGGCCTTGGCCTCCTGCCCCGCGTCGTCGTCCAGGAGAACGTAATTGCTGATCCATCGGTTGAGGAAATCCTGGCAGTTCTTGCGGGTCATGAAGCTCCCGATCTTGTCTCGCATGATGGCCTTGAGGTAGTGCGCGAATCGGGAGACCGCCAGGATGTACTGCAGTTGAGACGACAGGCGTGCATTGGCGTTGGCCGCATCCGTGTCATATTTCTTCGGCTTGTTGGTCGTCTGGGTGCTGAAAAATGCGGCGTAATCCGTGCCCTTGCAGTGTACGAGCGGAATGAAGCCGAGGTCGGCGAATTCCTTCTCGCGCCGGTCGGTGATGGCGATTTCCGTTGGGCACTTGAGCGCCACCTCACCTTCATCAGTCTTGAAGGTGTGGACGGGAAGCCCCTGGACCAGGCCCCCTCCCTCGACCCCTCTGATGGCGGCACACCACCCGTATTTGGCAAAAGCGTCGGTGATGCGGCTCCCCAAGGCGTAAGCCGCATTGCTCCACAGGTACTTGCTGTGATCGGTCCCGTCCACACCTTCTTCGTAATCAAAGGCGTCGATGGGCTGATTCTCCCGACCGTAAGGCAGCCTCATGAGAATGTGGGGCAGGGCCAGGGCCACGTAGCGGGAATCCTCGGACTCGCGGAATGACTTCCACTTGGCGTAATCCACACCCTGGAAAATCTTGGCCAGATCCCTGGGGCCGCCCAGTTCAGTGAAGCTCTCCCAGTTGAACAGCTGGGGGCCGGCCGCCGCGATGAAGGGGGCGTGCGCCGCCGCCGCAACCTGGGATATCTTCTCGAGGAGGGCCAGGTCCTGAGGGTGGTTGCCGAATTCGTAATCCCCGATGAGCGCGCCGTAAGACGCGCCGCCAAAAGTTCCGAACTCCTCCTCGTAGATCTTCTTGAACAGGGTCGACTGGTCGAACTCACTGGCCTTTTCCATGTCCTTGAGCATGTCCTTCTTGGATACGTTCATGACCCGGATTTTCAGTCGTTCGCCGGTTTCGCTGTTCATCACCAGATAGTTCAAACCCCTCCAGGAACCTTCCAGCTTCTGGAAGTCCGGGTGGTGCATGATTTCGTTCAGCTGGAGCGAGAGCAGTTTGTCGATCTGTGCGATTCGGGCGTTGATCATGGCTTCCGTGTCCTTGGACACGACCATGGTGCCTTCCATGATCTGTTTGACGAACTCACTCACCAGATCGCGGGCGTACTCTTTCTGGGATTCATCCCGCGCCAGTCGCCCCTCCTCCATGATCCGGTCCAGAAGGGATCTTTCCTGTTCGGCCGCCTCTGCCTGAGCGGGCTGCGCCTGAACCTGTTGCTCGTTTTCTGCCATAGGGCGCCTCCTTTACTCTTTGCTCGGGGTTTCCGCCGATTCCTCGACGCCGGCTTCCTTGCCGAGCTGTTGCAGGGCATCGGTGCTGGCAATGACATTCTGGAGCAGCTCGTCGAGGCGATCGTTTCCGTCGAGCTTGTTCAAGAGGTCCGACAGCCTGCGGCGGGCCTCGAGGAGCTTGCGCAGGGGTTCCACCTGCTGCACGACCGCCTCGGGATGGAAATCGTCCATGGATTTGAACCGGAGATCCACGGCCATCTTGGTGTTGTCGTCCGTCAACTTGTTGTCCACCCGATAGGCTACTCGCGGCTTCATGCCTTCCAGGACTTTGTCGAAGTTGTCCCGGTCGATCTCAATGAACTTGCGGTCCTTAACCTTGGGAAGGGGTTCATCCGGCTTGCCCGAAAGGTCCGCGAGGACGCCCACGACGAAGGGGATTTCCTTCATTTCGATGGCGTCCCCGATCTCCACGTCGTAAGTGATGTGAACCCTTGGGGGGCGCACGCGGTCGAGTTTATGCTGCAGACTTTCTGTTTTCGGCATCTCAAGTTCCTTTCCTTCTGCGGCTAAAGCTTGTAGGCCATGGCTTTGGTCACGTCCGTCGTGCAGAGCTTCTGGAAAAGGCTTCTGGCTCTGCTCATATCGTCGTCTGATGGCTCCCCGAGGGTGAGACACTGGTACAGGGTGTCAAGAACCTCGGCAATCCACACTGGGGACTCCCATCGTTCCAGGTGGAGCTCCTCGATGAGTGCGTAGAGCTCTTCCGCGATGGGTCGGGCCAGGTCGGGCCGCTCGGCCTTTAGGCATAGCCTGGCCATGAGCAGCCTGAGACGGTTCATTTCCCGAACAGAAGGGGCGCTGCACGAGGCTGCAAGGAGCTGTCCCAGGGCTGCTTTGATGCCGGATGAGCTCATGGTTGAAACGGCCGATTCCCAGAGCTTCAGTTCGGCCTGCGGGCTATCGGGAATCGTTACCGTCTGAAAGGCTGGCATGAAAGCGCGCTGTGCGGAGACCTGAGGGGCTTCGCCCGTCCCGGCGGGGGCGGTTCCCGGGGCTGCCTCGGGCTCAGGGGCTTCCACGGCCTCTGCAGCCTTTGCCGCCACAGTGGGTTCCATACCGCCCTTGTCCTTGAAAAATCTCAGGACCAGCTCTTCACAATCTTCGATGGCGGTTTTGAGCTCGGCCAGCCTGGGGGCGGCTTTGCCGAATCTTTCATCCACAATGGCGTCAAGCTTCTGAAATTCCTCGCGGCAACCGGCCAGATCGGCGACCAGCCTGGAATAGAAGGCCAGGGAGGACTGGGTGAGGGCAGCGTCAAAGTCCTCAGCGCTGAGCTTTCCTTCGGCCAGCCTGTCGTCCCGCAGCTTCTTCTTCCCCTCGTCCACGTCACCGTAGCGGTTCCTGGTGTCCGCCTCGTAACCGACTTCCCGGGATTCCTTCCATTTCAGCCACGAATGTCCGGCCGTCGCCGCTGCATCGGTCAGCGGGACCTCCTTGACTGCCACCCAAAGCTTCTCGTTGAGGAACTCCAGGGGCGCCGCCCGGTATTCCAGATCGCCATCCTCAATCTGAGGGTAGACGTTTTCCCAGAACAGCGTCAGCAAGCCGTTCAGTATTTTGAGGCCTGTTAAGAGTCCCGGGAACCCCCTTTTCTGGATCAACCCCTCCGCAAGCCACACCGCGATCTGAAGGTCCTTGCTCTTCTCGGTCAGGACCCGAGCGGTCAGCTCGATCACCTTCTCCCAATCGGACGTCTTGATCTCCCGCTGCCAGTCTCCACGGTCGAAGGGATCGTCGGCACGCCGCGCCTCTTTGATCTCTTCATAGATTGCACTGTACCGGACGTCCTCTCCCACAGGGTTTTCACCAGGAATTGGGGTGAGGATGGCATCCACGTCGATGGCCATGGGAGCTCCAAGGATGAAAGTCAGTTCGTCCCGCGGGGTGTCTTCGCAGCGCAGAAACATGATTTACGCCGACAACCGCCTTCGGTACCCTTGCCCGGAAGCGAAAATCATTAACGAGCGAGCCGAAACCCGGGCAGGTCAGGCCAGTGAGAAGTGAATCTCACGGATTTCCAGCAAACCCAGTTCGTCATCGCCCACCTGGAACACGTGTTGACCAAATCCCCTTGAGAAGCGCCCTCCAATATGAACCCATTCCGTGAGGCGGCCCATTTTGATGGGATCAGCGGCGTGCTTGCAGGATTCCGGATAAAGAACGGGGAGATTGCACTGGAGGGTCAGTCCCTCCCACGTCGTGATGTGGGCAGGCGCCCAGATGGTATCCAACAGGGTCCGGGGTGACGGGAGCAGCAACTCACGAATACATTCGACAGGAATCCAGACATATCGGTCATGTATCATGGCCTCGACAAAAGGCGCAAGATAGGCGTCCGTGTCGGAGAAGCCGGTGAAAGGCTTGTCGTTGCACTGTCCTGCAATGCCGGGGCGTGCCGCATCGATCTTGTCCTGCAGAGCGCTCGCTTCGTCGATGTCGTTTTGGTTCAGGCTCTCCCAGAGCAGGAACACGAGCTCCAGGTACGGAGGTGAGGCGGGAACCAGAGGGGGCCGCCTCCCGAGCTCGAAGGTCTCGTGCCGCTGGCGTTCCATATTCAGGAGGTTTCTATAAGCCTGGACGCCTATTTCCGTCTTCACATCCTGGGCGGCCAGCACATCCAGGTGGCGTTCCGCCTTGTCCCACTCCCCCAGCAATGCCATGACCTGAAACAAGAGCGTCCTGGTGGCAGCGTTCCCGGGGCGATCCCTGACCTCCGAGACGAGTTGGCTGCGAGCTTCACCAAGCTTACCGGCACGTATGAGCTCTTTTGCTTCCATGGATTACGCCCTTCAAGGGTTTGAACCATTCTATCGGTGCGTATCGACCGATGCAACGAAAATTACTGTGGATTTCCGGGAACGACTTCACGGAGTCGAATTCGCAAACCACAATCTACCGAAATCTTCCGGCAACAGTGGGCGCTTGAACACGGCCAGCATCGTTTCGGTCGGTCTGCCTCCCATGAAAACCGCTTTGGGTATGGCCGGGCTGCAGTGCTTGAGAAGCAGGTGCAGACCGCGAACGTCCCGTGTCGAATCGCCATAGCGGTCGCCTGAAAGTGGAAGGATCAGAACATCCGAATTCATACACTGGTTCAGGATTCCTTCCAGTTCGGGTCTGCGCGTCTCCTCTCCGAGGGCACCGGTCCGAGACTCTGATTCGGTGCCGAACCCGCCCCAGTCAGCTACGGGGGGTTTGAGGGTCCGCATATCGGATTCCATCTGCTTGAAATCCCGATAAGAGCGTGTCGAGACAGATTCCAGCTGTGCCCATGAGAGTTCGCAGGCAAGGGGTATCTCGTCCCAGTGCACATCCCAGTTGGCCAACGGGCCCATGCCCATCAGGATGAGCGGGTAAGGCCGGCCCACACTGTCACTGCTGTCCTTGACCACTCCACAAAGGAGAGACCCGCCGCGGGGGCCTCCCACCCAGAACCGATAGGAGATCAGGCTTCCGGGTGAGATCGATCTCTCTGCGAGACCCCGATAGCCCTTCTCGATCCAGTCGGCAAAGGCGGACAACATGGGAGAGTCCGCCCCGAGGGTGAAGTAGTCCTTGAGACCCGGATGCTTGCCCCGGATACACCAGATCCATTTTCTGTCGAGTCCTAACGATCCCAGCATTTGAGAATCCGTGATGGTGCCCGCAAGACCGGGACCGTGGGCAGCTGAGGCGGGCCCCGCTCCTTGCTGGAAAGCAGATCGATGACAGGTCCCGCCCCCCCGAAATCATATTTGACCGTAATGTAGCGGACCCCCAAATCGTCCAGTCCGGCACGACTTTCGGGGAAGTTCTTGGGGGTATAGGTGCGCTCTCCGCCGCGGAATTCCCTCAGAAATTTGGGAAAGGCCATGTCCCCTCCGTAGAAGCGCGTCAGAACGAGCTCACCAATCTCGATTCTCATCACAACGTCCTGACAAGCGTCCGGTGTCCACTTGAAAGTGGCGCTGTTGGGGTACATGAAATTGTCGAGCCGCTGAACGCCGCTTTCACAGCGGAGCTCCAGGCGGACGGCCTGAGGTTTGAGCCTGGCGTCCGGATTGACGTCCGTGGGAAGCCCGCGAACGGTGACGGTGTATTGTTTTGCGCCGCCCCCCCCGCCTGCGGCGGCCTGGGCTGCAGCCTGTGCGGCAGCGGCCTGCTGAGCCGCCAGTGCAGTGGGAATGGTGGCCCCTTTATTGAGGTAGGCGACGAAGGACGGATCGAAGGGAAGGGTGTCTCCGTGAACATCTTTGGCGTAATAGCCTCCCTTCTGGACATTACGGCCCAGAAAGGGGGCCGCCGTCCCCTTGACGAACTTCCACACGAACCCGTTGTCGCCCAGCAGCCGGGTCTGAACCACCATGGCGTCCTGGCTCACAAGGGTTTCGGAAAGGACTTCCTCCTCCCATCTCTTCTGAACATAGCAGGCGGTTTCCAGCTGCATGAAGGTCCAAAGGAAATCGAGGGGCCCCCTGACGAGCTTCCAGAAGGGTTCTTCGCCGGCCGCTCCGCTGGTCATGGCATTCTCGAGATTGGCTGCCGCACGCCAGGCCGTGAAATAGGGCGACTGCCCGGTGACTTCATCCTGGCTGAAGACCTGGGCTGTGATATCGTAGGCAAGCTTCGGCGATGCGGAAACCGGCGTGATGGCCGAAAGTGCCTTCTGGTATTCCTGGCTTGCCTGAACGGATTTGGTGTGGGCTTCCAGGGAGATCCCCGGCACGCTTCCGAGGGTCTTGCCGATCTCATCCACCCACTGCTTGCCCTTTTCGGCAGCCCTGCCGAGCAGCCCCTTGTCCTGTGAGGCATCCTGAAGCCCAGCCTGGCTCCTGGCCAACTGCAGCTGGAAGATGAGCTTCACCCAGTTGGGCAGATCCTTGTCGAACCCGATGGACTGGAGCTCCGAGGCGCTTCTTGCCAGGATAGCGAAATAGGGGCCGTCGTCCGAGGCCATTTTGGCTGCAGCCTGCTGCCATTCTTCCCGGCCGTTCAGCTTCTGAACGCCAGCTGGAAATCCGCTGAGAAAGCTTTTCCACGACCTCTGGAATTCCTGCGGATACCAAAGGCCGAGGTCCGACCTGGACCGGGCCAGGGCCTGAGGAGAAGGCAGCGCAGCCTCGACTTCGACGATGAAGCCGTCGATGAACTGCTTTCCCTTCCTGGTGAATGCCGGCTCCACTCGGACGGCGTTGGTGAGCGGAAGGCTTCCAGCCCAGAACTGATCGATGCTCACAGGCTCCAGGGTGGGCTGCACGTTGGCCCAGCCGGCCATCCAGTTGAGCTGCCAGCCCTTGAGGGCGAGCATCTGCTCGAGCCATCGCTGAAGCGTCGTGGTCTCGATGTTGAGCTCGCTCGTATCGCTTCGCCAGATAAGATAGTAAAGGTAAAGCAAGCCGAAGAGATCCTTCTGGCCGGTGGATTTTCCCTTTTCTACGAACGAAAGGGCCGGGTCATAAGCCGGCTGCGCCTTATCTTTCAGCTGGTCCAGTCCCTGGCCGGCCAGGCGGGCCTTCAACAGGTTGATACGACGGGCCAGGTGAGCCACATGACGTCCCAGGACATCGTCTGTGACGGTTGGGGGGAATGTGGCCATCCTGCCCGTCAACTGTTCGTCGAAGATGTTCAGGAAGGCCGTTTTGAACTGCTTGCAGTAGAAATCCTTGAGCCGCACTTCAGCTTCGATACTCTGATTGAGTGCAAACCGCGGAATCCACCAGCCCCGGTTATGCTCCTCCACCAGCAGAATAGCCTGCCGGAAGCGGTCCAGGGTCCCCATGTCCGTCAGAAGATCCCCCCGAAACTGGGCCCGCTCGGTGAATTCGTGGGTTGCCATCCTGAGCCCCCGCAGGTTCTTGACGAAGGCGAAGCTCAGGAGGCCGCACACGGCCAGCCCCAGGGCTATCCATGCCGTCAGGCCGAGGTTCCGTGTTACCCGGGTCCATTCCATGGACCGTTTGGTGGGAGCGAACAGCCCTCGATCCCTGGGAAGGATTTTTGAGTAAAAATCGTGAAGAAACAAGCCTTTGTTGGTGCCCGGCAGGACCTCCTTCTCCTCGATGAGGCCCAAGGCCTGGAGAAAGTGAGAATACGGAGTTCCCTCCTGCCGACCGCTGCTGAAAAAAAGGCCCCTGAAAATGGGCGTCTCCTGGAACGGGTTCTCCTGAAAGGCCGCCTTCATGAGCGTGCGCAGGCCGGGCTTGAGCTTCTCAAACTCCTCGGGGAAGAGCAGCAGCGGCGGATCGACCTCCTTGGACTCCTGCTGATGCAGGAGAAGGAGCCTCAGATCCCTCAGCCGCTCGCCGATTCGTCCGAAAGAATCCTCAAGGAAGCCTTCGATATCGGTGCTGATCCGCTGATTGAGGTGGCCCAGGGCCTGATCCAGGGATTTTTCGGGGAGTCGACCGGCAAACTCGTTCATTCCCTGAATCAGGTCGCACTTGTTCACCATCAGGTAAACCGGGAATTTGGCTCCCAGGACGCGCATGAGCTCGTCGATACGCCGGCGGATATTTCGGGCGTCCTCTTCCAGCACTTCGGGCGTCGCCTGAAGGATCTTGTCGGCGGCGACACTGACGATGAGACCGTTCAGGGGCTCGCGCTGGCGATACCTGGCGAGCAGTGTCAGAAACCGCTGCCATTCCTCCTTGTCTCGCTCTTCGTCAACCCGGATGGTGTATCGTCCCGCCGTGTCCAATATGATGGCCTGATCGAAGAACCACCAGTCACAGCTGCGGGTTCCAGAAATACCCGAGATCCGCGCCACTTCCGAGAAGGGCGAAGAGAGGCGGGCGCTCTGGATGGAGGTGGTCTTTCCGCAGCCGCTCTCGCCGATCACCAGATACCAGGGAAGCACATAGAGAGGGTTGCCCTGCTTTTTCAGGTGCGACTGCTTCAGGGCCTCGATGGCTTCCTTCCATCGATCTTGAAGCTCCTTGCCCTGAACGCGGTCTTTCTCCGCCAACTGCCGCAGCTGCGATTCATCCTGCTCGATGATCTGCTGGACGAACTGCTGCTCACGGCGTTTGAGCCAGAGCTTACGGAAGAACAGGAAGGCGATCCACAGACCGATGAGCCCGATGAGGATGAAAATCCCCACCCACCAGGGCCAATCCAGGCTCAAAACCAGTCCGAAGCTGATGAGGACAACCAGCAAGGCCAGGGCAACCAGAAAGGCGATCTTGAGGATTTTGACGAGAACCTGTTTCATCTATGCGACCCTGCTGAAGAAGTTCTCCATGATGCTGTTCAGGGTGAAATTGTAGATGAGGTAAAGCAGCCCGAACAGGACCACGGGTCCGACAATCCCAATGATGTTGACCAGGGAGAGAGGATGACGACGTTTCTGAACGTAGGGCTCCAATTCCCCAATCTGATAAGCCTCCGGAAAGAGTTCGGCTCGGTCGAGCGACGGGGGCCCCACAGAGCTCCCCATCAGAAGCTTCAGGTTGGAGGACTTGACTTGTGCCAGCAGGAACTCATCGCCCGGATGACAGTAACGCCCCATGAATCCCAGGGCGAGGCAAAGAAAATATACCTCCCGCACATCCCTCTGGTGGTAGCCGACGGTGTTGAGCCGATCGAAGAACTCCTCTCCGGCGTCAGTCGTCCGGTAGAAAAGACGCTGCAGCTGCTCGCGTTTCCAATGGTCCTTTTCCTGCCACGGCGAGTTCAGGATCACCTCATCCACCCACGCGCAGACCGCAAAACGGGCCATGTCATACTCCTCGGGAGGAAACAGGTTCCTTTTCAGACAGTCATCACTCTTGGAGAGCGCTGTTAGAATGTCGGCCTTCACCTGTTCATAAGGCGGCTGTTTGTGCGCCACGCTCCTGATGAAATAGGCGGTGTAGGCGATGAGATCGACGAAGCAGTCGGTGAGCCGCATTTTGAAGCCTCGTTGAGGGTTGGTTTCCGGTTTCTGGTTTCTGGTTTCTGGTTTCTGGGTTCTGCGGGGACCATGGTTGTTGGTTGGCGCATTGATCGAGTTGGAAATCAGGCTCACATGTCGTTTGCCCACCTAACGGGGCTTTTTGGGAGAGTACGACCGGAGATGCGGCCTGAATGGAAAACCCCCATCTCGCCACTTCAAACCAGAAACTCGAGACCAGAAACTCGAAACGATCTTTACGATCTTCCTACCACCATGAGCTCCACTTCCAGGTCCTCGGGAGCTGTGTCCCAGTACATGGCGATGTTGCGGCCCTTTTCGATGAGTCCCCAATGGTCGCCGTGATGGTCGATCTGAAAGTAGATGCAGTGAGCCCTTCGGGGCAGTTCCTGGGGAGGAACGGGGAGATGCTCGAGAGCGATGCCGGGCAGTGCGCGTGCAATGAGAATGGGAAGTTGCTCACGGGAACTGATTTTGATGATGGTCGCCAAGGAGCTCAAGACGAATTTGGGATCCGTGTCGGTCCTGAAGACAAGATAATAGCGATTTCGACCTTCGAAGATGGCCGGCGCCAGCTCGGAAGCGTAATAAGTCCCGTCGAAAAGGAGGCGGATGACGTAGTCCGGTCCCGCGGTGATTTCGTCCAAAAGCTGAGTGATGAGCGACTGGGCCGCCGCGAAGCACTCCCATAGATTCAGATGATCATACACGGGGAGCAAGGGCGTTCGATCCATCTCGCCCAAAACGTTCACGCGTTCTGAAAAGGAGGAGAGCTCCCCGATCAGCTGTCGCAAAAGACCATATACAGCCCAGGGATGTACCTGCCGGACCTCCGTCAGATGTCCCAGCAACGGCACATAGCGGTTGAGGGATCTCAGGGCCAGCAGGTAAACCATATCCCGCGATCCGAACTCGGCTGTGTGGATGCCTCTCTGGGTCTTAAACTCCTCGAGATGGTGAGCCCTGGCAGTGATCTGATCCCTGACCTCTTTCACAATCTTTGCCAGGGGTTCCGAAGCCGTGAGCGTCAGCGCAGGTGGAGCATAGCGGCCGGATAATCGGATTTCCTCCCCGAACCTCTCCAGCTGACCGACCGGGATCAAATCATAGTCGCCGATTTCCTCCTTCTCCGTTCCCCAGAAAACCCTCAGGGCATGGACCATGCGATTCACCCTGGCCTGGGGGCCCGGCTCGTGAAGATCGGGGAGCTCCTCGGCATCGGCTGCCGTGACAAACCGCGTGTTGATGTCTGAAACGCTCTTGATGACCTCAACGGTGGTCACGTTTTCCCTGGAGAGGTTCCACTTCCGCAGGCCGAGGTAAATGGTGAGCGGCCTGCCTCCTTCCACCCAGGCTTCCTCGAAGGAACGGGGATCCAGCACAGAGTTTCCGGGGAAGACCGCATGGGTTCCATCCGGAAAAACGAGCTCGGCCCTGAGAACCTGGAAGGTCCGGTTCCCCAGGGCTGGAAGGTGCACCTCCAAGTCGGCCAGCCCCCAGAAATGCGGAGTGAGCAGAGTGATGAACGGCTCGAGCATGGACTGGAAGCACTGATCCTGCCACTGAAAGTGGTGGGGCTGCAGGAAGAGGCCCTGGTGCCAGAAAAGCGGTTTCTGGACAGTCACGGTTTTCCTCTCATGTCCTGAATGGCGCGGGAGCCCAGGTAGAGATCAAAGTTCATGGGACCCAGGGAGACGGGCGCCATGCGGATCACATTGTCCTTCTTGAGATTGTAATATCCCGCCACGATTCCAATGTGGCGCGCCCCTTCGGCCCGATTCACTCTCTCCGTAGACATTTCCCCTGGCTGAATGATGAACCGGTTGGCGAGCCCCACGCCCGGATCGAACCGGTCGCATCTCATGAGCTTGGACAGCCCCGCTTCATCTTCGGAGAGCTGGTAGAACGCATTGGGGTCAATGAGCTGATAAACGCAGACATGGAGGGCATGAGCGCTGCCGTCGTATAGGTTCAAGGCAGGATCAGCCTTGAAGTTGAACGTGATGAACCTTTCGGTGGGAACGGGCCGGACTTCGACGGGCTGGGTGGTCTGCTTGGAGGCCGGAGGGCATCCCAGACACAAAACCAGCGGCAGCAAGATCCCCATCAATCGTATCATGCTTCTCACGATGCACCTCCTCGTTCCGCGTACAGTTTCTGACAGATCTTCTCAAACTCCCTGGCAAAATCCTTGGAAAACCGTTCCGATTCAAACCATCTCCTGAACTGGTTGAATTTCTCCTGATAAAGCTCGAAAGCTTCCCCTTTGCGCATGAATCCGAATTTCAGTCCTTGGTTGGATGACCCGGAGAAATGCTCAGGATCCAGTTCATGGAGGATCTTTTCAACCTCCCTGCGAGCTGCCAGCGTGTAAGCACGACTGGCAATCAGAAAGGCCTCCCGGATGTGATCCAGGTAAGCCTGGATCGATTCCGATCTTCCTTCTCCCTCAATGTCGGATCGAATCACCTGCCGGATAGTCTCCAGCTCCACATTGCGCCCCAGAAGAGTGGACTGGATCGCGACTACAAGCTGGTTCAAATGATCGAAAACGGAATTCAGTGCGTCTGCAAGTGCTTCAACGGATTCGGATTTCGATCGGGCTGCCGGGAGAGCGTTCTCGCCAAGTACCCGCCAAACCAGTTCTGTGAGCCGCTCATCCTGCAGATCATCATCGACGGGTTCCACAGTTTGGGGCCTGGGAGAAAAGCGGTCAATAAGCGCCCTGACGGTGCGCAGTCGGTGATCCGGATTCAGATCCCTGAGCGTCGAATGAAGATACTCCTCAATGACTGAAGGGGCCGCCACGGGATTCGAGCGATACAGGACCCTCAACGTTCGAGCCAGATCTTCCAGGGAGGGAGCTGAATTCATCCGGGCCTCGTTAATCCTTGTCTTTTCTGGGACTGAGGATGACGGTTTCCATCAGGAGCTCGTCCGCTTCTTTCGATGACTCCTTTTCTTCGCCTTCTGACGGCTCAAGGTCGCCGGGTATTTCGGTGGAATCTCGCGATGCAGAGTTCAAGCCCTGTTGGGGAGATGAAGGCGTTTGAGCTTCCAGTCGGCTCTCCGGGGAGAGGATGATGGTCTCGGGAAGGACCTCTTCTTCCTTCGCTTGCTGATGTTTCGCGCTCAGGACGAGTGTTTCGTCGGGACTTTGTTCCAAAGCTGGAGCTGAAAGCCGTGTCGCCGGTGCTTCCCCCCCCTCCTTCATCGGACCGTCCGCCGTCGTCGCAGGTTTTGATTCAGTGCCGGCTGGTGACAGGATCACCGTCTCAGGTCCCCAGTCTTCAGAGATACTTTCGGCAAATTCCAGGGGAAGAGTCTCCAGTTCCGACAGGGAGGGTCTTGATTCTTCATGCTGGGGAGATGCGGGGGGCGGCGGGCTTTCGATCGGCTTCTCCGAAGCACCCCATTTCTTGAGGAGGTTGGCCAGGATGCCTGCCAGAACGGTGTCCTCTGAATCCATTGACGGTTCCGGCTCCAGTCGCGAAGCAGAGGAAAACAATTCGTACTTAACCTTCTCTCGAAGTTCAGCCACCTGTGACTGGAAACGCTCAGCCGACCACTCACCGCTCATCCGATAACTGGCTCGCATGAGCGACCAGCCCAGGTCCAGCGACCTCCACCAGAACCTCTGCCACAGTTCGGGCAGCTCCAGTACCTCGGAGTGCCAGAGAGTGTTTCCCGGGCCAAAGACGGGGCTTGCTCGGTAAGATGCCCCCAATTCTTCCGCGTCTTCATCGCGAGCCTGCATCGCATCGCTGTAAAAGGCATCGATGGCCTGCTGAATGGCGGAAGAATCCTGGTTTCTGTTGATCAACAGCGCGGTCATCCACAACAGGCCCATAAGGTGGAGTGCGTAGGTCGGGGGGAGTTTCAATTGCACCGGGACGCCGGGGGCGCCTCGGAATATGTCCAGAAAACTGACCTGGAAATTCCAGAAATGAGGCAGCGATCTGCTCTGGGGTGGCAGTTTCACCCAGACGCGATCCAATGAGCCCACAAGGTCCACCAGACCGGGGCCTCCTCGCTCGAAGATCGCAGTACGGGCTATTTCGCTCAAAAAAGACAATTTGAGATAGAGGACTTCCAAGAAGAACTTAGGGGATTCCCGGAAAAAAAACGGCGACTGATGAGGCTGAGTCCAGCCCTGAAGCTCGACCTCCAGGTGGTGTGCCTTCCCCAATTCTCCACGCTGCCTCAGGCGGTTTTCGAGCTCTTCCCGTGAACCTCCCGAAGCCAGACAGAGAAAATCGGGTGCGTGAAAAGTCATGGTTTCGAAGGCGAGCAAATGGAAGGGGTAGAAAGCGAAGGGTATGACGGCTGCCTGGAACTGCTCGGCAGATTTGCAGGAGGTCCCGGACTGAGCGCAATCCAGGCAGGGAAGTCCGCTTTCGGTGACTCCCCGATCCGCCATGCTGCTCCATTCCTGTATGAGTGCAAAGCGGTCTTTGACAGAGGGCGGATCAAAAGCATCGGGTTCGTAGGCGTAGAAAACGGGCTCTCCGCCCGCATCCCTGCAGTGATGGCAACAGAGATAACGGCTCAGTGAGGTCGAATAGGGCTGCAATCGATGAGAGGCCAGCCATGTGTCGTCCTGACAGAGCATCAGCTCCTGTCCGCATCTCGGACAGGGTGGGTGGAAGTAAACCCCATTGGTCCTGCAGAAGAAGAGAGATCGAAAAGGGAGGGGTTTCCCCTTGGGGTCCTTTTTTCCAGACAAAAGGATGGGCCTCAAATCAGTTGAAACATCTCGAAGCTGCTCGGCGGCGTTCTGCCAGAAAGCCTCGATATCAGGGTTGGCGAGGCGGCCGAGGGGACTTGCCGCCTGCCTGTATCGGTCCTTCTGCACGAGCAGGAAGACAGAGCGGATGAGGCTGCCGGCTTCGGTTTCAAAGCGCGCCCTCAGAAGCCGTGTGAGAGGATCGGAATCCGAAACGAGGAAAAACGGCACCCGCTGCTGAACTTCGGATGTCTGCGCTTCCCCCCCGAGAGCCATGTTGAGACGAACGGGATTGCAGGACGGGTTCACGGTGCCCAGCAGTGAAGGAAGTGTCTGGTGTTCTTGCACTTTTCAATCCTGAGGGTAGGGGTTTAAAGCTTGTCTGCAAGTCACCGGATATGATAAAGAGGCGCCCTAAAACAGTGCGAGTGTGTCGATATTATGTGGAAAGCCCCCTGCAAAGTCAAGGATCATGCTGGAATGCGGACGGCTGGGTTTAACCTTTCTGGATGATGCCCGCCTATGTTCTCAGACGTCTCCCATCGATTTCATCAGAATGCTCCGTCGGATCCCTTGGCTAACGGTTCTTCGGCTCGTCGGGGCGTGCGACCCCATGCTGGATACCCGGCACAGGAGGGCTGGACGTGGACGGAGAGATTGAAAGCAGGATCGGTCGGCTCGAGCTCGAATTGGATAGGCTGAGAAAGCAGGTTTTGAAGCTCAGTGATTCCATCCGGGTCCTGGAGGAAGGCCGATTTGGTTTCCGGCATCCCATCGAAGTGCTTCTGAGACAGCGGGGGCTTCCGCTTCTCTCAAGCGGTCCCGACAACCGCGTCCTGCCGCCGCCTGGTTCTTCAATCGCCGCATACAATGACTTTTATCGGTTGATGCGAAGGTATTCATTCCGGTTGTTCCTGCGTGATCTCATCCAGTTTCCCCAAGGCCGTGACATCACCCCACTCACACGATACTGCTCTCCGCGGACTGCCATGGCGTATCTCAAGGACCTGGCCGCTATGGGGGTAGTGCTCCTGAGCTCCGGATTGACTTACCGGTTTCTGCCTGAGCACATTGTGAGTTTCGGTCCGACGCTGGAGTGGTATGTGAGTGAGATCTTCAAGAGGGAGTTCATGGCGCCGTCCCTGTTCAACATTCGCCTTGAGCACACCCGGTTCGGCGGGGACTATGATGTCATGGCCCTGGTTTCCGGACAGCTCATCTACGTCGAGGCAAAATCGTCTCCGCCCAGGGGTGTGGAACTGCCCGCCGTCAAAGCCTTTCTCAACAGGCTGCGCGATCTGCAGCCGCAATTGGCCATCTTTCTCGTGGATACCGAACTGCGAATGCTTGACAAGATGGTCCCATTGTTCGATGAATCTCTTCAGGTTCACCAGGGGGATGGACCGCCCCGGGCCATTGAGCGGGTTGTGGACGAGATCTTTCAGATTGGCCACTCGGTCTACATCACCAACAGCAGGAAGGGGATCTATACGAATCTGCGAACTTGCATCCGTGATGGTTTCCACCATCGGACCTCGGCAGTATTGCCGGTGCGCCCGTCCGGCGATGTGTGAACAGGGGGGCAAACCTGTTGACTCAGGCCCGTTGAGCTCTCGCTGGAAGGGCGGTGCGGGCGAAATGCAGCTTGCCCGTGCGAGATCCTTCGACAGCGGGAAGTGCCTGCTTGGCCCGTGCCTCCCCTCAAGTCAGCAGCGTGGAGCAGGGAGGGAGAGCGCCGCTTGTGGCGGGGAATGAGGATCGATACCATGATTGAATGTCTGCAGCTCGGCAAGAGTTATGGTCGTGAATGCGAGCTCTTTCGAGGTGCGACCCTGCGCATCCGCAAGGGGGAATTCGCCGTGGTCTCAGGTCCTTCCGGAAGCGGGAAGAGCACCCTCCTGCGCATGCTCCTCGCTACGGAACGCCCGGATGCCGGCCAGGTTCTGTTCCAAGGGAGGAACATTCATGAAATGCCTCGGCGGCACCTGTCTTTTCTCCGGCAGATGATGGGAATCATTACCCAGCACGGACCGTTGGTGCCGGAGTGGACTCTTTATGACAATGTAGCGCTTCCTCTGATAGTGGCGGGGAAAGATCGATGGGTCACCAAGAAGAGGGTTTTTCAGGTCCTGGAAAGCCTGAAGCTTCAACACAGAGCCTATGCAATCTGTAAAAGGATGAGCACATCCGAGAACAAGCTCGCTGAAATTGCGCGAGCGGCTGTTCACAGCCCTCTGATCCTGTTGGCCGACGAACCGCTTGAGGGTCTTGAGCCCGGGGAGCGGTCGCTCGTTGTGGCCCTTCTGGCTGGGCTGAACGTTGGGGGCAGTACCTGTATGGCCCTGTCACGGGCGCCTGCCGAAATGCTCGGCGTGCCGGGAGCACGACGGATTCAGATCGCGCATGGAAAGTTCCAGGAGCTTCTTACGGGCTGAAGCTTTGTGAACAGGCCCTGAAATCGATTCGGCTGCCAGGCAGGAGGGAATGAACCGAGAACTGCTTCACCACGTATTGCACCTGTCGCTTCTTTCCGTGCGGCGCCATCCGGCGGCTCATGTGCTCGGCGCATTCCTGTGCGCTGTCTGCTTGTACGGACTGGCATGGATCGGTTATTCGCTGTTTCGGGCGCCTTTGCTCCTCCCAAGCTGGCTGAAGGATGCGGACGCCGTGATCTATCTCCAGGCAGGTGCATCACTTCAGCAAGAGCAACAGGCGCTGGAAGAGCTGAAGACCTGGCCGGAAATTGGGGCCATTCGTTTTGTTCCGAAGGAGGAGGCTCGAGAAAGGCTTGAGAAGCAACTGGGAAGCTGGAAGGGAATCCTGGCGGGAATGCGTCCCGACTACCTTCAAGCCTCTATGGAACTGACCTTTAAAGACAGCCTGAAAGCCCCCGATGATCGTGGGAAAATCATTGATCGACTGCGACTTGTGCCGAATGTGGTCGAAATTCTTTATGGAAATGGTGGGGGAGACACGGTAAAATCGATTTTGGAATGGATTGAGCGGGGAGGATGGCTTTTCGCGGGATTGTCCGTCCTTTTCTTTACGTGTGTCCAATGGGCGGTAACGCTTGTCAGCATTTTCGGATCACAGGATCAGGTGGAAGTCCTGTGGTGGGTAGGTGCTCCGGATTGGCTGATTCGGCTGCCGGCCCTGCTGGCATCCTGGGCGTCGTCGGCGGCTGCTTCTATCCTGGCCATGGCGCTTTTTGTACGGACGGTCCATTACCTCGAGGCTGAGCTTCCGGTGCAGTTCGCTGCCTTGTTCTCCGTTGAGCCGGAAGAGTGGCTTGTGCTGGGCTTTGGCATGACATTCGGTTCATTAATGATGGGCTCCCTGGGGGTCTACC
This sequence comes from uncultured Syntrophobacteraceae bacterium, assembly GCA_964557955.1. GTDB lineage: Bacteria > Desulfobacterota > Syntrophobacteria > Syntrophobacterales > Syntrophobacteraceae > JALOOX01. The sequence continues at coordinate 46,821 of CAZLCS010000014.1, forward strand.
TGGGCATGGGGCACGTGAGGCGGTTTTGCTCAGACGTCGCGTCTTCCTGACCATCCTGTGTGTGATTGGCTTCATTGCGCTGGTCATCCGTTCTGAGAAGGTATGGCAGGTCGGTTCGTCGGGACGGTTGAAAGGCCCGTCCTGGAGTTCCATCGACTCCAAGAATGCAGACGCCGTTCAACCATCCGGTGCTTCGGCCAGGTATTCTGACGCCCTCCGGGTTGAGGATCGCGAGAAGACTGCCTCGAGGCAACAGGACCTGAGAGACCGTTTGAATGCCCTTCAGAAGTACGGAGCTTTGGGTTATGCGGGCATGGTGCTGCAATCGGGCGAGCCTTCTGAGTTTCGCGCACGGTCGGTCGCAGCCCTCAAAATGGTGCGGATGGATCATCATGTGTTGGCAGGGGCGATGTGGGACGGGGAGGATACCGGCAGTCTGCCGTCGCCTTCTGGAGTCCGCCGGTCCCTGGATTTCAAAGCTCTCGAGGCCATTTCCAAGTCGAGCGTCGAGAAGACCGGAACCGGTTTCGGGCGACCACAGAGCTCCATTCACCGCAGGCCTATTGGGGTTCCACCACGCGTCTTTTCGGAGCAGAAAGGCCTCCTGGAGTGGCCGCTGACCGGACCGTATGAGCTTTTTCCTGTTGGGAAACTCAGTCCGAACACCGAGAATATACTCCATAGTGGAGGAATCTTTGTGAGGGCTCCACAGGGAGAGCCCGTCCGATCCATATTTCAGGGTACTGTTATTTTCGCAGAATGGCTGAAGGAATATGGACGGGTCATGATCATTGATCATGGTGAGCATTACTGCAGCCTCATCGCCCATGCCGATCATCTTCTCAAGCGGGTCAACGATGCTGTAGAGCGCGGCGAGGCAGTCGCCACCGTTGGGAAGACAGGCGCCCTTAAGGTGCCGGGGCTGTATTTTGAGATCCGTCATCACGGGACACCGGTTGATCCTCTGGTGTGGCTGAGGACGGACACAACATCCAGAGAATGAGGAAGGGATCCATGTTTTCAAAACAGAGAACTCCCATTGTCGCGTTGGCAGTTGCCGTGTTCTTGTTGATTGGCTGGCAAGGGCTCAGAGCGAAAACGAACACCGACAGCTCTGACATATACCAGTACTTGCGGCTCTTCAGCGACGTCCTGAACATCGTCCAGGATAATTACGTGGAGAAAACCGACTCCAAGAAGCTCATGTATGGAGCCATCAACGGCATGCTCCGTGAGCTGGATCCTCATTCCTCCTTCATGAAGCCCGAGGATTACAAGGAGCTCCAGATCGAAACCAAGGGCAAGTTTGGAGGTCTGGGTATTGAGATCACCTTGCGCGATAACATTCTCACCGTCGTTGCTCCCCTGGAGGACACGCCTGCAGACAAGGCCGGCATTCTTGCGGGCGACCAGATCATCAAAATCGATGAGGAGCCCACGCAAGACATGACACTCATGGAAGCGGTCCAGAAGATGAGGGGACCCAAGGGAACAAAGGTCAAGCTCACCATCATCCGAAAAGGAGAGAAGAGGCCTCTGGAGTTCGACCTGGTACGGGCGGAAATTGCCATTCGGAGCGTGAAATCCCGGACTCTCGAACCTGGATATGCTTATGCCCGGATCACCAGTTTTCAGAGTGGGACAGCCAGTGATCTCCGGAAGGCCTTGGAGCAGCTTGAAGCCGAATCTTCTCCTCTGCAGGGACTGGTGCTGGATTTGCGGAACGACCCTGGAGGATTGCTGGATCAGGCCGTCGAGGTGAGCGATGAATTCCTCGATGAAGGTTTGATTGTCTACACCGGCGGCCGCCTCGACAGCCAGCAGATGCGTTTCGAAGCCCACAAGAACAACAAGCCTCACAATTACCCCATCGTAGTTCTGGTCAATGCTGGCAGTGCCAGCGCATCGGAGATTGTGGCCGGTGCCCTTCAAGACCACAAGAGGGCGATAATCCTGGGAGAGCAGACCTTCGGCAAGGGGTCGGTGCAGACGGTCATTCCCCTCAACGATGGATCAGCCATTCGTTTGACCACGTCCCTTTATTACACGCCATCCGGACGTTCCATCCAGGCCAAGGGGATCACTCCCGACATTGTGGTCAAACGGGAGCTGCCGGACAAGGAGGGGGACGGTGACCTGGACGAGCTGCGCAGGGTCAGGGAAAAGGACCTGCCGCGTCACATGGAGAATCGCAAAGACGAAACGGCAGCGCCCAAGCCCAACGGGTCAGAAGTGGAGACCCAGAAGATGATCGAGGAGGATAACCAGTTGAGAAGAGCGCTGGATATCCTCAAGAGCTACAAGATCATGGCTCAGATGCAGTTCAAATAGACTTTGGTTGCCCCCAGGCGTGCAGCACACGTGAAAACAAGCAAGTCGAGCAGTTCCGGACCGGCGCGCCGCCCTTCCCCCAAAGCACAGGCGGGGAAGGGGGGGCGCACGGGGAGCAGAGCGCGCAAATCCGGCAGTTCAAAGTCTGGCGGAAAGGGCGGAGGGGCCTCCCCTTCAACCCTGCTTCTGCCCTTGGCGGCTGTCGGGTCGCTGGCGGCGGTGGTCTTGGCGGGCCTGATATTTTGGGGATCGGATTCCAACCGGGTCGGGAACCTCAACAGTCAGGTCGTCTCGGCCAGCCATCATCGGTCCGAAGGTCGTTCTCCCAAGATCAAGCCCCCGCCGGCAATCCCTTCAGAAAGGTCCGACACGGAGCAGGGAGAGCACCAACCGGCTCCACACCCACCGCGAGACAGTGTCCAACAGCCTCCAATGCGTTCAGAGGCGACTACCGGGGGCAAAAATGCTGCGGATAGGGCCCTGACGGCCAGAGCTCAACCTCAGGAACCTCCCCGAAAAGATGCCGTGGTCGACAAACCGGCGTTGGAGAGGGGAAGCGTTAACGGTTCATCTTCGACTGCAACGGACGTGAAGACGGAACAGCCGTCGAGTCCTGCGGATGTGCCGGCTCCCAACGGTGCTGCGTCGCCGATTGGTAACGCCCAGCGGAGTGAACCTCAGGGGATTGTCAAAAAGAATCATCCGGCGGAGGAGCACAAGACGGAGCACCTGGCGCTGAATGTTGCTCCCGCACCCAAGCCGGAGCCTCCTGCGGCCAGCCTGCCTCCCAAATCCCCTCTCCCACCTCCCGTCGCCAGAGTCGCCATCGTCATAGACGACCTGGGGCTGGATCTGGAAGCAGCCGAAAAGCTCGCTGCCATTCCCCTTGCCATTACATTCTCTGTCTTGCCTTTTCAGAAGCATGGGAAGGAGGTCGTCGGGCTGGCAAGAGCCAAGGGGCGCGAGGTGATGCTTCACATGCCGATGGAACCTGAGGGGTTCCCCCAGGTGAATCCGGGCAGGGGTGCCCTGCTGGTTTCCATGTCCAACAGCGAGGTTCGGAAGAGCCTTCAAATGGCTCTTGATGACGCCCCGCAGGTCAGCGGCATCAATAACCACATGGGGTCGCGGTTCACTGAACAACCCCATCAGATGAGCCTCGTGATGCGAGAGCTCCGACGGAGGAAGCTCTTCTTTCTGGACAGTGCCACGACGACGCGGACGGTGGCCATGGAGGTTGCCCAGGAATACGGTGTTCCCTACCTGCGCCGGGATATTTTCCTGGACCACGTGCTGCTGGACTCCTTCGTCAGAGCGCAGATCGGGCAGTTGATCCGCAAGGCGAAAATCCAGGGGACAGCTCTGGCCATCGGACATCCGCATGAGGTGACCATCAAGGTGCTGCAGGAAGAGCAGGCGATCTTTCAGCGGGAGCGGGTAGCCGTCGTCCCTGCGAGTCAACTGGTGCAGCGTGGACCTCAGTAATAGAAAATCTATTGATATCAGGATAATGTATCTTTCAACTCACCTTGACGGAGATTAGATCCAGCTATGAAAACAGAATTTCGACGATGGCTCCTGATTGGGACCTTTTCCACCACGTGCTTCCTGATATCCGTCCCGGCCATGGCTGCGAAGGACAAGGGTACCCCTCCAGATCCGTCTTCCGCGCAGGCGGTGGCCACGGAGGCAAGTGCATCCATCCAGCTTCCCGAGACATCTTTCGATTTTGGCGAGGCGGTCGAGGGCAGTGAAGTGATGCATGAGTTTGTGGTCAAGAACACAGGAAATGCTGTGCTTCAGATCCAGCAGGTTCGCCCCGGCTGAGGCTGCGCCGTCGCCCATTTCGACAGGGCGATCCCTCCTGGAGGTGAGGGAAAGATTACCTTGAGGCTCAATCTGAAGGGGTACAGCGGCAATATCAAGAAATCCGCCGTCGTCTACAGCAACGATCCCCAGAATGCTAGAGCTGTTCTGGCCATGCAGGGCATTGTCAAGACGCTCATCGATGTGCGCCCGTCCACTAATATTTCTTTCAGAGGATTGGCCGAAAACCTTTCCCCCAGTATCGTGGAGATGGTGGCGAGCGGCGGGCAGACTTTTCGAATCCAGAAGGTGGAGAGCAATCTGGATGACAAGGTGAGCCATGAACTCGAGACGGTGGAGGAAGGGAAACGCTACCGAATCAAGCTGGCCAACCGTATTGAACAGGGAAACTACAACGGTTTCTTTAAGCTTCAGACGGATTTGCCGCAGAAGCCGGATATCCTGATTCGAGTCAATGGGTATATCGAGGGGGAGATCAGGGTCCAGCCTCAGATATTGTTGGTCGGCCGGCTGGGTGCTCAGCAGCCTCCTCGAACCGGCAGGGTAAGAGTCACCAGCAACCGCGAGAAGCCATTCCAGATCACCAAGCTGACCTACGACCATGAGTTGCTCGAAGTCGTGCAGGAGCCCGTGCCCAACGAACCGGGCTTCAGCCTGGAAATCAAACCTCGGATCGAGAACCTGCCTGCTGGCGAGCGCAAGCAGACGACTGTCGTGATGGAAACGGATGTCAAGCCGTCGGAGAAGTATGAAATCCAGGTGCACCTCATGAATGCGGCAGATGCGGCCCGGATGGGAGGGAAAGCGCCGTCCGTGATGCGTCAGGTCGGCCCGCAGACCGGCAATGAGCCGGAAGCACCGTCAGAAGCCAACCCTGCAAAGGCGCAGGCAACGAGTGCGCCGCAGAACTGAGGAAGCTCAACAAGCCCCGTGGTGTGGCGGCTGATAAAGGCATAGCGGTTCCGGAGCCAGGTAGTTGCCGGTGCTTTCATAGGCCCGCGCCCGGCAGCCGCCGCAAACACGCACGTACTTGCATCGGCCGCACTTCCCTTCGTACTTCTTGAAGTCTCGAAGATTGAGAAAGATCGGGGATTTTTCCCAAATCTCCCTGAAGGGTTTCTCTCGAATGTTCCCGGAGTCCAGCTCCAAATATCCACAAGGCTGCACCTGACCCACATGAGAAACGAAGGCGAAACCGACGCCTCCCAGGCACCCTCGTGTCACCGCGTCCAATCCGTGAGTCTGAAACGTCACGTCCAGCCCCTCGGATTTGGATCGCTCCCGGAGAATGCGGTAATAGTGGGGGGCGCAGGTTGCCTTGAGCTGCAGCGGAACGCGCTGTCTTTGCTCATAGAACCAGTGAAGCGTCTTTTCATAGTCTTCAGCGCTGATGGCTTGCTCTTCGATCTCTTTGCCCCGTCCCATGGGCACGAGCAAAAATATGTGGTGGGCCACCGCGCCGAGGGAAACCACCAATTCCTGTATGGCGGGAAGCTCCTCGAGGTTTGCCTGTGTGATGGTCGTGTTGACCTGGAAATCCAGGCCTTCGGCGCGCGCATTGGTTATTCCGTGAAGGGCTCCCTCGAATGCCCCCTCAACCTGTCGAAACGCATCGTGCGTGGCTGCCGAGGCTCCATCCAGGCTGACGCTGATACGCTGGATCCCGGCTTCGATCATCTGAAGCGTTCGCTCCCGGGTCAGGAGGGTTCCATTCACAGCCATGGTCATTCGCAGCCCCCTCCGGTGCCCGTAGGCTGCAATCTCGAAAATATCGGGGCGGAGGAGCGGCTCCCCACCGGTCAGGATGATGATCGGCTTGGCGAAGGAAGCCACCTCGTCCAGAAAGGCCCTGCACTCGTCCGTCGAGAGCTCATTGTCATAAGGGCGATCCAGGGCTGCGGCTCTGCAGTGGACACAGGCGAGGTTGCAGGTACGCGTCACTTCCCATGCCACCAATCGCAGCTCCGGTATGGAGGTACCGTGGCCATGCCCCGGATGCGATCCGGGATGTCCCTTCCCTTTCGACGATTCCTCAGCGTGCGGATGGGTTCCCCTCTGGTGTTTTTCCATCTTGGTCCTTCAAGTGAGTTCCTGCCGGTCAATGGATCAAGAGATACATCCATGACGTCACTGCCGGTCCAGAAGCACTCGCGCGGCGTCCTTGGCAAAGTAGGTGAGAATCAGGTCGGCCCCCGCCCGGCGGATGGCCGTCAGTGTCTCCATCATGACCCGTGTTTCGTCGAGCCATCCATTGGCGGCTGCAGCTTTGATCATGGAGTATTCACCGCTCACGTTGTAGGCTGCCACAGGCCACTCGAACTCTTCCTTGATTCTTCTGATGATGTCCAGATACGCCAGGGCCGGCTTCACCATGACGATGTCCGCCCCTTCTTCCAAGTCCAGACCCACTTCGCGGATGGCCTCGTCCGAATTGGCCATGTCCATCTGATAGGCCCTTCGATCACCAAACTGAGGCGCCGATTCGGCGGCTTCGCGAAAGGGCCCGTAGAAGGCCGAGCAATACTTGGCGGAGTAGGCCAGAATGCCCACTTGATCAAAGCCGGAATGATCCAGGGCGTCGCGGATGACCCCGACCCGGCCATCCATCATGTCGGATGGTGCGACGACGTCGGCGCCGGCCTCGGCATGGGAGAGGGCGCTTTTGGCCAGCAGGTCCAGGGTCGGATCGTTTTCAACCTCCTGTCCCCGGAGGACTCCACAATGGCCGTGGCTGGTGTATTCACAAAGACAGACATCGGTGATGACGACCAGTTCTGAAAATCTTGCCTTGATGGCTCGCACGGCCTCCTGGACGACACCCTTCTCCGAGTAGGCTTCACTGCCAACCGGGTCTTTCTGACTCGGTATTCCGAAAAGCAGAATACCCGGAATCTTCAGCTCCACCACGGATTCGATCTCGTGGAGCAGAGTATCCGTCGAGTGCTGAAACACTCCGGGCATCGATGAAACGGGGTTCCTTACGGCATTTCCCGGAACCACGAACAGGGGATAGATGAACTGGTCCACGCTGAGCGATGTCTCTCGAATCATCCTCCGCAGATTCTCGTTTCGTCGAAAACGCCTGGGGCGGTAATGGGGAAAGTGCATGGAAAATGTTCTCCTCCCTTTCAATCAGGTGTTTTTGTGACGTTCCGGATGCCGGAATAGCGTTCCTCTTCGTGATCAGGGAGGCAGGGCATCGGTTCGCTGCAGCGATCGAGTTGATTTTTCAGTCACGTTTACGAAGTCGATCACAGCTCCAAGGATGCGGTGCCAACTGTGTCAAGGAGTCGATCTCGAAATTGGGCACATGCGTCAATAAGGCCCCAGTGACCTGTCCTGAGGCTGTCGGGTTCCATGGTTCACGTCTGACGATGGCCGGCGAAAGCTGTGATCGCATGGTGTCGTTTCACGGTGTCAGGCCGATTTCCTGGTCTGTAAGATAACATGCAGGATCCGGCGCCCACAGATCCCCTGTCGCCGCCTCCGCACGAACACGGAAATTACCCCCGCAGACGTCCAGCCAGCGGCATTGGGAACAGCGGCCCTTTACAAAGGCCTTCTTGTCCTTGAGCCTCATCATGAGCTCGTTGGAAAGATCGCTCCAGATCTGGCTGAAGGGGCGAAGTCGAACATTCCCGAACGTATAGTGCCGCCAGAACTGGTCTGCGTGGACGCTTCCATCCCAGCTGACACATCCTATGCCGCGCCCGGAGCTGTTCCCCTCGTTCATCCTCAGAAGCTCGAGGACCTCGGGCGCCCTGGCGGACGCTTCCCTCAGCAGGCGCAGGTATACATAGGGCCCGTCGGCGTGATTGTCAACGGTGAGAACTTCCTTGGGTTTTCCGCGAAGATGCAGGTCTTGGGTCCGATCGATGATCAGATCGACGGCTTTCCTGGTCTCCTCGTGAGAGAGGTCCTCTTTGATCAGCTTGCTGCCCCGCCCCGCGTAAACGAGGTGATAGAAGCACACACGAGGAATCTCGTGTCGCTCGAGGAGGTCGAAGATGGACGGGATTTCACCGGCGTTGAAACGGTTCATGGTGAAACGCAGCCCCACCTTGATGCCGGCTCTTTGGCATGCCTCGATACCCTGCATCGCCATCCGAAAGGCGCCTTTCACTCCCCTGAAACGGTCGTTCACAGCCTCGAGGCCATCCAGGCTGATTCCCACGTACGAAAGGCCGACGGCCTTGAGCGATTGTGCCAGTTCAGGAGTGATGAGAGTTCCATTCGTGGAGATGACGGCCCGCATTCCTTTCTTGACCGCGTAATCCGCGAGCTCCACCAAATCGGGGCGCATCAGGGGCTCTCCGCCCGAAAACAGCACGACGGGCGCACCGAAATCGGCCAGATCATCCAGCAGCCGCTTTCCCTCATCCGTGGAAAGCTCATCGGGCGAAGGCTGATCCTTGGCGTGGGCGTAGCAGTGGATGCATTTGAGATTGCACCGGCGCGTTGCGTTCCAAACCACGACCGGTTTCTTGTCGGCAGAAAACTGAAGAAGGTGGGACGGCAGGGACCCGCTGTGGCGTCCATATCTGAGAGCATCGGAGGGTTCGACCGTTCCGCAGTACAGCTTCGATATGCCGATCATGAGTTTCCCGCTCCTGTCTAACTAGGAATCTTTCCGAGTGTCGATTTCTGATGTGCCGAAAGGGAAGTCGCGGTAATGTTCGCGGATCAGCTCGTCCAGGTAGGCATCAGGCTGCACTACAGACTTCCTGGGAAGAACGAACTGCCTCTGTCCGCTGCGTTCGTGGATGAGCTTGAATCCATAGTCGAAGTCCGCCGAGATCTCCTTGCAAAGGGCCATTGCGGTCAAATCCCGCTGGAGCGCCTTACGGATGATTTCATTCACTGCTTCATCATCGTAATGAATTTCCAGACCATGCTTTTCCTGAAAATCGTCTTCAAATACGCGGACCTGGTTGTAAAGCAGGATAATGTCGTCAAAGATGCCTTCGATGGCCTGATCCGTACGGATGTGATGGTCCAGGGCAATGTCCACTCGCTCGGGTGTGAACACCAGCGGGTAACTGCTGATGTAATGAGATTTCTGAACCATCTGACTGTAGATCCTGGATTTCTCCTGCTTCACGATCTCACGGTACGTGGCGGCCCTCTCAACAGATTCAGGATCCGAAATGAGGCCTTCCAGTTCTTCCTCGGGATGCTGTACCACTTCGGGGGTGACCACGAAATACGAGACTTTGGTGCTCGGCAGCTTCTTCTCGTAGGGGAGCAGGACCCGCTCGATCACGCTGACCAGCCCTCGAGCCCCGGTCTTTTCTGCATAGGCCTGTTCTGCCAGCATGCGCAGGGCTCGGTCTTCAAACTGAATATCAATGCCGTAGCTTCGAAAATCTTCCTTCTTTCCCAGGATGATGGGATTGTTGGGGTTTTTCAGTATTTCGTGGAGGTCGTTCACTTCAAGGGCTTCCAGCACAGCGATCACTGGTATGCGTCCAACAAACTCGCTCTCGAACCCGAAAGCGATCAGATCCTCGGCCTTGGCGAGCCGATTGAACCGGAGCTCATCGCCCTTGCTCTGGATCTGCGCTCCGAAACCGATCTCCTGACTCTGCAGTCGCTTCTTGACGATGGGAGCCAGGCCATTGAAGGCACCGCTCATGATAAACAGGATGTTGCGAGTGTTGATGGTCCGCTTCTCGCGTTTTCCAGTCTTCCGATAACTCTCAAGGGCCTGAAGCTGGGAGATCGGATCGTGGGGAACCTTGAGATCCACCTCCGTTTCTTCCATGGGCTTCAGCAATGCCCGCTGTACGCCGGCCCGTGAAACGTCCGGGCCGAAGAAGTGGCCCGACGCCGCGATCTTGTCGATTTCATCGATGTAGATAATCCCGTACTGAGCCAGCTCCAAATCGTCATCCGCCTCAATGACAAGCTCGCGCACCAGGTCTTCCACATCCCCGCCCACATACCCCGTCTCGCTGAACTTGGTCGCGTCACCCTTCACAAATGGGACACCGAGCTTCTGTGCAATGAGCTTGATGAGGTAAGTTTTCCCGACACCGGTCGGTCCCAACAGGAGAATGTTGTTCTTAATCCTCCCGACGGTTCGCGGTCGGCCGCGTTTGCCTTTTCGATTCAGCTGCTTGATGCGGTTGTAATGGGTACAGATCTTTGTCGCCAGTATCGCCTTGGCCTCGTCTTGTTTTATGACGTATTGATCCAAATAGGCTTCCAGCTCTTCGGGTTTCATGTCAAATCGAATGCGATCGATCCCGCCTGGCCCCTTTTTGTCCTCGTGGGTCTCCTTCCCCTGGGGAAGCATCATGGGAGAGATCACCTTGATTCTATAGCCGTACTTTTTGGAAAGGTAGTCGCTCAGCTCTTTCTCGAGCTCTTCCTGGTTCGGCACTTTCTGAGAATCATCAGCCATTTTGAGCCTTTCCGAAGTCAGCAGCTGTAAACACGCATGAAAGCTACGTTCGAACATAGTATAACACTCCACTGCCTCATTTCAACCGAAGCAGACGGTGAACGAAGGCTGGTCAAGGATCGAGCCTTGTGGGAAGGGGGTAGAGATCCCGTCTAAGCCTCGGCAGAGAGGCAACAGCTGATGAAGAAGATGTGGCAATCGCACAGCTTCCAGCTTTTCAACGTGCCGAACCGCTGCTACAAAGAAAGCGTCCCGGAGGTATTGATGGATGCAGGGCGGCCATCGCATTGCCACACCTGGCTCGGCTTCATCATGTGAGCAATCCAAAGGCCCAGCCGGAATTCTTGAAGACAAGCGCTTCGACATGCTGCATTGCCCACTCAGGGGGACGCCATGATCTTTCGTTTTTCCGACATATGCTCAAGGCTGGAGGGTGCAGACTGGAGATTGTGGGGAGCCAGGTAAAGCGATCTCCTGAAATGCTTTCAAGCCGCGAGTCTTTTTGGATCGATGGCCGGAGTTATCCGCTTGGCGCCGGGGCGCAGGCGGACCTCCGGTCAATCCCGCTGGTCGAAAATCCGACCCAGAAGCTCTTCGGCGCTCAGGACTTGCAGCAGGGGATGAAGGGGAGTTCTCCGGTAGGCATCCAGAACGGTCCCGTGGTGCTCGGGTCGATGAGCCGCACAGCAATCTTCGATGATAACAGCCCGGAAATCGTGGCTGAGCGCATCCAGAACGGTCGCCATCACGCAGATCGGAGTCGCAATGCCTGCTACGGCAACAGTGTCCACATTCAGTGTTCTCAGGGTTTGGTCCAAATCCGTTTTGAAAAAAGCACTGAAGCGGCGTTTCGGCACAACGTGATCCTGAGGTTCCCGGTGCAGATCAGTGATCACCTCTTCTCCGGCGGTTCCTCTCAAGCTGTGAGGGGACATCTTCCCCTTGAATATGAAGTCATCAGGGAGAAAACTGTCACATGCGTAAACCACCGGCAGACGCCGTCCATGAAATTGATCAATCATCCGGTTGAGCTTGGGCAGGAAGCTTCTGGCAGCGAGCACGACAGGGGTGTCCGGATGCCTTTCGAAGGTATCGCGCAAGAGGTCTACGACAATCAGGGCTGGTCTCATTTCACTTCCTCCCCTACCGGGTGCGAAGCATTGATCCTGCGGGCGGGGTGCCCGGGACCCGTCAGGCCTCTCCCGAAGGCTTGGTGATCAGCCCTTTATCCATGGCGAAGGCCGTCAGAGATGATACATTGTGAAGATCCAATTTTCTCATAAGATTGGCGCGATGCTTTTCCACGGTCTTGGCACTGATGCAAAGATAGTCGGCGATGGCCTTGTTCTTGTATCCTTCCGCGATCATTTTCAGGACTTCACGCTCACGCTGAGTCAAAGTATCCCAGGATGTGCTGGATTTGAGCTGCTTCTTCCCTTCAAGATAACCCTCGATCACCTTGTCCGAGACACTGGGGCTCAAGTACGTCTTCCCCTCGAGCAAACACTGGATGGCGAGCATCAGTTCATTGTGGGTGGCGTCCTTGATGACGTACCCGTCGGCGCCGGCTTTCAGCGTCGCCAAAATATACTCCTCAGTCTTGTGGACGGTCAGGGCAAGGATCTTGATTTGCGGCATATGCCGCTTGATCTCCTGGATGGCTCCCATCCCATTCATGCGAGGCATGGAGAGATCCATCAGGATCAAGTCGGGCTTGAGGCTCTCGGCCAGTCGCACCGCCTCCAGGCCGTCTTGAGCCTCTCCAATGACCTCAAGGTTCGGGTTGGAGGTCAGAAGCATCCGAAGCCCCTCCCGAAGGATGGTATGATCCTCAGCCAGAAGCACCTTCTTGGCAGTTTTCATCGATTACCCTCCCTCTTCGCCCTGGCAATCCAAATGATCGGGCCACTCAGTTCTCATCCCAGCCTTTCCGGACGCGGCGGCTATTGAGATGTGATTCCGATATGTTGACGTGATGCTTATCATAGAATGGACGAAATGAGCACGAATTTTGGCCAGAAATGCTCGGCGCTCCTGCGGCATCTGTCTCAGCAGAAACAGCAAGCAGCAATGGATCTTTGCGAAGCTTTCATCATTCAGCACGGGGGAGGGATGCGTTGAAATGAAGACATTGGTTCTCGGCATTGGCAATCTCCTGCTGTGCGATGAGGGCATTGGGGTCCATGTGGCTCGAGCTCTTCTCCGTGAGGAGCTGCCTGAAGAGACCGAAGTGCTGGACGTGGGGACCGCTATTCTGGATGCCCTGCCTGCGATCGAGTCGGCTCAAAGGATCATCGTCGTCGATGCCGTCAAAGCGGACGGTGAGCCGGGAACGATCTACCGCATGCCCTTCGACTCATTTGCACCATCGCCGGTCATCGCTTCGATGCACGGCTTCGACCTGTCGAGGGTATTGGCTCTTGCCGGACGGGGCGACCATCCTGAGATCACGGTCATCGGTGTCGAGCCCGGTGTCGTGGACTGGTCGCTGGATCTGTCATCAGCTGTTGAGGCAGTCCTGCCCCTGGCGGTCCGGGCTGTTCGAGAAGAAATCCTCAGGGACATCGCCGATCCACCGGTCGAGGGAAGCTCCTGAGAAGGCTATGGCGCCCCTTCCCAGAGCTTCTGGTGACCCGGCCCGGAGAGGAGCTCTAGGGTCCATTCAAATCGAAAGTATCGGCCACGCGAAAATTGCTTTTCCCATCAGGGGTCTGCACCGTTGTGACCCGGGCACGGCGCCCGTCTACGCTGACACACACGATGGTCTGGCGCATGTCGCTGTGGGTATTTTGACCTGCGTTGCCCACGTTGATGACAGGAATGCCTTCCAGCAGTTCAGGGAAGCGTGTCCGATGGTAGATGTGTGTGTGCCCGAAAAAGAGGGCGCGGATGCGGGAGCGGTGTTTGAGCAGGATTCCCCAGAACGGGTCCTGCTCCGTGTCCCAGGGAAAGAAGGGTTCATGGAACCCCAGGAAAACATGATCGACTGAGGCCGCGGATTCGATGGCCCGGCTTAACCACTGGAGAGCCTTGGGGTTTGCGCCTGATCTCTTGAAATCTGCATATTGATCCAGGATGATGACCCGTGCATTCCTCCAATCGAACCAATATGAAAGGCCTGACTTCGAAAAGCGATTCAGCGTCTGAATGGAAGATGCGGCGGCAGGAAGGATCTTCGCCTCGATCAGTCTAACATCCAGATTGCTTTCATGGTTGCCTCGCGCCGGAATAAAGAGCGAATGAGTATTCTCAAACGTCTTTTGAAACATACTGAAATTCACGCTGACGGGTGACAGGTCGCCCAAGACAAGAATGAAGTCCGCCCTTTTCCCCCGACTCTCTCGGCCCACCGTGGGGGTCTTGATTTCATTGAGCACGTTCAGATAGGAGCTGAAACCGGAATGGATGTCGGAAATCGCGGCAAAGCTCCACTCCAGCTGCGCCCAGGCTGATTTTGTGAAGAGTATTCCACACAGGGCGAATGCGAGCCCCACCCAGAGAAGCGGGCGCATTCCCCGCTTCCCGATGCGCCGCATGAACAGGGCAGTTGATGAATCTGTTGCTGACGGATTCACGGGACTTTACCGGTCGGGCTCCAGAGGGTTTCACTGCACTCGGCAAAAGGTGCTGCAAAGGGCGGCTAGCGTGCCTGCTTCCTGACAAGCCGGCCTCGAAAGAACCAGGCCGTACCCGCCATGATCATCAGGACGACGACGATATCCACCTGGTGAGAGTAACGCTGTACGCTGCTCCAATGCTCCCTCAGAACCATACCGCAGTAGAGCAGGAAGGAGTTCCAGATGGTAGCCCCGACGGCCGTCACAAGGATAAACGGGATCAGGGGCATCCTGCCCACGCCCGCAGGAATGGAGATCAGATGGCGCACCACCGGGATGAAGCGGCTGACGAAAATCGTGAGCACACCGCTCCGTCGACTGAAAAATCTCTCGGTGATGACCAGGTCGTGCTCATCTAAAAGCAGGTACTTGCCCACACGAAGCACCAGGGGTTTTCCGCCGTAAGCGCCCATGAAATACGAAGCCAGCGAGCCAATGATCGAACCCAGGCTTGTGGCAAAAACCGCTGCGCCCAGACTCCATTTGCCGTCTGCGACCAGGAAACCCACGAAGGGCATGACCGCTTCGCTCGGGACGGGGGCAATCATGCTTTCCAGGGCCATGAGAAAGGCCGCTCCATAGTAGCCGCTTACATCGAGGCAATAAACGGCGAGGCTCGAAATCTTTTCAGTGAGCATGCAAACTCCTGTCTGACAAATGTGACAAAGTCAATGCATCAGCATCGGCTTGCTCGATTACGTTAGGCAATAATCGTACCGATTGTCCGAGAGAAAGTCGGATTTGCTGTTGGGGAAGCCAGACACTTGGATCGGCTTCAGAGTCTCTGAGCTCCATTGAATTGCCGAAATCGGGGATGCGATGATCGGATCTATTTGAGGCAACGGCACATCAAAATGTCGGCAACGTTCATGTCTTCGATCGCCATCAGATGATGCTGTTGGTTCTCCCAACGTCTTTCTTGCATTGATGGCGTGTATGCAAAGTATGAAAATAGCGCTCAAGCCTCTCCCGAAAGACATAGAACAGCACTGCAAAAAGCCCGGCTACGCCGACGAGGATCGAAAGCTTGCCATACTGGTGATAGCGGATGAACCCTCCCCCCAGCGTCAGGAGAATCGTACCAAACAGACGACCGACGGTGCTCACGGCCAGGAATTCGAAAGTCGTGAGACGACCCAGGCCAAGGATGAAACAGAGGTAGTCTTTCGGGAAACCCGGAATCAGGAACAGCACGAAAACCAGAAAAAGTCCCTTGTGGTGAAGCAGATAATCGAACCGTTTTATCAGGGACTCATCGATGAACTTCTCGAGGAAGGGTCTCCCGAAAGTCCGGGAGAGGAAGAAGGCAAGAAACGAACCAAGGACCAATCCGACGGTCGACAGGAAAACCCCCATTACGGGCCCATACAGGTAACCACCGATCAGTCCCGTGACTTCTCCGGGTATAGGGGCCAGGACCACCTGGGCCGCCTGCAAAAGGATAAAACCGGCAAAGGCCAAAGGCCCCAGAGACTCGAGAAACTCCAGGATCTCCTGCCTGCTGAAGAAGAATCTGAACACATCCGTCTGGTACAGAATGATGGTCACGCCAATGAGAAAAAGCAGCACCAGGAGTTTGATCCAGACTCCGTTCTTTCTGCCTCCAGTTTGGGCTTGTTGCTCAAGCGGGCATTCGACAATCTTGGACGAGGGTGTTCTTTCTCCAGTCATGTGCCTCCAACTAGCTCGTTGTGGGTGCTCCCTGCCGGGGGATCACCGAATCAGAAGACGAGCAGCTTTCCTGCCATCATGAAATCGAACCTGTCCTTTCGGGGGAGTAAGGATATGCGGCCATCTGTATAACATCATCGGACGTAAGATGCAAAGCCCTGACGTTGCATAATCCATTCCCTACCAGAAAGCCCATTGCTGGACCAAGGTTTCCAGTCGGCACGCCGGTTTGCAGTCGTTGCCTCTCCCAAAAAAGGGTGAGGAGACTTCGAAACTTCCTTGTGGTACTAGAAAACCCCTCGATAAAAAGCCAGCCTTCGAGCTGCGGGCTCGAAAAGCGTCCTGACGCCCGCTTGCTCCTCGACATCCATCGGGTGGAAAGGCCTTGCCGCATCAGCAAGCTCCACCACGTGCGCCGGAGCTGAGCAGCCCACGATGATCACCGAGACATCCTGTGACAATGCAAAGCGGATGAGTGTTCGAGCGGTGATCCCCACTTTAGGGGCAAGATAGTGACCGCCCCCCAACACCTTCATGCCGATGATCGCCAAGCCCTTTTCGCGGGCTGCCGGCAAAGCAGACTCCAGAAATCCCCCCAAAACCGCTTCGATCGGATTCACCGGCATCATCACCGAGTCAACGGGCCATTCCTTCACCGCTCGTGTGAGGATTTCCGGGTCGTGATGACCCGTCACACCAATGAGCTTCGTCTTCCCGGACTGCCTGGCCTGGACGAATGCTTCAAGGGCTCCCCCGGGACCGCTGATCTGTTT
Organism: uncultured Syntrophobacteraceae bacterium; assembly: GCA_964557955.1. Lineage (GTDB taxonomy): Bacteria > Desulfobacterota > Syntrophobacteria > Syntrophobacterales > Syntrophobacteraceae > JALOOX01. The sequence goes on from CAZLCS010000014.1 coordinate 63,446, forward strand.
CAGATCCTTTTCTGTCCGAACATCGTGGATCTGCCAAAGGTCAAGGTGATCCGTGTTCATGGTCTTGAGAGTGCGCTCCAGGTCGGCCAGGGCTCCCGACCTGGTTCTTTCGGCAGATTTGCTGGCCTGAAAGATCTCTGAGCGCAGATTCGGATGCTGCCTCCACACCTGGCCGTAATAGCCTTCACTGCCTGCATAGACTCGAGCACAGTCGAAATAGGTGATGCCCTGGCGGAGGGCCTCGTGGATGACCGCCGCCGCCCTTTCATCCTGGCCGTGGGTTCTCAATATGCCTTCACCGCCCAACCCTACGAGACTGACCAGCCGCTCAGTGCTCCCGAATCGTCGTGTTTCTATATCGGAATGATTCATGCTTTGCTCCAATGCCCCCTTTTCGTCCGGGGTCGGGCTGAAGTGAAGAAACGCTTTTGCGTCAAGGGATCTGGCTGGAAGGAACCGGCATCCGCACTATTTGAATCGGATGGATGAAGCTGAGCTCGCCTGGGACCAAAGCAAGTGGAGCTGCGTCAATAGAAGAATGCCGAATGAGCTTCGGGGCGCGTGGCTTCCTGTGGTGGCCCGGCCGAAGCCCGGATGCGGCTTCCATGACAGACGCTATGGGATCACGAGCTTCTGTCCGACAGAGACATTGTTGGACTTCAGTCTGTTGGCCTTCCTGAGGGCATCCGGGCTGACCCCGTAACGTCCTGCAATGTCAGAGAGAGTTTCTCCCTTCTTTACGGTGTGTGCAGCATTTGGGGTCGTGGATTTCGACTTGACACCGGGCTTCTCGGTTTTCGATGATGAATTCACATTTCGGGCATTTCGCTCTCCACTGGCCGTGGCGCGAGGTTCGTTTCTCTTTGGTCCTGAAGATTTGAGGCCGCTTGAGATCGCGTTGGTTTGTCGAACCTGTGTCGGAGGGACTTCGGAGGCTGCTCTCCGGGCCGTAATGTCGATATTTCTTCCGAACTCATCGGCCGAGCCTACAGGCAACTTGACCTGATGAGATCCTTCCGGAATCTCTTCGGCGCGGAAGGCCGGATTGAGCCTCCTGATCTCGCGCACGGTGGTGCCGCTGGCTTCAGCAACTGCCTGCATGGGAAGAGGGCAAGAAAGCCGGACGTTCACCCGCTCAGCTTTCAGGGGCGGATAGCCCTGTCCTCTGGGTAAGAGATAGCCATAGTGTGCGGGATTGCCCAGGACCGCCTTCACTGCAAGAATACGAAAAATATAGCGCTCGGTTTCGGTGGGGAGGCGCATCTGATAATAGTCCGCTGATCCCACTGCGCGGATTTGCTCCTGAATGCGCTTATCTCCACAGTTGTAAGTTGCAATGGCCACGGTCCAATTTTTATAGCGTCTGTAAAGATCCTGCAAAAACTGAAAAGCGCACTCTGTCGCCCGCTCGAAGTCGTATCTTTCATCGCAGCTCCCTTCCTGGCGCAGCCCATAGGCGGAGCCGGTGCTGGGCATGAACTGCCACGGCCCTGCAGCTCCTTTGGGGGAGCAGGCGTCAGGAAGCAGGTCGCTTTCCACTACTGCCACATACTTCAAATCATCGGGCAGCCCAGTTGCCCTGAGCTGCTCTTCGATCCATGGGAAGTACCTCTCCATGCGTTTGAGCCACAGATAGACCTGCGCATGATTGTACACGATCAGAGTGAATTCCTTGTCGAAGCGCTCCAGAACCTCGCGGTTCTGCAGAGGTACCGGCTCACCGCAAAGGTCCATGGTGGAGGGGGGAGGATAGTAGGGGACGAGCCAAGGACTGGAGGATGCTTTCCCAGGGCCCGGCGCATGCAGCTTGCCGGTCGACTCCCGCACTGCAGCTGTCGTTCCCTCGGTCTGGTCGAGCGAGGGCTGGCCGGTGGCACAGCTCCAGGAAGCCATGGCTATGAGGGCCCAGAAGGCCAGCCTTGAAGTCGAGCGTCGCATCCCAATGCATTTCATGGCAGGATCCTCAGTAAAATCTGAAACCATGGTTCCTATGCCTGTCGAGTGGTGAAGAATCTACATCAAGCACCTTGGGGTGTCCATGATAACATGTTAATCTCCCGAGACTTCAACCTGTTGGGGGTCGCGGCAGCGAACCCCCACCCGGCGAAAGCACGTTGTTGATTTGCTTCAGCCCTTTCCGTGGCCGGAGAGATCCGAATGACCGGCGCAGTGAGGCGGCATGATGGGGAATACACCCCCTCGAAGCCGTGTTGGGATTCTCCTTATTGGGGCATGTTTCATGAGTCGATTCACGGCAGCCTGTTGGCAGTTTGAGGTGAGCCTGCTCAGCCTTGAAGAGCATTTGGAGCAGCTGGAACAAGTCGTCGATGATTTGCACGCGAAAGGATGCCGGCTCCTCGTTCTCCCGGAGATGTGGTTCTGTGGCTTCTCCCCTCCTCAGCTGCGCTCATTGGCCCTCCGTACTCCGGAAGTGCTTGCCCATTGGCAGAATCTGTGCCGACAGAAGTCCATGGTCCTGACAGGGAGCATGCCGGAGCTCGATGGGGCGCACCTCTATAACACAAGCTTCGTTGTAGATGCGGATGGGACTGTGGCGGGAAGCTACCGAAAAACCCACCTGTTCTCGCCCAATGGAGAACACCTGAAGTTTGCGCCGGGTCAGAGTCTGCTGGTCTGTGCCACTCGCTTGGGTCGCGTGGGCATTGTGATCTGCTACGATCTGCGCTTCCCCGAGATCAGCCGCCGTCTCGCCCTGGAAGGTGCACAGGTGCTGTGCGTATCGGCCCTGTGGCCAGCTGTGAGAATCGAACACTGGGACCTGCTGTTGCGTTCCAGGGCACTGGAAAATCAGGTTTTTGTTGTGGGATGCAATGGTTGTGGACAGGATGGCGATCTCGTGTACGGGGGTGGGTCCGCCATCATAGACCCCACAGGCCATTGTCTTTCACGGGCGCCCGCAGGGGCAGGATGGATTTCAGCAGAGCTGGACTTGACACAGATCGAGTCATTCCGTCGGGCAATCCCCTGCTGGGCGGACCGAAGGGAGGATTTGTACGGGAGCCTTGGGAAGGCCGGCAGGAACACATGCCCTAGAGGGGCTCGATTGAAGTGAGAAGGTGGAGCCCCAAGGGTCATGCGATGCTTCATCGTAAGGATGAATCGATGTTTCGGATGGTGGTCATCGTCGTCCTCTGGGGGGACCTGCACCATCACCGCCCCTCTCGGATCCGGGCCCCATCATCGATTGGCGGCTGTACCCGGCGGGAATCTCAAATATGCCGGGCGGCGCCGGTTCCTCCCTGAACTCCACCAGATCCACCCTGGATTTGACTTCGGCCTCTCCCATCCTTGTTGTCGTCAGTGACAGGACGGGTACTCCACGTATCTTTCTCGTTTCCGCGAGATTGGCATCCATGGCCTCCCGCCCGCCTGGCTGGGACGCCATGAGGGCCAGGCTGAATCGGGCATACAGATCACGGTCCATCTTGAGATCCTCGGTGGCCCAGATCTCGGAAACCACAGGCCCCATCATGGATTCAACTCTCTGGATGTATTTTCTGCATTGGTACGGCCCGATCTTCCTGGTTTCGCCCGTGTCGCTGATCTTCATGTTCATTTTGAGCATGGACTGGGTCCTTGGATCAGTGGGGGCCCGTTCCTTTGTGGAAGGCCGTCCGTCAGAGGGGGAAGTGCCCGCGTGAGAGCGGTTCATGGGCATCTCGCTGTAGACTCTCCGGGAATGATCCAGAAAGTAGGAGGCGCCTTTGTCGAGCCTTACAATGACCGAATGGTCTTCCATATCCGAGCGCGCTTTATCGGTCGACAGCCACATCTTCTGCATGAAGTCGCGGGCAGGCTGGCTCCGGCCCATCATCTGGAATCCCTCCGTATGATGCTGCTGTTTTATGAAGATGTCGGCCTGGACCTCCGGTGCAACCATCCCGAGGCTGACTGCAGAGACAATAAGCAGCATACAAAGATGTGTCCTCATCCAATCTCCTTCGATGTTGAGATGAAAACGGCAAACCGATCCCAACGGCGGCCTCAGTCCGGAACCGCCTCGGCCTATTGTCCACATGCTGCAAACCTAACCCTTTTCAGCTGTGGATGCAATCACTGCTCACAAGTATGCCGCTGGGATGAGACTTCGGATAGGTCTCGGACGTTGACCCTCGGGGGTTTTGGTCCTATTAAAGGTCTTGACGTCCGCTTGAATTGTGATTTGGCCTTTGGAGATGCTTGATAACGGGGATTTACGCAGCCTCTATGTGACAAATATGTCACAAGATCGGTGACCCGGTCATGGAAAAGCACTGGAATCGTATTGATGTGGTCGTTCCGGAGGAAGACGCAGAAGCTCTTGCTTTCGAGGTTGCTGAGGTGCTGGCTGTGGGGGTCGAATTGATCGACGAGGGTTTTAGATTCTATGTAGATGTCGACACTCCGAACGACCTGTGGGAGGGTAAATTCGGGCGCATCCTTGAGGACTACAGGGATCAGTACCCTGGGAGAGCCGGTGCGATCCTGGTGCGCACGCAGAATCTGGTCGAGGACGACTGGGCGAACCGCTGGAAAGTACACTTCAAGCCGTTGCGCGTGGGTAAGCGTTTTCTCATCTGCCCCACATGGGACAGGTCCGGGTCCGAAGTCGGAGATCGGGTGATCCTGCTGGATCCGGGAATGGCCTTTGGCACAGGGCACCATGAGACGACCCGGCTATGTCTCGAGTGGATGGAGGATCGGACTGAAACGCTTGACTCCGGCAACATGAGCCTGCTGGATCTGGGGACCGGCTCGGGAATTCTTGCGATGGCCGGGGCAATGCTGGGTTTCGGGAGGGTTGTTGCAGTTGACAATGATGAGGAAGCCGTGGAAGTGGCCAGGGCGAATCTTCTGGTCAACGGCCTCGAGGAAAAGGTCGCTCTCTCGGTCGGATCGTCGGGTGAGCTGGGGGAGAGGTTCGATGTTGTGGTGGCCAACATCCAGGCGAATCCGCTCATAGAGATGGCGCATGCACTATCCCGAAGAATTCAGCCGGAAGGGATCCTGGTCCTGAGCGGAATTCTCATCGAGCAGGAGCCCGGGGTGCGCTCCGCGTACGAGGAAGCCGGTTTGGTTTTCGCGGAGCGACGGACTGCAGGGGAGTGGTGTCTGCTGGTTTTCCAGATCCGAAACAAAGAATCGAAGCCTGTCCCCGGGAAGGCTTCTGGAAAGGATGCTTCCCATGGCTCCTAATACTCAAAATGGTTCATGGATCACCCTGGACGAGAACGGGTCGATGAACGTTCCCGACTGCCCATTCGTCGGTTTCATTGAAGGGGATGGGGTCGGTCCTGATATTTGGGCCGCGACGCGACCGGTGGTGGAGAATGCCGTGGAGAAGTGCTACGGGGGGCGGCGCTGGATTCACTGGGTGGAGCTTGCGGCCGGTGAAAAAGCTTATCTTGAAGCCGGTGAGTGGCTGCCGCACAAGACCCTGGACCTGCTTCGCCAGTGTGTGGTGGCCATCAAGGGACCCATGACGACACCCGTAGGAGAGGGCATTCGCAGCCTGAATGTGACGTTGCGCCAGCTTCTGGACCTTTATGCCTGTGTGAGACCCGTCCGTTACTTCTCCGGCGTACCTTCACCCGTGAGGCATCCCGAAAGGGTCAAGATGGTGGTGTTCCGGGAAAATACTGAGGACGTCTACGCGGGGATCGAATGGCCGGCCGGTTCCGAGGAGGCAGCCCGCATGGCGGCTTTCCTGAGGGATTCTTTTGGGATCGAGCTGCTTCGGGATTCAGGTATCGGAGTCAAACCCATGAGCCGGTTGGGGACGCACCGCCTCGTTCGCCGGGCCATCCGGTATGCCCTCGATCATGGATTGCCGTCGGTGACGCTGGTGCACAAGGGAAATATCATGAAGTACACGGAAGGGGCCTTCAGGAACTGGGGTTACGAGTTGGCGGCAACAGAGTTCGGTGACCGGACCGTTCCGGAGGGCGAGCTGTCGGAAAAGTTTGGCGGAAAGGTACCCGCCGGATACATCGTGATCAAGGATCGCATCGCGGATTCCATGTTCCAGCAGGTGCTGCTGCGTCCTGATGAGTACTCGGTGCTCGCGACTCCAAATCTCAACGGGGATTACCTGTCCGATGCTCTGGCGGCCCAGGTGGGAGGGCTGGGGATGGCCCCGGGAGCCAACATCGGGGACAGCTGCGCCATATTCGAAGCCACTCATGGAACGGCGCCCAAGTATGCCGGTCTCGACAAGATCAATCCGGGGTCTCTCATCCTGTCAGCAGCCATGATGCTCGATCACCTGGGCTGGAACGAGGCGGCTCGCTGTATCGAAACCGCACTGGAGAGAACGATTCAGGCCGGAATCGTCACCTATGATCTGGCCCGCCAGATGGATGGCGCCAGGGAAGTGCGCTGCTCCGAATTTGCATCCGCCTTGGTGGATCGCATGGTAAGGCCCTGAGAACTCAGCCATTTTGGCAGCAGTCTCATGCTCTTCGTGAATTCACAACCTGGAACACCCAGCAGTTGAGTCATGGCCATGACAACATGCCTGGAAGATCTGAGGGAATCCAACGAGTTTCTCAATCTCCTGTTGGATAACATCAACACCGCCGTCCTCATCGCGGACGAGAATTTTCAGATCCAGGAAGTGAACCGTTCCTTCACCCAGCTCTTTGACCGGGCCTTCGACGGCGAGATCGGGGGCCGCTTTGGAGAGGCGACGGGGTGCGTGCAGGCGGTGATGGAGAACAAACCCTGCGGTGAGACATCCCACTGTCAGGAATGCGTGCTCAGGAAATCCCTCATCAGTACCATGACGGCCAAGGTACCCATCGACAAGGCTTCCCTCAGACGGGTTTTCTACATCGGCGGCGCTCCTGTGGAGAAGTTCCTGGAATTCAGCACTCGGGCTGTCACGTTCCACGGTCGACAGATGGTGCTGGTCTTCATTTACGACATCACCGAGCTGGAGACCCAGAAGACTGAGCTGCAAAAGCGGCAGATGCAGATCAATGAGGATCTGGCTGCCGCTGCGGAGATCCAGAGAAGCCTGCTCCCGATGGCTATCCCCCGTTCCGTGCGTGTTCGCATGGCCTGGAAATTCCAGCCCTCCTGGAAGATCGGCGGCGACATCTTCAATATCTGCTGTCTCGACAAGGAGCGGATGGGGCTCTACATGCTCGACGTCTGCGGCCACGGGGTCTCGGCCGCCCTGATCGCTGTGACGGTGAGTCAATTCTTGGCCAGCCATCGTATGTTCTATGGGGAGGAGGGGGGAGCGCCGCTATCCCCGGCAGAAATCCTCAACAGCCTGAACAGGGCATTCCCCTTCGAACGGTTCAACAGCTTCTTTTCAATCGTCTATGTGGCCATTGACGAACGGACCGGCCAGCTGACATACAGCTGTGCAGGGCATCCCCCTCCTGTCATTCTGAGAGAGAAAGGTAGAATTGAGGTGTTGAACGTCAGGGGGCCGGTGATCGGTGTCGAGGACGGCAGTTCGTTTGAGCAGGAGCAGGTCCGGCTCCAACCAGGAAACAAGCTCGTGCTGTACACGGATGGGATCCTGGAGGTCTTCAACGCGGATGGGCAGGTCTTCGGCAAAGAGCGCCTCTACCGGATTCTGGAAGCGCATGGCGGTGAAGCGCCCGACGATTTGGTGGAGGAGCTCTCCCGCCGCTGCCTGGAGTTTGCCCAGGGGAGCGGCCTCGAGGATGACATTTCTCTCCTCGTGCTGGAATATAACGGTTGAAACGGTGGGCTGATCAGCCAGTGATAACATCGCACGCGCTTAGAGAATCAGAGCCCCTGATTGTCTTTGGGATGACTTTTCTTCATCAGATAGTATCCAGCTGTCAACGCTACGACGATTGATGCGATTCCGATCAGACCCATGGAATCCGTTTCTTTCAAGTCCAATATGATCACCTTGCGAGCAATGGCAATGATAGCCACCGAGAGGACCACTTCATAATGAGGTTTTCCCTGAGTCAGATAAGTCTTCATGATCGTTTCGAGCAGTTCGATTCCTATGAGGACCAGCATAAATAAACCAAATATGTCAAGCAGTTGAGCTATGCTCAGGATAAAGAGGGGTGGCTCATTAATATCCTTGATAATCAGCCAGCCCAGATCGATGGTTGCCAGTCCTAAAACAATAGCCATCATCACCATGAGTGACTGGATGACTATTTTCTGGTATTTTTTTAAGACATTGAACATTATAGACCCTCTGCTGTTGAACTGTTCCAGCCCGTAGCACTGGGTGATGCAGATGGCTGCACCGCCTCACTCAGTCGTTTTGCCGTCTTGACTCGACCTTCCTTCGGGATCGCCCGACTACGTGATCATCTCCCTTGCAGGTCCCGGACATGGGTTTTGATATCCCATTGTTCGCCGTTGGAGACTGCCTCGACAGCGCCGTGTACGTCCGTTCGAAGGACAGGTATCCGCCGCTCCTGGCAGCGCCTGAGAACAGCTTCGGAGGGGAAGCCGAAGATGTTGTCCCGCCCGCAGGAAAACAAGACGGCTTCAGGCCGAAAACGGTCGAGCAGCATCCCCCCCGTTGAGCGGATGCTCCCGTGGTGGGCCGCAACCAGGAGGTTTCGGCAAGTATCGTCCGGATTGAGCCGCAGCCGCGCCTCCACGGATTGGTCGATGTCTCCCGGCAGGAGAGCTCGGGTGTTTCCGAATCTCACTTCCAGGACAATGGAGGTATTGTTCAGATCTTCCCCATCCCAGGAGTGTTCAAGGAATCCGGGAGACGGGTGTAAAATGGAAACGCGGCAGCCCCCTATTTCACGTTCTCCCTGGATCTCGGGCAGTCGGAGGATCGGGATGCCTCGCTTTCCAGCGATGGATGAGAGTTGCGTCTCCATTTCCCGAGTGCTGGAAAGGCCGGTTTCCCAGAAGTGCCCCACGGAAAAATGGGACAGGATGAATTTCAGTCCGTTTCGATGGTCGGGGTGGTCGTGGGACAGGATCACATGATCCAGATGGCTGACGCCCGCCTGCCACAGGAATGGCGCCAGAGCCGCCCGTCCGATGTCGAATGAATCATCGTGGAACCCACCGCCATCCACGAGCATGGTCTCTCCCATCGGAAACCTCAGCAGTGTCGAAGAGCCCTGACCGACATCGATGACATTGACCTTGAGGAGAGGAGGCGCGCTGGTCTCTTTGGCCCACGAGGGCAGAAACTGAAAGGAGAGGGCCAGGAGCGACAAACCGGCGACAGCTGCCGACCGGATGCGCCACGTCCAGGGGGAGTTCAGGATGAGGAGCCCGCCGTAATAGGCCGCGACCACACCGAGACCCACAGTTCCAACCCAGAAATAGGCCCATGAGAGACTGCTCAAGCGCAGGATCAGCCAGAGGCAGAATTCCACCACCCAGCCTCCGGCTTGAAAAAGGAAGTAAGCCAACGAGTCCTGGATCGTGAGCAGGACGAGGCCCGTCAGACCCAGCGGCAGCACGATGAAGCCAACCACGGGAACGAGTACGGTGTTGGCCAGAAAACCGGCAAGGGACAGGCCATGGAAATGATGGATGATGATGGGCAATACCATGAGGTTGACGGCCAGGGATACCCAAAACGCTTCGGCGAAGGGTTGTAGCAGGCGGCCGATCAACCGGCTCCGTGCTGAGGCTTTCCCACGTTTGCCGAAGACCCGGCGGGAGAGGTTGGGGTAGACGACGAAGAGACCGATCATGGCTGCGAATGAGAGTTGAAAGGAGACCTGTCCGATGCTGTTGGGCCATACCATCAGGATGGCCAGAGCTGCAAGGGCCAGGGTGGACATCCCGTCCGGAAGCCGTTGGCGGAGCAAGGCCCATGTGAATAACCCCAGCATGATGAGCGATCTCCAGGTGGGAATGGCCAAACCGCTTACCAGCGCATAGGCTGCTACGGCAGCCATGGCCGGCCAACGGGCGATCTGCTGGTCGCTGGTCTGCTGAAGGAGGCAGGGTGCTGCAATACGAACCAACCGGCACGTGAGCCAGAAAACACCGAGGCTCACGAGGCCCAGGTGCAGCCCTGAGATGGAAAGGAGGTGGGCGAGTCCAGTTCGATTCAGGTGGTCGTTCCACTGAACTGGAAGGGGGTAACCGAGAAGCAGCGCCCCGTAGAAATCGGCTGTGTCCTGTGGTAGATTTGACTTCAGCCACAGGCGGGCGTCCTGGCGAAATGCGTCGAATGCCGCCAGGATGCCCAACGGCGTGAAGCTCGCGAAGACATCACTTCTCGAAGGATCCCGAGCTCTCAACAGCGGCCGGTCATCGGGGACATACGCTCGACCATAAATGCCTTTTTCTGCTTGATAGGCAACATAATCAAAACCGCCCGGATTGCTGAATCCCCTCAGCGGCCTCACGGTCAAGCGAGCCAGGAAGCGATCGCCTGGCAGCCATCCGGCTGATCCTGCAGCCGTTCGACCAATGGTGAGCAGGATGTCTGCGCCCACCGGGCTGACTCGATCAGTCTCGATGGCATCAATCAGGCGGATCTGGAGCCTTGCCCGCTGCTCCTCAAAGTTGACGGGGGCGACGAGTTCGGCCAGGTATAGTGTCTGCGGCCTTGAGTAGCAGGATGAGATGGCAGTCGGGACCCGGAGATTCGAAGCGGCCAGATGAGCGCCGAGCATGCCCAGAAGGCCAAAACAAATCATTACGGCTGTTGGAGATCGCCACGATGCAAAACGAGGCAGAAGAGCCAGAGCCGCGTAAGCCAGGACCATCGCTGATGCGGCCAGCAAAACATCGGACGGGAAATTGTTGGCGATTAACCGACCCGCAACCACTCCGGCAACGAAGGCCAGGGCCATCCAGAAGAGAGGCCGCACATGCACCGAGTTCATGGGAGATCAGGCTCAGGTTTCTTTCAGGTTTTGGATCTCACGATGGTAGGCTTCCATGAGATCCTCAAACCGGACAATCCCAATGACGCCGGTCTGACCGTCTTCGATGGGGATCTGTCCGTACTGAGACAGCAGGAACAGGTTCAGGGCATCGTAGAGATTGTCGTTCAGCCCAAGACTTACAGGCGGTGAGGCGAGCTCTCCGACCACCAACAGATCGGTCACCGCGTCATCAAACATGACTTCCCGGATGTCCGCAAGACATAGGATCCCCTGCAGCTGGAAATGATCGTCCACCACGGGGAAGAACGACGCCCGTGTCTTGGTCAGAAGCCTTCTCAACCCAGCGAGAGACATGTCCTGCGGAAGCATCATGACCGGAGTGTCCCTGCGGAAGATGTCCGCGACCTTGAGGTGCTGCAGCAGATTGATGACGCGATCCGAGTGGTGCGCCGGCGAGTGGAACTTATTCAGGACCTGCTTTTCGTAAAGGCTCCAGCGATGGGACAGGAGAATGGCGATGACGGAGGTGAACATGAGCGGAACCACCAGGCCATAGCCGCCCGTCATCTCGCAGACCATCAGAATCGCTCCGATGGGAGCCTTGGCCACACCGGCGAAGAAAGCGCCCATTCCCACCAGGGCCATGGCTCCGGGGTGCGGCGCAAACTGCGGGTACCAGGACTGACTGACCTGTCCCACGGCCCCCCCCAGCATGGCCCCGATGAACAGCGAGGGTCCGAAGACTCCGCCGCTCCCGCCGGAGGAGATGGTGCAGGAGGTGGCCGCTATTTTCAGTCCGGCCAGGCTGAACATGGCCAGAAAGGGCAGATCTCCCCTCAGGGCTTCCTGAATGGCGCCATACCCGCCGCTCAGCACCTTGGGCTGCCAAAGGCCCATGATTCCGACCAGCAGACCCCCGAAAGCCGGGATGAGGGGCTTTCGCCAGGGGAGCTTTCGAAAGAAGCGGTCCCTCATCCCATAAAATACCTTGACGTAGGCATATCCTGAGGGGACGCACACCAGCCCGAGGACGGCATAGCAGAGCAGGGCTGCGGGATGCTCGAAATGTACGGGAGGAACGGCGAAGATCGGCTCATGGCCGAAAATGGTGGTGAAGATGGCATATCCGACCACAGAAGCGATGATGGAAAGCACAATGCCTTCGGCCTCGAAATCTTCGCGATAAAGGACTTCGATGGATGTGAGGGCGCCTCCGAGCGGGGCGCGAAAAATGGCTCCGAGCCCGGCAGCGCAGCCGGCAAGGAGCATCAGCCGTCTCTCACGCACCCCGATGCCGCAGGTGCGGCCGATCCACGAGCCCAGACCGGCCCCGATCTGGGCGATGGGACCTTCACGTCCGGCGCTGCCTCCCGTTGAAAGCGTGATGACCGAGGCAATCCCTTTGACGAAAGGAACGCGGGTGCGGATGTTGCCCTGCCGGTTGTGGAAGGCGTCGATGAAGGCATCCGTGCCATGTCCTTCGGCTTCGGGGGCCCAGCGGTAAACGATGAGCCCGGACAGAAGGCCGCCCAAGGCAGGAAGCAGACACAGCAGCCAGGGACGGAATTCCGTGTCGGATGTGAGGTCGACGAGGTGCTCGCCGGCCGGCTTCGTGCCGACATAGCCCGCGAGCTCCTCCATAGCGAAAAAGGTGGTCCATTCCAGAAGAAAGAAAACGAGGCAGGCCATAAGGCCGGCTGTCACTCCCACCGCCGTCCCATAGATGCTCCAGCGAAGCGTCTTGTTGCGTTCCAGCTTCGCCCGAAGGGATGCTGTCCACCGCGAACAGGTGGAGTCTATCCCCGCTTGGTTGTTGGGTGCGTCCCTCTCCAACCTGGTTCACCCCTTTTCACGCCAGACCCTCGCCCCGACTGCGGCGAGCTTCTTCTCAATCGCTTCGTAGCCCCGATCCAGGTGATAGATGCGGCTGATTTCAGTCAAGCCCTTGGCTGCAAGGCCTGCGAGCACCAGGGAAGCCGAGGCTCGCAGGTCGGTGGCCATGACCGGGGCGCCTGAGAGCCCGCGGACCCCTCGGACCACCGCACTGCGGCCGTCCAGCTCAATGTCGGCCCCGAGCCGTTTCAGCTCGAGGACGTGCATGAAGCGATTCTCGAAGATCTGTTCGGAAATGATGCTCACGCCGTCACCGAGCGCCATCAACGCCATGAACTGGGCCTGCATGTCGGTGGGAAAACCCGGATAAGGCCATGTCTTCACATCCTGACTTCGGATGGTCCCGTTGCGTGAGGCGGTCACACTGCTTTCTCCGATCTCGATGTGGACACCCGCAGCAGTCAGCTTCTCGATGAGAGCTTCCAGGTGCCCGGGAACGCACTGAGAGAGAGTCAGCCTGCCTCCGGTTATTCCTGCCGCCACCAGGTAGGTCCCGGCCTCGATGCGGTCGGGAATGACTCGGATGGTGCTCGCTTCGAGCTCCGGCACTCCCTCGATGGTGATCTCTGCTGTGCCCGCCCCCTCGATGCGGGCTCCCATCCGGGTCAGGTAATCAGCCACGGCTACCACTTCCGGTTCTCGCGCGGCATTGCGAAGCACGGTAACGCCGTCGGCCAGCGTCGCAGCCATCATGAGGTTTTCCGTGCCGGTAACGGTTACCTGGTCGAAGGTGATCGCAGCGCCACGCAAACGGCGGGCAGTGGCAGATACGTAACCGTGCTCGAGACTGATGTCGACACCCATCTGCTGCAGACCCTTCAGGTGAAGATTGATGGGACGGGCACCGATGGCGCAGCCTCCCGGAAGGGAAACTCGCGCCTTTCTGTATCTTGCGACCAGCGGACCCAGTACCACAACGGATGCCCGCATCGTTTTGACCAGCTCGTACGGAGCCTCGAAGGTTCGAATGTCCGCCGTATCGACCGTCAGCGTATCGTTGTGCTCACAGACTGCGCCCATGTGACCGAGAAGAGTCTGCATGGTTCGGATATCCCGGAGTCGGGGCACGTTGTGATAGATATGCCTGCCGCCGGCCAGGAGGGAAGCGGCCATGAGAGGAAGTGCGGCGTTTTTCGCCCCGCTGATGGGGATTTCACCTTCGAGAGCGAAGCCGCCCTCGACCACCAATCGATCCATAAATCACCTTTCAGTCATTTGGATATGCAATACGCGGACGACTCCTGAATAATCCTTGAAGAATCGGAATTGTGCAACCCCCGTTTTCTCGGAAAGCATCCGGTCCAGGAGTTTCTCCTGTCCCTGTCCGATTTCCATCAGCAGGTGCCCGCCTCCCGGGAGGAATGAAGGAACCCGGTCGAGAATGGAGACGATGAGATCGGTGCCATAGGGGCCGCCTCCCCGAAGAGCTCCCATCGGCTCGTAGGTGCCCACTTCGGGGGAAAGGTCGGGGAGCTCCAGATCGCCGATATAGGGTGGATTGGTAACGACCAGATCGAACGGCTGCGCCGTCGGTATGAATGCTTCGAGCAGGTCCATCGCCACAAATGCAATGCGACGGTCCAGGCCATGGCGGCGCGCGTTGCGGTGAGCTACCTGCAGCGCATCGATGGAGCGGTCGGTGGCGACCAGGGAGATTTGGGAAGCTTCCCGGGCGAGCGCCAGGGCGATGGCTCCCGATCCGGTCCCGAGATCCAGGACTCGCAGTGGACGATCTTCTATGAGCTCGATGGCCTTTTCGACCAGCACCTCGGTCTCCGGGCGCGGAATGAGCGTTGCCGGTGACACTTCCAAATCAAGGGACCAGAATTCCTGCCTTCCGGTGATGTACTGGGTTGGTTCGCGGGCGGCCCGGCGCTTCACGAATTCCCGAAACCGCATCAGTTCGTCGCCGCCGAGAGGCTGGTCAAACCGCAGATAGAGCTGTATGCGCTCGAGGCCGAGTGCGTTGGCCAGAAGGACCTCGGCATCCGCTCTGGGTTGCGGGATTCCTTTGCGTTTAAAGTAGTCCGCGGTCCATTGCAGGACTTTCAGGATGGTCCAAACCTCTTCCATCCGCGTCCTCAAATATTATGGACCGGTCCGTATGGGGGGAGCCGGTGGTGGAGCGGGCGTGGGAGACTGTCACTCACTGCTTTTCAAGGCCTCTGCCTGAAAATAGGCGATCAAAGGATCGATGATCTCCTCGAGAGTGCCAGCCAGGATAGCCTCCAGCTTGTAAACGGTGAGGTTGATACGGTGATCGGTCACGCGGTTCTGAGGAAAATTGTAGGTTCGGATCCGCTCGCTCCGGTCCCCACTTCCGACCTGGCTCTTTCTGTCCTGAGCGATCTTGGCTTCCTGCTCGCTCTGCATCTGGTCCATGAGCCTGGCCCTGAGGACCTTCAAAGCCTTCGCTTTGTTTTTGTGCTGTGACTTCTCGTCCTGACAGATCACGACGAGGCCCGAAGGAATATGGGTGATGCGCACTGCGGAATCGGTTGTGTTGACACTCTGTCCCCCGGGGCCCGAAGACCTGAAAACGTCGATCCGCAGATCGTTTGGATCAATATAGACATCCACCTCCTCGGCTTCGGGAAGCACGGCCACCGTCACCGCTGAAGTGTGAATGCGGCCCTGGCTCTCGGTAACGGGTACGCGCTGGACCCGGTGAACGCCCCGTTCGTATTTCAAACGGCTGAACGCCCCCTTGCCGTTAATGGCGAAGATGACCTCCTTGAAGCCGCCGATGCCCGTCGGGTGCGTGTCGAGGATCTCCACCTTCCATCGCTGCAGCTCGGCGTATCTCGTGTACATTCTCAGAAGGTCGGAAACAAACAGGGCCGCCTCATCGCCACCGGTACCGGCCCGGATCTCGACAATGACGCTCTTGTCGTCGTATGGGTCCTTGGGCACCAGCATCAGCTTCAGGTCGGTCTCCGCAGAATCGAGGTCCTTTCTGAGCTGGGCAATCTCCTGGCGAATCAGGTCCCGCATTTCCGCGTCACTCTCTGTTTCAAGGAGCTCCTGGTTGTCCTGGAGAGTCTGGCGAACCCGCCTGTAATGGCGATACTGCTCAACGATGGGGGCAATATCGGAGTGTTCTTTGGCCGCCTGTTGATAGAGCTTGGGGTCGGCGAGGACCTCCGCGCTGACCAGAGCCTCCTCCAACTGCAGGAATCTCTCTTCTACGCTGTCTAGACGTTCCAACATCTGCTTATGACCCGACATGTCTGAAGATCTGACCGATTGTCAGAAAATTCCGGGCCAGAGACCAAGAGCGGGTGAACAGTCTGTGGCCGGTGAAAAAAAAAGCACTCCAACGCACCGCCTCAGGGTCTGCCAACCCAAGGGAAATGGGGCTGCTGCATCGAAGTGCTGGATCGCTCAGGTTGAAGTCAACGTTGAGAGTCGCCGGGCAATCTTCAGGGACGTCCCGGGCTTTTCCCACCGCGAGCGGCTCTGCCTTTGCAGCCACGTGGGCTGGTTCGCAGGGCGGGTTGGCCGCTGAGGCCTCCCAGGGATCGAGGCTGTTATTCCTGGTTCGCCTTCTGCTGGAATTTCTCGTATTTCTTCCTGAACCGCTCGATTCGTCCTGCAGAGTCAACCAGTTTCTGTTTACCCGTATAGAAAGGATGGCACTTGGAGCAAATTTCGACCCGGATTTCCTTCTTGGTGGATCCTGTAGGGATCTCGGCGCCGCAGGCACACGTGATGGTGGTGTCGTAATATGCCGGATGCGTATCTTTTTTCATTTGATGTGAGTCCTCCTGGTTCGGTCGCATGGGATTATTGAACATCTGAATATACTAGCTCACAGTCCCGCATTCAACCGAAAATTGCAGCCTTGTACGGCAGTGAGCCTGCCGGCTCGTAGTCCCTATCGGTTCATGGAGGCAAGGAATTCCGAATTGTGTCGTGTGCCCTGCATCTTGTCGAGCAGAAACTCCATCGCATCCACGGGGTTCAAGGGGGAGAAAAGCTTCCGCAGGATCCATATGCGGTTGAGGTCGTCCGGAGGAAGCAGCAGTTCTTCCTTGCGGGTGCCCGATTTGTTGATGTCGATGGCCGGGAAGACGCGGCGGTCTGAAAGCTTGCGATCCAGAACGATCTCCATGTTGCCCGTGCCCTTGAATTCTTCGAAGATGACCTCATCCATGCGGCTGCCGGTTTCAATGAGGGCTGTGGCGATGATGGTGAGGCTGCCTCCCTGTTCGACGTTTCGGGCCGCTCCGAAGAATCTCTTGGGGCGATGGAGCGCATTGGAATCCAGACCACCGGAGAGTATCTTGCCGCTCGGGGGCACCACGGTGTTGTAAGCCCGGGCCAGACGCGTGATGCTGTCGAGCAGGATCACCACGTCACGCTTGTGCTCCACCAATCGCTTAGCCTTTTCGCTCACCATTTCCGCAACCTGTACATGCCTCTGGGGAGGCTCGTCAAAGGTCGAGCTCACGACCTCGGCGCGAACGTTTCGCTGCATGTCGGTCACTTCCTCGGGGCGCTCATCGATGAGCAGCACAATGAGATAGGCATCCCGATGATTGATGGCGATGGCGTTGGCAAGGCTCTGGAGCAGCATCGTCTTGCCGGTTCGGGGCGGCGCGACGATCAGACCACGCTGGCCGAATCCGATGGGAGTCAGGAGGTCCATGACGCGTGTGGAATAATTGTCTGCAACGGTTTCGAGCTTGATACGGCGGTCGGGATAGAGGGGGGTGAGGTTGTCGAAGAGGATCTTGTCCCTGGCCATATCAGGGTCTTCGAAATTCACCGCCTCGACCTTGAGGAGTGCGAAGTATCTCTCGTTATCCTTGGGTGGGCGGATCTGTCCGGAGATGCTGTCGCCCGTCCTCAGGTTGAACCGCCGGATCTGGGACGGAGACACGTAAATGTCGTCGGGACCGGGCAGATAGTTGTAATTCTGACTTCTCAGGAACCCGAAACCGTCCGGCAGAATTTCCAGTACGCCTTCACCGTAAATGAGCCCGCTCATCTCAGCCTGGGCCTGCAGGATGGCGAAAATGAGCTCCTGCTTGCGCATGGAGCTGGCTCCTTCGATGTTCAGCCCCTTGGCCATGCCGAGCAACTCCCGGATGTTTCTGGCCTTCAGCTCGACGAGATTCATCTCGTTATGCGAATCCCGGGACTCCTGGTTTCGGCCTCCGCGTTCCCTTGCAGGGGTGCCATTGTCGGTGGAAGACGTGTCCGCCATGTCGCCTGTTCTCCTCTGCTTATGCATACTTGCCTGTCGATCTCTTGTGGGTATTCATATTTTTTGATGGTATCCCCGAGGAATCACGAAGGAGTCATTGGGGGGTGGAAGGGAGGTCCTTGAATCGTAGTGTTCCGGTAACCAGCAAGCAAAGTGCCGGCAACCGTTCCTTTCGAACCGGCTTAGAAAGAAGAAGTATCCAACTGTATGAAGATTTGGTCAACTCATTACGTAACCTTAACCATTACACTGCTCTACTTCGGTTCAGGAACCTCTGAATTCGAATTCTTCACCCTTACTCTCCCAGATGCGGAGCATCGTTTACTTCATTAATTGCCCATTTCGGAACATAGAGCTTCGAACTTTAGTATAAGCATTGGGAATGATCCTTGCGGGGGACATGCACCTCGTTCTCCTCGGAGCGGCTCGATCTGGGGACCACCCGGGCCGAAGCCTTTGCTCTTCCCCTCGGGAGATCACTTGAAGAGGCTGAATAAGGGGTGTGCGGGTCCCAAGGTGACTGGAAAAGCCGCTCGATGCGATTCGAAGGACGGTCGGCATCCGTTTTTTGAAGGTGAACGCGGCTCCCAGGCTGCTCAGACGGGTGGCCCGAATGACCACGGGCAAGAGCTTTTCCGACCGAGCGCACATAAGTGGAACCGGGAAAGGTCCGTAACCGCGCCCGAAGCCTCTGCAGCCCGGAGATCAAAAACCCATGCGGCTCCATATACTGGGTTTGGCCTCTCCTTTGCTCAACTCCCGCTCGGACACTTCCAGCATTTCACGCACAGACTGCTCATACCCCAGCTCCCTCACGGCGTCGGGATAGGCATTGCCGATCCGCTCCAGTCTGTCTTTGGCGGACCGGTAGCGGTTTTGTCTAAAGTAGAACTCGCCGACGTAAAACTCATGGGCCACCAACCGCTTCTGGCACTCGAACATTTGTTGCTGAGCTTTTCTGGCGTACTGCGTCTCCGGGAAGGCCTGCATCACCCGTTGAAATGCTTCCATGGCCTGCCGAGTTTCACCCTGATCGCGATCGATCGTAGTGAAGTTGAGGAAATGGCTCATGCCAATCTGATAGAGCACATATGGGATGACTTCGTTGCGGGGATGGAGTCTGGCAAACTCTTCATACGCAAGGGCCGCTTCGCCGTATTCCCGCTTCTGAAAATGTGCGTCACCGAGCTTCAGCTCAGCCAGAATGGCGTACTTGCTGTACGGGTATTGCTCCTTGATCTTTCTGAAGGCCTTAAGGGCTTTATCGTAATCCTTTTCCCGCATCTTCTCCATACCCTCAATCGCCAACTGCTCGGCATTCTGGTCGATGGTCGACGAACCCTGGCCAAACAAATTGCCGAAGTAATACTGTGTGAGGTCGGTTCCACATCCCGACGCCGCACAGGAGCAGAAGATAAGGAGAGCGATCATGGAAAGGCGGCTCATGAAGCTGAATGGTTTTTGGTGCGTTGGCATCAGTCGTACCTATCCTTGAACAGGGGCTCAATGGAAATGGCTTGGGGAGCAATGCGCTTCTTCCACAACGGCACCTAATAACATTCTCGAAACCCCGAAGATCTGGAGCTCGATGATTCGGTGCCGGCAACCCTCCCCACCTGCCGCGACACGCAAATTACATCCTCCAATTCGCTCCAAGTCAAGAAAAAGTCTACATATGCACTCCGGAAGGCCGTAAAGAGCGGATTCATAGGCAGGTTGCCGGGGATCATTCCTCACCCGGCGTGCCGATCGACCACAATGCCTTCCTCCACGGGGGTAACCCCCCGGTAGAAGAAAATTCCCCATTACCCGCTGTGTTAAAGATGGCCGGGCGCCCGAAATGATTCGTGCATACCGTGCGTGATCGCGAGAAGGCCCGCCCCATCGAGGGCAGGCTTCTCACTGCAAGAAGCGGTCACCAGGGGGGTGGATTTCCCTCTTTGGGTCGAACTTCAGAGGCAGCTCAACAGAGAGGGCGGCAATGGGAGCTCTTCATTTCTGGGCACTGCCTGAACCGTATGGGTTCAACGAGGACCGATCAAATCATGGCCTTGTCGACGGCTGCCGCAATCTGCGATTTGGCCACTGCGCCCGTGATCTGCTCGCTCACATTGCCGCCCTTGAAAATGATCAAGGTCGGAATAGCGCGGATTCCGTAACGGGAGGGAGTCTTGGGATTGTCATCCACGTTGCATTTGGCCACTTTCAGCTTTTCGGCATATTCATTTGCCAGCTCATCCACGACAGGGGCGATGGCGCGACACGGACCGCACCAGGGAGCCCAAAAGTCGACGAGGACCGGTACATCAGACTGCAGTACCTCTTGCTCGAATGTGCTATCGCTGATCTCGATGATTTTCCCTGCCATCAATTGGTCTCCTCATTCTCTGGTGATCCGGTGATGCGCCTCCACTGGGACGGTTCACAACATATTGAAGTGTTGCCCAGATAATTGAGCTGCCAATATAAGGCACGAGTTTTTGTATTGTCAATTGTCCATTCACCTTTTGCCATGCTGTCGCTCCGATGTCTGCTTTCCATTCATGCCTCGTGGGCTGCTGTACTCAGTGGCGATGCAGCTGACGATCACGACCCATCGTGTCTGAAGCCGGGAGAGCCTTCCATGGATCGGGCCAATCGTCGCCCCTCTGTCTCATCGACAAAAAGGAGCAGGAATGCGCCCGACAGGAAGAGGACTACGACGGCCAGAATCGAGTGCCTGGGGCTGCCGGTCAGAACACTCGTCCAGCCCATGAGGAGAGGGCCGATGACAGCTGCGAATTT
Organism: uncultured Syntrophobacteraceae bacterium; assembly: GCA_964557955.1. GTDB lineage: Bacteria > Desulfobacterota > Syntrophobacteria > Syntrophobacterales > Syntrophobacteraceae > JALOOX01. The sequence continues at coordinate 84,164 of CAZLCS010000014.1, forward strand.
TCCGAGCATGTTGTAAAAACCGAAGAACTCAGCAGCCTTGTCCTTGGGAATGATGCGAGCGTAGAGCGATCTGCTGAGGGACTGCACCCCTCCCTGGACAAGCCCGATGATGCCGGCCAGGACATAGAACTCCATTTCTTCAGTAATGAAATATCCATAGACCGTCGCTCCCACGTAAGCGCCGATCCCGATGAAGATACAGGCTTTAGGACCCCACCTGCGACCCAGCACACCGAAGGCGATCGCCGAAGGAAATCCGATAAACTGAGTCAGGAGGAGAGCTGTAAGGAGACTCTTGGAAGAGAATCCGAGGGAGAGTCCATAGTCCACGGCCATTCTGATGATGGTGTCCACACCGTCGATATAGAGCCAGTAGCTCGCCAGAAAGAGCATCACCACACGAAGCTTCTTCACCTCTGAAAAGGTGGATCTGAGCTGCTGAAACCCAAGAATGACGGTCACTTTAAGACCCGAGGAGGTTCGCCCTGGAGGCTCACTCACGAAAAGGAAAAGTGGAATTGAAAACATGGCCCACCAGAGGGAGACACTGACAAAAGACAACCGAACCGCCTGTGCCGATCCACTCAAGGCAAAAGTCGCAGGCCAGAGGGTCATGATCACATTGAACGCGAAAAGAAGGCCCCCGCCCAGGTAGCCCAGGGAAAAACCGAGCGCTGAAATGAAGTCTACCCGATCTTCATCCGCAACGCTCACCAGTAATGAATCGTAGAAGATGTTGCCGCCCGCAAAGCCGAGTGCAGCCAGAACATATAAGGAGCCGGCCAGAACCCAGTCCCCCTTGCTGACCCAGTATAGGCTGCCCGTGCAGAGAATACCGAGAGAGGCAAAAACAAAAAGACTCTTCTTCTTGGCCCCACCCGTATCGGCGATGGCTCCCAGCAGCGGGGCCAGAATCACGAGAAAGAGGCTGGCCAGGGAATTGGCGGTGCCCAACTTCAGGGTGCTGAGCGACGCATCGCTTCCAGCACTCCAGAATTCCTTGAAGAAGACCGGAAAGAAACCTGCCATCACAGTGGTGGCGAATGCAGAGTTGGCCCAATCATAAAAAGACCATGCTATCATAGCCCTTCGGGTCTGGTTCAATCCGCTGCTCTTCAAGATAATGCGATCCCCCGTGGTCCGGCAGTTAGCCGCTTCCCCCCCCGACCTGTGCGTAACGGTTCAAGAAACACCCAATCGAGCTGCAGGTCAAGTCTCCGATAGATCGGGCAAAACCTCAGGAGCATTCCTGCGGCGGAACGGAGACCGCCAGGAGCCTGTCAGACTGGCTTCTGAGGCAGAAGTCTCCCGCCTTCAGATCAATTCCGTCCAGGAAGCCAGTCCTTGGAATCGGCAGGCTCAGCAATTTGTTTCCTGTTGTCGCATTCTCAGAAATGGGGAAAGGAGTGAGAACTATGTGAAAAAGAGAATTTTCAGTTACAAAATCGGGAAATTGACGTATGCTGATGTTCGCAGTCATATTGACTGCCGGACGTTCGAGCAGGCTTGTGCAAATTTGCGGTCTCGATTTTTAATCCTTGACAAGCCTGCAAGAGCTTGCTAGTTGGGAACCTCGAGAAATAAATCACTCAAAGAACCGCCCATACATTTCCCCGAGAGATGATTCAACTCCCGGGGCACTTCATACATGAAGCGAAAGTACCGGCGAGCACACCGGTTGAACATACAGACTGGCCTTTGGCGTGATAACAATCACAAACCTGCGCGGGGGCGGCTCTAAGGTCAGAGGACCCCGTGCAATGATTTGCAGCCCAGCCATCGCGATGACGAAAGGGAGGCAGTCGAGCCGGCAGGTATTGCCGGGATGTAACCCTGCAGCGGGGCAGCGGCCAGGCTGAGAGTCGGTATGAGTCTTGACCCCCATGGCAGTCGCTCGAGAGGGTGATGCCTCGCAAGGTGTGGCTGCGAGGCGGGAATGGTGGTGTCTTGTCGAACTGAGGCGGCTGAGTCTTTTGTTAAGGAGTCGAGGTTTCAAGGCTTGGGTTCACCAAAATAAATATTTGAGAAGTGGATATATGCGATGAGTGAATACATTCCGGTCCTATTAATGCTTTTCCTGGCTGCTGCAACGGCAGGAGGGATGCTGGTTGCGACCAGCTTCATCGGTCCTAAAAAGGTATTTGCGGACAAGATGGAGCCCTTTGAATGCGGGGAGAGCCCGATAGTATCCCCAAAACTGAGGTTCTCCGTTAAGTTCTATTTGGTGGCGCTCTTTTTCGTCATCTTTGATGTGGAAGTTGTTTTCGTATATCCATGGGCCGTACTTTTCAGTGAGCTTGGTTTGTTTGGTTTTATCGAGATGATGATTTTTCTGACCATATTGGCAATAGGTTTGGTTTATGTGTGGAGAAGGGGTGCGTTGGAATGGGACTAAAGAATATTCAGTATGGTGCCTCTCAGGAGCTCACGCAGAACCTGCCCGATTCAGAAGACCCGGAGCGCCTGCTGGGCGGCAGCGTCCTGTTGACGAGGCTGGAGTCTGTCGTAAACTGGGCAAGGAAGTATTCCTTCTTTTTGTACCCATTCGTCACGGCCTGTTGCGGAATGGAGTTCATGTCGGTGGCCGGCCCGAAGTATGACCTGGACAGGTTCGGTGCCGCTCTGCCGCGATTCTCACCCAGGCAGGCCGACCTGATGATGGTCGTTGGGACCATCAGCCACAAGCAGGCCCCTATTCTGGTCAAAGTCTACAACCAGATGACGGAGCCCAAGTGGGTGTTTGCCTTTGGCGTCTGCGCGGTCTCGGGTGGGTTTTATGACAATTACGCGACCGTCCAGGGCATCGATACGCTCGTTCCGGTGGATGTGTACGTCCCCGGCTGTCCGCCAAGACCTGAAATGGTGATCGATGGGTTGCTGAAGCTCCAGCAAAAGGTCGCGAAAGAAAAATGGTCGGATTGGCCGAGAGGGGCCGCTCCGGTGAGTGTGTGTTGATCGTCAGGAAATATTCTGTGAACCTTATAAGAAGTGTCCGTTTATGAATGCAAGCGTGACTCTGAGCAGACTGGCCGAGCGGTTTCCAAGCTCGATCCTCGAAACCCATTCCCATAGGGGAGATGATACAGCGGTTGTGAAGCGTGAGGACATCCGCGCCATATGCGCTTTCCTGAGGGAAGATGAAGGGCTTCTCTACAATTTCATGATGGATTTGACGGCGGTGGATTATCTGGGTCAGGAACCGCGGTTTGAAGTGGTCTACCATCTGTACTCTCTCAAGTACAACCGGCGCGTGCGCATCAAAGCGAGGGTTCCGGAGTCCGACTGCACCATCGATTCTGTTGTTGCCGTGTGGCCCTGCGCCAACTGGTTCGAACGGGAAGTCTATGATTTGTATGGGGTATCCTTCAACGACCATCCTGAAATGAGGAGGATCCTTCTGTATGAGGGGTTTGAAGGGCATCCCCTGAGGAAAGATTATCCGATCAAGAAGCGACAGCCCCTGATCGGGCCCATCAACTAACACTTCAATAGTCAATGTTTGAGTCATGCCTGACATAGAAAAAGATCTTCATACCGAGCACATGGTGATCAACATGGGTCCGTCACATCCCGTGACCCATGGAACGGTCAAATTCCTGGTAACCCTCGATGGAGAGACCATCGTCGACCTGAAAGTGGATATCGGCTACCTCCACCGAGGGTTCGAGAAGATGTGTGAGAACGGCACCTGGCAACAGGTGATTCCGTATACCGATCGGCTCAATTACGTCTCTCCGCTCATCAACAACGTGGGTTATGCCCTGGCGGTGGAAAAGCTCATCGGAATCGATGTCCCGGAAAGATGCAAATACGTCCGGGTGATTGCTTGTGAGCTTTCACGGATCGCCGACCACCTGACCAACGTGGCGGCTGGTGGTCTGGAGCTGGGGGCCTTCACGGCATTCCTCTACTTTGTTGAGGCCCGCGAGCTGGTCTGGGACCTCATCGAAATGCTCTGTGGGGCGCGCGTCACCGCCAATTATGTGCGGATTGGCGGACTGAAAAACGACCTTCCTGAAGGGTTCGGAGAAAAAACGAGGGATGTTTTCAAGAGGGTCCGGGTTCTCTGGAGGGATGTCGATCAGCTGTTGACTAAGAATCGCGTCTTCATAGACCGGGTTCGCGATGTGGCGGTCCTGCCGGCGGAGGAGGCGATCGCCCTGGGATTCACGGGTCCCTGCCTGCGGGCGTGCGGCGTGCCTTACGACGTCCGGAAGGCTCAGCCGTACCTCGTTTATGACCGGATGGATTTTGAGGTTCCCATCGGGGAGACGGGTGACAATTTCGACAAGTACCTGGTGCGAATGGAGGAAATTCTTCAGAGCATGCGGATCGTTGAGCAGGCGCTGGATCAGCTCCCCTCCGGACCTATCAACATCGATATGCCCCAGTATAGATGGCAGTCCAAGGACGATATCGGGTCGCGCATCGATTCGTTGATCTTCCATTTCAAGACGGTCATCGACGGCATCAAACCGCCTCCTGGCGAGGTGTACCTTGCCGTGGAAGGGGGGAACGGTGAGCTTGGATTCTACCTGGTGAGCGATGGAACGGGGAAGCCTTACAAGTGCAGGGTGAGACCCCCGTGTTTTCCTCTCACCGCAGCAATGTCCCGGATGATGAAGGGGAGGCTCATCGCCGATATCGTCCCCACATTCGACATGATCAACATGATCGGCGGAGAATGCGATAGATAGCCATGATTGCAGATCTGATCGAGTCCCTAGCCAAGATAATTTTTATATTCACCATCAATATCGGCTTCTTTGCGCCGGTGCTGGGATGGGTCGAGAGAAAGCAAAGCGCCGTGATGCAGGACAGGATCGGTGCGAACCGGGCGGACATACTCGGATTCACCGTGATCGGGCTTTTTCACTCGCTGGCCGACGCCGTCAAGGTTCTGACGAAGGAAGACTTTATTCCCGCAGGTGCCAACAAGTTTTTCCACACGATGGCGCCGTTCATCAGCCTGGTGCCGGCCATTGCCGCATTCAGCGTCATTCCTTTCGGCGGGAAGTACACGGTTTTCGGTCATGAGGTCAATCTGGTCATTGCCGATCTCGACGTCGGCATCCTTTTTGTCTTTGCGCTCGCCTCACTCGCCACGTTCGGGGTGGTTCTCGGAGGCTGGTCCTCGCGCAGCAACTGGTCGCTTCTGGGTGGTTTGCGCGCATCGGCTCAGATGCTTTCCTACGAAGTTGCCATGGGGCTCACCATTATCGGCATCATCATGGTTTTTGGCACCCTCAAGCTCACCGAGATCGGTGCCGCGCAGGAAAACTTCTTCCGATGGGGCATTTTCCTGCAGCCTGTGGGCTTTATCATGTTTTTGACGTGCGCCATTGCAGAGAACAAGAGGGTGCCCTTTGACATTCCCGAGGCCGAGTCCGAGCTCGTGGCGGGCTATTTCACCGAATACAGCGGCCTCAAATTCGTCATGTTCTGGATGGGTGAGTTCCTGGAAATCGTGACCATCAGCGGGATTGTGACGACGCTGTTTTTCGGTGCCTGGCACCTTCCCTTCGTCACGGACCGGATGTTGCTGGATTTCTTCCAGTTTGCAGGTCCAAACGGGGCTGCTATCCTTGCCATGCTGGTGAACATTGCGACGTTCTTCGGCAAGATCATATTCTTCATATGGCTCCAAATGTCTATTCGGTGGACGCTCCCTCGCTTCCGTTATGACCAGATCATGCGGCTTTGCTGGAAGATGATTCTGCCGATTTCACTCATCAACATTTTAGTCACCGGACTGGTTCTCTTGATATGAATACCATGACCAACCTCGATCCAGCCAGATACCACCCGACAGTAGGCGTCCCCGTCGATGTCCTGAAGCCCAAGAAGGTGAGAAAGGAGATGGAGCTCACCTTGTGGGAGAAGGTTTACGTCTTCGAGGTCCTTCGGGGACTGTATGTCACCACGAGGCACTTCGTCTCCAATATGATCGGGTTTGTGGTTCCTCCCAAGGGAAAGAAGCGGAGTGTGTTCACCGTCTATTATCCGGAGGAGAGAGTGGAGCTTCCCGCTGCCTACCGCGGGAGGCCTGTTCTCGTGATGCGGAAAGACGGGACGGAAAAATGTGTCGCCTGCGGCCTTTGTGAGAAGATCTGCCCTGCTTCCGCCATATCGATCGTGGCCGGAGAGAGGGAAGATCTGGACAGATATCCCGTGAGCTACACGCTCGATATGTCGCGGTGCGTGTACTGCGGCTATTGTGAGGAAGTCTGCCCGAAAGAGGCCATCGTCATGAGCTCCGAATACGAAGGCCTGGCGGAACGGGACAGGGAGAACCTGCGCTATTCCAAAGACAGGCTGCTGAGGTCCGAGGAGAGTGTGAAGGGTCGGATCGAGTACATCAGGAGGATTTACTCCAAATGGAACTATTGATGTTCTACATATTCGGCTTTGGTGCCGTCGTCTCCGCGCTGTTGATGGTGACCAACAAGAGGCCGGTACGCGCGGCCATGAGTCTGGTTGCAACCATGTCTTTCCTTGCCGGGCTGTATGTGCTCCTGGATGCGCACCTGATTGCTGTGCTTCAGCTCATCGTCTATGCGGGCGCCATCATGGTGCTCTTCCTCTTCGTGATCATGCTCCTCAACATCGAGGAGAAGGAAGGGTTGCTGGGGGTCAATACGATCCTTCTGCAGTTCATGGGCATGCTGGTGGTCGGGCTGCTTTTTGTGTCGATGGTGAGCTTGTTCAAGGGAGAGGGATCTCTGCTCTCGTCCACTGTGGAGATAGCAGCCGATTTCGGTACGACGAAGGCAGTGGGTATGAAGCTCTTCACGGAGTATCTTCTGCCTTTTGAAATTGCTTCGGTATTGTTGTTGGCAGCAATTGTCGGCGCAGTCATCCTAGCGAAAAGGAGGATCGATGATACGGGGCGGTGAATCATTGTCCCGGATCATGAAGCGTAGCCTATGGTCACTTTAAACTCATACCTGGTACTGGGAGCGGTGCTCTTCTCCATCGGTGCGGTGGGAGTGTTCACTCAGCGTAATGCATTGATCATCTATATGTGCATTGAGCTGATGTTGAATGCCGTCAATTTAACCATCGTCGCCTTCTCACGATTTCTTAACAATATGGACGGCCACGTGTACGTGTTTATGATCATGACCGTTGCTGCGGCAGAAGCTGCCGTGGGACTGGCCATCATCATATCTCTTTTCAGGAACAAAGAGTCCGTCAATGTGGATGACTTCAATTTAAGTAAAGGTTAATCAAAACGTGGAAACGATTGTATCCATTAAGCCGTTACTTGCCGTGCTGAGCTCCCTGCTGGCAGTGCCTCTGATTTTGAGGACGGGTGAGGACCGCCCCAATGTCCGCGAGTTTTGGTCGATTCTGGCCGGGGTGATCAAGTTCTCAATCGTTATCTCGATGGTCCCTACCATCATGGCCGGGAATATCATCGAGTTTACGCTGGTCACCTTTTATCAGGGAATCGACATCAAGTTCCGGGTCGATGCGCTCGGCATCCTCTTCGCCACGGTCTCTTCTTTCCTTTGGATCGTCACCACGTTTTATTCCATCGGATACATGCGCACCAACAAGGAGCATGCGCAGACGAGATATTTCACGTGCTTCGCCATCAGCCTCTCGTCGACGATTGCAGTGGCATTTTCAGCGAACCTCATCACGCTCTTTGTCTTTTACGAGTTCCTCAGCCTCGCCACGGTGCCTCTGGTCGGCCACAAGGAGACTCCCGAAGCCCTGGAGGGAGCACAAAAGTATTTCCTGTACCTTATGACGATGTCCAAGACCTTTCTCCTGTCCGGCATTTTTATCGTCTACATGGTGGCGGGAACGACAGACTTTGCTCCCGGCGGGCTTCTGAGACCTCAAACAGGATCGACGCTTCTCTTTGTCGGATTCTTCCTCTTCCTGTACGGGTTTGCCAAGGGAGCGGTCATGCCGCTTCACAACTGGCTCCCTTCAGCCATGGTGGCTCCGACGCCTGTGAGCGCGCTTCTGCATGCGGTTGCCGTCGTGAAGGTGGGAGTGTTCTCGATCCTCAGGGTCGTGTTCCACATTTATGGCGTTGATCTCATGAGTCGTATGGGCCTGGGAATCACTGCGGCCTACGTGGTTTCCTTCACGATTGTTGTGGCATCGATCATTGCGCTTTCCAAGGACAATTTGAAGGCCAGGCTTGCGTACTCAACGGTGAGCCAGCTCTCGTATGTTATCCTGGGAGCGGTTTTGCTGACATCGAGCAGCATGGTGGGTGGTGTCATGCACATCGCCAATCATGCTTTCTCGAAGATCACCCTCTTCTTCTGCGCGGGCTCCCTTTACGTTGCTGCGCACAAGACCGAGGTGAGCCAGCTCTCGGGCATTGGGAAAAAGATGCCGTGGACCATGGCGGCCTTTTTCATTGGATCCCTGAGTATGATCGGGGTGCCGCCGGCGGCCGGATTCACGAGCAAGTGGTATCTTGCCCTGGGAACGATCGAAGCCAGGGAGATCCCCATCCTGATGGTGCTGCTGGTCAGTACGGTGCTCAACGCTGCTTATTTTCTGCCTATTACCTACAAGGCCTTCTTTGAAAAGGAGGAGGTTTCGCACGGTCACGATGAGCACCATGAGGAAGTGAGGGAAGTTCCCTTCGTGGTTGTGCCCCTCGTGCTCACGGCTATCATATCCTTGTTGATCGGTATTTTTCCTGACTACTTCTTGAGTCTTGCGCAGGAGGTGATCCGATGATCAGGAGGATCGTCCTTTATGTCGGAGACCCGGCCAATTCCAAGACTTTGAAAAAGCTGGGCTACCTTTCTCTGGTTCTTGTCTTCGTGGCCGATTTCTTTGTGCATCGTGATCACGCCCTGTACATCTGGGACAAGATCCCCGGCTGGGGTGCCTTCTACGGCTTTGTCTCCTGCGTCCTGATCATTCTGGTCTCGAAGTTTCTGGGTCACCAAGGCCGCATCATGCAGGATGAGGATTATTACAATGACTGATTGGTTTCACCCGTCTCTATTGTTCATTTTCGGAGCCTTCGGCATTCCTTTTCTGAGCGGGAAGGTGCGGCAGGGTTACCTGATGGTGATTCCGCTTCTGGCTGTGGCCTGCGTCTACTCCATGACGCCGGGGACTTACTGGACCACCACCTTTCTCGGAACTCAGCTGACTTTCGGTGCCGTGGATAAGCTCAGTGTTGTGTTTGGGTGGGTTTTTACCATCATGTCGTTTATCGGCATCGTCTACGCTCTCCACGTTGAGGACCGCGGTCAGCATGTGGCGGCTTTCCTTTATGTGGGAGGCTCCATAGGGGTCACCTTCGCAGGCGACTTCTTCACGTTGTTCATCTTCTGGGAGTTGATGGCCTTCGCATCGGCCTACCTGGTTTTCGCTCGCCGCGTGAAAGCATCGATCGATGCCGGATACCGATACATTCTGGTGCACATTTTTGGCGGTGTGTGCCTGCTCGGGGGGATTGTGCTCCATTACATGAGCACGAATTCAATCACTGTCGGTCCCCTGGATCAGGACGGCAGCCTTGCGTTTTACCTGATGCTGGTCGGTGTCCTTTTTAACGCAGCGGTGCCGCCGTTTCATGCATGGCTGACGGATGCGTACCCCGAAGGTACTGTAACGGGCTCGGTATTCATGTCGGCCTTCACGACGAAGACGGCCGTGTACGTACTGGTGCGCGTGTTTCCGGGGACCGAGCTTCTGGTGTGGATGGGAACGATCATGGCTCTCTACGGTGTCGTTTATGCCGTTCTGGAGAACGACAGCAGGAGGTTGCTGGCTTACCACATCATCAGCCAGGTGGGATATATGGTCGCGGGCGTCGGGATCGGAACGGACCTGTCACTGAACGGTTCGGTGTCTCACGCTTTTGCGCACATTCTCTACAAGGGACTCCTTTTCATGGGCGCCGGCGCCGTGATCATGATGACCGGCCGAAGCAAGCTGACGGAGCTGGGGGGGGTGTACCGAACCATGCCCATCACGCTGGTCCTCTACATGATCGGAGGGTTCGCGATTTCGGCCTTCCCCCTGTTCAGCGGTTTTGTCACGAAGTCGATGGTCGTGTCGGGGGCTGCTTATGACCACAGACCGCTTGTGGCACTGCTCCTGACCATGGCGTCGTCGGGTACCTTCCTCCACACGGGGCTCAAGCTGCCTTACTATATGTTTTTTGGGAAGGATTCGGGAATCGAAGCCAAGGAGCCTCCCCTGAACATGCTCATCGCGATGGGTATAGCAGCCTTCCTGTGTATCGGCATTGGCTGTGTTCCGGGACCGCTTTATGCGCTCCTTCCGTATCCCGTTGACTATCACCCCTACACGGGGGATCACGTGACCACCGCCTTGGGAGTGCTGCTCTTCACCGGCTTGGGCTTCTTCATGCTGCTCAAGAAGCTGGATCCCGAACCTACCATCAGCGTCGATACAGACTGGGTTTATCGCAAGGGGAGTCGCGTGTTCATGTGGTTTGCAAAGGATCCTGTTGCCGGCACAGATACGGTGGTTGGTGATATTTATAAGACGGTCATTTCCAGATTCACTCTTTCCTTCTCGCAGTTCCTGGCGCGCATCTTTGACCTCCGAGGCATAGATGGCATGGTGAATGGGGTGGCTGCCTTTTTCATCGGGCTTGCCGGGAACCTGCGGGGTACGGCCAGTGGTTTGGTGAGGAACTATGCGCTTACGATGCTGGTTGGCGGCGTCGTGATCCTCGGTTATTACCTATTCGCCTACTTGATGAGTCTATGATGAATTTCTCAAACTTTCCCATACTGTCTGTCATCACGTATATGCCGTTGGTGGGGATCCTGGCGATCTGTTTCATCGACAGCAAGCGTCACGATTTGATACGATGGGTGGCATTCGTTGCCGGCGTCGTGACCTTTCTCGTATCACTGCCGCTGTATTTCTTGTTCGACCCGACCACCTGGAAGATGCAGTTTGTCGAGGATATCCCGTGGATCACCCAGTTCGGTATCCGCTACCACATGGGAATCGACGGCATCAGCGTGCTTCTGATTCTTCTGACCACGTTCCTGTCCGCTCTGGCCATTCTTTCCACGTGGACGGCCGTGACGCAGGGCGTGAAGGGCTACATGATCTCGCTGCTCTTCCTCGAGGTTGGGATGCTCGGAGTCTTCTGCGCACTCGATTTCATTCTGTTCTACGTTTTCTGGGAAGTAATGCTGATCCCCATGTACTTCATCATCGGGATCTGGGGGGGACCGCGCAGGATCTATGCCGCCGTGAAGTTCTTCATATACACCATGAGCGGCAGCGTGCTGATGCTGGTGGCCATTCTGGTGCTTTGGTACAAGTTCTATGAGGTTACCGGCGTTTTCACTTTTGACATTTTGACCTACTACAACCTGGGATTACCTTCCAACATCCAGATCTGGCTCTTCCTGGCCTTCTTCCTGGCTTTCGCCATCAAGGTCCCCATGTGGCCCTTCCACACGTGGCTTCCGGATGCTCACGTGGAAGCACCGACCGCTGGCAGCGTGATCCTGGCCGGGGTGCTGCTGAAGATGGGAACCTATGGTTTCCTGAGATTCAGCCTGCCGATCTTCCCGCAGGCGACAATGGATGCCATACCCTATGTGCTGGTGCTGTCTGTCATTGGAATCATCTACGGGGCTCTGGTGTCCCTGGCGCAGGATGACATCAAGAAACTGGTTGCTTATTCAAGCGTCAGCCATCTCGGTTACTGCATGCTGGGAATGTTTGCGCTCAATCCGGAAGGGGTCAAGGGCAGCATTATCCAGATGATCAACCACGGCCTGAGCACAGGGGCGCTCTTCCTCATCGTCGGGATCCTTTATGAGCGGCGGCATACGCGGCTCATCTCCGATTATGGCGGCGTTCTGAAGGTAATGCCGATCTTTGCCGCGCTTTTCCTGCTGGTCTGTTTCGCGTCGATGGGCGTGCCGGGATTGAACGGTTTCATTGGCGAGTTGCTGATTCTCATCGGAGCGTTCAAGGCATCCGTGGGGTTCGGCCTGGTGGCAACGATTGGACTCATTCTGGGTGCTGTATACCTGCTGTGGATGTACAAGCGGGTCATGTACGGTGAGATCACCAAGGAAGAGAACAGGCTGCTGAAAGATATGAATAGTCGGGAATACGCCTATCTTCTCCCGATCATCGTATTCATTGTTTGGATAGGTGTATATCCCAAGCCATTCTTGGATAAGATGGACGCATCGGTTCAACACCTTCTGCAAGTGGTGAATCAGCAGGGAACCAAGCAGGCAGATGCCCGGATGATCGAAGGGATGAACTCCAACACTGCAAATAGGAACACGGAACTGTTTGCCGCGGATCAGAGGCTGTAGCTTATGGAACAGGTGATAGCCACAATCAAATTGAGCGCTTTGTATCCGGAGATCGTTCTGACTGTCTTTGCGCTGCTGATTTTGATGCTGCAAGCATTCAACAGCCTCCGCTACAAGCAATACTATGGCTACTTGACACTCGCAGGCGTGTTGGGGGCCATTGGCTACGTGGTCTGCCAGCCGGCCGGCTTTGATATGCGAGTCGTGGAATATACGTTCAGCAACATGTGGGTTGTGGACAACTATTCCCGGTTCTTCAAATTGATCTTCTTACTGGGCACCGGACTCACCATACTGATTTCAGTGAAGTATCTCGATGATGAAGAGATTCATTATGGGGAGTATTTTGCCCTGGTTCTCTTTGCCACCGTGGGAATGATGATCATGGCCAGCGGGGCCGAGCTGATCACCATCTTCCTGGGGCTAGAGGTCATGTCGGTTTCATTGTATGTCCTTGCCGGTTATACCCGGACGCGGCTGGAATCGAACGAATCGGCCTTGAAATACTACGTGCTCGGCTCCTTCGCCGCCGGCTTTCTGCTCTACGGGATTGCACTGATCTACGGCTCCACCGGGACTACTGAGATCAAGGGCATAGCCAAATACATCGCGGCGTCTGGCTTTCAAAGCCCGACCATGATCATGGGAATGGCGCTTCTCGTGATTGGTTTCGGATTCAAGGCGGCTTTGGTGCCGTTTCACATGTGGACGCCGGATGTGTATGAAGGCGCCCCGGCTCCGATCACTGCCTTCATGTCTGCCGGGCCGAAGGCTGCCGCTTTTGCCGCCTTCGTACGAATATTCATGGAAGCGCTGCCATCGCTTCAGGTGGAATGGACCGCCGTGCTGTGGATCATCGCAGCCTTGACCATGACGACCGGGAATGTTATCGCGCTGGTGCAGGACAACATCAAGCGCATGTTGGCATACTCGAGCATTGCGCATGCCGGCTACGTGATGGTTGCGTTTCTGGCTGCCGGCGAGCTCGGGATTCCGAGCATTATGTATTACATGCTCGTGTACACCTTCATGAACATCGGAGCGTTTGCGATCATCACGGTCCTCGGCGGGCGTGGGGAGAAGAGGGTTCGTATTCAGGATTACAGGGGCCTTGGATATTCAAATCCGTATGCAGCTGTAGCGATGAGCCTGTTCCTTTTCTCTTTGGCCGGAATACCTCCGACAGGCGGGTTTATGGGCAAGTTTTACATCTTTTCTGCGGCTATGAAGGAAGGTTATATCGGCCTGGCCGTCATTGGCGTAATCAACAGTGTTGTATCGGTTTACTATTACCTGCGTGTGACCATAGCGATGTACATGGAGGAAACCAGCCCTGCGGCAGGTGTGGAAGGGCAGCTGGCTTTTTCTCCCGCCATCATTGCGGCTATCTGCATATCGGCCTACGGTGTGCTGTCTCTGGGGCTCTTCCCTGCTACTTACGTTGCCATTGCCAAGCTGTCTTATCTAGCCTTGTAATAGGGGGTTAGATCAAGATTAAATGGCTATTCTTATCTCGGCTTCTATATTAACTATGATATAGGATGCCGGAGTCCTCATTAAAAAAGGCAGAGGGATATGAGTACGGTTAAAATAACGATCAACGGCAGAGAAGTTGTCAGCGAAGCGAACACCACTGTCCTTAATGCGGCCCGAAGCGCTGGGATCAAGATACCGACCCTCTGTTACCACGAACGGATGAATCCCATCGGTTCCTGCGGGATGTGTGTTGTGGAAGTCAGTGGAATGGACGAGCCGGTCGAAGCTTGCTCCACCACGGTTGCTGACGGTATGGTGATTGCCACTGATTCGGACCGTTTAGTGGGCATGCGTCAGGAAGCGTTGAAGCGACTCCTGGTTCATCATCCTCTGGATTGCCCTATTTGCGACAAGGCCGGGGAATGCATGCTGCAGGATCTTGTTTTTGAATATGGGGTCAGGGCAGATGATTATGTGGCACCCCCGAAGCCTCGTGAAGCCGTTTATGCGACCAATCTGATCAAGCACTGGCCTGACCGGTGTGTGTTGTGTTTGAGATGTGTGACGGCCTGCCGCGAGATTAAGGGAGCATGCGCCCTGGATGTTGCGGAAACGGAAGAGGGGCGGCGGATCGTCGGGAACCCTGATCGATGCGTGCATTGTGGCGAATGTCTGCAGGTATGCCCCGTGGGGGCGCTCACCGAGAATTTGAGTCCTACGAAAGGCCGATCTTTCCTGGTGAAGAAGGTGGCGACGACGTGCACCTATTGCGGGTGCGGCTGCCAGATGGATTTGCACGTTCTTGACAATCAGATCGTGAGCGTAACGGGACGGCCTGATCCGGGTGTCAACGAGGGCAGCTTGTGCGTCAAGGGGCGTTTCGGTTATGAGTTCGTCAAGAGCGACCAGCGTTTGACCAAGCCCCTCATCAAGAAGAACGGGAATTTCCAGGAGGCCGATTGGGACGAGGCCATCCGGCTCGTTGCGAGAAAGCTGGGGAACATCAAGAAGGAGCACGGCCCTGATGCGATAGGGGGCTTTGCTTCGGCTCGCTGCACCAATGAGGATAATTACCTGTTTCAGAAATTCATGCGCGCGGTGATCGGTACGAATAATGTAGATCACTGCGCCCGTCTCTGACACTCCTCGACGGTGGCAGGGCTTGCCGCCACGTTTGGAAGCGGAGCAATGACCAACCCCCTGCAGGATGTAGTAAACTCAGGGGTCATCTTGATCACCGGCACGAATACTACGGCGAATCACCCGATTATCGGCAACTACATCCACGAGGCCGTCACGAAGCACGGCGCCAAGCTGATCGTCATCGATCCGAGAAGGATCAAGCTGGTGGATATCGCCGAGGTATGGCTTCAACCCAAACCCGGAACGAATGTGGCCTGGATCAACGGCTTGATGCACGTCATCATCAAGGAGAACCTGCAGGACCAGAAATACATCGATGAGCGCACGACCGGTTTCGCAGAGCTGAAAGAGGTTGTGGCCAAATATACTCCTGAATATGTATCCGGAGTCTCGGGAATTCCTGCGGATGACCTTATCAAGGCTGCCCGCCTGTACGGTACGGTGAGGCCGGGGTCGATTCTCTATGCCATGGGGATCACCCAGCACACGACGGGCACCAACAACGTGAAGAGCCTTGCTTCCCTGTCGATGCTTTGCGGGAATGTCGGAGTGGTGGGGGGCGGCGTCAATCCGCTGCGTGGCCAGAACAACGTCCAGGGGGCCTGTGACATGGGTGGCCTCCCGAATGTGTTTCCCGGGTATCAGGCGGTCACCGACGAGGCGGTGCGTGAGAAGTTCGTCAAAGCCTGGGGTGTGCCCAAGCTCCCGGCCAATGTGGGCCTCACCGTGACCGAGATGACGGCCATTGCCGGAGAGAAGATCAAAGCGCTCTACATCATGGGCGAGAACCCCATGCTGAGCGATGCCGACATTCATCACGTTGAAAAGAACCTGAAGGCCCTTGATTTCTTGGTCGTTCAGGACATATTCCTGACGGAGACGGCCAGGCTTGCGGACGTGGTACTTCCGAGCGCCTGTTTTGCCGAGAAGGAGGGGACCTTCTCCAACACCGAACGCAAGGTGCTTCGCGTGCGCAAGGCGGTGGAAGCCCCCGGGGAGGCCTGGGAGGATCAACGGATCATTGCAGCCATCTCCAAGCAGATGGGCTACGAGATGGAATATGCCGACTCCTCCGCGATCATGCGGGAGATTAACTCGGTGACCCCGAGCTATGGTGGGATCACCTATGACCGCCTCGACAAGCAGGGACTGCAGTGGCCCTGCCCGACCCCTGAGCATCCGGGGACGCCCGTTCTCCACATCGGGAAGTTCACGAGAGGGGAGGGGGTGTTTTTCCCCATCGAGTACCAGCCTTCCGCCGAAGTGCCGGATGCCGAATACCCCTTTTACCTGACCACAGGGCGCGTCTACGAGCACTACCACACGGGAACGATGACCCGCAAGGGGAACGCCCTGAATCGGCTTTACCCCGAAGCCCTTGCCGAAATCAATGTGGAAGATGCCAAGCGTCTCAATATCGTGGATGGAGAATACATCAACATGGTTTCCAGGCGTGGAAGCCTGAGGATCAAGGCGCGGGTCTCGGAAATCACCGATCGTGGTGTGGCTTTCGTACCCTTCCATTTTTACGAGGCTGCGGTAAACAAGCTGACCAACAACGCTCTTGACCCGATCTCCAAGATTCCGGAATACAAGGTTTGTGCTGTGAGAATCGAGAAAGCGGCCTGATTTTTTGTAGCGTTCTGAGCTTGTGGATGTTTGCGTAGACTTGAAGCGGAAGTTTCATAACCCCCTTTACCCGTGGACGGGTGAAGGGGGTTTTTTGTCGGTCAGCCATTCGGATCGGTCTGGGAAACCAGGTCCCTCATGTGCCGGGGCAGGATGTGGAGCTTGCCGTTCAGCTCCCGCAGGAGGTGGCCGTCGACGAAGTCTTTGAAGGATTCGCCAGGGAGCTGCAGAAGCTCCCGTGTGTCCTCGATGAAGGGATGTCGCAGGCCGTCGGCCCGCCCCTGGATCATCTCGCAGGCCACGTGAGCTGCATCGAGGACCGCGATGCTCTCCCGATGGGGGGTGGTCATGAGGAATGGTGGCATGATCTCCGCCATCTCCTGGCTGTCGATGATTTCGTGAATCATGGCCGGGATGCCCCATTCCTTGAGCAGCAGCGCTCCGATCCTGGCTGAATCCAGCATTTCGATGAAAAAAGCCCATTTTGGGTTCTGCTTGCGAAGAAGGAGAACGACGCTCTTCCCCACATCGTGCAGCAGGGCGATGGTCCCGAGGGTCGAAGCCCTGGACCGGTCGTGGAACTGGCAGATCTCGTGAGCCAGATAAGAAATGACGACTGAATGGTGGTGCAGGTCCTGGAACTCCTCGGTATCCGGCATGATCTTTCGAAGCCCACTGGAAAGCAGCAGCTGGTATATTTGGTTGAAGCCGAGGTAAAGGACGGCATAATTGATGTCCGAGATCTTCTTCTGAAGACCGTAATAGGGAGAATTGACCGTCTTGAGAAGCTCACTGACCAGTGAGGGGTCCTCCTTGACCAGTCGAGTTACTTCACGCTGAGGGGCATTGTCATGCTCGAGCAACTGGACGAGCTGGGTGGAATAGGCCGGGAGACGGGGAAGGTTGCGCAGCAGGGGAAGAATGATCTCCGAGCCTTCGTATCCGTGGCATCGGCGGGTTCTGGACTCGACGATGTAGGCGCTCAGAAACCTGTTGACCTTGTCGGCATGAGCGATTTCCTTCTCGATCCTTCGCATGCGCCGCACATGGGATTCATTGACCTTTCTCAGAATGTAACCGAGTAGTGGTGGATCGAGTGTCGCCAGGGTCTTCTCGGACAAAGCCAGAACCTGGGATGGTTCCTCGGCTGCGATTCGATACCCCAGTGGCGAGTCACCGTCTATCACCCTGGGCGCAAACCATTCGAAATTGTCGAAGAGGGTCTTCTCTGCGAAATGTCCCTCACCCTTGCCATAGACCCTGAGGAGTCCCCGTATGACGAAGAAGACACCGGCATCGCTCTCGTATCCGGGGATGAGGTTCTCGCCGGGGCTGAGCTTGAGTACGCGGCCCATGTTGTAGAGCGCGATCAACGTTCTTTCGGGCAGCCTCCCGCTCCTCCATTGTGCCGCCGCCCCCTCGCCACCATCGGTCTTACTGTTCATATGCCTGGCATGCCCCCTCTTTTCTCGAGATCGTCGACATGAAAACCGCCACGTCCACAGTTACATTTTGAGGATCACCAGTAACCCCCCATCAGCCAGAACCGGCATCAATCGCCCCGGGCTCGCGGGCAGCTTGACCCTGGAGAGCCGAGAGCACCTCCGGGATCTGCCGCGTGAAGGAGGCCTTGGCCTCCTGATCCAGAAGACGCCACAGCAGCATCTGCTTTCGGAGGGCTTTGATGAAATTGCGGTTGGCCCGTACCCAGGCCGACCGTTCCCCCGACAACCGGATCATTTGGATGGCGATTTCGAGGTAGCCCGGGTTCTCGGGCGAAGGGCAGCAATGCAGATGGATCCGCTGTTTGATGCCGAAGTCAAAAGGGGCCAGCCAGACGTTGGTGCGGATGAGCAGGCAAACCGGGGCCGGCATCCCGTCCGAGCGCATGGGCGGATTGTCCACGTTCAGGTTGACGTCATCCACGATGAACGTCCCATGGGAGGAATCGAGATAGGACTGATAGAAGGCGTCCAGAAAGCCCATGACGCCCTCCTCCTCCTCGTGCTTGAGAAGGAAAGGGAGGTTCATGAAGATCACGTCCCCATCCGCAGGTGGAAGGGTCCAGGATCGGTTGACATCGGGCATGGCGATCTCGGCAGCCATGCGGGCGGGATAGAGGGCCGCCAGGAAAACGACCGAGAAGACAAGAAACATGCAGGCCACACTGGCCAGGGACGAGTAGTTGAAAGTCAGCTCTGAGAAGAGCTCGGTCCCTCCGAGGTATTTGGCGCTGACCTGGGCCAGAATGTAGCCGATCACGGTGGAGATCACAGCCAGCGACAAGGCTTCAACAATGAACAGAAATCCCACATGGGTCGGCGCCAGACCCACCGAAGTGTACGTGCCGATCTCGCGCTGCCGCTCATGCACATGACCGATCATGGTGTTCAGGGTGATGAAGATCACGATGAGAATAGGGATGAGAACCGTTGCTGCTCCCTGATAGCGGAGGGCACTGCTCACACTGTGCTGCCAGGCGCCGTCCTGGCCAACAAAGAGCGGGTAAGCCAGCCAGGTCGAAAGCTCATCGGCAAGGTCCACCGGACTTGCCTTGGTGTCAGGGAGGATGGAGATGGCCCGCAGGTTCCCGCCGTACCTGATGCAGGCGCTGTAAGGAATGATCACCGTGCTGTTGGCGTTGGCGAACCGAAACCTTTCCGTCACCGGCAGGACTTCCTCCCCCGACTGCATGGCTTCGATTTCAACCTCCGACAGATCCTCGTTTTGACTCATCTCCAGGTAGGCAGGGGTGATGGGCTGTTGATCGAGGTCTCTGATCCTCTCCAGGAGGGAAGCATCGAAAAAGCCCACCACCCGAAATTCCATCCCATGGATGCGAACGGTCGGGCTCTGGGCTCTTTCGGGGTCAAACCCCACCTGCCGAGCCATTACGAGGGGCATGAGCACCGCATTCTCCTCGCCGGCTTCAAACCATCGCCCGTGGGTCACCACCCTTCGGAAGGGCTCCGGAGCCTGATGATCCATCCCCAGTATGCCCTCGACAGGTGCGAAACGACTAGGCCCATGCACGCGCGTCAGGGTTCGATTTCCGCGCTCGACTGGCTCGATCCAGCCACGGGACGACACGGCAACTTCTCCCCTGAACCGGGTGGACATGTCCTCGAGCAGCATGCTCGTCAACGGCAGGCGGTACGGATGCCTGAGCATGATTCCCGCGTAGGGAGTGTCGTCGGAGAGGCGGGTCATGGCCGGTTTGTGAAGCGTTTTGACGTTGGTGAACGACATGACCGTGAAAGTGAGAATGATGAGAGTGATGCACGTCAGTCCCGTTCTCAGCTTACGTCGATTGAGATTGGAGACCCCGATGGCAAACCCCGCCCCGAAGGATTGCCATTTGCTCACCTGGGGAGTCTTCAGGCGTGCCGTCCGGCTGTGCATCTCGGCCATCTCACGCTCGAAGCGCATGAACAGGATCCAGCTCACCAGCAGGGAAAGGCCGACGATAAAAAAGGCGATGATGACCACCATCGGACTGTAAGTCAGCTGAAATGCCGGATGAAGTCCCTGAATGATGAGAATGGTGATGATGAGGATGAGAAAGAAAGCCACGATCTGCTGATACACGCCTCGAAAGGCGAAGAGGTATCGTTCCATGCAAAAAGCGAAAGGAACGAATAAGGCAATGAAGAACATGACCCCGGTGAGGACATCCCGCTGGGTCCGCTCGATTTCGCTGTAGACAGAATCCAGGCGAGCCCATGTTTCCACAATGCTCCCCCAGAACTGCGAGAACCGTTGGTCTTCGAGGGCTGTCCGAGCCCTTTCCAGCCCTTCTGCCGACTGTTGGTAGAGCGACTCCAGGTGAACATTCATGATGCCGTGCTGGGTGAGGTTGGCCAGTCGACCTCCCAACAGCCGGTGAAGATCCTGTGCTACCTGGTAGGGAGCCAGCGAAATGGAGCCGGGAGAGCCGATGAGGTAGCCGTTGCCATTCGGAGCTTCGGGACTGCTGTTGAGGAGGAAGAGTTCCTTGTTGAGCAGCGATTCGGCCATGATGAGTTTGAAGCGGGTTCCTTTCTCAAGAAACACCGAAATGGCCATGGTGTCGCGTCCGTCAACCCGGCTGTACCAGTACCTCAGGGGGAGCGCTTCAGTGGCGGCATCCAGGAGGTCCACCTTGGTGAGATGCCTTATATTCTGCGGGTTGAATGTCCCCACCACGTCGGTCTGCTCGCAGCGGAACATCACGAGCGAGGTGCTGGCGAGGTCCGTTTTGACCTTGATCCGGTAGTTGACCTTTCCCGTCTGCACTTTGTCCGCGGTCCAGGCCACGCGCCCCGTTATGGGATCGATCCCGTAAGGCTCCAGGATGATCTTCTCCAGCGATACGCGACTGTTGGCGAGACCCCGGAGGAGAAAGGAGCCGTCCTGGTGAGCCATCGTTCTGAAGACGGACTTCCCCTGGAGGACGGAGATGATGGTGCCGGGAGCGGGCTGATCCGGAAACAGCTCACCCTGCCGAATGAACATGGCGCGGCCCTCGAGGCTGGCGAGGCCCTTCAGTCCCGGCTGTGAGATCGAATCCAGAGTTGGGTGGGAGAGCACCCTTCTCATAATCAGAGGCATGGAGAGCCACAGGAGTCGGACGTTTTCCGTATTCACCCGCTCCAGCGTGTCATGCGGCGTCGACCACAGAGGGCGATGGTCGTCCAGGGTCATGAGCGAAAACGCCTGGAGTCCGGCCAGGGCACCCACATCGCAGCAGGGGTTTGAAGCCGTCGGGGGCTTGGTGAAGGATTCCTCCCCGACGGTCCCCCGCCCGACGCTCCGGATGTTGGATTTGAAGCCCATTTCCCTCGAAACGTCCTCCCCGGTCTGGGTCAACATGTCCGCGAGTCTCGTGGCGCGAAGCACCCGCTTGACGTTTTCACGAACGGGGTAGGTCTCCCCCATTTCGACGAGGCCGACATAAGGGGAGCGGGACGAGAAGTACAGGCTCAGGAACAGGATCGGACGATATTGATCGAGCAAGCTGCGCATGGCGTTGGTGGACTTGAGGGCCTCGATGCGGAGCTTCAATTCCTTTCTATTGAGCGCGAGGGTTCCGGACGCATCGCGGAGCAGCTCCTGCATGAGCCCCTTTTCCGCATCGTTGAGTTCCTCCATGCCGCTGCGCCAGGAAAGGCGGCGGTAGGGGCGCGGATCTTCCACCTTATCGGCCAGATCGGCCCGCTTGAGGGCCTTCTGATATTGAATCTCACGCGTGAGAGCGTCGGCGCGGTCCTTCGCCCTTTCCACCGCTACCTTCCACAGTATGGCGCGATCGTTCGGATCCTGAAGGGAAAAGGGATCGCTTTTGGCAATGAGATCGAGCTGCCGCTCCGTGAGCTGTTTCTGATCCTGAAGCGCCTTGGACTGATTACGGATGAGCTTGCGTCTCTCCGTGAGCCCGGAGATGAACTCCCGCATCCCGGCCAGACCCTGTCCGTTTCCCACGGCTGCGAGAAAGAGCACACTCCTCTCAGGTGGGTCCCTGGCGAGCTCACGCGCCATCCGGAGAAGGGTCACGATGGAAGTCGCCTCATCGGCGCCTGGAGCCAGACCGAGCACGTGGGATGAACTGTCGTAAAAGGCGTCCAGGATGACGAGATCCTTCTTGAGGTCCGGATGCCGGCCTTCCAGCAATCCGAAGCAGTTGCGCACGAGCGTATGCTCCCAGCGGACCTGAGATCGAACCGTCGCCCGGGCGGAGGCGGGCGATGCAAGTCGTTTCAGCTCCGCTGCCGTCTCGCGGGGAGCCCAGTAGCGCGGAAATGCCAAAGGAGTCGTCGTGTCCTTGTCCTCGAAATCACCGCGCGTATTGAGGTCGTCTCCCAGATAGACCAGGGCCCTGGCCCCGGCCATTTGAGCATTGAGCCAGTTCTTGTGCGAGGACATCTCCATCAGGACGACCGCACCTTCAACGGTTTTCCCGTCGAATTCTTGGAAAGAACCGCTCCCCAGGTAGACCAGAGGGCCGCTGAGGCCCTCCTCGGGGGTCATGGGAAGGTAGGCGAGGTTGGGGCCCCAGGGATAAAGAGTCCACCGGCGGCCGTCCGCTTCGATGGAGGCGGATTGAACCTTGGGTACAGGGGCCAGGAATTTCTGGAATCCCACGCTCTGGAGACCTGCCTCCTTGAATACATCGGCGATGTAGTCCGCTGCTTTCTCACTTCCCGGGGTTCCCGTGGATCGGTCGCCGAGGGACGCGAAGAATCGAAGGTCGGCCGAGAAGTCCTCAGCCAGGGAGAAGGTCGGGACTGCACAGAGCAGCAAGGACAGCATGCCGAGGACGCAAAGCCGGCGTAGTCCGCGCTCAACATTCCCAGGAGAACCTTCAATGTTCTCGCCCCGGCGAAAGCCCGGCCGCCAAAGCCATTCGGACACCTGGACTCCGGTATTCAACGAAATGATGGGCCGTGACCTCGGGATGCTTCTCGGCAATGCTCCATATGAGGCTGTTCTCTTTCTCCCGGTCCAAGTCCTCATGCCACTTCACCCACGGAGATCTTGAGGTTGTCACGATCTTCGATACGATGGATGCGCCCGTCGCGGATCCAGACCACACGGTCGGACACGTTGAGCATCTTGATGTCGTGTGTGGCGGAAATGATGGTCACCCCCCGTTCGGTGGAAAGTTGCTTGAGCAGGGTGATGATCTCTTCTCCGGTGGTGAGATCCAGGTTCCCGGTGGGCTCGTCCGCCAGAATAATAGCCGGATCGTTGGCCAGCGCACGTGCAACGGCCACTCGCTGCTGCTGGCCTCCCGAAAGCTCCGAGGGCTTGTGGTGGTAACGTTCGGCCAGTCCGACGACCTTCAGGAGCTCCATGCCTTTTTCCAGGTATTCGTCACGGCTCATGCCGGCGAAGATCATCGGCAGCGTCACGTTCTCGATGGCCGTCATCACCTGGATCAGGTTGAACGTCTGAAAAATGTAGCCGATCTTCCTGCATCGCAGCCAGGCCAACTCATAGGCATCCAGCTGCGCCACGTCGACCTCGTCGATGAAGACGCGACCGGAAGACGGTTTGTCCAATGCGCCGATCATGTTGAAAAGGGTGGATTTCCCCGATCCGGACGGCCCCATGATGGAAAGATACTCCCCGACCCGAATGGAGAGGTCGATCCCCTTGAGGGCTTCGATGGTGTTGCCGCCCATCCTGAAGGTTTTCACGACCTCGGAGAGGCGGACCACATTGTGTACCGCTTCCAGATTCATAGTGGAATCCCGTTCATGGTAAACGGATGACGAGAAAGATGCCCGTGAGTGCATCTTAATACTTCCGGTGTCGGGTGTCAGCGATCGGGTTTCCATTCCTGTGACGGCTCTCGCGGCATTCCCATAAGTTTTGACACCACCACGGAAGCCTGAGTTGGATCCTCAAACCCAGTACCAGACACAGACACTCAAAGAATCAGGCTTCAGAACGCAGGGCGACGGCCGGCTGCATCCGGGCTGCGACCAAGGCCGGATAAATCACTCCCAGCAGCGAAAGGAGAACGGCCAGAAGCGTCGTCTCCAGGCACGTCACGATAATCTGAGACAAAGGATACTGAAACAGAACCTGCCATCCGAACTTGAGTAGAAGCGACATGCTGATCACGAGAATTCCGGCCACACTGCCTGCGAACCCACCCAGAAAACCCTGGTAAATCGCTTCGAGAACAAAAATCCTCACCACGAAGGTGTTGAGAGCTCCCAGGCATTTGAATGTGCCGATTTCACGAAAGCGCTCGGTGACCGACATGAGCTGAGCGTTCACGATCCCGACCACGCACACGAGCAGGGAAAGGAATGCCAGCCAGCGGTCTTTAGGGCCCGTTCCGAACTCGCCCCCGACCAGCTCATACCCGGCAGCGAGAATCGCCTCCTGAAGGGCCTTGTCTGCAGCCGGCCAGAGTCCGTTCAGGATCTCGTAGCCCCCCCACGTGTAAGCTGCGAACGAGACCGCCAAAGCAAGGGTCAAGGTCGTAATGAGGGATCGAAACAGCCTCACGCGCACAGAATTGAAAGAGATCCTGAGCACCTGGCTCCATGGAAGTACTATCTGCCGCTTGACCGCCACTTTCACAGCTTCACTCCATCAACCTTCAGCCCTGATCTCTCTGACGCCCCCGAAAGACCATCCGGATCGGCGTCCTGGTGAGACCGAAAGCCTC
Organism: uncultured Syntrophobacteraceae bacterium; assembly: GCA_964557955.1. GTDB lineage: Bacteria > Desulfobacterota > Syntrophobacteria > Syntrophobacterales > Syntrophobacteraceae > JALOOX01. The sequence goes on from CAZLCS010000014.1 coordinate 108,896, forward strand.
CCGGAACTGGTTGGTGAGGTAGCGTTCATAGGAAAAATGGATGGCGTCCGGACGGTTGCAGAAAAGAACAAAGGTTGGCGGCCGCACGGAGCTCTGAGTCGCGTAAAAGAACTTGAGGCGCCGTCCCGCAACTATGGGCGGCTCATGCCTCTGGACGGTTTGCTCGAGCGTCCGATTGACAAGGCCGGTAGTGACTCTCCGATTATATTGCTCAAACACCTCGCATATGGTGGGCAGAATCTTGTTGACACGTTTTCCGCTCAGGGCGGAGAATGTCAGCAACGGGGCATAAGGGAGAAAACGGAACCGCTCCCGGATCTCAGCCTTGAAATTCTTGACAAACCTGGGGTCCTTGTCCACCGCATCCCATTTGTTGACTCCAATGACGCAACCACGAAACCGTTCCTGAACATAGCCGGCAATGTGGAGATCCTGGTCGGTCACGCCCTCCAGGGCATCCAGGAGGAGGAGCGAAACATGGCTGCGCTCGACGCTTTCAAGGGCCTTGATGACGCTGATTTTCTCGATCTTCTCACGGACCCGGCCCTTGCGCCGGATACCGGCCGTGTCGATCAACAGGTAACGCCGGCCGTCCAGTTCGAAGGGCGAATCCACGGCGTCGCGCGTGGTACCGGGAACCGGGCTGACAACGACGCGCGACTCGCCCAGAAGCCGGTTCATGAGTGTCGATTTGCCGACGTTGGGGCGCCCGATGATGGCCATTCGGATTTCACCCGTATCCTCGTCGGTTTCGACTGTCCCTTCGGCATCCGGAACGGCTTCTGCCAGATCCGTCAGCAGCTCGCCGACTCCGAACCCGTGAGCGGCACTGATGGGATAGATCCGCTCCAGCCCGAGCTCGAAGAACTCGGACATGTTTTTAGCCTGCTCGGGCCCGTCGATCTTGTTCACGGCGAAGAAAGAGGGTTTGGCCGATCGCCGAACCAACTGCACCAGGGAATGATCTTCGGGGTGAAGGCCTGTCTTTGCGTCGGCCAGGAAGAGGACAATATCGGCTTCTTCAATGGCGAGCCGGACCTGCTGAAGGGTTCCCTCCTCCAGGGCCGTGTCGCCCGTTACGCCGTATCCGGCCGTGTCCGCCAACAGGAAGTGCTTGTCGTCCCAAACCACTTCCGTCTGATTACGGTCGCGGGTCACTCCCGGGAAGTCGTCCACCAGCGCCCGCCGTCTGCCGGCAATGCGATTGAAGAGGGTGGACTTGCCAACGTTGGGTCTGCCAATGATGGCCACCAGGACCATGGAGCCTCATCCTTCCCGAAGTGAACATTCCTGAATGAAAGCCAGGCGCATCAGGCCAGAATACTAAAAACAACACATAGTAACCTGCAGATCATCGGTAATACAAGAGGATATGGACGGGAGAGATGCCATGAAGAACACGTCTGCATTGATTTGGGGATGGGCAGCAGCCTGCCTGGCTTTCCTGCTCGGGCCCGTTACGGGATTGAATGCCGGCAGAATCGTGGCGCATGAGGCCACGGTGAGGCCTCTGGGCGGGATTCCCGTGATGATTGTCGACGGCGCGACCAACCGCGCCCAGGCATGGCTCCACGTCCGCAACGAAGGCGAGCTCGATGCGCCGCTCTTGATCACCCTGGGGAACTTCGCGAACCATACCACCGGGAAGCCCATGGCTACCGAGGCGTTGTTCTTTGCAGAAGGTGACGCTGCCGGAAAGCCCCTGGTGGAGTCCCGGATTGGGGGTGGTGACGTCCAGTCCATCAAGATCGAAGTGTCCAACTTGTGGGAGGCCGGCGAATCCAGTGCTGAATTGCAGGTGAACGGCCAGGCTTACACCCTGAATGCGGTGCACACCGACGTCCCTTTCAATGTGCGTGTCGAGTCCTCCACGCCCGAAAAGCCCGTTTTACATCTGGAGCGAAATCGCAAAGGATCGCTGGTCATCAGGAACGATGACCCCAAGACTTACGCCGTCACCTGGTGCCTCGTGGTTCCCGGCGAGTCAGAGGTCTTGAAGGAAGAGGCAGCCTTGCCGCCGAGGGGTGTGCTGTCTGTTGCCGTCGACTCTCCGAGAGAGTGGTTCAGGCACTGGTTCTCTGGGCTTTTCAAGGATGCGGAGCGGACCGCTCTTCTGATCCTGGCCTTCACGCCCAAGGTGAGCTCTGTCAGCAGTCCGGGAGGGCCTGTGAGGACGCTGCCTTTGCAGCTTCGCCTGTCCCACTGGTCTGATGGGATCAAATCGTGGTGGGGAAGCCTGATACTTTTCGGAGTGCTTCTGCTGGGCGGGCTTTGCTCACTGTTTCTGGGTTTGTGGATTCCGAACAAACTGACTCGAATCGAGCTGGCCAAACGCCTCGATGAGCTGGCTCAGAAAACGCGCTCGATTTCGCGGAAGACCGACTCGGCGCTGCGGGTCGGCGTGCGTGTGGAGCGGCTGCGTCTGTGGGAGGTGATCCGGGCGTTGGGCATGCTGAATGCGGACGCGGCCGAACAGCTCAAGCGGTTCGAAAAGGAGATCGAGTTCCTTTCCAGGCGCGTCGAGCTGGTGGAAGAGCTCGATGGAGTGGCGCAAAGACTGGAGACCCTGCGGTCCAGGACTTCCGGTGCACCCCCCACGATCCTCCGGCAGGCCGCCCGTTCATTGGACGAGGCTACACGGCTGCTCAAATCGGCCACTCCGACGGAATCCGATTTTCAGATGGTCCAGACGACCATCCGGATGGCCGGCTCCCGTCTGGAGAAGATCGAAGACCCCGATCCCCAGTTTGCGCAAGGCCTGGCCGTGAATGTGAAAATGCTTCGCGCGGAGTACGACGAGCAGAGCGGCGTGATCGGCAAACGGGAAAAATGCAGGGAACTGCGGAACAAGCTCAAGGATCTCTTTGAAATCCTAAACCGAAGTTCCAAAAAAATCGTGACCTGACAGCTGCTAACCACCTGTAACC